>JAJYUA010000004.1:147564-155990 GCA_021792755.1 Pseudomonadota bacterium
CACCCGATGTGTCGTCGATCCGCGCGAACGACCGCCCTGGACGGGCGGGCCGGGAGCGACGTCCAGGGAAGGTCGCGTGCCGGGCGGGTTACTTGAGCCGGCTGATCCGTTGTAAGGCAGGAGGGTGCGAATAATGAAACGCCACGTACAGCCGGTCCGGTGTCAGTGTGCTGGCGTTGCTGCGATAGAGCTTGACGAGCGCCGAGACCAGATCCGAGGCGCGGGCGTGACGGGCCGCGAAGCGGTCGGCCTCGAACTCGTGCCGGCGCGACCACAGGGAGGTGAGAGGCGTGGTGAAGAACAGCACCGCCGGGGCCGCCAGAGCGAACAGCAGCAACGCCGCGTGCGCCGAGGGGTGCGGCACGCCGAGGGCGTGATAGAACTGCGGCTGCGCGGCGAGCCAGCCGAGCAGGGCAAACCCAGCGAGCATCCCGGCGATGGAAGCGAGGAGGCGCGCGCGGACGTGCTTCAAGCGAAAGTGGCCGAGCTCATGCGCCAGCACGGCCTCGATCTCGGGCGGCTCGAGCAGCGTGAGCAGGGTGTCGAAGAACACGATGCGCCTGTTGCGGCCGATGCCGCTGAAGTATGCGTTGCCGTGGCTGGAGCGGCGCGAGCCGTCGATGACGAACACGCCGCTCGATTTGAAACCGCAGCGGGCAAGCAGCGCCTCGATGCGCTTCTTCAATGCCTCGTCCTCGAGGGGTGAGAAGCGGTTGAACAGCGGCGCGATGAACGCCGGCCACGCCCAGGTGATGAGGAGCGTCACGGCCAGCCAGCAGACAAAGGCCCACAGCCACCACCGTCGCCCGGCGCGCATCATCAGCCACAGCGAAGCGAGCACCAGGGGCCCCCCGAGCAGTACCGCGAGGGCGATGTTCCTGCCGAGATCGGCCAGGAAGAGCGCCGGGGTGGTGCGGTTGAAGCCGAAGCGCGCCTCCAGCGTGAAGGTGCGCCACAGCGACAGGGGCAGGCTGACGAGCAGCGCCAGCGCAGCGACGGTGGCGATCACGGCCGCCCCGAGCCAGGGCTCGGCCCAGCCCGAGCCCCGCCACAACGCATCGATCGCCGCGATGCCACCGCCGATCGTGAGAGCCAGCGTGAGCGCCGCATCGATCGCGGCACTGAGGCACCTGAGCGTCACGGTGGCGCGCGTGTAGTCGGCCGCCTTGCGGTGCTCCTGCACGCTGACCGCGGCGGCAAAGGGCTGCGGAACGCGCTCGCGATGGGCCTGCACCGCCGCGATCTGCCGGGAGGACAGCCAGCCTTCCACGGCGAGGCCGCAGACGACGATCACGACGAAAAGGACGGTGAGCCAAGACATCGTCCGCCAGTATGACAGATCGGCGAGGCGCCGGTCCGGCCGGCCCCGAGCGCTATGCCGGGCCGTGAGCGATTGGCGGCAGGTGCGTTTCCTCCTCCGCGCTGTAGAGGCGCGAGCGGGTGAGGAAGCGCACGCCGAGCGGGCCTTCGAGCGAGAACATGCCGCCGCGCCCGGGCACGACGTCGATGATGAGGTGGGTGTGCCGCCAGTACTGGAATTGCGCCTCGCTCATGTAAAACGGCTGCCCGCCGATGTCCCCGAGCAGCACGTCCTGCTCCCCGACGAGCAGCTCGCCGCGCGGGTAGCACATGGGGGAGCTGCCGTCGCAGCAGCCCCCGGATTGGTGGAACATGAGCGGGCCATGCAGTGCCACGAGCCGGCCGATCAGCTCGAGAGCCGCCTCCGTGGCGCTGACACGGCTTGCGTCCAGCGAAGCGACCCTAAAAGAATCCGAGCGCCTTCGGCGAGTAGCTCACCAGCAGGTTCTTGGTCTGCTGGTAGTGATCGAGCATCATCTTGTGGGTCTCGCGCCCGATGCCCGACTGCTTGTAGCCGCCGAACGCCGCGTGCGCCGGATAGGCGTGATAGCAGTTGGTCCAGACCCGGCCCGCCTGGATGCCGCGGCCCATGCGATAGCAGGTGTTGGCGTCGCGTGACCATACGCCGGCGCCGAGGCCGTAGAGCGTGTCGTTGGCGATGGCGAGCGCCTCGTCCATGTCCCGGAACGTGGTCACCGAGACCACGGGGCCGAAGATCTCCTCCTGGAAGATGCGCATCTTGTTGTTGCCTTTGAACACCGTCGGCTGGATGTAGTAGCCGTTCGCGAGCTCCCCGCCGAGGCGGTTGCGCTCCCCGCCGATCAGGCATTCGGCGCCTTCCTGCCTGCCGAGATCGAGGTAAGTGAGGATCTTCTCGAGCTGCTCGTGGGAGGCCTGTGCGCCGATCATCGTGGTCGGGTCGAGCGGATCGCCCTGCCGCACCTGTGCCACGCGCTTCAGCGCGCGCTCCATGAAGCGCTCGTAGACCGACTCCTCGATGAGCGCGCGCGAGGGACAGGTGCACACCTCGCCCTGGTTCAGCGCGAACATGACGAACCCCTCGAGGGCCTTGTCGAAGAAGTCGTCGTCGCGGGCGCACACATCGGCAAAGAACACATTGGGCGATTTGCCGCCGAGCTCGAGCGTCACGGGAATCAGGCTCTGCGAGGCGTACTGCATGATCAGTCGCCCGGTGGTCGTCTCGCCGGTGAAGGCGACCTTGGCGATGCGCTTGCTGGAGGCGAGCGGCTTGCCCGCTTCCACGCCGAAGCCGTTCACGACGTTGAGCACGCCCGGGGGCAGCAGGTCCCCGACCGTCTCGAGCCACACCAGGATCGACAGCGGAGTCTGCTCGGCAGGCTTCAGCACCACGCAGTTGCCGGCGGCGAGCGCCGGGGCGAGCTTCCAGGCCGCCATCAGCAACGGGAAGTTCCACGGGATGATCTGTCCGACGACCCCGAGCGGCTCGTGGAAGTGGTAGGCGACCGTGTCCTCGTCGATCTCGCAGACCGAGCCCTCCTGGGCGCGGATGCAGCCGGCGAAGTAGCGGAAATGATCCACGGCGAGCGGCAGGTCGGCGGCCATGGTCTCGCGGATCGGCTTGCCGTTGTCCCAGGTCTCCACCGTGGCGAGCAGCTCGAGCTTCTCCTCCATGCGGTCGGCGATCTTGTTGAGCACGACGGCCCGCTCGGCGGGCGAGGTGCGCCCCCAGGCGGCCTTGGCGGCGTGCGCGGCATCGAGCGCGAGCTCGATGTCCTCGGCCGTGGAGCGCGGTATCTCGCACAGGGCCGCGCCCGTGACGGGAGTGAGGTTGGTGAAATACTCCCCGCGAACGGGAGGCAGCCACTTCCCGCCGATGTAGTTGCCGTATTGCTTCTTGAGCTGGACCTTCACGCGTCCGTGGGAGCTGGGAGTGATGGACATGACTGGCCTCGCGGTTGAACCCCTATGGCCCGTTGCGCTGCAAGCGGCATGCCATCGGTACGGATGCCTGGATCACCAGGCCCGAGGACATCCCTGCAGGCAGCGACGAGCATCGACGATTATGCTCCCGCCCCTCCACGGGCAATGATGTTTCGCAGCGGAGCGAGAGTGCGCCGCGGCGGGTGTGGCGGAATGGAACAGCTCCTAGCGCAGGGAAACGGTGAAGCCCGCGAATACGTTGGCGCCTGGCGCCGGCTCGAAATAGCCGCCGCCCGCGGCACCCACGATCACTGCGCCGACGTAGCGGCGGTTCAATACGTTGTTGACCCGTACGAACACGTTGGCCGGATCGGACCAGAGTCTGCCACGGTAGCCGCCCGTCACGTTGAACACGGGGTAGGCGCCGGCGTACGCCGAATTCAGGCTGTTGACCGGGATCGCGCCCATGTACTGACCGCTCAGGCTGGCGTGCCAGCCGAGCGCCCCGCCCCAGCCGAGCTTCGCGTAGGCGTCGTTGCGCGGTATGCCGGGCAGGCGATTGCCCGCCGGCACGACCACGTTCGGAACCGCGCAGGGTATCGTGGTGCACGTCCGATAGGCGTCGATGTAGATTGCATTGACGTAGGTATAGGCGAACCGAGCCTGCCACTCGGGCGCGAAGCGATAATCGAGGGAGGCCTGAACGCCGCTGCGGCGGGTGCGTCCGGCATTTTGATAGGTGCTGCGGCCGCCGAGGTTCGATACGACCACGATCTCATCGCTGGTGTGGGTGAGGAAGGCGGCGATCCCGCCCGAGAGCGCGCGCCCCACCTGGAATTTGGCGCCGATCTCCCCGTTGTTGCTGCGTGCCGGCCGCAGCGCGAAGTTCAGCCCCGGCTCGCCGTTCAGGCGGTACGCGAGCTCCGAGCTGATCGGTGTCTGAAATCCCTGGCCGAACGAGGCGTACAGGTGAAGCCAGGGGCGCATGGCGTACAGGATGCCGGCCACCGGAGAGGTGGCCGTGTACGTGGCCGCACCGCTGCCGTTGCCGGTGGCCGGCGTGATCAGATTGTCGACGGTGACGAAGCGCACCTCGCTGTGGCGCACGCCCGCGGTGAGCGTCCAGCGCGGAGCGAAATTCCAGCTCGCTTGAGTGTACTCGTCGAAGTTCCAGTCGACGTTGTTTTCGTTTTCCCGCATCGCCCCTTCGACCCCGAGCGTGCTGCCGATGAAGTTGTCGTAGCCGCGGCGCAGCTCGTTCGCCTTGTTGAAGCTCAGGCCGGTGACCCAGGAGACCTTGCGGCCGGCGATCGGCCCCTGCCAGGTCCAGCGCGCGTTGCCCCCGCCGAAGCCGCGGTCGAGGGCGATCACCGCGCCGGCGCTGGTCGGAGCCCGCTGCGCACCGACCGGGATCGACAGGAACTGCAGCACCGTGCGATGGCCGTAATAGCCCATGAGGCGCAGCGACTGGTGGGCGGTGAGGCCGAGATGGTAGATGAGGCCGCCTTCCTGCTGGCCGAGGCTCTTGCGGGTGTCGAAGGCGATCGCGGCAGCGGAGGTCTGGTCGGGATTGGCGGCGAATTGCGCCGCGGTGAGGCCCTGCGCATCGTTCGAGTTCGGCCGCGAGATCACGTTGGCGATGAATGTCAGCCGGTCATGGCGGCCGAAGGCGTAATCCACCTTGGCGTTGAAGGACTCGCTGCGGGCGCCCTGGTGGGGCCTGAAGCCCTGCCAGGAGAAGTGCGTGAAGTCGAGGTTGTAATCGAGCCGGCCGAGCGCATCCTCGGCATCGACGCCGGCGCGCACGGCCCCGAAGCTGCCGAAGCCGAGGTCGGTGCGCACGGTGCCCGGAGCGCTGCCGCGGGCGGTGAACAGCTGGATCACCCCGCCGGAGGAGTTGCCGTACAGCGCCGAGAACGGCCCCTCGAGCACCTCCACGCGGGCGGCCGAGCCGAGATTGAACTGCGAGATCTCCCCCTGGCCGCCCGGGCCGCTCTGCGGAATGCCATCCTGGTAGATGCGCACGCCGCGCACCCCGAAGGCCGATCCGGCGCCGATGCCGCGGATCGAGATCTGCTGATCCTGGGCGTAGTTGTACTGGTTGCGCGCCAACAGTCCGGGAACCCCTTGCGCCGCATCGGCGAAATTCACCCCGAGAGAGTCGCTGCGCAGCTGTGCGCCCGGCACGCTGTAGATGGTGGCCGGCACATCGAAGGCGGGCGTTGCAATGCGCGTCGCCGTGATCACGATGCCGGAAAGCGCCGGCGGCGCGGCCGCCCGGGCGGGGCCGGCGTGTGCGCCGCAGGCGAGGGCGAGAGCGGCGAGTGCCGCAAAGGGGAGCGCTGTCCGTGACGGGGGCGGTGCTTTCATGGCTGCGGGGGAGCTCCGGTTGATTCCGCGCCGGTCGGGCGCGCGCCGCAGCATCTTACGGGCGCGGGCGCCCGCGGGGGAATCATGAAAATCATGATTGTCGGCAAGCGCGCCGCGGCCAATCGCCGCGCTGTCTTTGGCTGCGCGCCCGCCGCGCAGAGCCGCCATCCTGGCGCGCTCTTCGCGCTGCGCAATCTCCCCCGGGGCAGGCTGCCGTCTGCCGGCCCGCCGCTGCGGCGGGCGCGGAAAAAGACGTGCCGGTGGCCCGCGCGAGCGGACCACCGGCACCGCAGGCGCCGAGTCTGTTAGAAGCTCAGAAACAGCCCGGCGTTAATGTTCCAGCTGGTGTTCTTCTGGTTCAGGTCGTTGGTCGAGCGCAGCCGGCTGAACTCCCCGACCAGCAGCAGGTCGCGGGTCAGGTGGTGATAGACACCGAAGGTCCACTTGTCGTTCTTTTTCACCAGCGTCGGCAGGTCGGTGCCCGCGAACACCGACGCCGGGCTGGAGAGGTCGTTGGCGGTGGGGTCGAGCCGGCTTTGGCCGTAATTCACCCCGAACTTCGTCTTGCCGACCGTATAGGTCAACTGGGCGATGAACCCCTCGGAGGTGCGCGGCACGCCGAGCATGTCGTTCGACAGCACGAACAGACCGGTGGTGCCGACGCCCTTGGCGCGGTAGTACCAGCCCATCGCCTGGAACGGTCCCATGGTGTACATGCCGCCGATATCGAATCCGGTGCTGCTGTACTTGAGCTCATACGTGCCGGCGCCGCAGGCCCCGGGGGCGAGCGCCGGGTCCGTGCAGGAGATCGCCTGCCTCTGGTACAGGCCGCTCGCCGAGAGGTAGACCGGACCTGCCTTGTAGGCGATTTTCGCCTGGAAGCCGGGAGTGGAGTGGTTGACGGGAATCTGCCCGAGCGTGTTGAGCGGATCGAAGATGCCGACGGTGATCTTCGTTCCGTACAGGTTCGGGGTGGTGTAGTCGATCTGCGAGAGCCAGTCGGTGTAGATGTAGCCCAGCCCGATCGAGCCGAGCGAGGTATTGGCCGGCGCAGCGTAGTTGCCGTTGCCGGCGCCCACCCCGAGCAGCGTCATGTCGTTGAGGATGGCATCGGACTGGAACAGGCCGATGTTCCTGCCCGCCATGATGGTGCCCATGGTCTTGTTGCCCACGGTGAGGAAAACCTGGCGGATATCCAGGCCCGCCGTGCCGAGGGCGGTATGACCGAAATTGCCCGCGCCGGTCTGCAGATTCGGGCTGCCGCCGTCGTTGGTGCTGATGCCCGGGTACAGCCCGAAGGTGAAGCCGATGTCATAGCCGTCCTGTGTGGTAGCCCCGCTCACCGTGAGCGCCGCCGGCAGCAGGCCGTTTGACACCGACGAGGATCCGCCGCCCGCCTTGGTAGCCGTCACGCAGGACAGGCCGCCCGTGACGTCCGCGGCGTTCGAGAGGTTCTGGCAGTGCGAGAAGATGTAATGCGCATTGACGTTGCCGTTGAATTTCAACGTCCATTTCCCGGCCTTCACGCCGATCGCATGCGCGGCCGGAGCCCCTGCGCCGACGGCAAGGCCTAGGATGAGAACGCCGGCCAGAGCGCCGGACAGGCTACGCGGAGAGATGCTGTGCAGTCTCATCGAAATAACCCCCTTGTTGTGCGTTGACGGACACGGCACTGCAAGCGCCGTGCCACCCAATCGGCGCGACTGTCGCGTCCGGGACACAAAGCGACGCAAGGCCATCCTCGTGCCGTCCTGGTCGCATGTGGCGCGGCGGCGCTGTCGGATCGCCGCCGGCCTGATGCGCGCCCGGTACGCCGCTAGCTTGCCGGGAATCGAAGAGCAATGAAGGCTGTAGTGAACAGACCACGCCCCGGACACCGCAAGGTGTTCCGCCAGCGTGACAGGGCTGTGTCGTTTGTTGAAAAATGACACACTCCGGTGCCCGGCAAAGAGCGGCAAAGGCGGCTTCAGTGTCGCACGGGCAACGTGATCCGCAGCCGCCGCATCTTGCGGTAGAGCGTATTGCGGCCGATGCCGAGCTCGTGCGCCACGCGGCTGATGTTGCCGTGGTGCAGCTCGATCTCGTGCAGCAGCGCGCCGCGCTCGGCTTGCTCGAGCGGGTTCAGGTCGAGCGCTTCCCGGGGCAGCTCGCGCGGCGACAGCGGCTCGCCGGCCCCGTAGTCGCCCGGCAGGCCGACCGCCTCGAGCTGCTCGCTCGAGCGCATGGCGATCATGCCGCGCAGGACGTTGCGCAGCTGGCGAATGTTGCCCGGCCAGCTGTAGGCCTTGAGGGCCTCGACGAGGTCCTCGCCCATGGCCACCGAGGGCGTGGCGGCGCTTTCCTGGGCAAACACGTGGCGGATGAGCGCCGCCTTGTCCTTGCGCTCGCGCAGCGGCGGCAGCGTGAGCGCCAGGCCCTGCAGGCGGTAGAACAGATCTTCGCGGAATTCCCCGCGGCGCACTTTCTCCTGCAGCCCGGTGCGCGAGGAGCTGATCAGCCGCAGGTCGATGCGCACCGGCTCGCCCGCCGCCGGCACCTGCCGCTCCTCGATGACGTGCAGCAACCGGGCCTGCAGGCTGAGCGGCAGCTCCCCGACGTCATCGAGGAACAGGGTGCCGCCGTCGGCCTGCAGGATGCGGCTGCGCATCTCGGGCGCGGCGGCCGGCGCCGGGCCGAACAGCTCTTGCGCGAGCTGCGCCTCGGGCAGCGAGCCGCAATGCACGGCGATGAAGGGTTTCTCCGAGCGCTCGCTCGAGGCGTGCAGCGCCCGCGCGAAGCACTCCTTGCCCGTGCCC
>JAJYUA010000050.1 GCA_021792755.1 Pseudomonadota bacterium
GCGAGCTGCCCGTGCAGGCTCCTGACCAGCGTGACCTTGAGCGCCTTTGCTTGCTTGCCCATGTGCTTCAGCCCGTGATCTCTTCGACCGTCTTGCCGCGCTTCGCAGCGATGTCCTCGGGCGATCGGATCTGGGCGAGCGCCTTGACCGTGGCGCGCACCACGTTGATCGGATTGCGCGAGCCATAGCTCTTGGCGAGCACGTTACGCACCCCCGCGCACTCGAGCACCGCGCGCATGCCGCCGCCAGCGATGACGCCGGTGCCTTCGGAGGCCGGTTGCATGTAGACGCGCGTTGCGCCGTGCACTCCTTTGACAGCGTAAAACAGCGTGTTGTTCTTCAGGGCGACGTTCACCATGCTCTTGCGAGCCTGCGCCATGGCCTTGGAAATGGCCACCGGCACCTCGCGTGCCTTGCCGAAACCGAAGCCCACGCTGCCGGCGCCGTCACCGACCACGGTGAGCGCCGTGAAGCCGAATTGCCGGCCGCCCTTGACGACCTTGGCGGTGCGATTGACCGCGACCAGCTTCTCGACGAGCTCATCGGCCGATTGGGGCTTGTCCGTTCTTGCCATAGGATGTACCTGACCTTAGAACTCGAGGCCCGCTTCGCGAGCCGCATCGGCGAGCGCTCGGACTCGCCCGTGGTATTTGAATCCAGCCCGGTCGAACGCGACCCGGGTGACGCCGGCTGCGCGCGTGCGCTCCGCAATGGCCCGGCCGACCGCCTTGGCAGCATCGGCGTTGCCCGTGCCCTTGAGGCCCGTGCGCACCGCCTCCTGCAGTGTCGAGGCCGCGGCAATCACCTTCCCGCCGGCGGCGTCGGTCACCTGGGCGTAGATGTGCCGCGGCGTCCGATGCACCGTGAGACGAGCCACGTCGAGATCGCGGATGTGCGCGCGGGTTTTCACGGCGCGGCGCAGGCGCCGCTCCTTCTTCGTCATCATCATTTCTTCTTCCCCTCTTTCAGGGAAATCTGCTCTCCGCCATAGCGCACGCCTTTGCCCTTGTAAGGCTCGGGCGGGCGGATGTCGCGAATCTCGGCGGCTACCTGGCCGACCTTCTGGACGTCGATCCCCTTGATGACGATCTCGGTCTGGCTCGGGGTCTCGATGGTGATGCCCTCCGGAATGGAGAAGTTCACCGGGTGCGAGAAGCCGAGCGTAAGGTTGAGGGTCTTGCCCTGCACCTGGGCGCGAAAGCCCACGCCCACCAGCTCGAGCCTCTTCTCGTAGCCCTTGGAGACCCCGTGCACCATGTTGGCCAGGTGCGCGCGGATCGACCCGGCGTGCATGCGCGCCTTGTCCGGATCGGAATACTGGACCCTCAGGAGCTTGTCGGCGTGAGCCACCGACACCCCGGGAACCAGGCTCAACGTGAGAGAGCCTTTGGCGCCCTTCACCGTAATTGCCCCTTCGGCCACCGTGGCGGTCACACCCTGCGGCAGAGGAACCGGAGCTTTGGCTATTCTAGACATGGGGTCGGAACTCCGATCAGGCGACGATGCACAGCACTTCGCCGCCCTGCCCGAGGGAGCGCGCCTGCCGGTCGGTCATGACGCCCTTCGGGGTGGAGACGATCACCGTCCCCATCCCGCCGAGCACCTTGGGCAGCTCGTCCTTGCCGCGGTAGATCCGCAAGCCCGGGCGGCTCACCCGCTCGAGGCGATCGATCACCGGGCGACCCTCGTAATACTTCAGGCCAATGGTCAACGTCGGCTTGCCGCTCTCGGCCTCGAGACGGAAGTCGGCGATGTAGCCCTCTTCCTTCAGCACCTTGACGATGGCGGTCTTGAGCCTGGACGAGGCGAGGTGCACCTCGGCCTTGCCCGAGGCCTGGCCATTGCGGATGCGCGTCAGCAGATCCGCGATTGGATCGGTCATGCTCATACGGCGCTCCTCACCAGCTCGCCTTCGAGAGGCCCGGGATCTCGCCCCGATTGGCGACCTCGCGGATCTTCACGCGCGACAAACCGAACTTGCGATACACCCCACGGGAGCGGCCCGTGATGGCGCAGCGGTTGCGCATGCGCGAGGGACTCGCGTCCCGAGGCATGCCCTGCAGCCTCGCTTGCGCGGCCACTCGATCCTCGGGTGAAGTCTTGGGGCTGCGGATCAGCTCCTTCAGCTGAGCCCGCTTGGCCGCGTGTTTCTTCACGACTCTGGCGCGACGCTTCTCGCGCTCGACCATGCTCGTCTTCGCCATAGGCGTACCGGTTCCTCACTACTTCCGGAAAGGGAAGTTGAAAGCCTCGAGCAGCGCTCGACCCTGACGGTTGTCCCTCGCCGTCGTCGTAATCGTGATGTCCATGCCCCGGATCTGATCGATCTGATCGTACTGGATCTCGGGGAAGATAATCTGCTCTTTGACGCCCAGGCTGTAGTTGCCATGGCCATCGAAGGAGCGCGGCGAGACGCCGCGAAAATCGCGGATGCGCGGCATTGCGATGTTGATCAGACGGTCGAGGAACTCGTACATGCGCTCCCCGCGCAGCGTCACCTTGCAGCCGATGGGCAGCCCCGCGCGGATCTTGAACGAGGCGATCGCCTTGCGCGAGCGGGTGACGAGCGGCTTCTGACCGCTGATCTTGGCGAGATCCGCGGTGGCGGCATCCATCACCTTCTTGTCGGCGACCGCTTCGCCCACGCCCATGTTCACCGTGATCTTGGTGATGCGCGGCACCTGCATCGGATTGCCGATGCCGAGGTCTTTCTGCAGGCGGGGCACGACCTGCGCGCGATAGTACTCAAGTAGCCTGGCCATACGTTATGTCGCGACCGGCGCCCTCAGGCGTCGATCATCTCTCCGTTGGATTTGAAGAAGCGCACCTTCTTGCCGTCGGCAAGCGTCTTGAACCCGACGCGGTCGCCTTTCTTGGCAGAGGGGTTCCACAGCGCCACCTTGCACAGCGGCATCGGCATCTCCTTGTCGACGATGCCCCCCGGGGAGTTGGCTTGCGGGTTCGCCCGGGTGTGCCTCTTTACCCTGTTGATGCCCTCGACGAGCACCAGAGCGCCCGGCAGGACCTGCAGCACCGCGCCGCGGCGGCCCTTGTCGCGGCCGCTCAACACGATCACGTTGTCGCCCTTGCGTATCTTGTTGCCCATCACAGCACCTCGGGGGCGAGCGAGATGATCTTCATGAACCGCTGAGTGCGCAGCTCTCGCGTGACGGGCCCGAAGATGCGGGTGCCGATCGGCTCGAGCTTGTTGGTCAGCAGCACCGCGGCGTTGCCGTCGAAGCGGATGAGGGAGCCGTCGGACCGGCGCACACCGCGGCGAGTGCGCACCACTACCGCGTCGTAGACCTCGCCCTTCTTCACCTTGCCGCGCGGGATCGCGTCCTTGACGCTGACCTTGATGACATCGCCCACGGTGGCGTAGCGGCGGCGCGAGCCGCCGAGCACCTTGATGCACATCAGCGTGCGCGCGCCGCTGTTGTCCGCGGCCGACAGGAGGGTGCGAAGCTGGATCATGCCTGCTTCCCCTTGATCTCCTCGGCCTTCTTCACCACCTCGAGCAGCCGCCAGGATTTGCGCTTGGAGAGCGGCCGGCACGGAGTGATGGTCACCAGGTCCCCGACGTGCGACTCGCCCTGCTCGTCGTGGGCGAGGAGCTTGGTGGTGCGGCGCACGTACTTGCCGTAGCGCGAGTGCCTGACCAGCCGCTCGATCTCGACGGCGACGGTCTTGCGCATCTTGTCGCTCACCACCAGCCCGGTGAGGGTGCGCTGGCCTTTTTTCGACTGCTCCGCCGCCTGGGCTTGCGCGCCCGCGACAGGGGACGGCGCGCCCTGCGCGCCGGAAGAAACGGAATTCTCGCTCATTTGCTCTCTCCGCTCGCGCGCTGCTGGCGCAGGACGGTCTTCACGCGCGCGATGTTGCGGCGTGCCACCCCGAACTGGTCAGGCTTCGGCGCCTGGCCGCTGGCGCGCTGCAGACGCAGCGCGAACTGCTCCTTGCGCAGCTTCACCAATTCCTCGACGAGCTCGGCCGGCGAGCATTTCCCGAGCTTCTCGCGGTACTGCTTGATCTCTCCGCGCTTCATCACCGAACCTGCCGTTTGACGAACATGGTGGACACGGACAGCTTCGAGCCGGCGAGACGGAACGCCTCGCGTGCCGTCGCCTCATCGACGCCTTCCATCTCGAAGAGCACTTTGCCCGGCTGAACGCGCGCGACGTAGTACTCGATGTTACCTTTGCCGCTGCCCATTCGGACCTCGAGGGGCTTCTTGCTGATCGGCACATCCGGGAAGACCCGGATCCAGATCTGGCCGCCGCGCTTGACGTAGCGAGCCACGGCGCGGCGCGCCGCCTCGATCTCACGCGCAGTCATGCGCGCGCGGCTGGTCGCCTTCAGGCCGTATTCGCCGAAGGACACATCGCTGCCGCGGTGTGCCAGGCCGCCGTTGCGGCCCTTGAACTGCTTGCGGTACTTGGTGCGTTTCGGTTGCAGCATGCTCTACCGCTCCATCAAGCCTGCGCCGGCGCTTCCGCGGCGGCCGCCGGCGCGCTTTCGCCCTCGGCCGGCTTCTCGAGCTCGGTCTTCTCGAACACCTCGCCCTTGAAAATCCACACCTTCACGCCGATCACACCGTAGGTGGTCTTGGCTTCGGACAGGCCGTAATCGATGTCCGCGCGGAAGGTATGCAACGGGATGCGACCTTCGCGGTACCACTCGGTGCGTGCGATCTCCGCGCCGTTCAGACGTCCGGAGACACGCACTTTCACCCCGAGCGCTCCGCTGCGCATGGTGCTCATCACCGCCCGCTTCATGGCGCGGCGGAACATCACGCGTTTCTCGATCTGCTGCGCAATGCTGTCGGCGACCAGCTGCGCATCGAGCTCGGGCTTGCGGATCTCGGCGATGTTGATTCTCACATCCCCCACAGGCATGGCGAGCATCCGGGCCGTCTCCCCGCGCAGCTTCTCGATGTCCTCGCCCTTCTTGCCGATCACGATGCCCGGGCGCGCGGTCTGGATCGTGATGTTGACCTTCTTCGCGGCGCGCTCGATCTGCACGCGACTCACCGAGGCCTCGGCGAGCTTCCTCTTCAGGAACTCGCGCACGCGGAAATCGGTGTGCACGTGCTGCGCGAACTGCTCACGGCCTGCGAACCAGCGCGAGGTCCACTCGCGCGTGATGCCGAGCCGGATGCCAATCGGATTGACCTTCTGACCCATGCGTTAATCCTTCCTGCCGTCGCTCACGGCGACGGTGATGTGGCTGTTGCGCTTGACGATGCGTGCGCCGCGGCCCTTGGCCCGCGCGGCAAAACGCTTGAGCACCGGCGCGGTATCGACCTGTATGAGCGAGACTTTCAGCTCATCGATGTCGGCGCCGTGGTTATGCTCGGCGTTGGCGACCGCGGCGGCGAGCACCTTGCGCACCAGCTCCGCGCCCTTTTTGGGCTGATACTGGAGCGTGGCGAGAGCGTTGCCGGCGGATTTTCCCCGCACCAAGTCGGCGACCAGCCGGCATTTCTGCGGCGAGATGCGCGCGTAGCGCAGCTTGGAGATGACTTGCATGGTGTGTCTCCTGCGGCTGCCTACTTCTCAGCCTGAACCTTGCGGTCGCCCGAATGCGACTTGAAGGTGCGGGTAGGGGCGAACTCGCCGAGCTTGTGCCCGACCATGTTCTCGGTGACGAGCACCGGGATGTGCTGCCGGCCGTTGTGTACGGCGAGGGTGAGGCCGACCATCTCGGGCACGACCACGGAGCGGCGCGACCAGGTCTTGATCGGCTTGCGGTCGTTCCTCGCGGCGGCCACCTGCACCTTTTTGGCGAGGTGCAGGTCGACGAACGGGCCCTTCTTCAATGAACGTGGCATCTTGGCTCGTGCTCCCGCTAGCGCTTCCGGTTTTTCCGGCGCTGGACGATCATGTTGTCGGTGCGTTTGTTGTTACGGGTCTTGAATCCCTTGGTGTTCCAGCCCCACGGCGAGACCGGGTGAGGGTTGCCCTGGCCGGACTTGCCCTCGCCGCCGCCGTGCGGATGGTCGACCGGATTCATCGCCAGACCACGCACCGTCGGACGGACACCGCGCCAGCGCTTGGCACCGGCCTTGCCGTAGCTGCGCAGGTTGTGCTCGTCGTTGCCGACCTCGCCAATGGTGGCGCGGCAGTCGATGTGTACCTTGCGCGTCTCGCCCGACTTCAACCTGAGATAGGCGTAGCTGCCCTCGCGGGCCACAAAGGCCACCGAGCCGCCGGCGCTGCGGGCGAGCTGGCCGCCCTTGCCGGGCTTGAGCTCCACATTGTGCAGCGTGGTGCCGACCGGGATGTGCCGCAGCTGCATGGCGTTGCCGGGCTTGATGGGCGAGTCCGCGCCCGAGCGGATCTCCTCGCCGGGTTTGAGTCCCTTGGGCGCCAGGATGTAGCGACGCTCGCCATCGGCGTACTTCACCAGCGCGATGTGGCCGGTGCGATTCGGATCGTACTCCAGGCGCTCGATGACGCCAGGAATGCCGTCCTTGTCGCGCTGGAAGTCGACGATCCGGTACTTCTGCCGCGAGCCGCCGCCGTGGTGGCGGGTCGTGATGCGGCCGGAGTGGTTGCGCGCGCCGGTCTTGCTTTGCGAGGCGGTGAGCGGCAGGTAGGGCCCGCCCTTGTGCAGGTGGGAGCGGTCGATCTTGACGACCGAGCGCGTACCGGGCGAGGTTGGTTTGTACTTGATCAGTGACATGGCAGTGATTTCCGATCAGCCTCTCGCCCGGGCTTCGTAGTCGATCGCCTGGCCGGCGGCCAGACTCACGTAGGCCTTCTTCCAGTCCTGTGTGCGCCCGATCGTCTTGCCGAAGCGGCGCTGCTTGCCCGGCTCGTTGACCACCTGCACACCGCTCACCTTGACCTCGAACATCAGCTCGACGGCCTTCTTGATGTCGGTCTTGGTGGCATTGCGCCGGACACGGAACGTGTATTGGTTGTGGTCCTGCATCGCGCGCGCGGTCTTTTCCGTCACGTGCGGCGCGATCAGCACGTTCATCAGCTGCTCTTTGTTCACTGCAGGCGCTCCTCCAGCATCTTCACGGCGCCGACGGTCATCAACACCTTCTCACGGCGGACCAGCGACAGCGGGTTGAGCGCGGACGCCTCGATCACCTCGACATGTGGCAGGTTGCGCGCGGCCAGGAACAGCTTCTCGTCGGGCGCCTCGACGACGATGAGCACGCTCGACAGCGCCCACGCCTTGAGCTGTCCGGCAAGCAGCTTCGTCTTCGGCGCATCGAGCGAAAGGTGCTCCGCCACCACCAGCCGCTCGGTGCGCGCCAGCTCCGAGAGCATGGAGCGGATGGCGCCGCGATACATCTTGCGGTTGACCTTCTGCTCGAAGCTGCGGGGCTTGGCCGCGAAGGTGCGCCCGCCGCCGACCCAGATGGGCGAGCGGTTCGAGCCGGCACGGGCCTGGCCGGTGCCTTTCTGACTCCAGGGCTTCCTGCCGCCGCCGCTCACCTCGGCGCGAGTCTTCTGCGCCTTCGTCCCGGCGCGGGCGCCGGCCCGGTACGCCGTCACCACCTGGTGCACCAGCGCCTCGTTGAATTCCCGGCCGAAGGCGGCCTCGGAAACCTGGAGCTCGCCGGCTCCATTGACCATCTTGAGCTTCATGGCGACTTACTTCTTCGACTGCTTCATCGGGTTGGCCGACGGGGCCGAGCCGGCCTTGATCGGCGCGATGGTCTTGCGCAGCGCGCGCCGGCCAGCCTTCAGCGACGGACGGACGATGACCTGCCCACCCTCGGCTCCAGGCACCGCGCCGCGGATCAGCAGCAGATTGCGCTCCAGATCGACCTGCACGACCTCGAGGTTCTCGGTGGTACGACGCACCACGCCCATGTGGCCGGACATGCGCCGACCCTTGAACACGCGCCCCGGCGTCTGCCGCTGGCCTATCGAGCCCGGCGCGCGATGCGACACGGATACACCATGGGTGGCATGCTGTCCGGCGAAGTTGTGCCGCTTCATGGTGCCGGCAAATCCTTTGCCGATGGTGGTGCCGGTGACGTCCACGGCCTCGCCCGCCTTGAACAGATCGACCTTGACCTCCGCGCCGGCGACGAGCTCGCTCCGCTCGCCGGCCGCCAGACGAAACTCCACCAGCGCACGCCCCGGGGTGACGCCGGCCTTGGCGAAATGGCCATTCGCGGCCTTGGAATACAGCTGCGGGCGACGCTCACCATAGGTGACTTGAACGGCACGGTAGCCGTCCTTGTCCTCGGATTTCACCTGAGTGACGCGATTGGGCAGCACCTCGATCACGGTGACCGGCACCGTCTCGCCGCCGTCCGTGAAGATGCGCGTCATGCCCGCCTTGCGGCCGACGACTCCGATTGTCATTGCCTAGCCTCTCGTTCATTGGCGCAAATCGCCGAGGCGATTTGCGCGAGACCTCGCACGGATACCGCAGGCCCTCTGAGGCCGGTCCGCGCCGGAACAACAGCCCCGGGGAACGCAGCGGCCCTTCGCCTGCTGTGCCGTGCCACCGGCCTCACCGCGCCGTTAGCGCATTTCTTCACCCATTCCCCGTCCCGCGCCCCACCCTGAAACGATTGCCAGGATGGTCACCGGTGCCGGACTACCCGAACGAGGTGCAACGACTGAGATGGCACGACCCGGGAGGGCCGCGCGGCGGAGAACCCGCCGATCTCGAGTGGTCTTGGAGCCGATGCCCCAACCTCGCCCGATGCAAAGGGGCGCGAAGTATACGCGCCCTTCTTTATCGGCTGCAAGTCGTCTTCGACGTTTGCAGCAGCACGCTGCAGGGTCGCCGCGGGCCCTCAGGCCCGTGTGCGCCGCAGCAGATCCCCCGGCAAAGGGCACTGGCCGCGCTCGGCCGCTCCTCGGCCGCGCGCCATCAGGACCGCCCCTTCAAGCCGTCCAAGATCGCTCCCGGCGATTCCATCGCCCGCTGCGCCCGAGGGAGGGATCAGTTCAGCTTGATTTGGACGTCCACTCCGGCCGGCAGCTCGAGCTTCATCAGCGCATCGACGGTCTTGTCGGTCGGATTCAGAATGTCCATCAACCGCTTGTGCGTGCGCAGCTCGTACTGGTCGCGCGCGTCCTTGTCCGTGTGCGGAGAAACCAGCACGGTGAAGCGCTCCATCTTGGTCGGCAGCGGGACCGGACCGCGGACCGTGGCGCCGGTGCGCTTGGCGGTATCGGTGATCTCGCGCGCCGAGCTGTCGATCAGCCGGTGATCAAAGGCTTTCAGCCGGATACGTATGTTTTGGTTGGCCATATGCTTATTGGCTGAAATTGCCGAGGCGATTTGCGCAAGACCCTACACCTGTGCCGCGGGCGCTGCGAGTTCCGCGGTCGCTGGCGCAGATGCGCCAGGAAACGGAACGGCCCTTCGCCCGCCGGATCCTGCCGAATGCCCGAGGT
>JAJYUA010000051.1 GCA_021792755.1 Pseudomonadota bacterium
CGCAAGGGGTACTAGGGGCAAAGCGAGACAAAAGACACGCTTTTCGAGCTGTGCCGCAATCCGGGCGCTATTCCGGATGATTCAGCCGGATATTGATCCCCCCTGAGAGCCCCTGATGGCGCAGGGCGTCCTGCGCGTGGCCGATGCCGCGCGAGGCGTGCTTGGCGACGTTCGCCGCGTGCTGAGCGGCGGTGCGGCTGAAGAATCCCTTGCCGGCCTTCTCCGCCCCCGCACCCTCTGCGGCGGCGCCCGGCGCAGTCCCCTTCGGGTCCGCGATGCCATCCTGGCCACTTCCCGCGGCTGTCCCCGGAGGCACATTGCCGGCGGCAGGCCCGCCGCCCGCAGGGCCGGTGCCGCCCGCAGGGCCGCCTGTATTCGAGTCTGCGCCACGATCCTGGCCGGGGTGAGCTTGGCCCGTCGAACTACCGCCCGTCGGACCTGCGGCGCCTGAGCCTCCGCTCAGGCCATTCGCCGGTCCTTGGCCGGGGGCGGCCCCAGAGCCGGCCGCCCCCGCCTGACGCGACGCCGAACCTCCGTCGCGGTCCCCGAACCGAATATTCGGCGCTGATCCGCCCGCGGCGGTCCCGCTGCGGCCTGCCGGGCGAGTGCCGCCTGAAGGGCTTGGCCCTCCGGGCCGGGCTGTGCCGGCCGAATCCACCGTCCACGCACCGGTGCGGCCGGCCGTGCCGGTCGGGCCGCCAGATCGCGCACCGCTGCCGCCGCCGCCGGCACGTGCGGCGCCAGCCGCAGAGGCTCCCGAGCCTCCACCGAGGCTGCCGACCGGTCCGCGCGAACTCGATCCCGTTGCGCGGGCGAGGCCCGCGACTCCACCGCCCGAACCTGCGGCAGGCCCGTTCTTGCCGGCCATGCTCCCCAACATGCCCATGGCCCCCATGTCGGCCGCGATACCGCCTACCGCCGAGGCACCGCCACCGAGCCGTTTCGCCATGGCGGCAAGGCCGGCGGCTCCGGATCCAGCCATGCCCGCGACGCCGGCCGCCGCGCCGAGGCCCGCCGCCGCCACGCCCGCGCCGCCCGCCGCGGCGCCCATGAAGCTGCCGGTCGAGAGTGAAGGGCTCCCCGAGAGCATGCTGCCGGCGATCCCCGGCGCCATGAGGCCGGTGACCCCGTAGACCAGCGTCACCATCGAGGCGGCGAGCGGCGCGAATGGACCGCCGCCCTTGTCCTGGCCAAGCGCGGTGAACACGTGTTGAATGTATTGCGGGAGGTGCACGCCGGCCACGAGGATGACCGTCAACACGAAATACTTGACCCCGATGCTGAACACATAACTCACGTACTTTTCCGAGAACGTCGTGGTCCAACTGCTCCCGGCGAAGGCGAGCATGAACACCCCGGCGCCGAGAATCACGCTCGCCTCGATGTTAATCAGCAGCGCCTCGAACGCGATGAGCGCGTAGGCCAGGAAGAACACGAGGGCCGCGAACGCGGAGCAGAGGCCCCACAGCACATCCTGGCCGGCGTAAAGCGGGTTCGCCGAGAGGTGCTGATGGACCAACTGCTCGAGGCCCTGGATCGCCGTCCAACTCTCCCCGAAGATCGCCGACGGATCAGAGGGCGAGAGAGCGCCGGCCGGCGCTGACCCGGCCCCCGTCACGATGAGTCCCGCGCGATGGAATATGTGGATCAGCAGCGGCACCCAATGCGGCGCCATGCCGATGACGCCGAAATAAAAGACGGCGAAGAACATGATCTTGAGGGCCAGACTCCCGATGAGCTCATGGAGCTCGGGCCGCTTTAGGGCCCATTGGATGGCGACCCATGAAATCTCGATGAGCGCGAGGGCGCGAAACAGGTCCTGGGCGGCGCCCGTGGCATGCGTCAACCACCCGCCCGAGGCGGTGGAGAAGACTTGCTGAATCGCGGTGAGGAGTCCCGTCGTCGCACCGCCGGAGGGCAGCGGACCTGCCGGCAGCGCCAGGGCGGCCGCGGGAAACAACAGCGCCGCAAGTGCGGCGAGCGCAAGAATCCGTCTGCTATGAACGCGCATGGTCAGTGTCCTCAATTGATCTTCGGCATCGGGACCATATCCATCTGAGCCTCGCCGTTTGCTTGGCCTTGCCGATCCTGCTCGAGTTGCTGGCGCTGTAGATCGACATTGGTCTGCAACTGCGCGAGCGCGTTCAAGTCGCGATCCTCGCGATTGAGCGCCTGCAGGGTGTACCCGTCCATGGCGAGCGCGGACTGCAGGATCTGCTTCTGGCTCGCACCGCCCTGGGCCTGGCGTTCGACCGCAGCGACGAGGCTCTGCTCATTCTGCGCATCCTGCGCACTCAACCCCGCGTTCTTCAGCACCGCCGCGGCTTGCGACTGCAAGACCTGCCGCTGCCGCGCGAGGTCCGCATTGATGTTCTGCCCCGGGCAGGCGGGATTGGGCTGTCCGGCCGGCACCGCGGAACACTCTTGCGCGACGGACTGGTCATACTGCCCCTGCGTCATGCAGGTGCTATACCCATCCGGCAGCGTGTACTGATAGCTGCCTGCGGGACCGGCCCCGCAGGGCATCAACTGCCCCTGCCAGACGAGCGATCCCACCCCGCCCTGCATGCTCATCGTGGTGCCGTACTCGGCCTGGATCTGCTCGAGATTGTTCTGGGCACCGTAGGTGAGTCCGTCGGCCATCTGCACGGCCTGATAGGCTTCGGTAATTGGGCCGATCGCCTGATCGAAGAGCTGCATCGGCATACCGACCATATTCTCGGCCTGATATTCGAGCTGCATCAGTTGCTGCTCTTGACGGATCACGCCGCTCTCGCGTTGCTCGACAGCTGTGATTTCCTGCACGATCTGCTCGGGGAACGTCGCGCCCGCGACCTCCGAAACTGCCCAGGCACGCGGCGCGGAGCCGAGGAATGCAGCGCTCGCAGCAAGGGCGAGGACGGCGACTACACGACGGCGAGCATCAGAGTGCATGACAGATACTCCATGTGAGGTAGACCATCCCGCAGAGCGAGAAAGCGATCATGGCGATGGGGAACCACAGCGGCAGCGGTCGGTGCATATCGATGTTAGGAAGTTTCATCATCGCGCCCTCAAAGCTGATAAACCGCGTACTGAATCGATCCACACCCGAGGCCATTTTCCCCACCCGTGAGCTGGATCTGCCCCGATTGCCCGGCGGGTAATGTGAAGGTCAGTGAGAAGGGGAAGTACATGTCGACCGGGTTGTAATTGCTGCCGCCCTTGGCGTAATGACCTGACTCCGACGCCACAGGCGCGCCACCCGATGTTGCTGACAGCGTGATCTGCTTCGTGTTCGCGCTCACCCCGCACCCCGGCTGACCGATGCCAGCGGTGGCGTCGGCAAACACGAGCTCGGGAGCAGAGGAGGCCGTGAGATTGACGGTCGGCGGGCTGGTGCCGTACTGGATACAGCGGTACCGATAGAAGCGGCTGCCGCACCAGCCCCAGTAAGAGTACGTTGTCGGCCCCTGGGTGCCCGTGCCCAGCAGACGGCCCATGTTGGCGGCGCCGAAACTCTGGATCTCGTTGCAGAGCGTCGCGATCGAGTTGTATCCCGTCGAGCACGGCCCCTGATTCAGGTTGTTGTTGATCGCGCCGATGCTGCTCGTATTGGAATTGATCTGCCCCTGCTGGCTGCTGTACTCGTTGTTCAGGTTATTGATCTGCTGCGTATCCGAGTACACCTGATTCGAAAGTTGCGAGTACCACGGGTACGGTCCGCCAGAGCGCACGTCGATGTCGTTCACGTCGACCGAGCCGTTCGCGGCCTGCGGGTTGGCATTCAAGTAGCCATGCTCGCTGGTCACCAGCGACCAGCCATTGGACCATCGTGGCTGAATACCCCACCAGCTATTCCCTTCCACGGAGTCGTTTCCCTCGCCCGGGACCAAGAAATCCGCGTTGCCGTTGTCGTAGGGGTTCATATCCCACTCGCCGTTCGGCTGGATCTGCATTGCCGAGTGGCCGGCGCTAGAATTCCAGAAGTCCAATGACCCATCCCCAGCATCGACGATGGCGTACCCCTGCCCAGTGACGGGGCTCCCCATCTGGATCGCCGAGCCGCTGGCGCCACAGCCATTGTCTGTGGTGAGTGTGATGTCGCCTGCGGTCAGCGCGCCTTGGCCGGAGCAGCTCGTCGAGGTGCTCACCCCTCCGTTCTCCGCGTATAGGTGTCCCGGCACGTGCAGATTGCCGTTTTGGTTGACGGCCAATGCGGTCCAACTGGAACCATTCCAGGCAAACGCCCGGTCCGTATCGAGCGTGAGCCGTACATCGCCACCCTGGTTTCCGGAGTTCGGCAGCGCCGCGAACGTCGACACCGGCGCGCGCCAGTGACCGCCGCCGACAGCGGTCCAGGTACCCGACTGGCAGGACACCAGCGCCCCCGTCCCGTCCTGAGCGATGGCACCCGTATTACTGCACGCGCTCCCTGGAGCTTCTACGGCCCCCAGGATCAGGGGCGTGGACATGGTATTGCCGACCGCAGTCGGCGCAGGGACGCGCCACAAGAACCGCGAATCGTCGGCCTGCTGCGCCGCATTGCTCTCGACCTTCACGTCGATCGAACCCGGCCCGATGCCGGCCGGCGTGGGCGCCTGCCAAGTGCGCCCCGTGCCGTAGATCGTGCCGGCCACCTGTCCAGCGACCGGTACCTCGGGCACATACCCGCCGCGATCGCCGAGGTCGAGCAGGATTTGGCCGGCGTCCACGTCGGGATACCGGTACGGGCCCTGTGCCACCACGTAGCCCGTGACATTGCCGGCGCTGTCGGCCTGGTACTGGACCGAGATCGGATCGCCCATCGCATCGACGGCCGAGGTGCCCGGCGGCAGGTAGCCCTGCTGAATCAGCGTCGCCACCGTCACCGTGTGCGTGCTGCCCGGGGCGGACAGGCTCGCCATGTACCCATACTCGTACTGCAGCGCCGCGTCCGTGATCGTGGCGAGCTGCCCCGCTTCGACCTGCGCGACCTGGTCGGTGAATGCGGTGTGCTGCGCACCGACCATGCTCGGGAGCATGATCGCGATACCGACCATGACGGAGATCCAGATAATGAGATCGCCTGCGGCCATGTTATTTCTCCTTGCGCGCCGGCTGCGGCGTGCGATGCATGTTGGTTTTCGCCTCTATGGCCGCTCGCGGGGTGGGCGGCACGCGAACGACGATGACGCGCGGCGCGGTCTGGGTCTGACAGGCGTGAGACGCGACAGCGAGCAGCCGCGCGTCTCGATGCTCTCGCACCGCGAGGCGGTGCGCGGCGAGGAGCGTGACGGCGAGGAGGGCGAGCGTCACGTAGTAGAGCGCCCGCAGGCGCGGGACGGCCCACGCGGGAGAGGTCCAGTGACGAAGGCGAGATGTGAGGGTCATAGTCGACTCCAGAAAAAGGGCCGGGCTTGCGCCCGGCCAAGCGCTACCACGGTCATGGCAAGTGTCTACGCGCGACCTTCACCGAAAGGATTGAGAACTGCATGTCTCCCGTCGCGGCCACCAGGCGTTCGATTTCTTGAGCGATCTGCTCCGCGGAAACATGAGATAAGACTGACGCAGGTGCGATGGGCGAGGCGGACTGATCGCCGTTTCCGAAACAACAAGGCGTAAATCGCAAGCGAAACTCACGCGGCCCGACGCCGTCGACGGTGCTGTCGTACACCTCCCATTGCACTTTGAGCCATTCGAGTCTGTACGAGCCCCAGCGCCCGAAATGGGGATTGGCGGGCACAATGACTTCGCCGCGCGGCGCCACGGATCGGGGCGGGGCCGCCGCCAATACTTCGGTGAGGCGGGATGTGAGTGTGTCAGTCGTAGCGCTCATATGGGTATCCTCGTTCTTAGCGACGGCGGAATGCCGTCACCTACCCCCATTCCCCGCGGGGCGGGAATCGAGGGGGACTCGTGAAAGTAGTCAGTGCATCGTGGCCGCACTGGTTCGCCATGCGGCGTGCCACGCTGCCGTACATACGGGGTGGAGCCAGACGTGATACGCCTCGCGCCGAGGGCCGAGGCCGGTGTAATACGGTAGGAGGTCGGGACCGGCGCGCCCGTGCCGGCCACAGTAGACGCAGGTCCCGGGCACCGAACACACCGGAACAGGTGCGGGCAGTCGCAGAGCCGCCAGGATGGACGGCTTGTGCCGCAGGATGAGCGTACGCAATTCCTCCGAGATGCGGGCACTCGGGGAGACCAGCACGCCGTCCGGGCGCTGCGGATGGGGCCGAATATGCACGCCAGCAGCGGCGAGCTGCGCGAAGATGGCAGTAGGGGTCATAGCGGTATCTCCTCAGCGCCTATTCCCCCTGCAGCGTTACCCGCGTTTTCCGCGTTTGTGGCTGCCCACCCCATATAATTGTCGCTGCCATTTTCCGCGCGTCCGTTGGGAGAAACGCTGGAAACGCCGGAAACGCTGACGACCCGGTACCGAGGACGGCAGGTCGCCGAATCCTCGCCGTTCCGTTCAAATCTCCGCCCGCCTTCAATCCGGCGCACGAACCGCGCCAGCCAGCGTCCCAGACTGCGGGCATTGAATGCCCCACCTCGGTCCCTTGCACCCGCTTGCTCGATTGCCGCCGCAAGTCCGGGATGCCCAATTTGGAGGGGGCCACTCGCAGCATTGATAGCTTCGGCGACCGTCGCTGGACGGTCGCCAAAAACGTCCCCCCACGCCTGCAGCATTTCCAGTAGCGATGTCCTCACTGGGTCGACGGCGCGCATTTCCTCTTGTGTCGCCAGCGGGTCCGGGCACCCAAGCCACTGCAGCGGCGCGCGCACGAGCCTGTCCCACGCGTGAAAGCGGCTCGGGCTCCATCGTGATGGCGCACCCGCCGTGAGATAGCCCAATGGAATAGTCAGCGCAGCGCCGAGCAATTCCGCGCGGTGCGCCATCACATACTCCTTCAGGTCCCTATTAAATTCGCGGGAGCCTGGTTGTTCGCACTGCGGATCAAGCCCTGACACCATGATCCGACTGGTTAAATCGCCGACGAATTGTAGATTGTTGCCCGTGAACATGAATGTCGCCGCGGTCGGGACCGCCACGGTGCGACTCTCGCCCAAGATCCTGTCCCTGTACATCTCGCTCGTGAGTGCCGCGTTCAGTGCGGCCGACGAGACGGGCTGTTCGATGTTGTCAATGAGCGCGATCGGGTCTCCGGCAATCAGCAATGCTAACAGCGCTTTTCGAATTTCTTCTTCCGTGTCCGCCAGTGGCATTACGCTGGCGTCTCGGCCCGTCAGGACGCGACTCACGGTGTGCACCAGCTCTGTTTTTCCGGAGCCCATCTTGTGGGCATCCACGGCGAATCCAGGAGCTATCGGCAGCGCATGGCGTACGGTGGCCGTTATGATCGCGGCGAGCGCCACGCTCTCATGTGGACCGCCACGCCCGCCCACGAACTCGAACTCCCGCAGCAAATCGCGCAAGACGGCGAGTGCTTCGGACGCCTCACTTTGAGATGGCCGTGGGTTGATCTCCGGCCATACGGTGCCGTCATCCCACAGCAGTAGGCCGCTGTCAGGATCGTACCCCGGCGCGGACAACAACGATCCGTCGGACCGCAGTGTCGGAGCACACACGACGCCCCGCAGGCGGCGGAACTGCCACTCGCCAGCCGCGAGCAGCATCGCGGCTAACATTGCTGGCGGGTCCACTCGCCGTAGCTGCTCGGCTCTGGCGTCATAGCGCAAGAACGTGACGTGCCGGGAAAGCACCAGCAGCAGGAACTCACGGGTGAGCGGCACGATGATTGGCGTGCCGATAGCCCGCGTGACGGCGTTCTTTGCGGAGCGCGGCGGAGGGTCTGATTGCACCACCCGCACGAGTTGCCCGCCGCGTTGGAAAATGCCGGCGTCGGCGGCGAGCAGTGCCGCCTCGGCCAGATCCACGGCTTCCGCCAGTTCGCCCGCGCGGATCTCGATGGTGTGCCGACCACCAGTCGCACGCACCTCATCGACCTCATATGCTTCGGGCGGTGGCAGATCGGAATCGTCAGGCGTGCTGTCCTCGCCGTCCCGCGGAGTCTCATGGTCGCTCATCGCGCACCTCCGCCCGCTGCCGCGCGCTCAATGGTCTCGGGTCGCCACCCCACGGGACGGCCGCCGACGAACACATCCCTGGGCGGGAGCAGGCCGAGCCGCTCCCACCGCCAGCGGGTCGGCGACGAGATCCCAAAATATGCCTCGACCGCGCGAGGCCACAGACACGCGGTCCCGCGGACGCGAAACCTCTTCTTGACGTGGTTCGCCGGCTGCGGCTGCTGAGTTTTTGGCATGAGAGGCTCTCCTAATCACTGAGAGCCTCTCTTATATGCTCCTATCCTTTGAGGACCGTAGTACGAAAGTCCGCGTGACTCAGCGGACTTTCGTCGGCGGGGACGGGGAGGGCGGACTCGGAACTCGTGTCGGCCGGTCCGATAGCGCTTGGCGGACATCGAGACCCAACCAGCTCGACGGCGGAGGAGGGCCTGGTGGCCCGATCTCGAGTACCGCAGCGACCGCTCGCCGGACCTGCTTATCCGGATTATCCACTCGCAGCAGTGCCGCGGCCGCCGCAAAAAATGGGCCCGTATCAGTCGTGGTAGGCGGAACGCCGAAAAATTGCCACCACCATGCTGCGACCTCGGCTAGCGTATTGTTTCCGTCGCCTCCGCGGCGGCCGGTCCGTTCCGGCGGCGGACTGAGAGCCTCAATCGCATTGAGCGCCGATAGGTACTCGGCTACCGCTAACATCACGACGGCGCGCGCGCGAGCCAGCCGCTTCGACGCATTGAGTTCTGCGAGTGCCAGACCATCGAGATCCATCGGTTTGCCCATCACCTCGGCCACTGTGTTCGATTGCACCCACTGTCTACGATGTACGTGCCTGATTCGGGCGGATGTAATGTGTTTGAGAAAATCGCGCGCGCGGGTTTGGAGTTGCTTGATCTTTCTACGTCGTACGTCCAATTTAGCAGGAGGGAGAGGTTCTGTGGTATCGAATATTGAGACGGCTGCCAATGCAAACTGCTCGACCTTTGGGTGCTCGGCAGCAGGAAAGTGGGGTCGCAATGCCGCGGTGATCTCTGCCGTGCGCTTTTTCAGTTTGCGGCGGTAGACCTGTCTATTGCACACATCTCGTGAAGGCAATTGCGTGTTGACGTTATGAGTTTCGGTGCAAAGAAGTTAAGCGCCGCAGAGCTGTCGGCGAAAGTTGCTGGCGAGGGGATAGATCCAGACGCTTTT
>JAJYUA010000030.1 GCA_021792755.1 Pseudomonadota bacterium
ATCTCATCGAAGGGGTTCACGCTCATCTTCACCCCTTCGCTCACCACGCCCGTGCCGTCCGGCTTGACGCGAATGCGCACGTTGTAGTCCACAACGCGCTTGATGCCAACCAGTATGCGTTTCATCACTCCGTCCGCGACCTTCAGGGAGCGGGAAATATAGCAGAGCTTCGTGCCGGAATTTGATGCAGCGCCGCCGGAGCGGTGCGACGCGCCGGCTCCGGGCCGCTCTCCCCGCAGGCGATCCACGCCCCCTGGGGGCGCGAGCGCTTGAGGGCTGCGCAGGGGCGAGGCCCGCGATGGAGCCAAGGGCTGCGGGCTCGAGGCCCGCGCGGCGGGCGCAAATAGTTTCGACTGGTTCGTGAGTGGTGCCGGCCAGGGGCCGCTAAAATCGCACACATGATGCCTATGCGAGCGTTGAGGCTTTCCTGATGCTGGGGTACGCAGCCCGTCGCATCGCGGGGATCGTTCCGGTGTTGCTGATCCTCATCACCGTCTCGTTCTTCGTCGTGCGGCTCGCCCCGGGCGGGCCGTTCGATCAGGCCCGACCCCTGCCGCCGCGCACTCGCGCCGAGCTCGAGCAGCTCTACGGCCTCAACCGGCCGCTCATCGTGCAGTACTGGCATTACCTCCAGGGTCTGGCGCACGGGGACCTCGGACCGTCCTTCAAGATGCACGACGACACCGTCGCGGGGCTCATCGCGCAGGGCCTGCCCGTGAGCCTCACGCTCGGCTCGAGCGCGCTCGCCCTGGCGCTGCTCATCGGGGTGCCGCTTGGCCTGTGGGCTGCGCTCGGGCGCGGCGGAGCGCTCGACCATGCCGTCTGCGCATTCGCGGCGGTGAGCCTCGCGCTGCCGAGTTTCGTGACCGGCCCGTTCCTGGCGCTCGCTTTTGGGCTCTGGCTGCACTGGCTCCCGGTCGCCGGCTGGCAGGCCGGCGAGCCGCGCTACCTCATCCTGCCGGCCGTCACGCTCGCTCTGCCGGTGTGTGCTTCGGTGGCGCGGCTGATGCGCGGCGGGATGCTCGATGTGATCGAGGCGAGCTTCGTGCGCAGCGCGCGTGCCCGCGGACTGGGGCGCTGGCGCGTGTTGCGACACCATGCGCTGCGTCCGGCACTGGTGCCGGTGGTGAGTTATCTTGGGCCCGCCGTCGCGTCTCTGGTGACCGGCTCGCTGGTCGTCGAGACGGTGTTCGAGCTCCCGGGCACCGGACGCTACCTGGTCCAGGGCGCGCTCAATCGCGACTACACCCTGGTGATGGGCATGGTGCTGCTCTACGGCACCCTGACTCTGCTCTGCAACCTCGCCGCGGACCTGATCCATGCGTGGCTCGACCCTCGCGTACGCGGTGAGCATGCGTAGCCGGCGGCCCGGCCGGCGAGCCGCGCTCTTCGCCGCGGCGCTGATCGTCCTGCTCACCCTTTGGGCGATCGTCGGGCCGGCCGCCAGCCCTTACTCGCCGAATGGCCTCGATTGGCACCACCTCTCGGCCGCCCCGAGCCTCACCGATGGGCACTGGCTCGGCACCGATCCGCTCGGCCGGGATTTGTATGTGCGCACCCTGTACGGGTTGCGCCTGTCGCTGCTCATCGGGGTGCTGGCCACGGGGGTGAGCGTGCTCATCGGGCTCGCCTGGGGGATGGTGGCGGGTTTCGCCGGCGGGCGCGTGGAGGCGTGGATGATGCGTGTGGTGGACATCCTGTACTCGCTCCCGTACCTGTTCATCGTGCTCATCCTGGCGACCTTGTTCGGCCGCGACAGCATCACGCTGCTGCTGGTCGCCATTGCAGCGGTGGGCTGGCTTACCCTGGCGCGCGTGGTGCGGGCCAAGACACTCTCGCTGAAGCGCCGCGAATTCGTCGAGGCGGCGCGCGCGGCGGGACTGACGCCGGCGGGCATCATGATGAGGCACATCCTGCCGAACCTCGCCGGTACGGTCGCGGTGTACGCCACGCTGATGGTGCCGCAGATGATCACGTCCGAGAGCTTCCTCAGTTTCCTGGGGCTCGGCGTGCAGGAGCCGCGCGCGAGCCTCGGCAGCCTGGTGAGCGAAGGCGCTCACGAGATGCTCGCCGCCCCCTGGATGCTGCTCGTGCCGGCGAGCGTGCTGGTCGCGCTGCTGCTCAGCTTCAACCTGCTCGGCGATGCGTTGCGCGATGTCCTCGATCCGGCCGCCCGTTGAGCCGGTGGCGCTGCCGGCCTCGCGGGCGGCCGCGGGCGCGGCCACCGTGCTCGCCGTCGAGGACCTCAGCGTCGCCTTTCGCGGTGCAGAAGGGCTTGCGCCGGCGGTCGAGGGGCTGTCCTTCACGGTGCAGCGCGGGGAGTGCTTGGGCATCGTCGGGGAATCCGGCGCGGGCAAGACCCAGGCCTTTCTCGCCGCCCTCGGGCTGCTGGCCTCCCCGGCGCACGTGACCGGGCGGGTGCGCCTCGACGGCCAGGAGCTGCTCGGACTGCCCGAGAGGGCGCTCGATCGCATCCGCGGCGCGCGCGTGGGCCTGGTCTTCCAGGACCCTATGGCCTCGCTCACCCCGCACCTGCGCATCGGCGATCAGCTCGCCGAGCCGCTCAGGCGGCATCTCGGCATGGGCGCGCGCGAGGCGCGTGGCCGGGCCTTGCAGCTGCTCGAGCGGGTGCGGCTCGCCGATGCCGCACGGCGGATGCGCCAATACCCTCACGAGCTCTCCGGCGGCATGCGCCAGCGCGTGATGATCGCCATCGCGCTCGCCTGCGATCCGCAGCTCCTGATCCTCGATGAGCCGACGAGCGCGCTCGATGTCACGCTGCAGGCGCAGATCCTCAATCTGCTCGCCGAGTTCAAGCGCGAGCGCGGCGTGGCACTGATCACCCATGATTTCGGCGTGGTGGCGGGCCTTGCCGACCAGGTGGCCGTGATGCGCGCCGGACGCCTCATCGAGCAGGGCAGCACCGCGGAAGTGCTCAAGGCTCCACGCGAGCCCTACACCCGCCAGCTGCTCGGCCGCGACGATTCACGACAGGCAGCATCGCCGCCCGGCAGCGGTGCGGGCCTCGGAGCGTTGCTCCCGGTGACACTGCCGGCTTCGCGGCCGCGGGTCTCGGAGTGCAGTCCCGCGCACCCGTGTCCCACTCCGCGGCTTGCCCTCTCAGGGGTCGGTGTGAGCTTTCCCGTGGCGCGGGGATGGCGGCGTCAGGCGCTGCGGGCGCTCGATGGCATCGATCTCACCCTCGGCGCCGGCGAGGCTCTCGGCGTGGTCGGGGAGTCCGGCTGCGGCAAGTCGACGCTCACCCGCGCCGCGCTCTACCTGATCCGCCCTGCCGCGGGAGAGGTGCTGTGGATGGGCCGCTCGCCGGCCGATCTTCCCGGGGGCGAGCTGCGCCGCTTGCGCCGCGAGCTGCAGATCGTTTTCCAGGATCCGCTCGCCAGCCTCGATCCGCACCTCACGGTGCAGCGGCTCGTCGCCGAGCCGCTCGAGATTCACCGCCCGCAGCTCGATGCGAGCGGCCGGCTCGAGGAGGTCTGTGGCATGCTCGAGCGTGTCGGCCTCGATCGCTCGCTCCTCACTCGCCGACCGCATGAGCTCTCCGGCGGCCAGTGCCAGCGCGTCGGCATCGCCCGCGCCATGATCCTCAAGCCGCGTGTGCTGGTGTGCGATGAGCCGCTGAGCGCCCTCGATGCGCCCACTCGGGCGCAGGTGCTCGCGCTTCTGGCCGAGCTCAGGCGGGAGCAGGGAACGAGCCTGCTGTTCGTGAGTCACGACCTCTCGAGCGTCCAGCGTCTGTGCGACCGGGTGCTCGTGCTGTATCTGGGACGCATGGCGGAGCTCGCGCCGGCGCAGGCGCTGTTCGCCGCGCCGCACCATCCCTACACCCGCGAGCTGCTGGCCGCCATTGCGGTGGCCGATCCGGATATCCAGCCGGCGCGTCTTGCGCAGGTGCGCCTCGGTGAGCCGCCATCACCGCTCGAGCTCCCTCAGGGGTGCGCCTTCCGTACGCGCTGCCCGCAGGCAAGCTCGCTGTGCGCCGAGCGCGCGCCGGCCTGGGAACAGACCGCCGAGGATCGGTGGGCCGCCTGTCACCACTTGCGCGGGCGCGCCGATGATATGCTCTTGAAATGACTACCGAGCCCAGTATCCGTCCGAGCGAGAGCCTGCGTCACGTGCGCTACGAGATCCGCGGCCGGCTCGCCCGGCGCGCCCACGAGCTCGAGCGCCAGGGCTACGAGATCGTCTCGCTCAACATCGGCAATCCCGCCGCGTTCGGCTTTCGCACCCCCGAGACGATGCGCCTCGCCATGATCGAGAACATGGCCGCCGCGGAGGGGTACTGTCACCAGAAGGGCATCTTCCCGGCCCGCGAGGCGGTGGTGATGCAGCAGCAGGCGCGGGGCGTCACCGGCGTCACCGCCGAGGAAGTGTTCATCGGCAACGGAGTGAGCGAGCTCATCAACCTGGTGCTGCGCGCGCTGCTCGACGACGGCGACGAGGTGTTGGTGCCGAGTCCCGATTACCCGCTGTGGACCGCGGCGACGACGCTGAACAGCGGCCGCGCGGTGCACTATCCGTGCCGGCCGGAGAACGGCTTCGTGCCCGATCCGGAGGAAGTGGCCCGGCTCGTGACGGCGCGCACCCGCGCCATCGTCGTGATCAACCCCAACAACCCCACCGGCGCGGTGTACCCGCGCGCGGTGCTCGAGGCGCTCGCGCGGCTCGCCGAGCGCCACAATCTGGTGGTGTTCAGCGACGAGATCTACGACCAGATGCTCTACGACGGCGCCCAGTTCGTTCCCATGGCGAGCTTGGTGCGCGAGACGCTTTGCGCGACGCTTTCGGGGCTGTCCAAGGTGTATCGGGCGTGCGGCTACCGTGTCGGTTGGGCGGTGTTCTCCGGGCGCACGCACGCGGCGATGGGCTACCTCAATGCCATGGACCTGCTGAGCTCGCTGCGCCTGTGCAGCAATGCGCCCGCCCAGTGGGCCGTGCAGACCGCGCTCGGCGGCTACCAGAGCATCCGCGATCTGGTGAGCCCGGGTGGGCGCCTGTACGAGTCCCGCCGGACGATCCAGACGGCGGTGCAGGGCAGCCGCTTCCTGCAGCTTGCGTGCCCGCAAGGGGCCATGTACGCCTTCATCGGCGTCGATACCCGCGAGCTGCCGGATTTCGACGACCAGCGTTTTGCGCTCGACCTGCTGGAGCAGAAGCACGTGCTCGTGGCACCGGGTGTCAGCTTCAACGTGCCCTACCGCAATCACTTCCGGGTCACGACGCTGCCGGACAGCGCGACGTTGCACGAGGTGTTCGAGCGGATCGAGGACCTGCTGGCAGGTTACGCGGCAGCTGGCCAAAACCCCGCCGCGGACAACGTGGTCGCCGCCACCACCCGCTTCAAGTAGATTCTTACGAGTAATTTAATAAAAATATATCGTAATACATTGATTTGATAAGGCTTTCGTTCCATCTTGGCGAGGTCATTCACGCAGGGGGCACGGTGGTGGTGCCCTCCCGCCAGCGCGCCCATGCGCTGCGGCTGGCGCACGCGGCCGCCCAGCTCGAGCGAGGCCTTGCGGTGTGGAGGAGCGCCGATGTGCTGCCGCTCGAGGGCTGGCTGACGAGGCAGATCGAGCGGCAGGCGCCCGGCCTTCAGTCGGGCGGCTTGCCGAGGCTGCTGTCTTCGGCGGAGGAGTGGCTGCTGTGGCGGCAGTGCACGGCCGAAGCCACGGGCGCTCTCGAGCTCGTCAACCGTGCGGCGCTCGCCAGCGACCTGCGCCGCGCCGCCCGGCTCGCTGCGCAGTTGCAGCTCGATCTGACGGCGCTGCGCGCGCCTGCCGGCACCGAGACCGCAGTGCTCCTCGAGGTCAATCGGGCGGTCGAGGCGCGCTGCCGCGCCTTGTCGGCCGCTACCCTTGCGGGATGCCAGGGACGGCTGCCGGTGTTGGGCGAGGAGCGTACCGTGCTCTTCGGCGGCTTCCTCAGCCCGCTGCCGGCGCTGCGCTCGCTCATCGAGGCTCGCCGGGCCCAGGGCTGGGAGACGCTGCTGCCGACACCGTCCGAGGCGGCCGGAATCACTCCGCACGTGGTGATGCCTTCGGACGAGCTCGAGGAGCTCGACCGCATCGCCGAATGGTGCCGGCGGCGCCTCTCGCACGAGCCGCACGGCAGGCTGCTGGTGGTCCTGCCGGGGCCGGCCGGCCGCCGCGAGCGCCTCGCCAGCCTGATCCGCCAGGCGCTTGCGCCGCCCGAGGCGCTCAGCCTGCGCCCGGTGGAGGGGGCCGCTCAGGTCGCCATCGAAGGCGGCGATGCGCTGCCCAGGCGGCCCGCGGTGGCGCATGCGCTCACCAGCCTGGGCCTGCTGTGCGGCGAGCCCCTGCCGATCGAGCGCCTGGGTGAATGGCTGTTGGCGCCTTTTTGGAGCGAGCCGCCGACGGCCCGGGCTCGGCTTGCCTTGTGGCTGAGGGAGCGCGCGGGCTTGACGCTCGAGCGGCAAGGGCTGCTGCATGCGCTCGCCGCCGCGCCCTCGCCGCTTGAGACAGCCGCGCGCTTGGTGGCGGACCGGATCGGGCAGGCCGAGGCGGCGCTGCGCGGCTCGAGCGGCTCGCCGCGGGAATGGTCCGAGCGCTTCCGCGAGGCGCTGAGCCGCTTGGGCTGGCCGGGCAACCGCAGTCTCGGCAGCAGCGAGCACCAGACGATGCTGCGGTTTCGCGAGTTACTGGATGAGTTTGGCCAGCTGTCCGCGGCGCTCGGCGCCCTCGGGCCGGGCGCTGCCCTCGAGCGGCTGCGGGAGCTGGCCGGTGAGACCGCCTACCGGCCCGCCGACGAGGATGCCGCGGTCACCCTCACCGCCACGCTCGCCGATCCGGTGGTGAGCTATGACGGGGTGTGGGTGGCCGGGCTGCACTCGCAGGCCTTTCCGCAGCCGGTTGCGCCCGATCCGTTCGTGCCGCTCGCCGCGCAACTTGACCGCGGATGGCCGGCCGCCAGCGCCTCGGGAAGGCTTGCCGAGGCGCGCATGCTCCTTGGCGCCTGGCGCGCCGCGACCGGACAGCTGGTGCTCTCGGCGCCGCGGCGAAGCGAGGACCTCGACCTGTTGCCGAGCCCGCTGCTCTCGCGGTGGCAGGGCGCGCAGGAGCCGGAAGCGCTCGGGGGCGAGCCGCTCGGCTGGCTGCCGGTGCGCCTGCACCGGCCGGATCTCACCGAGCCGTGGACGGATGCCGGGCTGCCTTGGCCGCAGGCGCAGCCGCTACCCTCCGGCACCCGCAGCCTGGAGCTTCAGAATCAATGTCCGTTCCGGGCCTATGCGGAGCTGCGCCTGGGGGCCCTCGAGCTCGCCTCGAGCGAGCCGGGCGTTGCGCCGGAGTTTCGCGGCCGGCTGCTGCATGCGGCGTGTCAGCGCCTGTGGGACACGTTGCGCGATTCCCGGGCGCTCGGTGAGCGGGCGCCCGGGCAGCTCGCGGAGTTGATCGGCCGCTGCGTGCAGCAGGCGCTGAGCGCGCTGTCCGTCGAGCCGGGCCCACCGCCCTCGCAACCGGCGCTCGCGCGCGAGCGCCGCCGCACCGAGCGGCTGATGCGCCAGTTGTGCGACCTCGAGCGCGAGCGGCCCGCCTTCAGCGTGCGGCACACCGAGTATGCCTCCCACCTCGATCTGGCAGGAGTGCGCCTGCGCGTGCGCATGGATCGCATCGACGCGCTCGAGGGGGGCGGCCTCGTCATCCTCGACTACAAGAGCGGCCAACCGGTGAGCGGGGACTGGTATGGCGAGCGTCCGTCGCATCCGCAGCTTCTCGCGTATCTGACCGCTCTCGGAGATGACGTTGTCGCCCTGGCCACCGTCAACGTCACGGCGCGTGAGGTCCGGTTCCAGGGCATCGCCGCGCAAGACGGGGTGTTGCCCAAGGTGGGCGCCGCAAAGGCGCCGCCAGGAGTGCAAGAGGCCTGGCCGGCGCGCGTCAAGGAATGGCGCGGGCAGGTGCAGCGTCTGGCGCGGGACTTCGCCGCAGGGCAGGCGCGCCTCGACCCCAAGCCGGGGGCCTGCGAGTACTGTCACCTCGGAAGTCTCTGCCGTGTCGGGGATCGCGGCCCGGGCTCAGGGCCGCACGAGGCCCCCGGAGAGTGACCGTGCAGAGTTCTTCCTGCAATGACCGCTCGCCGGCGCCGCCCGCAGACGAGGCGGCGCGCCTGCAGGCCACCGATCCGCGCGTCTCGATCGTGCTGCAGGCCCCGGCCGGCTCGGGAAAGACTTCGGTGCTCACGCAGCGGCTGCTGCGCCTCCTGGCCGAGGTCGAGGAGCCGGAGGAGATTCTCGCGATCACCTTCACCCGGCGCGCGGCGGCGGAGATGCGCGAGCGCGTGCTGAAGGCGTTGAGCGGCGAGGCCGGCACGGGTGCCCTGGCGGAGCGTCTGCGCGCTCTGGCCGCCGCGGTGCTCGAGCGCTCGGCCGCGCGCGGTTGGCGCCTGCAGCAGGACCCGGGGCGGCTGCGCATTCAGACCATCGACTCGTTCAACTTCGCGCTGGCGAGCCGCCTGCCGCTTGCGGCCCGTGCCGGCGGTGGCCTCCTGATCGGCCCCCGGCCCGAGGAGCAGTACCGCCGCGCCGCGCGCGAGACGCTGCTCGAGGCCGAGGCCGATCCGCCTCTCAGCGCCGATGTCGGCCTGTGGTTCGAGCGTCTCGACAACCAGTGGAGGAACGTCGAGCGCATGCTCACGGACATGCTGGCGGTGCGGGCGCACTGGCTGCCGCACCTGTTCGGACACGACCCGGAGGCCTTGGGGGTGAGGGTCGCGGAGAGCCTCGAGCACATCGTGGCGGACTGCCTGCGGCACGGCTGTGCGCTGCTCACCGGTGCCCTGGCGGCCGAGGCAGCGCGGCTCCCGGGGGTCGGGCCGCTCGAGCGCGCAGTGGACTCGCTGCCGGCCTGGAAGTCGCTGGCGCGCCTTGCGCTCACGGACAAGGGCGAGTGGCGCCAGCGGGTCGATCGCAGGCTCGGGGAGGGCTTCGAGACACCCGCCGGCAAGCAGGCGCTGCGCGAGTGCATCGAGGCGCTGAGCGCGACGCCCGGTGCGCGGCAGCTGCTGCTCGAGGTGGCGGCGCTGCCGCCCGCGCAGCTCGGCGAGGCGGACGCGGCGGCGCTCACGGCGCTCTCGCGCGTGCTGCGCCATGCCGCAGCCCAGCTCGAGGTGCAATTTGCGCGCGACGGCCAGGTGGATCACACCTGCATCGCGGGGGCGGCGCGCGCGGCGCTCACCGAGGAGGGAAAGCCGACGGACCTCGCGCTGCGCGCCGGCCTGGCGCTGCGTCACATCCTGGTCGATGAGTTCCAGGATACCTCGGCGGCGCAGACCGCGCTGCTCAGCGCGCTCACGGCCGGTTGGGAGGAGGGCGAGGGACGGACCCTGTTCGTGGTCGGCGATCCGATGCAGTCGATCTACATGTTCCGCGAGGCCGAAGTCGGCTGCTTTCTCAAGGTGCGCGACCAGGGGATCGGCGCGATGCGGTTGAGGCCGCTGCGCCTGACGTGCAATTTCCGCTCCGTCCCGCGGCTGATCGAGTGGGTGAACGGACGGTTCGAACAGCTGTTTCCGCTTGAGGATGCGCTGCGCGAGAGCGCGGTGCGCTTCACGCCGAGCGCGCCTGCAGGAGCCGACGCCCCCGATGCGCCGCAGGCGCAGCCGGTGGAGCTCAGGCTGTTCGCGCACGGGGACCGGCAGGCCGAGACCCGTGCCGTGATCGAGCGCATCCGGCTGCTCAGGGCGAGGGAGGCGGGCGCGGCGATCGCGGTGCTGGTGGCCGCCCGCAGCCACGCCCAGGGCATCATGGCGGCGCTCGAGGGGCAGGGTGTCGATGCGATCGGCGTCGACTTGGTGCCGCTGCGCGACGTGCCCGTGGTACGCGATCTCGTTGCGCTCACGCGGGCGCTTTATGACCTCGGCGACCGCACCGCCTGGCTGGCGGTGCTGCGCGCGCCGTGGTGCGGGGTCTCGCTCGCGAGCCTGACGCGGCTCTCGCGCCGCAACGATCCGCTGTTGGTTTGGGAGGCGCTGCGGGATGCGGCGCGTCTCACCGAGTGCCCCCCGGCCGAGCGTGCGCGCATCGAGCGCGTGCGCGAGGTCCTCGATCAGGCGCTCGAGTGGCCCGAGGGGCAGCCGGCGGCCGATTGGCTGGAGCGCGCCTGGCTCGCGCTCGGCGCCGCCGACGCCTACCCGGCCGAGGAACTGCCTCATGCGCGGGCGTTCTTCGAGGCGGTGAGCGAGCGGGCGGCGGCGGGTGAGTGGCGCGGCCCCGAATCGCTGGATTCGGTGCTGCAGGGACTGTTCGCCCGGCCGCGCTCGCGCACCGCGCAACCGGTGCAGATCCTCACCATCCACCACGCCAAGGGGCTGGAGTTCGATCACGTGTTGATTCCCGGCCTCGACCGGCGGCTCAACCGGGGCGCCGAGCCGCTGCTGCGCTGGCTCGATCTGCCGCGCGAGACCGGCGGGAGCGATCTGCTGCTCGCGCCGGCGGCGGCCATCGGCGAGGACGCGCCGGGGCAGGTCGGCCCGTATCTGAAGCGGCTCGAGGAGCGCCGGGCCGCGAACGAGCAGGTTCGCCTGTTGTATGTGGCGGTGACGCGCGCCAGGCGATCGCTGCACCTGTACGCGGCGCTCGAGGCGAGGGCCGACGGCACTTTCCGGCCGGGCAGGGGCACGCTCCTCGATACCCTGTGGTCCGCGCTCGGCGAGGGCTTCCTCGCATCGCTGCCGGCGGCGCGCCCGGGGCGGGCGCAGACCGCACCGGCCGGCGAGCCGCCGCTGCGTCGCCTGCGCGGACGGTGGCGGCCGCCCGAGCCGCCGCCCGGACCGCAGCTTGCAAGACTGCCGCTCGGGCGCCAGTCGCTCGAGCCGCCGCAGTTCAGCTGGGTGCAGGAGACGGCGCGTCACATCGGCACCGTGGTGCACGCGGCGCTTCAGTCCTTCGCACAGGCCCCCGCTCTGCCGGGCGCACGGCGAATCGATGAGCGGCGCGACTTCTACCGCGAGCAGCTGCGCCGCCAGGGCGTGCCGGCGCAGGACTTGCCCGAGGCCACCGCGCGCGTGCTCGAGGCGTTGACGCGGGCCGTCGGGGACGAGCGGGGCCGGTGGATCCTGTCCCGCGATCATCGCGAGGCGTCGAGCGAGCTCGCCCTGACGGGGCTCGCGGGAGGAAGGCTCACCAACATCGTCATCGACCGGTGTTTCGTGGACGGCGAGGGTACGCGCTGGGTGATCGATTTCAAGACGAGCGTGCACGAGGGCGGAGGACTCGAGGAGTTCATCGACAGCGAAGTGCAGCGCTACCGCGGGCAGCTTGCCACGTACGCGGCGCTGGCGAGGGGGCTCGGACCGCAGCCGGTGCGCGCGGGCCTGTATTTCCCGCTGCTCGGGGTGTTCAGGGAGATCTGAGTCCGCGGCTGCCGCGCGAGCGGCCCTTATCCGCGCATCGATCTGTCTCGCCGACATCGGTGGGATGGCGGTGCGCCAGTCGCGTGCTGCCGACCGCGGCGCTCTTCTTGACCGGGGCGATGCCCAAGAGCGGATCGAGGCCGACCTCGTTGCCGACCCCAAGAGCACCCCAATGCCCCAAGTCTCCGTGAAATTCCACTGTTTCGCTTCATCCCACGGGGTCCGGCGGCGCCGGATGAAGAACCATTAGTATGTCCCCGCGAGCGCGAACGGCCGCCGGCCCTCGGCGTCGGGCGTGCCGAGGTACTGCAGCGCGTTGAGGAGTGAGGGTACGGCGCCGGAGCGGGCCGCCACCCTGGCATTGAGCACGTAGCCCGGCTGGGCCGTCAGGCGCAGGCTGCCCTCGACCGCCAAGGGACCACCGAGGTCGCGCAGGCGGCCCACGGGCTCGCCCGCAGCGGCGGGGAATGTCACGATGAAGCTGCCGAGCGGGGTGACCTGACCGCTGCTGTCGATGAGGTGGCGCACCTCGATCCGTCCCTGGATGTGCTCGACGACACCCGCCCGGGTGACCTCGATCCGGGTGAGATCCGCGCTGACCTTGCCGCTGATATAGGGGGGCAGGGCCGGTACGAAGGCCGGCTCGAGCGGCAGATCGATCACGAGGTTTCTCGCCGCCACGGTGCCGCCCAGGCCGATCGCCACATCAGCGCGGATCGAGGCGTCGGCGCGCACTGCGGCCACGTGCGCTGCGAGCCGGGCTTCGAGCAGATCCCCGGGATGCACTTGCCAAGTCAGATTCCCGAGAGATGTGCCGCGCACGGCGGCTCCGCCGCAGTAGCCGTCCCAGACCGACCCCGCGACGCTCGCGCAGCGCAGCTCGTGACGCGCCATCGGCAGCACCCAACTTGCCGGCAGCCGCGCCATCACGACGGCCGCGAACACAACCAGAGCCAACAGGGTGAGCAGAATGGGGTGTTTTGAGGGTTTCCGGGCAGGAGGCGGCGCGGGCTTCCCCGGTCTGGCGCGTTGCGTCACCTGAGAGGCTCCTAAGGCCCCGAGAGGACCAGCGAGGCATTGACCTCCCCGGGACCATCCGCGCGGCTGATGGTGGCCGAGTCGACCCGCACGCCGTATCGCTGATGCAGTCGGGCGAGCCAGCCGATCAACGTATCGAACGGCGCCTGCCGCAGGCTCACGTTCAGGCTGCTGCTGCCATTGGGCGTGCTGCCGGAGAGCGCGCGGCCGAGCCCTGCCTGGCGAGCGGATCGATCGACCAGCACGATCAGGGGCGTCGAGGAGGCCCGCACGGGACCGGCCGCGGCGAGCTCGGGTGCCACCTGCCGCATCCACGCGAGATCGCTTTGCTTGCGCGCCACCTGCCGGTGCAGGCGTGAGACGCTGCGATCGAGCGGCAGCACGACGGCGAGGAAGAACAGGACCGCGGCAATCGGCGCCCCGATCAGCAGCACCCGCCGCTCCCGCTGCGACAGCGTCCGCATGGCACCCAGGCTGAGGGTCGCCATGCCTCAGCTCCCCCGGCCCATGCGGATGCTGCCCTCGAAGCTCGAGCCGCGAGGGGTGCCGCTGGTGAGGCGCGCCTGCCAGCCGCGCCGCTCGAGGGCCTGGGAGAGCTGGTTGAGCGCCTCGACCGAGGGCGCCAAGAGTTTCAAATCGAACACACCCGAGGTGAAGGTCACCGCCTCCAAGCGTGTCCCCGGCGCCGAGCCGCGGGCTGCGGCGAGCGCCCCGAGCCCCCTCAGGAAGCCTCCCCCGGCCTGCCCGGCGCGCAGCTGCTTGAGCCGCTGCTGCATCCGGCGGCGAGCCTCCTCGGTGTCCTCGGTTCCAGGCATGGCGGCGTGAAACACCTGGTCAATGGCCGCATCGAGCCTGCCGTTGCGCTGCTCGAGCGTCACGAGCTCTACCCCCTGGCCGAGCAGGTGCAGCGCCACCAGGGCCGCGAGCAGAACGGCGGCCACCCGCCAGCTGCGCCAGCCCGAGGCTACCGCACTCCTCGGGGCGTACGGGCCTTGCAGCAGGTCGGTGGCAGAGGCCGTGGGCAGCTGGCGCGCAAACAGCACCAGCGGACCTGCCGGCAGAAGCTGCACCTGGATGTCCTCGAAACGCTCGCGCAGCGCCTCCATCTGGGCCGAGTAGCGCTGCCACTGCTGCGAGCCGGTGTACAGGATCAGTCCGCGTGCGTTCGCATCCGTTCCCGAGGCGCTCTCGAGCACCTCTCCCAGCGCATCGACAGGCAGCATCATCACGCCCCCCGAGGGCGGGCGCACGGTCACCGAGTCCTCCTCCAGCAGCGCCACCGCCTGGCTCGGGTTGGCCGGCAGCAGCTCGCTGTCCGCATACAAGGCCGCGGGCTCGATCCCGCTCGCCTTGAGCAGCGCGAGCCACTCGTCCATCTTCCTGCGCGCCACGACCGCCACCGGCGTACGGGTCCCCGAGCGGCGGCCGATCGCAAAGTGCAGCTCCTCGATGTCCTCGGCCAGCTGCTCCTCGAGCGCATAGGGGACGAGCTGGCGCAGCTTCGCGCCGGATCGGGCGGGAGGCAGTTGTGCGTCGGTGAGCAGGACCTCGGTGCCCGGCACCAGCACCAGCACCTGCCGGCCGGCCGCGCGCGAGGCGGCAAGCTCGAGCGGCCCGCTCTCCGGGGAAAGCTCAGTCCCCGCGCCGAGCACGAGCCAGGTCGCGTGCTGTTGCGGCGCCCGCGGGAGCCTGAGCAGGAGCGGATCGGCCATGGCTCAATAGTATCAATTGGGGGTGTCGCTGCGCAGGACGGTCAGCACTTTGCCGTCATCGCCGTCATCCTGATAGAGGAGCGAATAGAAGGCGAACTCGGTGGAGCCGGCCCTCACGAAGGTGCTCAGGCGAAAGTAGCTCGACTCATCGCCGATGAGCGGCTCGATCTGTGTCCAGGTCATCGAAGACCCGCCGAAGGCCCCTCCCGGAAGCATATTGGAAAAGGCGGTCTGGAATTCCTGCAGGCTCGGGAAACAACCGCCGGCGGCCTCGCGGTCGCGGGCGAAGCGCTTGGGATCGGCGCTGTACTCCCGGTGGCCGAGAAACGCATCGAGCACTACGGGGGAGGCCGAGCAGATGTTGAGGGTCGTGCCCACCGGCAGCGCGCTGATGTACGGGGCGATCCTGTCGAAGCGCTCCCGCCCGAACCCCGGCAGGGCGAGCAGCTCGCTCGTGCTGGTGATGGGCCGGTTCGGCTCGTAGTAAGGCGGGGCCGTCTCCAGGTACTGGCTGTCCGAGGCGGCCTGGGGGAACAGCGGCGTGGGGCTGCGGTCGATCCAGTTGACCGCGTCGTCCGCCCAGTGAGGCGCGAGGCCGACGCTCTGCAACAGCCGCTGGAAGACGCCGATGGCCGCCGGGTTCGGGGTGATACCGTTGTCCTCGACCAGGTCGTTGAGGTTGAAGCGCCCCTGCAGGTCCTCGAGCGAGGCCTGCACGGACACGCCGGGCGCGGGGCTGTCGTTGAGGGGCCGGTCCCAGCCCTGCGCCGGATAGGTGACACTCGGGTCGTTCTTGTGCACGAGCCACAGGCCGTAGGCGGAGTAGGCCTCGAGGCCCTCGGTGATGAGCAGCGCCTGGTCGTAACTGAAGTCCGCGATGGTGCGCCGTGCGGTCATCGCGTTGTTGTAAGCCATGGCCGCAGCCACCATGGTGCCGAGCGCCACCAGCAAGATGGCGATGAGCAGCGCCACGCCTCGCTGGCGCTGCGCAAGAGGCGCCAGGGCGCGCGCTCGAGGAGCCGGAGCGGGGATCCGCGACTCGTGCGGGGGCTGTCGCATCGCTGGCCTCACCCTGCGATCTCGAAGATGCGCACGATTTTGCCCCAGGCCTTGGTGTCGAGAACCACCTCCACGGCAACGGGCCGCTCGCGCAGGTACGCGCCGGTCTGGGCGCCGGCCACGGTCGGCGGCCACTGGGTGACCCACTGGCGCGAGTAGTTGAGATAGAGGAAGCGGACCGAGCGCAGGTGCTTCAGGAGATTGCGCTTGACGGGCAGGTCCGAGAGCGTGGGGTCGAGCACGTTCCAGTGCTCCCTGACCAGGGTGCCTTTGTCGAAGACATACGCCACGCGCTCGAGCTGCGGGCGTTGCACGCCGATCGGATTGCTCCAGCCCCCGCGGGTGAGCATCACGAGGGGCTGGGAACCGGTGCCGGAAGCATCGAGCGAGCCGGAGGCGTCCGAGCTTGCGCTCGCGCCCGTGGTCATGATCGCCGGCAGCCAGCCCTGGCCCTCGGGCGAGCGGATGGGGCGCGGGGCGAGCTGCACGAAGTCCTGCTCCATGACGAGCATGGCGGTCTGCAGGGCGAGGAGTTGGCGCTGATCGGCGCGGATCGCTCCCCGGCTCTCGAGCGCCTGGTTGATCGCGCCATAACCGATGGCAAACATGATGACCGCGATGAACACGGCCACCAGCATCTCGATCAGCGTAAAGCCGCGCGTGCGGCGCGCGGCGTGCCCGCAATGGGATGCGGCGCCGATCATGGCGTGGCGGCGGAGCCGAGACCGGCGCCCGAGAGCGATCCGCGGGAGAGCGGCCCGTTGAGCGGCTGCACATGCGCAGGAGCGCCCAGGGAGCTCTCGCCCCAGGGCGGCACGGAGGGACTCGGAATGGCCATCTTGTTGCCGACGTAACCGGTCACGGTGGCGTACCAGTCCTTGCCATGGCCGCTGGCCGGCCTGACGTTGACCACGATGCGCTCGACTCCCGGCACCAGAGTCTTCACCACCTTCTGGCGCCAGTGCCAGCGGCGGCCGGCGTTGCGGCTGTGGCCGGTGGAGATCCCGGCCTGCGGAATCTGCCCGGTGAGCTCGGCGCGCAGTCTCGTGCGCTCGAGCTGGTTGAGTGCCGTCCATTCGGCGAAAGTCTTGCTGCGAAGGTACAAGGCGGCGCCGGCTGAGGAGGTGAGCGCCTCGAGCACCGCGGACATGCCGATGGTGACGATGGCGAGCGCCACCAGCACCTCGATGAGGGTGAAACCCTTGGCGCGCATGATCCGCAGCGCCGGGAACGCGGCCGCAGAGGGCGATCTTGCCGGGCACCGCAGTGTGCCGCCTGCCCCCGCAGCGGTGAGCGGCATGCCCGGAGCGGACAACCAGGGCGGGGCGGTCCGGGCTTGCGCGGAGCGGCAATTGCGCGGCGGGGCGTACCTGCCGCATCCCGGGAAAATGACCTCGAGGGCGCAGTGCGCGCGCGAGCCGCACTGCCCGGCAGATCGCATCATGAGCCGCTCACCCCCAAGGGCTTCTCGATGATCTTGCCATCCTGGTTCTGCTCGATCCTGACGGCGCGCCCGGCGCTTTTGCGCACGATCGTGATCTTGAAGGAGGACAGCTCGCCGTCGGAGTAGATCATCACCTGCGGGATGAGAGAGATCGGGTGCTTGCGGGAGCGCAGCACGATCCGCCGCGCATCGACGGCCACCTGGAACGAGAGGCCCGTCGGCAGCTCGCGCTTGCGCAGCGCGTCGTCCTCGCGGACCGCGCGCCAGGTGTTGCGCCTGACGGAATAGACCACGAACTGATAGGTGCGCGGCTGGAACACGATGCCGTAGTTTCGGGTCTGCAGCTCGGCCTGATCGCGCGTGTAGTGCATCAGCGCGAGCAGCCGCCGCCCGGCGGTTTTCAGCTGCGGGTCCCGTCCCGTCAGGTTGAGCGAGAGCAGCACCCCGGCGGTGACGATGCCGATGATCGCGAGCACCACCAGAATCTCCATCAGCGTGAAGCCGCGCGCGCGTTCCCCCGGCGTCTTGCGCCGCCCCTCAAGGTGATGCATTCACGAACCCGTCAACGCCACTGCGACCGCAACGCGCCCGTGCGCGCACTTCGAGGAACGCCGCGAGATATCCCTGGAACATGCGCCGCGCGCTCGCCTCCCTACCGGGCGTTATCCTGTGCGGTGAGCATCGCTCAGCCGCCGATGTTCCAATTGCCGATGACGTCCTTGCCGCCCGGTTGGTTGCTGGCACCGAGGGTATAAAGATCATAGGGCTGTCCGTGCGTGCCGGGATACACGTAGTGATAAGGGTGGCCCCACGGATCCTTGACCAGATGCTGGATGTAGGGGCCGTGCCAGTTGGTGAGCGAGGGATTGTCCGGCTTTTTGACCAGCGCTCGCAGTCCCTGCTGCGTGGTCGGGTAGACCGAGTTGTCGAGCCGATACTCGGTAAGGGCGGTCTCCAGGCTCTGGATGTCCTCCTTGGCCTTGGCCACCCGCGCCTCATCCACCTTGCTGACGACGGTGGGCACGATGACCGAGGCGAGCAGGCCGATGATGACCACGACCACCATGATCTCGATGAGAGTGAAGCCGCGGGCGCGGCCGTTTAGGACCAATCGCGATCTCATCGGGACGGGTCGGGTTCGCTGGAACATGGCAGGTTTCACGTATCGATGGGCGCACACTGGCGGCGCAACCGCACGATGATAACAAAGATGTCTTCGTGGCCTTCCTGGGCCTTCATAAGAGAGCGCCGTGCCGGTTTGACCAGGCGGGCGAGCGGCGGTTCCTCGGCCCCGTCCCGCCGCGAGCGCCGGGGCGGGGCCCGCCGCCCGGGGCGGCCTCGGCGAGAGAGCGGCGGCCGAGCTCGCGCCCCTTGCACAGCCGACCGCCGCGACGCAGCAGGGGCCCCATCCCGGGCTTCATCACGGGAGCCGGTACACTGCCGATTTTTCACTCTATACTGCCTGTTTACCATTCCAGGGGGCGCCATGGCGTTCGGCTTCGTCTTTCCGGGACAGGGCTCGCAATCGGTCGGCATGCTGGGCGGGTTCGCCTCGGCGGACGGTCAGGCGCTCATCCGGGAGAGCTTTGCCGAGGCCTCGAGCGTGCTCGGCTACGATCTGTGGCAGCGGGTGGCCGAGGGCCCTGCCGAGCAGCTGAATGCCACGCAGTGCACTCAGCCGGCCATGTTGGCCGCGGGCATCGCGACCTGGAGACTGTGGCGCAAGCGCAGCGGTGGCGAGCCTGCGGTGGTGGCCGGCCATAGCCTGGGAGAGTTTTCCGCGCTGGTGGCCGCCGGGGCGCTCGAATTTGCCGCAGCCATCGATCTGGTGCGCTTCCGCGGCCAGGTCATGCAGGAGGCGGTGCCCATGGGCAGCGGGGCGATGGCGGCGATCCTCGGGCTCGAGGATGCCGAGGTGCTCGAGGCCTGCGCCGAAGGGGCTCAGGGCGGGGTGGTCGAGGCGGTCAACTTCAATGCGCCGGGTCAGGTGGTCATCGCCGGCGAGCGGGGCGCGGTCGAGCGCGCGATCGAGGCAGCCCAGACCCGTGGCGCGAAGCGGGCCGTGATCTTGCCGGTCAGTGTGCCCTCGCACAGCAGCCTCATGAGGCCTGCGGCCGCGCGTCTCGGGGAGAAGCTCGCTACGGTGGCGCTGTGCGCCCCGCGCCTGCGGTTCATCAGCGCGGTGGACGCGCAACCACACGCTGATCCGCAGACACTGCGCACGCTGCTGGTGCGGCAGTTGTCGAGCCCGGTGCGCTGGACCGATACGGTGCGGCGGCTGTCGGCGCTTGGCGTGGCGCAGCTCATCGAGTGCGGGCCGGGCAAGGTGCTCACCGCGCTCAATCGCCGCATCGAGCGCCGCCCCGACCTTGCATGCCTGGCGCTCGAGGATGACGCCTCGCTCGAGGTGGCGCTCTCTGCGGCGCGCTGATCCGCCCGAGGGCGCCCTCGAGGGAATCTTCCCGGGACCGCACAGGTACAGCCGAACAGTTCGAACCAGGGTCAATCGATGCTAGAGAATGACGTTGCGCTCGTTACGGGCGCTTCCCGTGGAATCGGTCGCGAAATCGCCCTGGTGCTCGCCAGGGCCGGCGCGCGGGCGATCGGCACGGCCACCACGTCGGAGGGGGCGGCCGCGATCACCGCCGCGCTGTGCGGCGAGGGGCTCGAGGGCCGGGGCGCGGTGCTCGATGTCGCCGACGGCGCCTCGATCGAAGCGCTGCTCGCCGAGCTCGAGGCGGCGGGGGACATGCCGACCATTCTGGTCAATAACGCGGCCATCACGCGCGACGGGCTGCTGGTGCGGATGAGAGCCGAGGACTGGGATCAGGTGATCGCGACCAACCTGACTTCGGTGTTCCGTCTGTCCAAGGCCTGCCTGCGGCGCATGATGAAGGAGCGGCGCGGCCGGATCGTGAACCTCACCTCGGTGGTGGCGCTCACCGGCAACCCGGGCCAGGCCAATTACGCCGCCGCCAAGGCGGGACTGCTCGGCTTCACCAAGTCGCTCGCACGGGAGGTGGCCTCCCGCGGCATCACCGTCAATGCGGTCGCTCCGGGCTTCATCGACACCGACATGACGCGCGCACTCGGGGAGGAGCAGCGCGCCTCGCTGCTGACCCGCATCCCCGCGGCCCGGCTCGGCTCGCCCGCGGAGGTGGCGGCGGCCGTGCTCTTTCTCGCCTCGCCCCAGGCCGGCTACATCACGGGCGAGACACTGCACGTCAATGGCGGCATGTACATGCCCTGAGGAGCGGCCCCTGGCGCCTCTGCGAGGAGGCCGGACGCGCCCCGAACGGGGGGCGCGAGTCATTTCACTTGGAAAATCAATCACTCACGGGCTTAAACGGCGAGTGGCGGCCCGAGGGGTGTTCCCCTAAAATACCGCGCCCTGCCGCGCCTTTTTTGGCGGCCCGGTCGATTGCGTACTTTTACTACATGCATAAGGACCAACCTTAATGAGCACAGTTGAGCAGCAGGTCAAAGCCATCGTGGCCGAGCAGCTTGGCGTCAAGCAAGAGCAGGTGAGCAATGACGCCTCCTTCGTGGACGATCTCGGGGCCGACTCGCTCGACACCGTCGAGCTGGTCATGGCCCTCGAGGAAGAGTTCGAGATCGAGATCCCGGATGAGGATGCCGAGAAGATCACCACGGTCCAACAGGCGATCGATTACATCAACGAGCGCCGCAACAAGTCCTGAGCTCGTGCTCGGGTGGCCGAGGGCGGCGGGCGCAGAATCCTTCAGCTGAAGCTTTCTCGAGACACGGGTAACGCGTGAGCAAACGTCGGGTAGTGGTAACGGGATTGGGTATCGTCTCGCCGGTGGGCAGCTCGGTCGAAGCGGCATGGAAGGCCATCCTCGCAGGCGAGAGCGGCATCGGGCCGGTCACCCGCTTCGATGTGTCGGCCTTTCCGGTGCGCTTCGGCGGGCATGTCCGCGACTTCGATGTCAATCGCTATTTCGACAGCAAGGACCAGCGGCGCATGGATGAATTCATGCACTACGGCGTCGCGGCGGGCATCCAGGCGGTCGAGGATTCGGGGATCGATTTCTCGAAGATCGATGTCACGCGCTGCGGGGCGGTGTGCGGCGCGGGCATCGGCGGCCTCGGCACGATCGAAAAGGAGTACGGGGAGGTCATCAAGACCGGCAATCCGCGCAGGATCTCGCCGTTCTTCGTGCCGGCGAGCATCATCAACATGATCGCCGGGCACCTCTCGATCCGCTTCGGGCTCAAGGGACCGAATCTCGGCGTGGTCACCGCCTGCACCACCTCGACCCACGCGATCGGCCTGGCCATGCGCACCATCCAGTACGGCGATGCCGATGTGCTCATCGCCGGCGGCGGCGAGATGGCCACCACCGTGTGCGGCCTGGCGAGCTTCGCCCAAGCCAAGGCGCTCTCGCGGCGCAACGATGCGCCGGCCGAGGCGAGCCGTCCCTGGGACAAGGACCGCGACGGCTTCGTGCTGGGCGATGGAGGCGGGGCGGTCATCCTCGAGGAGCTCGAGCATGCCCGCGCTCGCGGAGCGCACATCTACGCGGAGCTCCTCGGTTTCGGCATGAGCGGCGATGCCTACCACATCACGCTGCCGCCGGAAGATGGCGAGGGAGCGCGCCTCTCGATGGTGCATGCGCTGAAGGACGCCGGGCTCAACCCGGAGCAGGTGCAATACGTCAATGCGCACGCGACCTCGACGCCTGCCGGCGACCAGGTGGAGACGGTCGCTCTCAAGCGCGCCTTCGGCGAGCACGCCTATGCTCTCGCGGTGAGCTCCACGAAGTCGATGACGGGACATCTGCTGGGCGCGGCGGGCGTGGTGGAAGCCATCTTCTGCATCCTCGCGCTGCGCGATCAGGTGGCCCCTCCCACCATCAACTATCACACGCCGGATCCGGACTGTGACCTCGACTACGTGCCCAACACGGCGCGGCGGATGAAGATCGAGGTTGCGCTGTCGAACTCCTTCGGCTTCGGAGGCACCAACGGCTCGGTGGTCTTCAGGCGCTTCACCGGTTGAAGGCTTGATCGTCCGCGACCTGCAGGCGCCCGTGCCTGTGTTGCGAGCGCTCGCGGCAGGCCAGCCGCAGCGCTACCCGGTGCTGCTCGACAGCGCCGCGGACGGTCCGCTCAGCCGCTTCAGCGTGCTCATGGCCGAGCCCTCCGGCGCGCTGTGGAGCGATGCGCAGGGGCGGCTCGGCGCCGAGGCGGCTCCGGCCGCAGTCGCAGGCTGCGCAGGCTTTCTCGATGCCCTTGCGAGGTGGTGGGAGGCGGAAGGCCGCCGCGGAGCGGGCGGGCCCGAACCATTTCAACCCGGCGGCTGGGCCGTCTTTCTCTCCTACGAGATCGCCGCGGAGATCGAGCCGAGCCTCACGTTGCCGCCGGCTGCCTTTCCCTGGCGGGCTTTCGCGCTGCGCATCCCCTGCCTCCTCGTACATGACCGCTTGAGCGGCAAGACCCGGGTCATCGCCGAGCCAGCCGCCGCCGACGCGATCGGGCGTATCGAAGCCGATGTGCGCGCAGCGGCCCGCGGTGTCGTTTCCGGCGGGCCGCTGGCGCTCTCGGAGCTCGAGGAGGAGCCGCCCGAGGCTTATCTTGAGCGCGTGCGCCGCGCCAAGGAGTACATCGGCGCCGGGGACATCTATCAGACCAACCTGTCGCGGCCGTGGCGTGCGCGCCTCGCGAGCGAGTGTGGGATCGGCGAGCTCTACGCGCGGCTGTGTGCGGCCAACCCGGCGCCGTTTGCCGCCCTGGCTCAATGGCGGGGCGGGGCGATCCTCAGCTCCTCTCCGGAGCGATTGCTGCGGGTGGCGGGCTGCCGCATCGACACCCGCCCGATCGCCGGCACGCGTCCACGCAGCCGCCGTCCGGGACAGGACGGCAGCGAGATGGCGGCGCTCTCGGCGCATCCGAAGGAGCGAGCCGAGCACATCATGCTGATCGACCTCGAGCGCAACGACCTCGGCAGGGTCTGCGAGCCGGGCACGGTGCGGGTCGATGAGCTGATGAGCGTCGAGTCCTATACCCACGTGCACCATATCGTCTCGAACGTGAGCGGAGTGCTGAGAGCGGACAGGACGCCGATCGATGCGCTGCGCGCGGTGTTCCCCGGAGGCACGATCACCGGCTGCCCGAAGGTGCGCTGCATGCAGATCATCGCCGAGCTCGAGGGCGAGGGCCGCGGCGCCTACACCGGCTCGCTCGGCTGGCTGGGCCTCGATGGCAGCCTCGATCTGAACATCCTGATCCGCACCCTCTCATTGAGCGCAGGGGTGCTCGAGTTGCGCGCCGGCGCCGGCATCGTGGCCGACTCCGACCCCGGGCGCGAGCTCGAGGAGACCCGTGCCAAAGCCCGCGGGCTGCTGGCCGCGCTCGATCGGAGCCCGTCTTGACCGCGGCCACGGTGTGGATCAACGGCCGGCGCGCGGCCCGCCTCTCGGCGCTCGATCGCGGACTGCACTACGGGGACGGGCTGTTCGAGACCCTTGCCTGCCTCAAGGGCCGCCCGCGCTTCCTGTCGCTGCACCTGGCGCGCCTCGCCCTCGGCTGTGCGCGGCTGAGACTGTCCGCGCCCGGCCCGCAGCGGCTGCGGGCCGCGATCGAGCAGGCCGCCGCGCAGGCCGACCGCTCGATCGTGAAGCTGCTGGTGACGCGCGGTCCCGCGGTAGCACGCGGCTATGCGGCAGGCGGCGAGCAGGGCAGCTGGCTCGTGATCCGCTATCCTTGGCCCGAAGAGGATCCGGCGCTCGCCCTGTCGGGCGTGCGCGTGCGCACCGCCGCGACCCGGCTCGGGGAAAACCCGGCGCTCGCGGGGCTGAAGCACCTGAACCGCCTGGAGCAGATCCTGGCGCGCAACGAGGATTCCGTGATCGAGGCCGAGGAGACGCTCATGCTCAGTCATTCCGGCAAGCTGATTTCCGGCACCATGAGCAATGTGTTCCTGGTGCACGAGGCGGGGGGACGGTTGCGGCTGCGCACGCCGGATCTCGCACTGTGCGGCGTGGCCGGCGTCATGCGAAGCGTGGTGCTGCGCGAAGCGGCCCAGGAGGGCATCTCGGCGAGCGAATGCGCGCTCGCCCCGCCGGACCTCGATACGGCCGCGGAGGTGTTCCTGACCAACGCGCGCATCGGCATCTGGCCGGTGCGCTCGATCGACGGCAGGCCGCTCGCGCCGGGGCCGCTCACCCGGGCTCTGCAGGGGCGGCTCGCGCCGCTGCTCGAAGCCGCCGATGCTTGAGCTCCTGCGCGGAAAGCGCCGCCTGCTGCTGATCGGCGCTCTGGCGCTGGCCGCGGCGGCGGGCGGCTATGCGCTGCTTGAGCACACCTACAGCGCGCCCGGTCCGTCGGCCACGCCGGTTCGCCTGAACGTGACCGCGGGTGAGAGCCTGCACGAGGTGTTTGCCCGCCTGGCCGGCCTCGGCGCGCTGCGCCATCCGCGGGAGGTGGAGGCGTACATGCGCCTGCGCGGCATCGAGCCGCGCATCGAGATCGGTGTATACGACATCCCGGCATACTCGAGCCCCGCGCACATCGTGCGTCTGTTCGTGGAAGGGCGGGTGGTGTTGGATCGGATCACGGTCGTGGAGGGTACGACCTTCGCCGAGTTCCTCCATGAGCTCGATGCCGACCCGGACATCGATCCCACCCTGCGCGGCAAGAGCGATGCGCAGATCATGGCCGCCCTCGGCCACGCGGGGCAGAACCCGGAGGGCCGTTTCTTCCCCTCCACCTACATCTTCTCGCCGGGCACCCCGGACATCACGATCCTGCGCATGGCGCACCAGAAGATGTCCTCGGTGCTCGCGCGGCTCTGGCGGGGGCGCGGCGCGGACCTGCCTCTCAAGAGCCCGTACCAGGCGCTCATTCTGGCTTCCATGATCGAGAAGGAGACCGGGGTGCGCGGCGAGCGCCGGCGGATCGCCGGCGTGTTCGTCAACCGGCTGCGCCGCGGCATGAAACTGCAATCGGACCCGACGGTGATCTACGGTCTCGGCAGCCGCTACCGCGGCGTGATCAGCGTCCGGGATCTGACCACCGATACGCCCTACAACACCTACACCCGCAGCGGCCTGCCCCCGACGCCCATCTGTCTGCCCGGGATGAGGTCGCTGCGCGCCGCGATGCACCCGGACAAGACCCGGGACCTGTACTTCGTGGCCACCGGCAAGGGCGGCCACCACTTCTCGAGAACCCTCGCCACGCACGATGCGCAGGTGCGGCGCTACCTGGCGCAGCTGCGCCAGGATCGGGAACGGGCCGAGCGGCACGAGGCCGCGCAATGACCCCCGGGCGGCTCATCACGATCGAGGGCATCGAAGGCGCCGGCAAGTCGACCGTCGCGCGCTGGGTGTGCGAGTGGCTGCAGCGGCGCTCGGTGAGCGCGCAGCTCACGCGCGAGCCCGGCGGCACGGAGCTCGCCGAGCGGGTGCGCCGGATCGTGCTCGAACGGGGGAGCGAATCGGTCTCCGCCACCGCCGAGACTCTACTGATGTTCGCCGCGCGCGACATCCATCTCGTGAACCTGATCGGGCCGGCGCTCGCGCGCGGGGACTGGGTGGTGTGCGATCGCTTCACGGATGCGACTCGCGCCTACCAGGGGGCTGGTCGGGGCGTCGATGCGGCCTGGATCGAGCAACTGGCGGCCCGGGTCCATGGCGGGCTCGAGCCGGCCTGCACACTGCTGCTCGATCTGCCGGTGGCCGTGGGCCTGGCGCGCGCGAAGAGCCGCCGCGACGGAGCTTGCGACCGTTTCGAGGCCGAGACGGCCGCGTTCTTCGAGCGGGTGCGGGCCGGGTACCTGGCGCTCGCCCGGCGTGAGCCGCGCCGCATCCAGCTCATCGAGGCGTCCGCTTCGCTCGAGGACGTGCAGCGGCAGGTCGCCGCGGTCCTCTCGCGACTGACCGCTGCCGGGGGCGGCGCGTGACGCTCGAGTGGTTGCAGGGACAGATGCGCCGCCTGCGAGGCGCCTGGGAGGCGGGGAGATTTCCGCATGCAGTGCTCATTCATGAGGCGCCGGGGGCGGGCGGAGAGTGGCTCGCGCTGTGGGCTGCGCAACTCGTGCTGTGCACCCAGCCTACCCAGGCTCCGTGCGGGCAGTGCCCGGCCTGCCGGCACGTGGCCCGGCGCCAGCATCCGGACCTGGCGCTCCTCGGACCGCTCGAGGAGGCTACCCAGATCCGCATCGAGCAGGTGCGCGAGTTGAGCGCCGACCTCGCCCTGACGGCCCATCAGGGCGGCTACAAGGTGGGTATCCTCTCGCCCGCCGACAGCCTGAACCGCTTTGCCGCCAACGCACTGCTCAAGACGTTGGAGGAGCCGCCGCCACGCACGCTGTTGGTACTCGTTGCGACTCAGCCCTCGCGCTTGCCCGCCACGCTCTTGAGCCGCTGCCAGCGGGTGAGGGTGCAGGCGCCCACGCGCGAGCAGGCCCTCGAGTGGCTGCGTGCCAGTCGGGGCGAGGCGGACTGGGAGGCTGTGCTGGCGGTGCTCGGCGAGGCGCCCGTGCTCGCCGCGCAGGCCGATCCGGCCGTGCTGGTCGAGACGGCGATCGAGACCCGCCGGGACCTTGCGCAGGCCGGCGCCGGCGAGGGCGATCCGGTCGCCGTTGCCGAGCGCTGGGTGCGCTCGGAGCCGAAGCTGCGTCTCGCCTGTTTCGAGAACTGGCTCACGGAACGGATTCGACAGCGCCTTCTGCCCGCCGGGCACTCATCGGAAGTGCGCGCTGGCGCGCACCCAGGCGACCCCGGCCGGTTGAGCATAAGGGACTGGTTCGATCTGCTGGACGCGGTGCGGGAGCTCAAGTCATCATTCGATGCGCCGATCAACCGGAGCATGGCAATCGAGACACTGCTGCGGCGCATGGCGATGAATCGCGCCGCGTGAGCGCGCGGCGGGCGCGGCGGGCGCGTCGGGAGCCACACTTACGCCTGAGGACTGGATCTTGAAAGCGGGTGGGAACAAACCGAGTCTGCTGACGCTCACCATCAAGGACAAGAGCGCGCTGTACATGGCTTACATGCCGTTCGTGAAGAACGGAGGGCTGTTCATTCCGACCAACAGCAACTATCGGCTGGGAGACGAGGTCTTCATGCTGCTCAATCTCATGGGCGAGGATGAGAAGCTGCCGGTGGCCGGCCGGGTGATCTGGGTCACGCCGAAGGGCGCGCAGGGAAAGCGCACCGCCGGCATCGGTGTGCAGTTCAGCGAGCAGGACCACGGCCAGACGCAGAAGAAGATCGAGACCTACCTCGCCGGCGCGCTCTCCGGCGACAAGCCGACCCACACGATGTAGCGTTACGCCGTTTCGGACCCCTTCGCCAGCCTTCGCTACCGATCGCATTCTCTCGGATTTTCAACAAGATACGCCTTGTAGGCCCTCTCGGCAAGCCCTCTTGGACAGGCCGGAAACCGGGTAGCTGGTTACATCCAGCGACAAGGCGAATTACACAATGGCCAGGGTTACAGACGAGTCGATCCGCCGGGCTCCACGGCCGGCGAACGGGCAGACGTTCCTATGGGACGACCTCGTTTCGGGCTTTGGTGTGCGCTTGACCAAGAGCCGCGCGGCTTACGTTGTTCAATGGCGTGAGGCCGATGGCAGCAAGAAGCGCGAGACGCTCCGGGCACGTTGGCCGGAGATGGGCGCTGTAAAGGCCCGAGAGGCTGCCAGGGCGCGCCTCGCGCAGGTTGCAACCGCGAGTGCAACTCTCGGCGGACAACCGCTCAGACTCGCGATGCGCGCCTGGTACGAGCGCCAGTCTGAGGTGTCAACCTGGCGGCCGCGATACCGCGCGAAGGTGGACGCGATCATCAGGACATACATCGAGGCGGAGGCCAATCCGCTCGTGCGCCTCACGCCCGCCGCTCGCAAGGCCGTCGAGGACCTCGGCCGCAAGCCGGTGACCGCTGTCACGCGATCGGACGTCCTGCGCGTAGTGGACAACATCAAACGTGGGACCGCCGAGCAGGTCATGGCGATGCTGTCCGCGTTTTATAACTGGGCCCATGATCGCGGCATCGAGGTAGTGAACCCGGCGCGATCGCCACTCCTGAGCCTTCTCCGTGCGTCCTACGCGTGCAGTGGCTTCGGCACGAATGTCAGACCGAGGGCATGCAGGACTTTGAGCACGGTCCCGAAACTCGGGTTGCCGTCCTTCGAGAGCGCCTTGTACAGGCCATCGCGGGTAATGCCGGTCTCCTTCGCGAGCTGGACCATGCCATGGGCGCGGGCGATATCGCCAAGCGCTGCGGCAAGGAACGCGGGATCGTCAGGGGCTTCCTCGAGGCAGGCTTCGAGGTAAGCGGCCATGTCCGCCTCGGACTTCAGGTAATCGGCGGCATCCCACCGGGAGAATGTCTCTTTAGTACGTCGCTTGGTTGCCATAGCTCACCTCCAGTCCTTTGCGATTGCGATTGCCTGTTTGATATCGGCGTTCTGAGTCCGCTTGTCTCCGCCGCAGCAGAGCAGCATACGGACATTCCCGCGCTGCGCGTAGTACACGCGGTAGCCCGGACCGTAGTCGATTCGCATCTCACTCACGCCCGAGCCGACCGGCTTGACGTCACCGGGGTTACCGAGCGAGAGCCGGCGGACGCGGGCATTGATGCGCGCCTGGGCTTCCCGGTCCCGAAGGCCGTCGAACCATCTCTCGTACGTCGCGGACTTCAGGACCTCCAGCACGGGGCCAGTGTATACCACGCTATACAGCCATGCAAGTGCGTCTACCTGGGTAGCGCGCCATGAGTCGTACCCAGCGTACCCGCTCCATCGCCGGCTCGCTCGACCTGGCCGCTGCCGACCTCGACGCCCGAGCCCGCCACCACCGCCCCGCCGATCGGCGCACGTTGCGCGCCGCGGCCCGCGAGCTGGCCAGCCGTGGCCTGAACCCCGCGATATTGCCGCCGCCCTCGGGCTCACTGAGGCAGTTATACGCGATGTGCTCGGGGTGACCCCGTGAGCGGCGGCCCTCGCAATCGGGTCGCATGGGAACGCGGCCAGCGTGCGCGCGAGGCCATCCGCCAGCTACTGCTCGAGTATTCGCAGCGCTACCCGCTCGGCCGTTCCCTGACGGCGTGGGAGATCCAGGCTCACCTACGCCCGCTCGGCATCCACCTGGCGACCTCGACCATCTACTGGCACCTGCAGCAGATCCGGGCCGAGGTCGACGAGCCGCCCGAGGGTTGCGATTTTTACAATTCATCTAAACGCGACGATGCCACAGACTGCGTGACAGGTGCCGCCGACGGTACGCACGCGGAAATATGATCCTGACATGGCACGCAAGCCCAAACAGAAGTTACTGACGCAGATCCCGACGAAGTTTGACCCCGATTTCGTCGAGCGGCTCTCGAAACGCTACTCGCTGACGCGCATCGTCAAGGGTCCCCTGGCGGCGCTCGAGGCGCACGTCGGCGGCGAGCCAAGCTACGTGCAGCGCTCTCTCATCCGCCGGACCATTTGGCTCGAGTTGTGCTCACCGAGAGTTATGAGCAGAAGGTGGCGAAGGGCACGGAGGTCGACGTTGGCGCCCTGACGCAGCTCAATAACACGCTCAAGGGCCTGTACAAGGACCTGGGCATCCAGCCGACGGCGCGCCCGATCGAGTCGCTGCATGAGTACATGGCGCGGGTCGAGGCCGATGAGGCGCAAGCCCATTCTACCGTGCCTTCCGAGCCCGCCGCCGACCCTGACCCCTCGACCACCGCCACGGAGGCCACGCCGTGAAATTGCATACCTGCATGTCCTCCCCGAAGTTCGCCGGCCGGGAGTTCACCGGCCCGTCATGGGCAACCTGGCGGATCATCGCCCGCCTGATCGACGGCGATGCTCATCTACTCGCCCCCGCCGACCGCGAGACCGCCCTGCGACTGACCGGCCGCACAACCCTCCCGATCGTGGCGCCGCGCGAGGTGTACATCGGTGCGGGGCGCCGAGGCGGCAAGTCCCGCTTCGAGTCATTGGTTGCCGTCTGGCTGGCCGCCCAGCAGTACCCGAACCTTTCCCCAGGCGAGCGCGCGATCGTCGCGCACGTTGCGCCCGATCGGCGCCAAGCGTCGATTGATCTGGATTACGCGCGCGGCTTGGTTGAGGGCAGCAAGCTCCTGCGTGCGGCGCTTGAAAGCAGCACCACAGACACCCTCACGTTCCGCCACCGGACGCAGCTCGAAGTTGCCACCGCGAGTTATCGAACGGTCCGCGGTCGCACGCTGGCCGGGGCGGTAATCGACGAGTCGGCTTTCTTGCGGTCCGAGGATTCCGCGTTGCCCGACGTCGAGTTGGTTCGAGCCTTGCGTCCTGCGTTGCTGACCTTGAATGGGCTGCTGCTCGTCGTATCCAGCCCGCACCGCAAGGTCGGGCTGCTCTACAACGCCCACCGCAAGTATTACGGCAACGACGACGAGCCGCGCGGGCTCTTCATTCAAGCCTCGAGCCGGGATTTGAACCCGACTCTCGACGAGCCCGCGATCGCCGAGGCAATGGAGGATGACCCGAGTGCGGCGCAGAGTGAATATCTCGGCGTGTTTCGTGCAGACCTCGAGGGCTTTCTCGACGATGCGACGGTCGATGCCGCGATTGCCACGGGCCGGCGCGAGTTGCCGCGGGTTGCGGGCGCCCGGTATCGCGCCTTCTGCGACTCGAGCGGCCGCCGGTCGGATTCCTTCACCCTCGCCATCGCGCACCAGGTGCCGAAGAGAGGCGACACGCCCGAGCGGCTCGTGCTCGATGCCGTGCGCACTGTCGCTCCGCCGTTCGACCCGGAGTCCGCGGTCGAGCCGATGGTTCAGACGTTGCGGGACTTCGGGCTCTCCGAGGTGTCGGGAGACGCCTATGCGGCTGAATGGGTCGTTGGCGCGTTCCGCAAGCACGGGATCACCTACAGGCCCTCCGAGCGCTCGCGGTCTGAAATCTACCTGGAAATTCTGCCGCACTTCTCGCGAGGCGCCGTCGAGCTGCTCGATTCCCCGCAGCTGCGCACGCAGCTCCTCCTCCTCCTCGAGCGTCGCACGCGAGCCGGCGGGCGGGACAGCGTGGACCACCCTCGCGGCGGCCACGATGACCTCGCCACTAGCGTTTGCGGGGCGCTGCTGGCGGCTGCGAGCAAAACAGCTGGGTTTTTTCGGCCGGAGATGTTTCTCGAGGCCGGCGAGCCGGTCGTCGCTACCCGAGCCCCGGACTGCTGTTTCGCGGTTATCGGCACACCGCGCGAGACCGGTCCGAATCGTGCCGCGGCGGTTGCGGTCCACTTCGCGCGTTCCCGTTTCGGTGGCGTGCCGCTGATGATCGTCGATTACGACCTTGCCGAGCGCGCGGAGGCGCTGAACGGAAACTGGATTTTCGATGTCGCCCGGCGCCTCGGCGCCTGGGCCAACGCGCTGCATTCCAGTTGTGCCGGCATCTGGGTCGAGCCGACGCCCATCGGTACGCCGCTGCTCGAACTCGGCAGCCGGCGCGGCCTTGAGATATTCGATATCACCAAGGAGTTGCCAACGCTACCGCCGACGCTCGCTGAGCGGGTCAATGCCGCTGCGCCGTTCATCGCGAGTGGCCAGCTGGTCCGCATCGGCGTCGACGCGCAGGAGAAGCGGGTCGCGTTCCGCGGGCTCGAGGCGAACCTGCTGCTGCCGAGCATCCTCTCGTACTCCTCCGAGCTGCCCGATAGTGACCAGCCGGCCGAGTTGCTGCATGCGATTTGTATCGCGACGCTGATCTCGTTCAAGGATGACCCGCGAGCCGGGCTCGTCGCCGAGGAGGCCGGAGCGGCGATGCCCGTCGAGCTGCACGGCCCGCAGTTCTCGCGTACCGCGGGTTCCCTGGCAGAGCGCAGACCGACCCCACCGCCGCCCGGGCCTTCCCGCGCCGATCGGGTCGCGAAATACGAGGCCGACCTCGCCGTCTGGCAGAAACGCGAGCGGGAAGGCGTCGAAAAGATCCGGGCACGGCTCAAGAATCCCACATGGCGCCCGCGGTCCTGGCACCAGTTGGACATAGGGCCACCGCCTGAGAACGCCGCCTCGGCGATTCCGGTGCACGCCGTCCCCGGGGACGAGCTCTGACATCCACAAATAGATCGTAATTCCTACTATTCCTCTATTTCAACGAGCATGTTGTACTAACAGGTATGAGCACTGCACAGCGAGTCACACTCATTCTGCCAACCGGCATTCTGGCCCGGCTCGATGCCCTGGCCTTCGCAGAGCACCGATCGAGGTCGAATGCCGCCACCTTGCTGCTCGCCGAGGCTCTCGAGCGCCGTCGTGCGACCGAGCAGCTATCACATGACACACCCCAAGGAGCATCCCTTGACCGACACTGAATACCTCGATGCGCTTGCCGCTTACGAGGCGAAAAAGGCCGCGGCCATCGAAACGATCCGCGCGAAGTTGAAGAACCCGCGAGGGCATCCATTCTCGTGGGTCGCCCTCGGCATCGGGCCGCCGCCCGTGAATCCTCACTCTTACATCAGAATCGTGTCCAACGCAGACCGGAGCACCACAAATGGCCAATCTCAGACGAATTTCCGACCGCGAGGAAGTCGCAACGTCCCGCACGACTTACGAGCGCTCCGTCGCCGACCTGAACCGCAGGATCGCGGCGGGCGTCGCGGCGACGCCTGGCACCGGCACGCTGCACCTCCACGGGGACCGAATGTCGCCGACCTCGGCGAGCGAGGCGGAACAGCGCAGCCTGCAGCGGTCACCGACCCGACCGCCACGCGATCCGCGCCTCGAGCGCGGAGTGAACAGTTTGAACACCTCGGGCCAGCCCCGGAAGTGAGTCAACACATGAGCCGAACAGACGCAGAACTGCAAATGATGTCGACGATGCTCTCGCGCATGCGGCGCACGCCGACGACTGAAGAGCGCAATCAACTTGCAAAGGCCCGCAAGCGCGCGGATGGAGTCTACGCGGCTCTCGGGCGCGAACTGCCCGACCATCTGCCGGGAGAAACTCCGTTGGCGTACAGGCAGCGACTGGCGGACGGGCTCAAGGATCAGTCACCGTCGCTGCGCCGCGCGAACCTGGCGGGCCTTCCGGCGGGAGCCCTCACGGCCGTCGAGGCGCGGATCTATCAGGATGCCCAGACCGCCGCCGCGACCGGCGCCGGCATCCCCCGCGGCACCTTGCGCGCGCATCGCTACGAGGCCGAGACGGGTCACAAGATCACCGAGTACCACGGCGACCCGATGGCCTGGATGTCGCCCTTCATGTCAGGTGGTGCGAAGCTGCGCGTTCGGCGGCCGGAGGAACTGCGATGAGTTTTCTTAGCAACCTGCTTCCTGCACCCCGGCTCGCCGCCGCTGCGATGGCACCGAGTATCGATGACGTAAGCGACGTTCGCGCCGCGATCGCGGAGGCCACTGAGGCAATCCGCCAGCACCGAGCGGCACTCGAGCATGCGAAGGTTGACCTCGAGGCAGCCCGCACGCTGGAGGAACGGACCCGCGAACAGCTCGAACTGGTCGGCCCCGCGGAGGGTCGCCTGGCGGCGGCGCGCGAGGCTGACGCTGACGAGCGCAAGCGCCGCGCTCTCGCCGGCACCCCGGGCACCGATCCGGCGCTCGTCAAGGCGATCGCCACGGCGCAGCGGGAAGTCGAGGAGGCCCAGGCCGCCGAAGAGGCTGCGCGGGCCGCACTCCCGACGCTCTCGGCCAGGACGCGCGAGTCCGAGCAGGCGGTGCGCTATGTCGAGGTGCAACGCGACGCGGCTGTCTGGAACTTGCGCATGGCGCAGGTCGCGCTCGAACTGCCTGAGGTGCGCTCGGCCTATGCGACGTTGTGCGAGTTCGCGCACAAACTTGCGGTCCTGTCGGATGTCGGTCTGCGCGGCGGGCTCTACAGCACTCCAACGGGCTCGGTGCCCATTGAGTTTCTGGAGGCGTGCGCCATGCCGAATTTCTCACCGGACGAGTTGCGCTTCGACATCCACGCCGAAGTTGATTATCTGAAACGGCTGCGGGCAGACCCCGAGGCGCTGGCCGATGCGTGATTTCCAATCCGTCGAACTGCAGTCCGATGGTCGCGACCAGCCGGAGGCGTCGCGCAAAACAACACCGGCAGCTCGGGCGTGTGTTAACTGCGGGGCGCGATTGCTCCGCCCTCCGCACGCGGCCCTGGCCGTTCATCCTCGGACGTGAGCGAGAGCCGGCGGCGTTGCATGCGCGTGGCCGGCACCTATCCTTGAGTGAGTCAATCGATGGCAAAGAAGCACAGCGCAAAGTGGGCTCGCCGCCTGGCCCGGCGTGTCCGCGCCGAAGTGAGCCGCGCCACCGATCGCGACCGCCAGCGGGCCATCTATGGACGCGGGCCGAGGCAGTGGCGCCCGAGCAGCCGGGGCAGGGGTTTTCGAGGGGGGTGTGAAATAGTTGAGGCGCGGCGTCTGGCGACTCATGGCTTACGCCGCGCACTCATCCTCGAGCGCAACATGCACGTCGTACCACGACGTTTCCAGCAGCCCGGCTCCAAGCAGCGATGTCCATGTGTAGCTGAATTCTTCGATTGGCTGCCATCCTGAGCGTCTCAGCATTGGCGTAGGTCCGGCGCCCCCATTGCGGAATTCAGCCTGTGCTCGACCGCCCTTTCGACGAGGCCGCGTCGGCTTGATCAACCTGGCAGCCCACGCATGCTGCCGTGAGAAGCGCCGGGCGCGCTGAGTGGCCGCCCACTTCATATGCGCGTCCGTGCCGATTTGCGGTATGGCGACATCTCGAAGGGTGTACTGGTCCACCATGGCGAAGCGTTTGTAACCCATGCCGTGCAGATGCAGGACGAGGTCGAAAGCGTCGGAGTTGGCCTCAAAGGAAACGAACTTGGGGGCATGCTTCCGTTCTATAGCCTTGATGCACAGGCCATCGAGACCCTCGATGTCCACCTTCAGGAAAAACGGCGCGCGGTATTCAGCCAAAATCGACTCGAAGCGTCGAGTCGGCACCTGCACCTCGACGACAGCCATGCCGCGTGAGGTCGCCCAACCCGGACTGAAGGAATTCCATATCGTCAGCCCAGGGCATACGTAAAACGGTAGCGTTCCATCCGTTTGTGTTACGCCACACTGCAAGACTTGCACCTTGCCATCGGCAATCTCACGGGAGAATCGCTGCCGTAGGTGCGCGGCGAGAGTCGGATCGGCCTCGATTGCCAGGACATCGTGGCCCAGCGACAGGTAATACTCGGTATCGCTCCCGTTGTGTGCGCCAACGTCATACACCAGATTTGTTTTCATCATGACTCCCTTGGTGCGTTATTTTCGGGTCAGTCTAGCTCGCCTGCATCACAAACGAAAACGCCCGCATGCGGGGGCGCTCTCGTGCGGCTTTTGGCCGCCCCTACGGCCCCGGCGCCCCCGAGTGGACCGTCCGCCACGCCGCGGCCGGGCAGGCTGCTCTCGCCACCTCGAGCCAATAGGTCCGCTCTGCCCTGGACAATCCGTTGAACCAAGCCATCCCGACGAGCGCATCCGCCACGTTCCGCCGCGCCTGCGGCTCGATGACGATCGCCTGCCGGTCGCCGTCATAGCGTGTACGCAGGCCGGCCTCCGCGAGCGCCCGAGCCAGGCGGCCTACACGGACCGAGCCGGCAATGACGGCCTGGAGTTCGACACCGGCGCTCATGACTGGCCCTCGATTGCCCGAATCAGCGACGCGCGGTCCAGTGCCCCATTGAGTGCACGCGCCTCGCGCCATGCGATCGACAGGATGCCATCGTCATTGCGATTGGGGTCACGCAGCACGGCGGCGAGAAGGTCCTGCAGTTCCCGGGCGCAGTGCTGCTGGTCTGCGACGTGCTGCGCCAAGGCTTCGGGCAGCTCGGCATCCCGCGCATCGTGCGCCTCGGCCGCGCCGGCATAGCGGGCCTCGCGGCTGTCCTCGGCCGCCCATTCCTCCATGCGGCTATGGAGCGCGGCGAGATTCTCGATTGCGTCGTGCAGGACGATCGCCGCGGGCTGGAGGGCCGCCGGCACGCTCTGCAGGTCGTAAAGCCCGCTGTCGGCGCACCTCAGATGGCTGATGACGTTGAGCAGCTTTTGGAGCAGCTCGTCGAGCTCGAGGAAGACTTGGGGCGAAGGAGCCTCCGCAGCCTCCTCGGCCAGCACCGACCCGATCGGCGCGCTGTGCGCAGGGTGACGCGAGCGACGCTCGGCGGCGGCGCGGATGACGGACTCGGGAACGGCGGGAGACTGCGCGCCAGCGGCGCGTGATACGGTATCGGTAGCCATGACTGAACCTCACACGTTCGGTTGCGGTGAGCCGCTCGGCCGTCGAATGGGACGGCTGGGCGGCGCTTTCCGAGAGCGCGAGAGGAGGGGAGAGGGGCGAATTACAGGACGTGTAGGCGGCTTGTGTGAATTTTTGCCCGGCTGTCTTTACTGGTTACAAACCGGGTACAAAAGCGCTTAAGTCGTTGATCCGAAAGGCAGCGCGACCCACACGATGTAGCGTTACGCGCTGCGGCGCATCGCCGGCAGGTTCTGGTTCAGGCCGCCCTTGAGCACATATGCATCGAATCCGCGCTCGATCAGGATATAGGCCGCCGCCGAGCTGCGACGGCCCGTATCGCAGTACACCACGTAGGGCGTCTGCCGATCGAGCACGCCGAGCTTCATGCGGATGAAGTACAGAGGAATGTTGATCGAGCCCTCGATCGCGTGTGCCTGGCACTCCGCGGGCAGCCGCGCATCGAGCCACCGGCCGCCGCGTGCGACGATCTCTCGCGCCCGCTCCCAGCCGACCCACTGCAACAGCGGGTCGTTCATCAGCTCGCGGAAGTGCCGCTTGCCGAGGCGCATCAGCACCCCGTCGGTCAGCATGCGCACCGTGGCGTTGCGCTGGGTTTCCGCGATCAGCGCATCCTCGCCGAAGGTGTCGCCGACGGTGAGCTCGGCGAGCTTCAGGCCTGCCCGGTTGAGCGGGGTCTCGCGGGTCACCTGAGCCTTGCCGCTCATGATGATGTAGAAATAATCGCCCTCATCGCCCTGGCGGATCACCGTCTCATCCGCCCCGACCGGCAGCCGCTCCAGATGTGAGAAGATCGCCTGCAGGTTCGGCGGCGGGATGCGCCGGAAGGCCTCGCTCTGCAGCAGCGTCGTCATCCAGTCACCGGCGCCGCCCGCCGTCTCGGCGCACAGCTCGCTCACCTCGTAGACCCCGGTCTGGTCCCAGGTGAGCACGAGGTCGAGCAGCTCGCTATCGATCGAGAGACAGCGCACCGGCTCGAGCGCGCGCGCAGTCGAGGATCGGGGGCTCGTGGGACAGAGCGCCCGGCGGGCCGGGTCCGTGCCGGCGCGGACGGTGTAGAGCGCGCGCCCGCTCTCCTGGATCTCGACCGCGCCGGATACCAGCCACATCGTGCGCCCGTCGAGATCGCCCTCGCTGAAGAGGGTCTGTCCGGGAGTGAAGCGCTGCAGCGTCACCTTCTTGGCGAGCGCCGCGAGATTTTCGCGCTTGAGCCGATCGAGCGGCGCGAAGGACTTCAGCAGTTGTAGGGCGGAGCTGCGCTCTGCGGACATCTGGAGCTCCGGGGACGGGAACAGGCCCTGTGCGCGGCTTGGGGCCGCCGACGGGGCCCATGCTAAGCGCCGCCGCCGCTTCGCCGCATGGGCGTGGTTCACGGATTTCGGTATGACAACGCGTCCACCCGGCTCCCGGCGCCGCCTGCGAGCAGCGACCAGCCCGAATCGGGCTGGAAGCGCTCGCCGTAGCGGGCGGTGAGCGCTGCCAGCCGCTCGAGAAGGACCGAGATGCCCTGCGCACGCGCATAGGCGAGGGGACCGCCGCGGAAAGGCGCAAAGCCGGTGCCGAAGATCACGGCCGCATCGATGAGATCCGCGTCCTCCGTCAGTCCCTCGCGCAGACAGGCGACAGACTCGTTGATCAACACCAGGATGAGCCGGTCGGTGAGATCGGACGGCGGCGGCTGCGCGGAGGCGGGCTTTACCGGCTTGCCATCGCGCCAGGGGTAGAACCCCTCGCCCGACTTGCGGCCGAGCTTGCCGAGGGCGATCAACTCGCTCAGGCGCTTGAGCTCGGGCACGGGCCGTCCGACGCCGGCGGCGATGATCGCGCCCACCTGGGCGAGCACGTCGAGCCCCACCACGTCGGCAAGCTCGACCGGCCCCATGGGCATCCCGAATCGCTTCGCGGTCTGGTCGATCGCAATGAGCGGCACTCCCTCCTCGGCCGCAAGCAGGGCCTCCCGCAGGTAGGGCATCAACACCCGGTTGACGATGAATCCGGGCGCGCTGCGGCACGGCAGCGGAAGCTTGTCGAGCCTGCGCGCAAAGGCGATGGCCGAGCGCAGCGCCGCCGGATCGGTCGCCTGTGAGTGAATGATCTCCACGAGCGGCATCTGCGCGACCGGATTGAAGAAATGCATGCCCAGCAGGCGGGAAGGCTCGGCGAGATCGCGCGCGAGCTGATCGAGCATGAGGCTCGAGGTGTTGGTGGCGAGCAGCGCCCCCGCCTTCAGGCGCGGCTCGATCGCCGCATACAGCTCGCGCTTGGCGGGAAGGCTTTCGGTGATCGCCTCGATCACCACGTCCGCCTGCGCAACGCCGCCGCCGTCCGGATCGGCGCTGAGGCGGGCGGCGGCGGCCGCCGCTCTGCGCCGATCGGGCAGTCGCCTGGCGAAGAGCTCCTGCGCGCGCCGCAGCGCGGGCTCGATGAGGCGCGTCTCTCGATCCTCGAGCGTCACGGTGCAGCCGCGCAGCGCCGCCCAGGCCGCGATGTCCCCGCCCATGAGGCCCGCCCCGATCACGTGCACCCGATCGAGCGGGCCCGATGCCTTGCCGCCGAGCGCCTTCAGCCGGTCCTGGAGCAGGAACACGCGGATGAGGTTGCGTGCGGTCTCGGTCGTGAACAGGCGGGCGATGGAGCGCGCCTCGGCCTCGAAGGCTGCCGGGCCGTGCGCGGCGTAACGGGCCCACAGATCGATGATGGCGTAGGGCGCGGGATAGTGATCGGCAGGGGCCTCGTCGGCGACCTGGGCAATGAGCGAGCGCCGCACCGCGGGGCGCACCAGCGGCCAGCCGAGCATGCGCTCGAGGAGCGGCGCACGCCGCGGCGGGGGGGCCTGCAGGAGGATCGCGCGCGCGGCTGCCTTCAGATCCGGCTCGCCGACCAGCTGGTCGACGAGCCCTAGGCGCAGGGCCTGCTCGGCGCGCACGGGCTTGCCGGTGAGCATCATCCGCAGGGCGGGCCGCACGCCCATGAGGCGGACGCTGCGCACCGTGCCGCCGAAGCCCGGATGAATGCCGAGCCGCACCTCCGGCAGCCCGAGCGAGAGCCGCTCGTCCCCCACGGCAACCCGATACCGGCAGGCGAGGGCGAGCTCCAGTCCCCCGCCGAGGGCAAAGCCGTGAATGGCTGCGACCGTGGGGCAGGACAGGCGGGCGAGCCGCTCGAGCGCCTGCTGTCCGGCGCGGATCAGGCGGTAGCCGCTCTCGGCTGCGCTCAAGCCCGTGAACTCCTTGATATCGGCCCCGGCGATGAAGCCGCTTTTCTTGGCCGACAGCACCACGACACCGCGCGGGGGCGAGGCGGCGATAGACGCAAGGTGCGTGTCGAGCTCGGCGAGCACGGCGCTGCCGAGCACGTTGGTGGAAGATCCCTGCCGGTCGGCCCACAGCCACAGGATATCGTCCGTATCGCGCTCGAGGCGCCAGCTGGCGCCGGTGTCGCTCGACATTTTGTCTGCCCCCCGGGAAGTGCCCTCAGGCCGCCGCGGTCTGCACGGAGGCGGCCGAGCGGACATGGAAATCGCAGATGAGCGGGCGGTGGTCGGAGAAGCGCACGTCCGGAATGCGGAAATCGGTGATCTCGATGCCCTCGCTCACCAGGATGAAATCGAGCTCGATGCGCGGGGCGCGCGCCGGAAAGGACGGCAGTCCCGCGGAGTTGGCGCTGCGCAGCCCGGCGGCGCGCATGAAAAGATAGATCTCGTGGGTGCCCCAGAAGGTGTTGAAGTCCCCGGCCACGATCACGGGCTTTCGCGCCTTGACGATCAGGTCGTGCAGGGAACGAAGCTGGTACTGGCGGTGGCGGAATTTCAGCGACAGGTGCACCAGGTACACGCACACTTCGGCGAGCTCGAGCTCGATGATGAGCCGCTTGATGCCGGTATCGAAGTAGTGGAAACGCTCCCCGTGCACGTGCGGGGCGGACAGCAGCGCATTGCCCTGCTTGCGCACGATCGGCAGCAGCGTGTTGACCGAACGGGCCGCGTACTTGCACTGGAAGGTCGAGTAATGGCCGAGCTCGGCGGCGATGTGCTCGGCCTGGTTGACCATGCCGGTGCGCACCGAGCCGCTGTCGACCTCGATGAGGCCGACCACATCGGGGTGCTCGGCGCGCAGGAACGCCGTGATGCCATCGAGCACCCGCGGGTTGCTGCGCAGGTAGCCCGCCCCCGGCACCGGCAGGTGGAAGGCCGGACCTGCGCCGGTGGCGTAGCGGATGTTGTAGACGACCAGACGCACCGGGATCGAAGCGCTCCGAGAGGCAAAGGCGCATTCTATTCAATTGCCGCCCTGGGCGGCAGCGCGAACACCCGCACTTGGGGCGGGCCGTCGCTTGTGAGAGACTTGCCAAGACTTTGGAGGGCGCCTTACGAACATGTCTCAGGCCGATCCGATCCGGCTGTTCATCACCCACCTCTGGGAGGCGGGCGATGACTATCTGCGGGTATTCGAGTACCTGGAGAGCTCGCGCAATTTCTTTTACAAGAATTTCAGCGCCCCGGAGCGGCGGCCGCAGGGCGACCGGGAGGCGCAGAAGCAGGAGCTGCGGGCGCAGATCGCTCCCGCCGAGGCCGTTGTGGCGCTCTCGGGCCTGTTCGAGCGCGACCAGGATCTGCTCACCTTCCAGCTGCTCTACGGCCGCTCCGGCCAGAAGCCGGTGGTGTTACTGACGCCCTTCGGCTCCGGCAGGGCGGTGCCGAAGGTCCTGAAGGATCTCGCCGATGAGGTCGTCGACTGGGACGAGCGGGCCCTGGTGGACGCCATCCGCCGGCAGGCCCGGCACGAGGACACCACGCGCTGGGACACCATCGAGTTCAAGCTCGATTGACGGCTTGGCAAGCGCCGGATCCGGGCCTCGCGCGCCCGGCTGAGCGCTCGTCGGCGGCGGGCAGCCGCGCCGGATTGACGGGGGCGCTCGGACCGGTCCTCAGAAGCTCACGGAGATCGTGCCGTAGAGCGCGCGCGGGGCTCCGGGGTATGCCAAAAGGTAGTTCACGTAGGGCGCCGCAGACGTCGCGCCCGGCACGCCGCTGGTCGCGTAGACGCCGCCGCCGGAGAGCTCCTCGAACTCGTTGTACTGCTTGTTGAGCGCGTTCATGACTTCGACTTTGAGCTTGACGGATTTCACGGCATCCCCGTACCACGACGACGGCAGCGTCGCCGCCAGAGCGAGGTTCAGCACGCCGAAGGAAGGCTGCTGCCGGTTGGTCGGTGCGGACAGGAAGTTCGACCACAGATACTGCTTGCCCACGTACTGGTACCAGGCGCGCGGCTTGACCGCGATTCCGCCGGGAAGCGTGTGCGTCCAGTAGGCGCCGATGTTGAAGGTCGTGTCGGGCACGTTCGACACCGGTGCGCCGTTGTAATCGAAGGCCGCGGCCTGCCCCTGCACGGGATGGAACGTGTAGTGGCTGAAATATGCCTTCTCGAGGTTCAGGTTGGCGAACATCTTCAGGGTGCCGAGGTTCGCCTCGCCGGAAAGGTTTACGCCGTGGTAGAGCGAGTCACCCACGCCCTCCCCGAGGAACACGCCGGTCGCGCTCTGCGTCGCGCCGATGAACTGGTTGCTGAAGTGCGTGTGGTAGTAGTTGACGTCGAGCAGCACCTTGGTGAAGTCCCCGACCTGCGGCCAGAAGGCCTTCACGCCCGCCTGCCACTCGAGGCTCTTCTCGAGGATGTCGCCGATCGCCGGCACGCTCTGGTAGAGGCCGCCGCCGCCGCCCACCTGCGGCAGGCGGTACGCGCTCGCCCAGTTGGCATAGGCCGCCAGCCAACGCAGCGGCTGCCAGCGCGCGCTGACGGAGGGCTCGGTCTCGTCGTAGTTGGTGTGGGCGGCGGGCAGCTCGCCCTGGTCGTGACCGCCGAACACGGAGGCGCCGGCGGGATTTGACAGGGTGGGCGTGCTCAGCGCGTCCGATTCGGCGAAATACGTGGTTCCGAAGGGATAGTAGTCGGTGCTGAAGCTCACCGCGCGGATCCCCGGGGTGATGGTGAGGCTCGCGATCGGGGAGATCGCGTCCTGCACGAAGGCCGAAAGAAAGGTGGTGTACCAGAAATCGCTGCGATGGGTCGCGTTCGGAACGCTCACCGAGCCGCACACGGCGGTGCCGGCGGGAATCTCGGCCTGGTTGTAGCCGTAAAAGATGTTGGTGGTCGTCGTGCCGCAGACCGCCGGGTTGTAGAAGGAGTTGCGCGAGTTGTACATCGCGTTGATGAAATAGCCGCCGACGTTCACCGTGTTGTAGGGCAGGTAGATGTCGCTCCAGATCTTGTCGCCGTAATCGTGGGCCGTCGGGTTGTTGTGCTCGTACAGGTTGCCGGCGCCCGGAACCCAGTTGTTATAGTGCACGTGCAGACGGTTGCCTTGCCGGTACCACAGCTGGTTGTGCAGGGTGATGCGGCGGTCGAGGCGAATGTTCTGCCGGGAGTAGATGAGCCACACGCGGTTGTAGTCGTTCTTCCTCCAGACGCTCTCGTTCACCGCGCTGTAGAAGCCGGAGGTCTGCTGGCTGTAGAGCGGCCCGGGCACGGGCTCGTTGTTGGCGTCCATGCCGTTGACACTGATCAGGGGGTTCGCGGCCACGGGAATCGGCGTGGGACGCCAGCCGTGGCCGTCGCCGAGGTAGGCGCCGAAGCTGACATCGCCCTTGCCGAAGACCTTGCGGGTCTTGAAGAAGCCGGCGAAGTTGCGTGTCGGCCAGTCAAAGCCGTCCGGGGAGGTGCGAAAGCCGCTGGAGCGGCCCGCGCCGCCGGCGATCACCGTCTCCCAGCCGTCGATCTTGCCGGTCTGCAGGATGAGATCGGCGTTCTCGGTGCTGAAGCTGCCGTAGGTGAGCTGCGCGTAGCCGCCGGCCCGGCTCGCGGGCTGCACGGGCACGAAGTTGACCCCGCCGCCGATGTTGTTGAACCAGCGGTTCTCGGCACTGCCGGGGCCGTAGCTCACCCGCGCGCCCTGCAGGAGCGCGGTCTGCGGAACCTCCGGCGTCTCCCACAGGCCGGTGATCGGATCGCCCATCGGTATGCCGTCGAAGCTGACCGCGATGCTGCCGTTGTCGATCGTGTTGCCGGAGAACCCGCCCCAGCCCTGTTTGAAGCCGTTCATGCTGATGGTCGCCTTGGTGCCGCCGGTCTGGCCGTAGCCCTCGACATTGATCCCGGGGGCGAACGAGAGAGCCTGCGCGGCGCCGCCGACCACGCCCGCGGACTTCAGCTGCTGGCGGTCGAGGGCTTTGTCGCCGAAGGCGGACTCGAAGATCGACTTCTGCTTCAGGCTCTTCAGCTGCAGCTTCTTGCCGGTGACGATGATCGCTTGCAGCGACGTGAGAGGCAGCGCAGCGGGTGCCGGGACCGGGGCCGCCCGAGCGGCGGCGGCGGCGGCGAGGATCGAGGCGATCGTCGGGGCGATGCGGGCGGGTTTCGAGACTCGGCTTGCCTGAGAATCACTCATCGCGCGCTACCTCTTGAGGTTTTTTTGCCGCACCCGGATGACCGCGGTGTGAGGCTGCGCACGGTAGCGAGCGGCCGTTACGGAACCGTTACCGTTTCATTGCAGAAATATTTCAAGACCTGAGAGGCCTGCCGGTGGCGGCTATGGCCTTGCCGGACTCGGGCATCTCGCGCGTGCAGAAGGAGCGGACGGCGAGCTCGCGCCAGCCCTCGCTCAGCCTGGCCGGGGACTGGGTGATGCGGTGGCAGAGCAGCACGCGGAAGCTGCCGATCAAGGACCGGCGGGCCCGGCTCTGCCCGGCAGGCATGGGTGCTTGGCCACGCGGCCGCGAAGGCGGCTGGCGCTCGCCGGCACCGCGGCCCGCAGAACCCGCCGCGGGCCGCGGTGCGCTCGTAGTGCAGATAAGCGGACAGCACTGAGGCGCTGTACCGGCAAGTACGTATGGCCTGCGGTCGCCGGCCGGGGCGCAATGAGGGTGGACGCGGCTCTCGTGCCGCGGGACGGAGTGTGCTTGTGCAAGGCCGCGGGAAGCCGATGAGACGTGCTGCCGTTGTTCTGGCGCTGATCGTGGCGCTCGGGGCGGGCCTTTACCTCTGGCTGACTCGCGCCCCCGGGCAGCCCGACACGCTGGTGCTGTACGGCGATGTCGACATCCGCGAGGGGTTGCCGGCGTTCAACGACAGCGGCCGCGTCACTTCCATCCTCGTGCAGGAGGGCTCGGTGGTCAAGCGCGGAGAGCTGCTCGCCAGGCTCGATGACACACGCTACGCCGCATCGCTCGCGCGCGCCGTCGCGCAGATGCACAGCCGCAAGGAAGCCCTTGCGAAGCTGCTCGCCGGCTCGCGGCCCCAGCAGATCGCCGCGGCGAAAGCCACGATGCGGGCGCTGCGCACCACCGCCGCAGTGGACGGGATCATCTATCGGCGCAACGCCCGGCTGATCGTCGCCCACGCGGTCTCACAGCAGAGCCTCGATGAGGCCAGGGCCGCGTTTCATTCCGCGCGCCACCAATATGAGGCGGCACGCCAGCGATATCTGCTCGCCCTCATCGGTCCCAGGACGCAGGACATCGCAGCAGCCCGCGCGGCATACCAGGCCTCGGTGGCCGCGGTTGCGCTCGCCCGGCGTGAGCTGCGCGACACCCGGCTCTATGCCTCGAGCGACGGAGTGGTCGAAGATCGCATTCTCGAGCCGGGCGACATGGCTTCCCCCGGCACGCCGGTGTTCACCATTGCGCTGCCGAGCCCGCTGTGGGTGCGGGCATACGTGTCCGAGCGAGACTTGGGCAGGGTACGGCTGGGCGAGGCGGCGGCCGTGACCACCGACAGCTATCCGGGCCGGATCTACCGCGGCTGGCTGGGCTATCTTTCCCCGATTGCGGAGTTCACGCCGAAGACGGTGGAGACCCCGGGGCTGCGCTCCTCGCTCGTCTACCAGCTGCGAGTGTATGTCTGCGATCCGCGCGGACAGCTGCGCCTCGGCATGCCCGCCACGGTGCGCATCGACCTGCGCGAGCAGGGCAGCGCCCCGGGATGCGCGCCGCGCAGCGGGGGGCGAGCCGGCGGCGCCAGCGCCGTGGCGCGCCCGCGAAGACCGGCGCCTCTCGGCAAGGCGCCTCGGGCAGGAAAGGCGCGCCGGTGAGCGACGACACGGCAGGCGCAGCGATCGTGCTCGAGGATGTGCGCCGCAGCTTTCGCTCCGGCAGACGCTCCGTCGAGGCGCTCGCCGGGGTAAGCGCCCGGGCGCGGCGGGCGCAGATCACCGGTCTCGTGGGGCCGGACGGGGCGGGCAAAACGACCCTGATGCGCCTCATCGCCGGACTGCTGCGGCCGGATGGCGGGCGCATCGAGGTGTTGGGTGTCGATGTGGCGCGCAACCCGCTCCTCGTGCAGGCGCGTCTCGGGTACATGCCGCAGCGCTTCGGCCTGTATGAGGATCTGACGGTCGCAGAGAACCTCGCGCTCTACGCCGACCTGCAGAACCTGTCTGCCGGGGCGCGTGCGGCCCGCTACGCCGAGCTGATGCGCATGACGGGGCTCGGTCCGTTTCAGTCGCGCAGGGCCGGGCGGCTCTCCGGGGGCATGAAGCAGAAGCTCGGTCTGGCGTGCACTCTGGTCAACCCGCCGCAGCTGCTGCTGCTCGATGAGCCGACGGTGGGCGTCGATCCGGTCTCGCGCCGGGAACTGTGGCAGATCATCGAGCACCTGGTGCGGCAGGCGCGCGCCACGGTGCTCTTCAGCACCGCCTACCTCGATGAGGCGGAGCGCTGCGATCAGGTGCTGTTGATTCACGAGGGCCGCCTCCTCGGCAGCGGTCCTCCGGAGCAGTTCACGGCCGCGATGAGGGGCCGCAGCTTCATCGCCACCGCCCCCATCGACCGGCGCGCGTTGCAGGAGCGGCTGGCGCGCACGGCCGGTGTCCTCGACACAGTCATCCAGGGCGGACGGGTGCGCGTCGTCACGAGCGAGGACTCGCCCGACATCCGGGCGATCTCGGCGGCCGTGCCCGATCTCACCCTGACGCCGATCGCGCCGCGCTTCGAGGACGGCTTCGTGGCGCGGCTGCGGGCGCGAGGCGCCGACGGACCGGCGGCCGCCGCGGGCACGGGGGTGGCGCAAGCGCAACCGGCGCCCTACGCGCAGCAGGCCCCGGGCGGGCGCGAAGCGGTCATCCGCGTGAGCGAGGTGACACGCCGCTTCGGCGAGTTCACCGCCGTCGACAAAGTGAGCTTCGAAGTCAAAAGGGGTGAGGTGTTCGGCCTGCTCGGCGCCAACGGCGCGGGCAAATCGACCACCTTTCGCATGCTGTGCGGCCTGCTGCCCCCCACCGAAGGGGCGCTGCGCGTGGCCGGCTTCGATCTGCGCACCGCCGCCGCCGTGGCGCGCCGGCGCATCGGCTACATGGCCCAGCGCTTCTCGCTGTACGAGGATCTCAGCGTGCGCCAAAACCTGCGCTTCTTCAGCAGCGTGTACGGCTTGAGCGGCCGGCGACAGCGGCGGCGGATCGATTGGGCGGGCGGGGAGTTCGGCCTCGGCGCGCTCGCCGAGGCCAAGGCCGGCGAGCTGCCGCTCGGGTTCAAGCAGCGCCTGGCGCTCGCCTGCGCGCTGATGCACGAGCCCGAGATCCTCTTTCTCGATGAGCCGACCTCCGGGGTCGACCCGCTCGCCCGGCGGGAGTTCTGGCGCCGGATCAACGTCCTCGCCGGGCAGGGCGTGACGGTGCTGGTCACGACGCATTTCATGGAGGAGGCCGAGTACTGCGACCGGCTGCTCATCATGGCCCAGGGCAGGGTGCTCACCGAAGGCACCCCGGATGCGATCAAGGCCGCGGCACGCCGGCCCGAGCGGCCCGATCCCACGTTGGAGGACGCGTTCATCGCCGCGATCGGGACCGGCGGCGCGCCGCAGGCGCCATGAGAGCGTCCTCACGGCGCCTGCTCGGCCTGGCGCGCAAGGAGTTTCTGCAGATCGCGCGCGATCCGTCCGCGCTCGCGATCGCTTTCGTGCTGCCGGCGGTGCTGCTGCTCGTGTTCGGCTACGGCGTCTCGCTCGATGCGCGGCACGTGCCGATCGCGCTGGTCGTGCCCAGTCCCGACGCATTCACGACGAGCTTCACGGGCAAGCTCTATGGCTCGCCTTACTTCGAGCCGCGCTCGTTTCGCAGCATTCAGCAGGCCGAGCGGGCCCTCGCCGCGCGCCGGGTGCAGGGCATCGTCTGGTTGCAGAGCGATTTCACCCGCCGCGCCGACACCGTCGGCGACGCTCCGATCGGCGTGTTCGTCGATGGGGTCGATGCCAACACCGCGCGCATCATCGAAGGCTACCTGCAGCAGGTGTGGGCGGACTGGCTCGCCTCGCTGGCGCGCTCGCACGGGCAGCCCCCGTCGCTGGCGCTGGCCGAGCAGCCGCGCATGCGCTTCAACGCCGAGGTGAGCAGCCACGACTACCTCGTGCCGGGCCTGATCGCCGTGATCATGACCTTGACGGGGGCGCTGCTCACGGCGCTGGTGATCGCGAGGGAATGGGAGCGCGGCACGATGGAGGCGCTCATGGTCACTCCGGTGACGGTGAGCGAGATCCTGCTGGCGAAGCTGACGCCGTACTTCGTGCTCGGCATGGGCGGCATGCTGGTGTCGGTGGGCCTCGCGGTGTTTCTGTTCGGTGTGCCGCTGCACGGCTCCATCCTCGTGCTCACGGGCTGCTCGGCGCTGTTCATGCTGACCGCCCTCGGCATGGGGCTGCTCATCTCGAGCGCCGCGCACACCCAGTTCGCGGCCGGACAGATCGCCATCGTCACCACCTTCCTGCCGGCGTTCATCCTCTCGGGCTTCGTGTTCGACATTCACAGCATGCCGCTCGCCATCCGCCTCATCACCCACCTGATCGCGGCGCGCTACTTCGTCACCCTGCTGCAGTCGCAGTTCCTGGCGGGCGATATCCGCTCGGTGATCGTTCCGAACGCGGCGGCGCTCGCGCTGATGGCGGTCGTCTTTCTCGCTCTCGCCCGCCTCAGGGCGCGCAAGCGGCTGGACTGAGCATGTGGCGGCGGGTTCTGGCTCTGTTCATCAAAGAGCTGCTGGCGGTGCTCGCCGATCCGCGCGGCCGCTGGCTGCTCATCGGACCGCCGCTCATCCAGCTCGTGGTGTTCGGCTACGCGGCGAGCTTCGATCTCAATCACGTGCCGATCGCCATCTACAACCAGGATCGAAGCCAGGCCTCGCGCGATCTGGCCGCCCGCTTCGCAGGCTCGCCGACCTTCACCGTCGAGGCGCTGCTGTCGAGCGGGCGACGCGTCAATGAGCTGATCGATTCGCGGCAGGTCGAGGCCGTGGTGCTGATCGACCGGCGTTTCACCCGCGATCTGTACCGTCACGTGCCCGCCCCGGTGCAGGTGATCGTCGACGGGCGCAACTCCAACACGGGCCTGCTGATCGAGGGATACGCGGGCAGCATTCTCACCGCTTTCAGCCTGGCGTGGTCGCGGGCCCACGGCGGGAATCCGCCGCCCGCGGTGCTCGATGCGCGCGCGCTCTACAATCAGACGCTCGATTCGCACTGGTTCATCATCCCGGGCATCATCGCGCTGCTTACCCAGGTGGAGACGCTGCTCGTCGTGGGTCTTTCGGTGGCGCGGGAGCGTGAGCTCGGCACGTTCGATCAGTTGCTGGTCACGCCGCTGCGTCAGCTCGACATCCTGCTGGGCAAGGGGCTGCCGGGGCTGCTCGTCGGCCTCGCCGAGGCCTCGATCATCATAGCCGCCACGGTGCTGTGGTTTCACGTGCCGCTGCGCGGCTCGCTCGCGGCGCTGTACCTCGGACTGCTGCTGTTCGTGCTTGCGGTGACCGGGATCGGGCTTGCGATCTCGGCGCTCTCGGCGACGCAGCAACAGGCGCTGCTCGGGGCGTTCCTGTTCCTGGTGCCGTCCATCATCCTCTCGGGATTTGCCACGCCGATCGCCAACATGCCGCGGTGGGTGCGGGAGCTGACGCTGCTGAACCCCATGCGCTACATCCTGGTGATCGTACGGAGTGTGTTTCTGCGCGGCTCGGGACTGGGCGAGCTGCTCTCGCAGCTCTGGCCGATGGCCCTCATCGGCATCGCCACTCTGGCGGCGGCCGGGTGGCTGTTTCGCAAGCGCGTGACGTGAGCGGGGCGCCGGCGCGCACCCCGGGTCCGGCCTGTCGCTCGCCCGAGGCGGCTCAGCCCTCGGGCAGGGGCGGCTGCACGCGGATGCGGTTCTCGATGTCCTTCACCCCGAGGCACCCGTCGGCGAGATCCTCGATCGCGTGTTTCATCCGCCGCGCCGGCACGGTGCCCTCGAGCAAGACTTTGCCTTGGGCGACCTCGACCGTGACCTCGCTCGAATCGATGTGGTTCGCCGCCCGCATGAGGCGGTCGCAGATGTCCTCGCGGATGCGCTCATCGGAGCGCTGGTATCCCTTTGGACCGGGTGGATACTTGTAGAGGTGCCGGGGGCGCGGCGCGCCGCCCGGACCGCTCGCACCGTATTCACCCGGCCCGTAGCCTGGCGACTCCCAGCCCGGCCCATAGACCTCGGCGGCATATTCCATTTCCAGTTCCGTGGGAA
>JAJYUA010000005.1 GCA_021792755.1 Pseudomonadota bacterium
CTGTCAACGCTTCCCCGGTACCCTTGCGGGTACCGAGACATGACTCGGGGTCATCGTGGTTTGCTAGACCTTCAATGTGAGGCTCTTTCATCCTCTGCTCGATGCCGGTTTATCCCGGCGCTTCTGTCCTTCCGGCAAGGATGCGTGACTGGCGATACCGGGGGTTGCTAGCGTTGTGACGACGCCCATTTTGGGTGGTTGGAGCGACGCATGAACAGAACCGAGAACGGGCAGGCGCGGGATTTGATTCGACTGCGGCAACGGCTGGATGAGTATCGCCGAAGCAGCAGTCCCGGCAAGGCGCTACCGGGATGGGCGTGGAGTGAGGCGGGGCGCCTGGCACGGCGTCATGGGGTGCACCGGACCGCCCGGGCATTGGGGCTGGAGTACAACAAGCTCAAGCGTACGAGCGGCGCCGGTTCAGTAGCGGCATCGGCCGGCAGGACGGCGAAGCGCTCGAGTGCGCACGGTGCAGCGGTAAAGTTCCTCGAGCTGCCAAGCGCCTTGCCTGCGGTAGGCCAGATGTGCCGTGTGCGTCTTGCGGGACCTGCTGGAGAGCGCCTTGAGCTCGAGATGTCCCCCGGGGCGGCAAAGGAAGTGGTGCTCGAGTTGTGTCGTTCAGGCTGGGGGTCGCAGCCGTGATCCAGATCACTCCGCAGATGCGTGTGCTCGTGGCGATCGAACCGGTCGATGGTCGTCGAGGGATTGACGGCTTGAGTCAGGTATGCCGGGCAGCGCTATCGGCAAATCCCATGGATGGCACCATGTTTGTATTCCGCTCGCGCTCGGGCAAAGCCATAAAACTGTTGGTGTATGACGGCCAGGGCTTCTGGCTCGCGACGAAACGCCTGTCGGCGGGCCGATTCCGGCATTGGCCAACCTCGGCCGATGCCGCGAGCCGCCAGCTCCTGGCGCACGAGTTTACCGCCCTGATCTGGGGTGGCAACCCCGAGCGTGCCCAGGCGGCCCCGATGTGGCGCCGCATCCCGATTGACCCGCCGGTAGCCCGACCGAGCTGATCGTGGGCCCGGACTCTACGCGGGTGGGTCCGGGCCCGCGCTGAGGCTCTCGAGTGTCGTCTGGTAATTCCAGGGCATCCACTCGCTCGGGTGCTCGGCGATCTGCTGCGGGTGACGCAGGAGTGCCACCATATAGTCGAACGCGTTGACTTCGTTGAGCTCTGCGGTGTGGATGAGTGCCATGTGTACGTCTCCGACGCGCGCGCCGTTGAGCGTCTTGTAAAACAAACTGTTGCGACGATGTCGGATCGCCTTTTTTAAGGCTCGCTCGGTAATGTTGTTATCGAGAGGCGCGTTTTCGGTCCGGAGAAAACCGCTCAGCGCTTCCCAGTTGTGATCCATGTACCGGATGGCCTTCCCCAGGCCGCTATTGGGCTCAGTCTTGCGTTCGGCAAACTGCGCCGTCATCCATTCTCTCAAGGCCTGCATGAGCGGCCCGCTCTCATCCTGGTGCAATTTCAGGCGCTGCTTCGGGTCCAAGCCCTGTGTGCGCGCTCGCGCGTCGATCTTGTAGACCTCCTTGAGGGTGTTGAGCACGAAGCGCACCTCCTCAGGGAAGCTGGCGGCCACCTCGACGTACTTCCTGCGCGCATGCGTGACACACCGACACACGATCGTTTCGAATTCCTTCGGCAGATTATGATCCAGACCATCGCACATCTGGATCGGCGCAGGTAACGCTTGCGAGCGCCGCTTGAGGATTTCCGTCAGATTCTCCCCGGCATGACGCGCGCCGGTGAAAAACAGCGCGATCCGATGGCCATCGCCTATCGAGACGATCCCGGAGGTGAACACCCCGGTGCGCTCCTCGGCGGTATCTTCCCCAAGGGCGGCCGCCCGCTGCTCTGCCGTCAACCCCAATACCTTCATGGTGGTGTCATCGTTGAAAACCACCGTCCCGTCAGCCGCCCGCTCCTGCATCGCCTCGTGCACGGGGCGGTACGTGTGCGCGGCTGCCTCGACCAGCTGCCATTGAGTGCTCGAGGGTAGCGGAATGCCAAAATTTCCCTGCAGCTTCTCGATCTGGTTGTGCGGCACGCCAATGCCATAGCGCATCAACCCCACGGCCGCGGCGGCCGTCTCGTCGTACTTCTCCTCCCCGACCCCCGCGGGGGTGGCCGCGGTGTACACTTCCCCGCACAGATTACAGCGCAGCCGATCGCACTCGTACACCGTCGCCTGCAACGGCGCCATGCCGCGAAAGCGCACCCGCACCGCCGGCTCCTTGAGCGGATAGATCTTGCCTTTGCTGCACCCGGGGCACGCATCTGCCCGCTCAAGCAGAGCATGAGGGATCTTCACGTTCCGCGCCCCAGCATAGGCGGCCGCACCGTTGCGTCCATGGCCTTGGCGCCTCACGCCGCTCTCGGATCGACCCTTGCGCTCAAGCGAGCCCTTTCCCCCGGCCTGCTCGCTGCTCGCCTCGGTCTCAGGATCGCCGGCTCCCTCCCCGAACACCTCACGGGTGCGCTCGCTGCTTGACCCGAACAACATCTGCCGCAGTCTGGCAATGGAGGTCTTCTTTGCTTGCAGCTCCTCCTGCAGCAATGCGAAGGTGTAGATCAGCGCTTTGAGCTGCGTGTATTCCTCCAGGCTGATCGCTCCCACCTGAGCGCGCTCGAGGATCGCCTCGAGCTCCTCGAGCGCCAGCTCCATCACTGGCGCAGGCGTCTTCTTCCCGCTCATGCGCCCAGCAGCCTCTCGCGATAATCCGCCACCAGCGCCAGTCCCAGCACGTCCTTGACCGTGCGGTTCGGCCGGTGCGTCAAATCGTCCTTGCCTCGCCCCTGGGTGCGCCCGAGAAACTGCCAGTTCGCCGCCCGGTAGCAGGTGCCCCGATGCCGCGTGGTATCGACAAACGTCTCGGCGAAATACACCGGGTGGCCGTATACCTTCTCCCACTCCCCAGGCAGCATCCGCGTCATGCGCGCGAGCAGATGCGAGGCCAGATGTGGCACCTGAACCCAGCTCGGGATCAGGTAGCGGGTGTTGTAGGCCAGGAACCGAATGTTCTGCCGCCGCGCCTCAAGCGACCACCCCAGATGCCGATCACGAGGTCCCAGGTGCCGCGCCGCGGAACTCCAGGCAAAAAGGCCCACCGGTCGAACGCCCGCGTACACCATGAACTTCAGGTGCTCACCGACTGCCCGGGTATAGCCCAGATAGTGATCGCTCTCGATCAACCAGTTGAACAACGCCTCCTGCACTGTACGTCGAACCTGACAGAACGTCAGTGGCCCCAGCTCCCGCAGGCTCGTACACAAGGGGGTGCGATCGACCGCCACCGGGTGTGGCCGCCGACGGGCCGTTTGCTGCGCCCCCAGCGGGTTCGGTAACCTCACCCGTACCGCCGGCAGCTCGATGTGCCCGGCCCGATGCAGCGCCAGCATCAGCCCCCGCGCCACCATATCCCGCAGCGCACCGTTTGCCTGCCGCCAGCCCCAGTGCTCGCACAATCGCTCGGAGAGCTTGCGCCGGCTCGCACCAGGGTGCGCCGCAATCAGCTCACGAATCTCTTGGATATCGACCGCCGTGAGCGCGCGGCCTCGGTAACGCAGCAGAGTTTCCATGCCGCAGACAATAGCGGAACTGAAATCGGAACGCAAGCTCCGCAGGGGCCAGGGGTGCGTCCCAGGGCGCCCACCCTGTCACACCAGACGGCAACATCAGCCCCCTACCTCAGCCTACCGCCTCTACCTCAGACCCGTCACGCATCCTTGCCGGAAAGACACCTGCGAGCACGTCTCGAGCGCCTCTGCGCCCAATGGGGCGGCGCAACGACGCTCGGTGCGCAGTCCGCTCCAGTTTCCATTCTGGGTTCGAGGATGACCGCCTGTGGACTTTGCACTCGGGTTCACGACGCACTGTATGAGTTCCTCCGTAAATATCAACATGAATTGATTGCCAGGGCAGATGTTCGTGAGAGACTGGCAGCCCGTCACGGCATGTGCGGGCCCCACTTGTGGTTCTATGCCGCCATGTCCGTGGACAGGGACATTTGCTTGGCGCTCACGCCGACCGTGCGGGAAGTCGCGGGCACTCTTTGGGGTGTCGCTGAGAGCTGCCGCGGTGACGCCCATTCTGCTGAGGAACGGCATGCGCCGGTGACGACAGCCTGCGAGCTGTGCGCGATACAGCGGCAGGTGGAGTCCGCGGCGGTTCAGGAGATTCTGGGGCAACGCTCCATTGATCGGTGCCCCTCAGTGTGCGTTCCACACCTTCGCTCGATCATCCGCGAAGCGTTCTATGGCTCTCTCGATCCAGCCAGCCGACAGTCGGTGGAAACAATGATTGATGCCATGCTTAGGAACCAAGCGGCGGCGGCCGAGCGGCTTGCCGAGGACATGGAGCGCTATGTGCTCAAGCGCGACGGAACTCGCCGATCTTTGGTGACCGACGAAGAGGCGCAGGCCGCGCAGCGGGCGCTCGCGTTCCTTGCGGGAAGAAGGCACATGGCGTTCCACGACTGAAATTCAATCGTGATTCTCCGGGCTGCGGAAGCCGCAAATTCGCGCACCCCGTTCTCGTTCCTTCTGGCGTTGGCATAACCCGCTGGTGACATCGTGACAGGTCAACAACTGCTCCTCGTAGCGCAGGGGGTAAATCAGGTTCCCCAGAGAATCACCGCGCCTCGTTCAGGCACGGCGGAAACTGTGGCGCCCCTCCCACACCCTGTCCTGGAGCCCACCAATCCTATCCAGGTCACGCTGCCGGCACGGCCCGGCCCCTTGTGCGCTGCGGCAACCGTGCAAGTAAGTGCCAAATCCCGCCCCCGCTACCACTTCCAGCTACTCTCTTCGTTCCGCGTCGAGATTCTCGCGCCACGGCGTGGTCACCCAATCATTGCAGAACTCTCCGTCCTCAATTCTCGTGATGCCTGAGATTGCAGGAAAAGTTTCCGCTTGGGACGGTTCCGCGATCTTCACATGACGTGCGAATTGAAATTCGGACATCGAATGCTTTCCGCCCAGCATCTACAGGCGCAGAAGCGTTCGGGCTGCAAAATTTATGCATCTGGCGGGTAGACCCTGGGGAATCCGTCCGCCAGCGCGCGGCCCTCGTAATCGACCAGTCCCCCAGGATGCAATAGCGCGGTCTGCGCATAGGCCCTCAGGAAGAGCCCCCGCAACCCGGATCTGGGTAAAGCCATATGCCCGCCGGGCACACCTCGCTCACGGCGCCTTGAGCCAGCTCCCCACCCTCGGCCAGCCGCTCGTGCACGCGCTCGATTCGCCGCTCCCGGTCTCGGGCGCCTTGGGCACCTTGGGCCGCGCGGGCGTCTGGAGGGTCTGCACGCGCGTCAGCTCCGCCGTGACCGTCTTCAACTCTTCGGTCAGCTCCACCGCCAGCCCCCCGAACTTGATGGCCCCGATCAAATTGGCCCACTGCCGCTCCAGCTCATCGATGCGCGGCCGGTGATCGATCGCCACGGGTTGACTGGCAGCCCAGCGCGCCTCCAGCGCCATCAACTGCCGGCAACTCGGGGCCAAGCACGTAGTCCATGAAAACGCGCTCGATCCGTTCTCGGGTGACGCTCAGGGCCATAGAGCACGCGCCGAGGAGATCATGAGGGTGCTGGTGCGCATCGGGCCGGCAGCCGAGCGCGTGCTCATCCCGCTCATCGGCTTGCGTCCCCGAGATGGAGCGGATCGCAGGGGGCGCATGCGCGCCGTAGAAGCCCTTGGGAGGCTCGGCTCGGTCTCGGTCGAGGGCATGCTGCGCAGCTCCCACACCTCAGGTAATACAACCCTGTGCTTCGCGACGATGAATGCTCTGGCGAGCATGGGCGGGCCGATGCCCACTCGCTTGCACTGTTTTGCTGTTTTTGAGCGATCCGCACCCGACCATCCGGCTCCGAGCGCTAAAGGCACTCATTGACCGTCGGGCGCTCGACCCGACTCTCGCGATTCGCCTGCTCGCGGATGAGGACTCGCGTGTCAGAACCCTGCCTGTCCGTGCGCTGCGAGAGGACATGGCCGGGGCGTTACCCGCTTTGAAGCGGGTGGCCTCTCATTGCGGTGCGCCGGCGGCGGGTTTCGCGCCGCGTATGCGGCTGTGCTGGCATGCCTGTGTGCTGATCGGCGCGGCCGGGGCGAAGGACCCGCGGGTGTTGACGGTCAGCCGTACTCTGCCCGGCCCGCCCCGACCCTATCTGGTTCTGGCGCAGCTTCATGCGAGGCCGGGGCGCTTCAGTGGACCCGCGTCCATCGCGCCCCCGCTTCGACCGGGCGAGCACGTTCCCCGATGCCGCGCGCAGGGTGGAGAAATTCGGTGCGTGAAACTGGCGCCGCGATGTCGCGGGTCGAGGCCGGCGCGCCGATCCAGTCCCGGGCGGATCGACAGCGTGACGGCGAATTCGCGCGGCGCTGGATGCATCCGGCACGAATGGTTGCCGTTTGACGAGCTAATCCGTATATTTCTCAAACTGGAGATGGCATTCCTCCTGTCAACAACCGCCGGTATTCGGCTAATGATGCCTACCTGATGTCGCGCTCACACCATTGAGGTGGGAGAGACTTTGGAGTAGCGCCGATGCCCGAACGGTCTCGAGTTCGATACCTTCCTTGCGTCGTCTCGTCGGACGAGGCGCGTTGCGCCGAAACCGCATTTTTTTGCCCGGATGAAGCCCTGGTGTAGCGCCTCGCCGTCGCTGCCGAACCAGCGTGATCATCACTTCTGTCCTGTGCTTGGCTCTTAATGGAGGATGCTTCGGTTGTGTCAGATCTAATTACCAGACCGGAAGTCACCGGTCGCGCCGCTGCTGAAGGGGCCGCGCCGCCGTCGCGGGCCCGGCTGCTGCCGCGCTTGGATATCCGGGAGGTCGCCGCGATCTTCGCGGGCGGTGCGATCGGGACGCTGCTTCGAGCTGGGCTGGCGGAAGCCTTCCCGCTCCCGCCGACCAGTTGGCCATGGCCCACATTTGCAGTGAATATCGTCGCTGCGTTCCTGCTCGGCTATTTCGTGACCCGGCTGCAAGAGCGGTTGCCGTTGTCGAGCTACCGACGGCCGTTGCTCGGCACCGGCCTTTGCGGCGGCTTGTCGACTTTCTCGACGATGCAGGTGGAGCTGCTGCAGATGATCGATGCGCACGCGTACGAGCGGGCGGCTCTCTACGCGGGCGCAAGTATCGCGTGCGGATTCGCCGCCATCTATCTGGCCACGGCGGTGTCGCGACGAGTCTGGGTGATCGCGTGATGGTGCTGGTCTGGGTGGGCGTGGCGCTCCTCGGTGGTATGGGAGCGGTACTGCGCTTCGTGGTCGACGGCGCCGTGGCGTCCCGTCGCAAGCGCGACTTCCCGTACGGAACGATGGTCATCAACATCAGTGGTGCCCTCGTCCTCGGTTTCCTGGCGGGTTTGGCGCTCGGCGGCCGCGCGATGCTGCTTGCAGGCACGGCCACGGTCGGCGCCTATACCACTTTCTCGACCTGGATGTTCGAGACCGAGCGGCTCGCCGAGGAGCGTCAGTCCTGGGCCGCCGCTGTGAACGTGGTGGTCAGCCTCGTTCTCGGTGTCGCGGCAGCAGCCGTCGGTCGTCTGATCGGAGCTAACCTGTGAACGAGGACTGCCTAAAGTTGACGTGCTATTTCAGCGAACGCCACCGCAGCGGCGGCAAGTTCGTTGCGGACCGGCTGCTAGACATCTACGGCCGCAGCAAGATTGCCTCGAGCATCATGCTGCGCGGTGTGGAAGGGTTTGGGCTGAAACATCACCTGCGCAGCGACAGCTCGCTGACGTTGTCGGAGGACCTGCCGGCGGTCGCGATCGCCGTGGATTCGCGCCAGCGCATCGAATCGATCCTCGACGAAGTCGCTGGCATCGAGAACGTCGGCTTGGTGACGCTGGAGCGGGCCCGGCTGATACAGGGCGACATCGGGCCGCTCTCACTGCCGGAGGGTCTACACGAAGCGGCCAAGCTGACCGTTTTCCTCGGGCGTCAGGAGCGCACCTACCGGGTCGCTGCCTATGCCGGCGTGTGCGAGCTCCTGCACCGACGGGGGATCGCCGGAGCGACGGTACTGCTCGGCGTCGATGGCACGCGACACGGCCAGCGTGAACGGGCCCAGTTCTTCGGCCGCAACGCCGAGGTGCCCATGATGGTCATGGCCATCGGCTCCGGCGACAGCATCGCCCGTGTCATGCCCGAACTGGGTGCGCTGCTGCGCAACCCCCTGATCAGCCTCGAGCGGGTGCGGATCTGCAAGCGCGACGGCCAATTGTTCGAGCGGCCGCACGAGCTGCCCGGAACGGACCTGCACGGAATGGCGCTGTGGCAGAAGCTGACCATCGTCACTTCCGCAGCCGCCCAGCATGCGGGACAACCGATCTACCGTGCGATCATCCGGCAGTTGCGTGCGAGCGGATCGAGCGGGGCGACAAGCCTACGCGGGATTTGGGGCTTTCACGGTGATCACGCCCCACATGGGGACCGGCCACTGCAAGTAGCCCGACACGTGCCCACGCTCACGATCGTAATCGACACGCCGGAACGTACCGCTGAGGCGTTCCCGATCATCGATGCGCTGACCAGCGAGCATGGCCTGATCATCAGCGAGATGGTGCCTGCGGTGCACGCTCGTTCCAGTGATCACCGCCGCGGCGGACTGCGGCTGGCCAGCCACCACTATTGAGAACCGCTGACTGCCGACTGTGGATCTCCCGATGACATCGAGCTCGAGCGGCGGGATGAGTTGACTCCTGCCGCCGTTGCCGCGTTCTTATGGGTTGCGCGGCGCTACGAGTGGCGCCCGCCGTAGTGAGCAGGAGGTCGCTCCGTGTCCTGCAGCATCCTGTTTGATACCGCCGACGAGAGGCTCGTGGCCGAGCGGCGCGCGCCGCCGGAATGCTTTGGGTGCGGCTCTTTTGGGCGGCGTGATTCACGCTGCCAGTCGCTCGTGCGGGTAGTTACGGAGGCGCTCCTGGCGTCGGTGGAAGGTGAAGTAGTCGTAAAGATGTCCATTCATGCACAGCGCCCTCGCAGGCGCAAAATCGCCTCAGCCCCTTGCAGGCTCCAACGGGCACCGGTGACTTCAATCCGCTGTTTGACCAGATGGCGGCAAGCACCCTCTATGACACCCGTGGCGATCGGCCAACCATTGCGCAGCTCCTGCGCGTAGTTCAGTCGCTGGCGATTCTTCAACAGATACTCAGCGCACTCATCGAACGGCGCACGCCCGGTTTGAATTAGTCCGCGACGGGTGGCACTGCGACGCATGCCCGCAGCGACTGCGCTCGATTTGCCTCGCAGGATGTCGGTCGCGTGTTCCCTGACCCATTATTCTGCTTTCGGGTCGCCTTCCTCGTGCAAGCACCAGGCCGCGTTCCAAACGTACTGCAATACATGTATGAAGTCTTGCATCACGATCGCTTTGCGTCCGTGGCGCTGACTCTATTAAAAAACGAGTGGGTTACGTGGTGACGTAGGGGTTGATGCGGGAGAAGTCGAGTTTGCCTGCGATCATGAAGATGACCATGCGAATGGTACGGGACCGGCCGTACCCGCGGGCCTTGCGCTTGGCAGCTTGGAAGAGCCCATTGATGGCCTCGAGGAACCCGTTGGTCTGGCGCGAGTTGACCCAGGCGAGGATGCCCTCGAGATGATTGCGGATCATCTGGACGACTTCCTTCATCGGCTCGACCTCCGAGCGCAGCACGTTGCTGCACCAGCGGTTGAGCAGGAGGCGTGCAACGTTTGGCTGCTTGCGGGTGAGGATCTCGCGCAGTTCCTCGCGGTACTGCTAGGCGCGTGCAGTGCGGGTCGTGGTCATCTTGGCGAGCAGCCGATCGAGCTCAGTGCGCTGCGCGACGGTGAGCGAGGCGCGATCCTTCAGCAGCACCCAGCGCTTGCCCTTGAGGCTCGGGTCGAGCTTCTGCTCGATGCGGCGCATCTGGTCGATCGCTTCCGAGGCATAGGCGATGACGTGGAACTTGTCGAAGGTGATCTGGGCATGGGGCAGATGCTCGCTGACCCCGCTGATGACGGCCGGGGACATGTCGATGCTGACCGACTCGATCTCGGAGGGCTTGCCGTGGTGGGCGCGCAGATTCGCCTCGAACGCCTCGACGGTGGCGGCGTCCTTGCCCTCGGCCACGAAGATCACCCGCCGCCGGGCCGATTCCGATGCGGATCCGGCCCGGCGGCGGGCTTGGAAGGCCCGACGCGGCACGTTGCGTGTTGCGTGACGAGTTCGAATTCACCTTCGATGAGCCGCCTTCTGATTAGATTGTTTATGTGAGCCGGGTATATTTATACCTTCCACAAGCGCGCCGTTGCAGTGCGTACAACTGGGACGGTGGCGTGCAAGATGGTCGATGAGCACCGTGCCATTGCACAACGGGCAACAGCCGAGGCCGATCTCGCCGTTTTCAGCAATTCCCAGCACGAGTGAGAGGAGTTCTTCGATTGCGACTCCTGAATGCGGAAAGCAAGCGCGGTAGGCCTCATACGTAGCGCATAGGCGCTCTCCGAACTCCAGCGTCATTCTGTTCCGGCGGACCGTTCGTTCTGATGTTCGCGCTGGGAGGACGCGGTAGGCGCGGCAAAAGGCTGCAAGCGCAGCCCCTTCGCTTCGAGCGCGGGGCGAGTGGGTAAACCTGCTCAACGACCTCGGAGATGGGCCGCGGTGGCGCGTCGCTTCCGGAATGCGGCAGCGTTGGCGCAGTTTGGCGAGCTGGTGTCGCGATAGACTGGTTAGGGCTGTGATCGTCCGAGTGCGCGCTTGGTGCGCCATGAGCCTCAGAGCCAGCTGGTGGCGCCTGCAGTCGCGCAGGACCGGGTCGTTTTGCGTGGTGTCCATCGTCCGTGCACGCTCCTTTACTACGTTGACTCTGTCAACAGCGAATATTTGCAAAAAATCGCAAGCTATTCGGTGTTCTCTCGTGCCTGCAGAGGAGTAGATTACTGACTCCGGACTCGGGAGAACAAAGATGTCGAAACGATCCAGGAAGCAGGAAGAGTCGGAAACGCCACTCGCGTTCGCAGCGTCCCCTTGGATTGGCGGGTCGTGCCTCGAACTCGTCCATGAGTTCAATGATCGGTACCTGGAGAGTCTGGCGCACACGGCCCAATGGGGAGACGCGCGGAAAATGCCCGATTTCCTGCGGGTTCACCGACGCCTTTGGAACGCGATGGAAGCACGGGCGCGTTTCAGAGCGAGCCGGTGCCCCTTCATCCTCGCCGACCTTGAGTTCGGAAATGTCGATTGGTGGCAAAGAGCACAGAGTGGGCCGCGTTCTGATTGCATGGATCTTGGCGGCGGAGTATTCCCGTGGATCGTTGGCATGGAGGTAGCACGAGACGCGTTGACTGTTGCGTGGTACACGGCCCGGGTCGACATCTGCCTTGCCACCCTCCTGATCGGGATGTCCGCTGAAATTGCCGAGATCGTTGCGAAATTGAGTCTCCACCAGCTTTGGCAGGTCGCCGATCAGCAGCATCAACGCTTGCGCCCGCGATGGGAAAGCCGAAACGCGTTCTGGGGTCGTCTTCTCAGCGCGGCGGTCCGCGATGATCGCGAGACGCTCCACGATCTTCATCGGCATGCGTTCCTGCTCGCGGACGCCGAGTACGGACTCAGAGCTTCCGCTCATGGCCGCGCGGGAGCGGCCCGCAACTGATGAGTGCCGGCTCAACGCGGTCATCGCGCCTTCTTTATTCTCATCCATTTCCGCCACGAGCCGGCTCGTGGGTACCCAAGGAGGCTCCTCGGCACCGGCACTCGAATCAGGGTGCGATCGTGCTCCGATGACGCCGCCGAGACCAGCGCGCGCCGACGTTCTGCAACCCGAAACGCGGACCCAACTGTATGCCGTGCGCTCTTCAGCTTTGGTCATAGTCCACTCGTCCGGGGTTTGCGACAGTCAGCACGTGCGCCCCCGCCGGCCCGAACATCCCGAATAAGATCGCCCCAAACTCGGATGCTGGTACAGTTCTGTTTCGCCGTTATTTGGGCGAAACTCACCCTTTTCAATTGACGGTGCCGCGTCATCATTACGCGTGCGTGACAACTCGTCTCTGAACGGCCGGAACCACACATGAGCAATGTTCGCCATGGCCATCGACGAGTTCGCATCCAAAATCCCCGATCGGGCTGGCGCCCCGCGCGTGTCGCTCTCGAGATGGGTGAATGAAAGCCTTCCTTCCTGCCAGGAGCTTTTGACGGCCCATGACGTGGCGCGACTCACGCGCCGCCGACGATGGGCCCTTGAGACGTTGACGCTTTTCGGTCGCTTCCCCCGGAAGCAGTGGTTTCATGGGCGGCGGGTCGGTTGGCGCCGGCGTGACGTGTTGGTTTGGCTGGGCGCAGACAATTCTGCGGGCAGCCCTGCGCCATGTACGCCCGAAATCAGCCAAGCGCCCTTACAGCGAGAACTTCAGCTGCGGCATCCGCCATGCCGCCGATCGAGGTCTCATCGACCACGCTGCTCATCGGCTCGACCCGAACACGTCAGCCCGGCGTGCTCGCGACGAGCTCGTGGCGTATACAGCCCGGCGGAATCGAACTCTGGGCTTCCCGTTTCGAAGGAACCGACGTCTGGGCAGACGTCCGAAACACCGTGAGATCCCTCGGTCTCGATGACGCGGCGGCCTTTCTGCGCATGCACCCGGAAGAAGTGCGTTCGCGGGCTAAACGAGGAGTCATCCCCGGGGCCAAGATAGGCCGGAGCTGGGTCTTTCTCGAATCCGATCTCGCCGAGTTCATACGCTCGCTGTATCCTGTGAGACGGCAAGCGCTGCAAGTGGCCACCTCACAGGAGGATGTATGTCACTTATCAAGCGCAAGAAGTCGTCGGTCTGGTGGATCGACTTCGTCGCGCCAAACGGCGAGCGAGTACGACGATCTACTGAAACCAACGACCGCAAGTCGGCGCAGGAACTGCACGACAAGCTGAAAAGCGAAGTCTGGCGGGTCCAGCGTCTCGGCGATCGGCCGAAGCACATCTGGCAGGATGCCGTCGTTCGGTGGCTGCGTGAGCAATCTCACAAGGCCTCTATCAACGACGACAAGAAGATCCTGAGATGGCTTCATCCGTATCTCGCCGATCGAGAGTTGGAGAGCATCAATCGAGCGTTGATCGAGAAGGTCATCGAGGCGAAGCAGGCGGAAGGATGCAGCAACGGAACCGTCAACCGAGTTCTTGCACTGATGCGGGCGATCCTGCGGCGGTGCGAGCGCGACTGGGAGTGGATCGATCGGGCGCCCGCGTTCCGGCTGTTGAAGGAGCCGACGCGACGTATTCGATATCTCACCCAGGAGCAGGCGGTGAAACTCCTGCTGGAGTTGCCGACACACTTGAGGGATGTGGCGGCGTTCGCGCTGGCGACGGGACTACGTCGGGCGAACATCACCGGTTTGACCTGGGAACAGGTCGATCTGCGCCGCAATCTCGCCTGGGTGCATCCCGATCAGGCAAAGGCGAGGGGGGGATCGCGGTCCCGCTCAACGACATGGCGATGAATATCCTCGGACGCCAGGTCGGGCTCCATCCGGTGCATGTCTTCAGTTACCTGGGCAAGCCGATCTTTCAGGTGAGCACGAAGGCCTGGTACCACGCGCTCGAGCGCGCCGGTATCGAGGACTTCAGGTTCCACGATCTGCGGCACACCTGGGCGAGTTGGCACGTGCAGAACGGGACGCCGCTCTTTGCCTTACAGGAACTCGGGGGCTGGGAAACGGAGCGAATGGTGAGGCGCTATGCGCACCTGAGCGCGGATCATCTCGCGCAATGGGCGGGACATGCGCAAATCCATGGCACATTCCTGGCACACCCGTCGAACTTCCTAAAACTGCTCGAGGAAAATATTGTTGATATTCAGTAAGTTAGTGGTGGCCAGGGGCGGAATCGAACCACCGACACGCGGATTTTCAGTCCGCTGCTCTACCAACTGAGCTACCTGGCCGTCGCAGGAGGAGCCGTGTATTACACCGGGCCCGGCTGGACTCGTCAAGGCGGGTTCGGCCCAACTAATTGAAGGGGCTCGCGTTTCGGCCGGTCCGCGCATTTCCCTTCCCTCTTCATCTATCGCGCCCACAGCCCCACATCTGGTCTCGGCGGGTCATTTTTGTTCGCCATCGATCTCGTCCGATCTTCAAGAGTTCGTGTGCGGTCTGTTTCCGACGCCCCGACCGCGGGAGAGCCCCTGCGGTCGCCTCTCCCATCTGGGGGATGGCGTTGCCCGGAAGCCGGGAGACCCTTGGCAGATTCTCGTTTGGGACGCGCTACACTGCATGATCGGGCCGAAAAGGAAACTTCGCGCCGTCGGCTTGGGCCGGACCTAAGGCTGTGGCGCACGCGCCGCAGAGGGTTATCCACGGTACCCGCCTGGAGGGCGAGACCTAAGCCGGTTCCCGATGAGGAACCGGGCATCAGGGGCTTTGCCGCCGGCAGGCTGCCGGGGGCGGCACCCGCCTTTGAACTGGAGCGATAAACGAAGCTCATGAGCGCCACTTCGGCCGAATCGGCTTTACGCCCCCGCCTGGCCTCCCCTGGGGACATCATCCCCTGCGTCGAGGAGCTGAGCCACGTCAACGAGTCGCTGCACCGCCAGGAGGCCCTGCTTGCGGCTTCCGCAAGGGCAAGCCGCATGCTTCTGGAGGCCCCCGACGTCAATGGCGCGATCCCCGAGGTGCTGCGCCTGATCGGCGAGGCCGCACACGTCGATCGCGTGAACGTCATGCTGGCCAAATGCGGCCCTGAGGGCGAGCCACTGCTGGTGGTTGCCGGGGAGTGGACGGCCGAAGGCGTGCCGCCGCACATCGACGATGCCGAAGCGCACGCCTGCGACGAGCGGGAGATCGCCGCCGTGTCCGCGGAGTTGCGCGCTGGGCGCAGCGTGTGCCTGAACGCCGGTAACGGCATCAGCGGCTGCGCCTCGATCACCCGCTTTGAAGGCATCGGCACCCAGAGCAAGGCCGTGGTGCCCATCGTGGTGGCCGGTGAGTTCATCGGGGTCGTCGGCCTCGACAACACCCGCCAGCACCGTGCCATCGAGTCTGCCGAGCTCGCTGCGCTCGAGACCGCCGCGAGCGTGATCGGGGCGGCGTTGCACCGCCAGCGGCTCCTCGATGACATGCGGCGCGAGCGAGAGCGCGCCGCGGAGGAGCGCGCCGCGGAGCTCGCCAAGGCCAACGCCGTGATTCGCGGCAACCTCGAGCGCCTGGCGAGCGAGCCCGATCTCAACAGTTTCCTCGGGCACCTGCTGCTCGAGGCCGTGCGCCAGTTCGATGCGGATTCCGGCGCCGTGGTGGTCTCGCGTGACAGTCTGCAAGAGTGGCGGATCGCCGCGCATGTGCGCGAGGGCAGGCTGGAAGAGCCTCCCTATCCGATCAGCGTGTCCACCGGCTCGCCCTTCGGCAACCGATTCGGCCGGCCCCACGAGCCGATGTACCTCGCAGTGGCGCAGCAACACCAGGAATTCTGGCCCGGCATGCTGGCCTTCGACCAGCGCGAGGGCCACATCGGCAAGGTGGTCTATCCGCTCGTGTTCGGCTCACGCAACGTGGGCTTTCTGATCCTGCGCTTCCGGCGCAACGCCGAGGACGTGCCGCACAGCGAGCTGCTGGTGGCGCTCGCCCAGCAGGCGACCCTCGCCGTACAGCTGACACGCCTCGCCTATCAGGCCAAGGAGGCGGCGGTGCTGGTCGAGCGCGCCCGCATCGGCCAGGAAATTCATGATGGCTTGGCGCAGGCCTTCACGGGAATCCTCATGCAGCTCGGCGCGGTTGAAGAGGCTCCGCCCTGCAAGAACAAGGGATCGAGCTTGGCGATCACGCTGCAGCGCATCCGCGACTTGGCGCGTGATGGATTGGCGGACGCGCGCCGCTCGGTGATGGCGCTCAGGCTCGACCAGACGCGCCGGGCGGGCCTGGAGCTCGCGCTCCGTCAGCTCGCTGAGCGCTCCACCGTACCGGGCGGCGTGACCTGCACATTCGAGGGCGGCGGCATCACCACGGGTCTGAAGCCGGAGCACGAGCATGAGCTGCTGCGCATCGCTCAGGAGGCGGTCAGCAACGCCGTGCGGCACGCCCGCCCGCGCACCATCCGCATCGCGATGGCGGATGAAGACGCCCATTGGGTCATGACCATTGAAGACGACGGCCGCGGCATGGGCCAGAGTCCCGAGCGCTCCGAGCGCCATGGCTTCGGCCTGAGCAGTATGCGCCAGCGAGCAGGCGACATCGGCGGGGAGTGGCGGATCGAGAGCCGGCCGGGGGCCGGCACCCGCGTGAGCGTGCGCATGCAGAAGCGAAAAGCAGCGTAGAGGTACAGATGGCGGCGGTGTTGCAGAAAAAGATCCGGGTGATCCTCGCGGACGATCATCCCGTGGTGCGTGACGGACTTGCGGCAATGGTCAACCAACAGCCCGACATGGAGGTCGTGGCTGAGGCGGGCGATGGCGAGGAGGCGATCGCGCTCTACCAGCGCCATCAGCCCGATGTGCTGGTGCTCGATCTGCGCATGCCGAAATGCGATGGGCTGGCGGTGGTGCAGCGAGTGCTCGAGATCAACCCGAAGGCGCGGCTGCTCATCATGACCACCTACGACGGCGACGAGGACATCTTCCAGTGCCTCAGTCACGGAGCCAAAGGCTACCTGCTGAAGGACGCGCCGCGGCAGGAGATCCTCTCGGCCATCCGTGCCGTCAGCGAGGATCGCCCCTACACCTCCTCCACCGTGGCGGCCAAGGCGCTGCAGCGCATGGCCAAGCCCAGCCTCACCGAGCGTGAGCTCGATGTGCTGGAGCTCGTCGCCCAGGGCCGCAGCAACAAGGACATCGCACGGCGCCTGTCGATCACCGAGGGCACCGCCAAGACCCACGTGAAGTCCATCCTCACCAAGCTCGATGCCATCAGCCGTACCGAGGCGGTGGCGGTGGCGCACAAGCGTGGGCTGATCCGGTTGTAGCAACCCCCCGCAGCGGCCGGCGCCTGCACACACCGCGGCCGCCGCCCCGGCAGCTGTCTGGCCGGATCCGTGATTGCGAGCGCAATCGAGGAGCGAAGGTGACGCTTCTGTGACACCTCGGCGAGCCATTCATGGTTTCCTTGACCTATGCACCAGATCGGCGTCGTGGGCCTGTCCTACCGGCATGCGGGAGTGGACGAGGTGGCCCGGTTGTCCATCCCTAAGGCGGATCTGCCCCTCCGGCTGCCCTCGCTGCGCGAAGCGCTCGGCGTGGCGGAGCTGTTGTACGTGGGGACCTGCAACCGGGTTGAGCTCCTTTACGCCACGGCCGAAGGAGCCCCCGCGCAGGACCTGCGCCCGCAGGCCCTCGAGCAGCTCTCGGGGCAGACCTCGCCGCCGGGGACAGCGCCGCGGATGCTGCGCGCCTGGGCGGGCGAATCGGCCATCGAGCACCTGCTGCTGCTCGCCTGCGGTCTGGACTCCGCCCAGGCGGGGGAGCGGGAGGTCGCCGCACAGCTGCGCGATGCCTGGGAGACCGCCCGCCTCGCCGGCACGTGCGGCCCGTTGCTCGACCGGCTGCTCGGTGAGGCGCTCGGGATGGCCAACCGCGTGCAGCGGCTTCAGGCCGGCGTGCGCGCTCCGTCGCTCGCGGACCTGGCCGCCGAGCGCGTCCAGGGGCATCTGGGCGGCGTGGCCGCGCCGGTTGCCCTGATCGGGGTTTCGCCCATGACCCGGCGTTGCGGCTTGGCGCTGCATCAGGCGGGGCTTCCACTGCGGGTGGTGAACCGCACGCTGGCCTCGGCGCAGGAATTCGCTGAGACCGTCTCGGGACAGGCGCTGTCGCTCGAAGCGTTCCGCGACCAGCCGCCGTCCGTCGGCGCGGTGATCCTGGCCGCCGGCGGCGGCGCGCCCCTCCTGGACGCGCCTGTCCTACGGCGGCTCGCCCAAGGTGCCAGAAGCCTGCGCATCGCAGCGCCGCTGGTCATCGATTTCTGCGTTCCGCCCAACGTCGATCCGGGTGAGGCACGGCGCGCGGGCCTCACCCGGATCGGCATGGACGAGCTCGTGCAGGCGGTCCAGGAGCGGCGCCTGAGTGAGCTCTTGCGCCTGGCTCCGGTGCGCGCAGCGATCGACGAGCGGCTGACGCGTCTGTGCGCCGAGATGGCCACCCGCGCCATCGGTCCTCATCTGGCGGAACTGCGCGTGCAGTTCGAGCAAATCGCCGCCGAGGAGGCGGGGCGGGCGCTGGGAACGGAGCTGCACACCCTGGACGCCGGTCAGCGGGAGGCGGTGCTGCGCCTCGCCGAGCGCGTCGCGCACAGCTTGGCGCACCTGCCCATCGCGGGGCTGCGGGCCGCCGTCGCCCAAAGCAGCCCGGACGCGCTCGAGGCGTTCTTCCGGGAGGCCCGGCCGCACCGCCGCGGGCACCCGGGGCACTCCGAGCCGCCCGACCCATCTCCTTGAAAGAAAAGCCATTACCATATCCGTCATGACCCACCCTCGATCCCAAGCGCTGTACGAGCGCGCCTGCCGCGTCATCCCCGGAGGCGTCAACTCGCCAGTGAGAGCGTTTCGCGCAGTGGGCGGCACGCCGCTGTTCTTCGCGCGCGGAGAGGACCAGTACCTCATTGATGCCGATGGGCGGCAGTACCTGGACTTCGTCGGCTCATGGGGTCCGCTGATCCTGGGGCATGCGCATCCGGCGGTGGTTGCCGCCATCACAGAGGCAAGCCGTGCGGGTACGACGTTTGGCGCACCGTGTGCCGGAGAGGTCGAGCTGGCGGAACGGGTGGTGGCGTCCTATCCCGGCGTGGAGCAGGTCCGCTTCGTCTCCTCGGGCACCGAGGCGACGATGAGCGCCATCCGCCTCTCTCGCGCCTTCACGGGGCGCGACCTCATCGTGAAATTCTCCGGCTGCTATCACGGCCATGCGGACCACCTGCTGGTGGCGGCAGGCTCGGGGCTCGCGACTTTCGGCCAGCCCTCCTCGGCCGGCGTGCCGGAGCCGTTTACGGCCTGCACCCGGGTGCTGCCGCTCGATGACGAGGCTGCGCTCGAGGCGCTGTTTGCGCGGGAAGGCGGGCGGATCGCCGCGGCGATCATCGAGCCCGTGCCGGCCAACCACGGTCTGCTGCCCCAGCGCCGCGAGTTCCTCGCCCGACTGCGCGAGATCACCCGCCGACACGGCGCGCTCTTGATCTTCGATGAAGTCATCTGCGGCTTCCGGCTCGCCCGCGGCGGCGCGGCCGAGCGGCTGGGCCTGACGCCGGACCTGGCCACTTTCGGCAAGGTGATCGGCGGCGGTCTGCCGGTGGGTGCCTTCGCCGGGCCCCGGCACATCCTCTCGCGCCTCGCACCCGATGGCGACACGTATCAGGCCGGGACCTTGTCGGGTAACCCCGTGGCCATGGCGAGCGGCATCGCCACGCTGGATGTGCTCATCCACGAGGACGGCTGGCAACGGCTCGAGGCGCTCGGGGCGCAGTTGGAACAGGCCCTGAGGCCGGTCTTGGGGCGGGCCCCTTTCCCGGTGCACCTGGTGCGCGTGGGCTCGCTCTTCTGGCTCTCCTTCCACGAAGCGGGCGCGCCGCGCACCGCCGAGCCTTTGCCGCAGGAAGCCGTACTGCGTTTCGGCAGGGTATTTCACGCGCTGCTTTCGGAGCGCATCTACTTCCCGCCCTCGGCCTACGAAGCCTGCTTCCTGTCGCTCGCCCACACTGCCGCGGACTTCGAGCGGCTGGCGGCGAGCCTCGGCCGGGCCCTCACCGCCTCATGACCTTCCGCACGAGAAAAGGCCCGCGCATCCTGCAGCTGACCGTGATGGTGCTGGTGGCGGTGTGCACCGTGCAGGTCGGCTGGTGGCTGTACGACCAGCATCGCTACGCCGTGGAGAAGGTGCGCGAGCTGCAGGCGCAGTATGCGCAGCAGGCCGCCGCAGCCAATGCCCTGCTGGCCACCGGCATGCCGGCGGCCAGGGTGCTCGAGCTGCTCCCGGACGTGGTGCTCGAGCGGGGGCGGGCCGAGGTCTCATCCAATGCCGAGCGGAGCCTGCTGGCGGAAGAGCACGTGCGTATCATCCAGTACGCTTGGGAGGGCGGGTTCTTCCTGCTCGCCCTCGTCGCCTGCCTCGTGGTCATCGCGCGCGCACTGCGCGCCGAGGCGCTGGTGATGCTGGAACAGGACAACTTCCTGCAACTCGTCTCGCATCAGTTCAAGACCCCGCTCGCGAGCCTGCAGCTCTCGCTCGAGACCCTGGCGCTCAGGCCGCTGTCGGCGGAGCAATCGCGGGTGCTCACCGAGCGGATGCTCTCCGACCTCTCGCGCATGGAAGGCATGGTGAGCCGGATCCTCGAGAGCGCGCGGCTCGAGCGCGGCCGCGTCGAGCTCAGGCACGAGGCGGTCGATCTCGGCGGCGCCGTCAGAAGGGTCGCGGCGCAGATGGAGGAGCGGGCCCGACAGGAGCGCATCAGCCTCAGCGCCGACATCGAAGCGGGCCTGGTGGTGCTCGCCGACCCGCTGGCACTCGATGTCATTCTGCGCAATCTCCTGGAGAACGCCCTCGCCGCGGTCTCTCCGGTCGGCGGCGGCAGCATCGCGCTCAGCGCCCGACGCACTGGCTCCGAGGTGGAGCTGACGGTGCGCGATAGCGGCATCGGCTTTCGGCCGGCCGATGGCCCGCGGCTGTTCGAGAAGTTCACCCGGCTGCACCCCGGCGGCGGCAGCTACCACGGGACGGGCCTGGGACTGTACATCGTGCGTCGGCTGATGCTGCTGATGAACGGCCGGGTCAGCGCATACAGCGAAGGGGCGGGACAGGGCTCGCGCTTCGTGCTGGCGTGGCCGACCTCAGTGGAGGAACACGCATGAGCGTCACGGTGGAAAACACGCGCCGTATCCTCGTGGTCGAGGACGATCCGCATCTTTCGGCCGGTGTGGTCGAAAATCTGCGCGCGGAAGGATACGAAGTGGACGCCGTCGGCGATGGCCATCGCGCGCTCGAGTCGCTCGGCGAGCAGCTCTACGGGCTCGTGCTGCTCGATGTGATGCTGCCGGAGCTCGACGGCTTCACCGTCTGCCGCACCCTGCGGCAGCAGGGCAACAACACCCCGGTGCTCTTTCTCACCGCGCGCGGCGACCCGGCGGACCGGGTGCGGGGCTTGGAGGCCGGCGGCGACGATTATCTGCCCAAACCCTTCCACCTCAAGGAGCTGCTGCTGCGCGTGCGCGCCATCCTGCGCCGCTGGGACTGGTATCAGAGCGCCTCGGCAAGCACCGGGCCGCTGCGCTTCGGCGGCAACGAGGTGGACTTCCGCGCCTTCCGGGCGCGCGCCTGGAACGGTCTCACGCAGGAGCTCACGGAGAAAGAGGCGATGATCCTGAAGGTGCTGGCCGAGCATCCCGGGGAGATCGTCTCGCGCGAGGACTTGCTCGAGCGCGTCTGGGGCTATGACGTGTTTCCCTCCACGCGCACCGTAGACAACTTCATCCTCCGGCTGCGTCGGCGCTTCGAGCGCGATCCGGCCAACCCGAGGCATTTCCTGACCGTCTGGGGCGTGGGCTACCGGTTCGTGCTCGAGGGCGAGCCATGAGCGCACCACTGCGCATCGGCACGCGCGCCTCGGCGCTCGCCCTATGGCAGGCTCGGCACGTCGAGAGCCTGATCGGCGCGCTGAGCGGCGCTCCGGGCGTCGAGCTGGTGCCGGTCATGACCACGGGCGACCTGCAGACCGAGGTGCCGCTGTGGGCGGTGCGCGGCCGCGCCTTCTTCACCAAGGAGCTCGACCGCGCCCTGCTCGAGGAGCGCATCGATCTCGCTGTACACAGCCTGAAGGATCTGCCGACCGAGCTCGAGCCGGGGGTTGCGCTCATCGCCGTGCTGCCCCGGGAAGATGCGCAGGATGCGCTCGTCAGCCACGGCGGCCAGCCGCTGCTCGAGCTGCCGCTCGGCGCCCGGATCGGCACCAGCAGCCTGCGCCGGCGCGCCTTTCTCGCCCGCGCCCGCCCCGACCTCGAGCTGCACGAGCTCAGAGGCAACGTGCCCACGCGGCTGCAGCGGCTGCAGCGGGGGGACTACAACGCCATCGTGCTCGCCGCGGCGGGCCTGAAACGGCTGGGCCTGCAGGAGCGTATCACGCAGCGCTTACCGGTCGAGGAGTTTCCGCCGGCGGTCTCGCAGGGTGCCATCGGCGTCTGCGCCCGCGCCACGGATGCGCATACTGCGCGCTGGCTTGCGCAGCTCGATGACCCGGCGACACGGCTCGCCACCTCGGCGGAACGTGCTCTGCTGCAGCACATCGAGGGCGGCTGTCAGGTGCCGCTCGGGGCGCTCGCGACGCTGTCGGGCACGACTCTGCGCCTGCGCGCCACCGTCTGTGCGCTCGACGGCTCGCGGCACCTGAGCGCCGGCGGCGAAGCGGGTGCCACTGCCGCCGAGGCGCGGACGTTGGGCGAACGCGTGGCGCAGCAGCTGCTCGCCCAGGGCGCTGCCTCGCTCATCGCCGAGCTGCGCGCGCCCGCCGCGCCGGCGAGGGATTGACGGTGTTGAAACCGGTCATCGTGACGCGGGCGGAGCCGGCCGGCGGGCCGCTGAGCCTCGAGCTCGAGCAGCTGGGCATGCCCACGCTGCGCTGGCCGGCGATCGGCATCGTGCCCGCCGATCCCGCGCAGCTCGCTCAGGCGCTGACTCGCGATGCCTTCGATTGGATCGTGCTCACCAGCCGGCACGGCGTCGCGGCCCTGACCGATCTGCTGCCGGCCCCCCCGGCGGGCGTGCGCATCGCGGCGATCGGACCGGCGAGTGCCCACGCCCTGCGCGAGCGGGGCTGGCCGGTCGACCTCATCGGCGAGGCCGGCGCCGAGAGCCTGCTGAGAGCATTCGAGACGGCGGACATCCGCGGCCGGCGCATCCTGCATCCCACCAGCTCGCGCGCGCTGCCGGCCCTCGGTGAAGGGCTCGATCGCCTCGGCGCCAAGCTCGTGAGCGTCGAGGTCTACCGCACGATACCCGCCTCACTCGATATCGAGTCCTGTCGCGCCACGATCGCGCGCGGAGACATCGGCGCGGTCACATTCGCCAGCCCCTCGGCCGTCATCGAGCTCGAGCACGCGCTGGGCAGCGGCGATTTCCAGCATCTGCTTTCGATCGCGGCGGCGGTGGCCATCGGCCCGACCACGGCGCATGAGTTGACCGTGCGCGGGCTCTCACCCGTGGTGGCCGCGCCGCATACGCTGCACGGGCTGGCGGTTTGCTGTCATGCGCTTGCGCGCGGGATTGCCTCGGCTTGGCGAGACGAGCGCATACATCATGCGGCGCGTGGCGCCGAAAGGACTGCGAAATCATGAGCTTCCCCACCGTACGGGCCCGCCGGACGCGCCAGACGGACCTCTGGCGACGCATGGTCCGCGAGACCCGCCTCACACCCGATGCGCTCATCTATCCGCTGTTCGTCATCCCCGGAGAGGGTGTGCGCCATCCGGTCTCGAGCATGCCGGGCATCTCGCAACTCTCCGTCGATGAGGCGGTGAAAGAGGCCCGTGCCGCCGCGGAGGCGGGCGTGCCGGCGGTGCTGCTGTTCGCCGCGCCGGAGCAGAAAGACGCACGCGCCAGCGCCGCGCTCGATCCGCACGGACTCGCTGCCGAAGCCATCACGGCCGTCAAATCGGCCTGCCCGGGCCTTATCGTGTGGGCCGACGTCTGTCTGTGCGGTGCCACCGACCACGGCCACTGCGGCCACGTGCTGGCGGATGGGGCGATCGACAACGACTCCTCGATTCAGACGCTCGCCCAGGTTGCACTCAACTACGTCCACGCCGGCGCTGATGCGGTCGCGCCGAGCGACATGATGGACGGGCGCGTGCAGGCGATCCGCAGAGCGCTCGACGGGGACGGCTGCGCCATGACCCCTATCGTCTCGTACGCCGCCAAATACGCCTCGTCCTTCTACGGCCCGTTCCGCGAGGCGGCCGAGTCGGCGCCCGCCTTCGGCGACCGTCGCAGCTACCAGATGGACCCGGCCAACGCGCGCGAGGCGGTGCGCGAGGTGCTGTTGGATATCGAGGAGGGCGCCGACCTCGTCATGGTCAAGCCCGCCGGGCCCTACCTCGACATCATCCGCCGGGTGCGCGAGGCGGTGCAGGTGCCGGTGGTCGCCTACCAGGTGAGCGGCGAGTTCAGCCTGATCAAGGCCGCCGCCGAGCGCGGCTGGATCGACGAGCGCGCGGCGGTGCTCGAGACTTTGACCGGCATTCAGCGCGCGGGCGCGGATCTCATCATCACCTACTTCGCGCCCGAGGTGGCACGCTGGCTAAGGAGCCTCTGATTGACCGCGCCCGCCGCCGAAACGTCCGTCTTTCTGGCCGCCTGCCGCCGCCGGCCGGTGCCCTACACGCCCATCTGGATCATGCGCCAGGCGGGCCGCTACCTGCCCGAGTACCGGCAGCTGCGCGCCAAGGTGGACTTCGAGACCCTCACTCGCACGCCCGAGCTTGCGGCCGAAGTCACACTGCAGCCCCTCAAGCGCTTTGCGCTCGATGCGGCTATTCTCTTCAGCGACATCATGACGCCGCTCCAGGGCATGGGCGTCGATCTCAGCTTCGCTCCAGGCCCGGTGGTGCGCGAGCCGCTGCGGACCCTGGCGGCCATCGAGGCCCTGCGCGAGCTCGAGCCGGAGCGGGACGTGCCCTTCGTGTTGGAATCCATCCGGCTGGTTCGCGCCGCGGTGCCGCGGGACGTGCCGCTCATCGGCTTTGCGGGCGGTCCGTTCACGCTCTTCTGTTATCTCGTGTGCGGGCGTCCGGAGAAGGAGTTCGAGACGGCGCGCGCGTTTCTTTACTCCCAGCCGCAGGCGAGCCTGCGCCTGCTCGAGCGGCTCGCGGACGCGATGAGCGCCTACCTCGCGGCCCAGGCGAGCGCCGGCGCGCAGGCGCTGATGCTGTTCGAGTCCTGGGCAGGGCTGCTCGCGCCGCCCGCCTTCGAGCGCTTCGCACTGCACGCCGCGCAGCGCACCCTGGCGGCGCTGCGCGGCACCGGCGTACCCAGGATCTACTATGTCAACCAGGCTGGTGCGCTGATGGAGGCCGTCGCCGGAGTCGATGCCGAGGTGATCGGCGTGGACTGGCGAGTGCCGCTCGATCAGGTGCGACGGCGCCTGGGCCCGGACAAGGCAGTACAGGGCAACCTCGACCCGGCGGCCCTCTTCGCTTCCGCCGATGAGCTCGAGCGCCAGGCCGCTCGCGTGCTCGCCGAGGCCGGTCCGGCGCCGGGACACATCTTCAACCTGGGCCACGGCATCTGGCCGCAAGCCGATCCGCAGGCTGTGGCGCGGCTGGTCGACTACGTGCACGATCGCTCCGCACGAGCGGCGCCCGCCGCGAAGGCCCTTTCTTGAGCGCCGGGGTCGGGGGCGAGGGTCTTGCCGAGGCCGCGGCCGCGTATTTCCGCGACCTGCAGGCGCGCGTCTGCGCCGCGTTCGAGGCCTTCGAGCCCTCGGACTGCTTCGAGGCGCGCCCCTGGCGCCGGCCCGAGGGCCATCGCCTCAAGGGCGGCGGGGAATCGCGGCTGATGCGCGGCGAGGTGTTCGAGAAGGTCGGCGTGAACGTCAGTCATGTCTGGGGCGAGTTCTCCGAGCAAGCCCGCGGCCAAGTGCCGGGCGCCGAGGAGTCGGGCGGGCGCTTCCTTGCCTGCGGAATCTCGCTCGTGGCGCACATGAGCAATCCCTACGTTCCGGCAGTCCACCTGAACCTGCGGTATCTGCGCACCAGCCGCGCGTGGTTCGGCGGGGGAACGGACCTGACGCCGACCTTTCCGTTCGAGGAAGACACGGCGGACTTCCACGCCGCCTTGCGCACCGCCTGCGACACATACCGGCCCGACGCGTATCAAGAGTTCAAGGAACGGTGCGACCGCTACTTCTACCTGCCCCATCGGCACGAGCCCCGGGGTGTCGGCGGCATCTTCTTCGACGAGCTCGCCGGCGCCGAGGCCAGCATCGATTTCGCCTTCGTGCGGCAGGTGGGCGAGGCGTTCCTCGGTGTCTATCCGCGCCTCGTCGCGCGACGCAAGGACCTGCCTTATGATGAGGCGGCTCGGGAGAAGCTGCTCTTCAAGCGCGGGCGGTATGTCGAGTTCAACCTGGTCTATGATCGGGGCACGAAGTTCGGCTTCCAGACCGATGCCGATCCTGAGGCCTACCTCATGAGTCTGCCACCGCTCGTCAGATGGTAAAGCACGCCGGTCTGAAACTCGGAAGTTGCACTCCGCTGCTCTTTGCGGCGGCATTGGCGCTGAGCGCGTGCAGTCAGCAGGGTCCGGATTTCCTGTCGAGCCCCTCGCCGCCCGCCGCGCCCTCCGCTCCGTCGGCGCCCGCACCCGAAGGGCCGCGCGCCGCGCTGCGCGCCTCGACGCTCATCAGCATGCCGGTCGAGTCACGCTCCGGGCAGGTGCTCGGGCGCATCCGGGACATCCTCTTCAACCCCGACGGCAACGGGCACGCCACTCACGTCATCATCGCATACGGCAAGGGCGGCGCCGGCGAGAGGCTGGTGGCGATTCCCTGGTGGACGGCGGTATCGGACATTCACCACGACGCCCTGGTGGTGAAGGCGGCGCGGCTCGAGGGTGCCCCCAGCTTCGCGCCCGGCAACTGGCCGGAGCTCACGGATCCCTCCTGGAGCGACTCCGCGGATGACTACTGGACGGTGCCGATCGATTCGACCTCGCGCTCGCGCGCCCGTCCTCCTCTTTGAATGCGGACCGTCCGTTGGATCCTCGGGATCGTGGCCGCGCTCGTGCTGCTTCTGGTCGCGGCGCTGCTCATCGTCACCCTGGTGATCAACCCGAACCGTTATCGAGGCGAGATTGACCGGCGGGTGAGCCTGGCCACCGGCCGGTCCTTCGTGATCGAGGGAAATGTGCGCCTCTCGGGGTTCCCGTGGCTCGCGGTGCGGATCGGGCGCGCGCGCCTCGGCCCCAGGCCCGGACAACCGGGACCGGACCTGATCGACTGGCGCTCCGCCCGCCTGAGCGTACGGCTGCTGCCGCTGCTGCTGCACCGGCAGCTCGACATCGGACAGATCCGCCTTCAAGGCGCCGACATCCATCTTTGGCGGCAACCCGATGGCCGGGGCAACTGGCAGGATCTACTCGCTCGGTCGCACTCACAGGCCGCGACGCCGGCTCTGCCGGCGTTTGCCGGTCTCGACATCGAGGACGGGACGCTGCATTACGCGAACAGCCCGGGAGCGCCGATCACTCTGACACACTGGCAATTGCGCGTGGCCCCCGGGCAATCGGGCGGGCCCCTGACGGTGAGCAGCCGCTTCCTGTTGCACGGCGGTCCGCTGCCGCGAGCTGGAGTGCCGGTGCGGCTGCGGCTCGAGCGGCTGCGGCTCGAGGCCGCCCCGTTCACCGTCTCGGCGCCGGCGGTGGTGCTCAAAGTGGCGGGCGTGACGATGCGGGGCAAGGCAACGCTCACGCACGGCAAAAACGGCTTCGACGCCAACGGCGCCTTGACGCTCACCGTCCCTTCGGTACGTCGTCTCATCACGCTGCTGAACCTCAAGACACGGCTGCCCAAGGATCCCAAGGCGCTCGGCAAGCTCTCGCTGAGGGCTCGCTGGCGACTGAAAAACGGCGCGCTGGCGCTCAATCCGCTCACCGCGCGGCTCGATGCGACGACGCTCACCGGCTGGGTGGATCGCTCGGGCGGCCCGCGGCCGCTGTGGCGCTTCGCCCTCGAGGCCGACCGGATCGACTTTGCGCATTACCTGCCGCCGACCAGAAAACACCCCAAACCGCTCGTGCTGCCGATCAAGGCGCTGCGCGCCCTGCATGCGCGCGGCATACTGACGGTGGAGCAGGCGAGCTTCAACGGCACGACGCTGCGGGACATCCGCCTCGAGGTGCAATGAGCACGGCCAAGTCCCGCCGATCGGACGCGGCCCACGTGGGCGATGCCGGCCCGCGCTTCGCGGGCGCGCTGATCGAATGGCATGCCCGCGGGGGACGGCACGAGCTGCCGTGGCAGCGCGACCGCAGTCCCTACCGGGTCTGGGTCTCGGAAATCATGCTGCAGCAGACCCAGGTCGGCACCGTCATGTCCTATTACGAGCGCTTCATGCAGCGCTTTCCTGACGTCGTGGCGCTCGCCGACGCGCCGCTCGATGGGGTGCTGCACCTGTGGTCGGGCCTCGGGTATTACGCGCGGGCGCGCAACCTCCACCGGGCCGCGGTCTGTGTCCGCGACGAGCACGGCGGCCGCTTCCCAGAGAGCTTCGAGGCGGTAGCCCGCCTGCCCGGCGTTGGCCGTTCCACTGCCGGGGCCATCCTGGCGCTGAGCTCCGGCCAGCGTTTCCCCATTCTCGACGGCAACGTGCGGCGCGTTCTGACACGTCAATTCGGGATAGCGAGCGCCGCGTCGGACCGCAATGCGACGGAGCGGCTATGGCGGATCGCGGAAGACTGCACACCCACGCGGCACATCGACGTGTACACGCAGGCGATCATGGACCTGGGTGCCACGATCTGCACCCGCCGCAACCCCGCATGCGGTCAGTGCCCGGTGGCCGAAAGTTGCGTCGCGCGCCTTACCGGTCGCCAGCATGAGCTGCCCGCGGCCAGGCGCCGCCCCGAGCGCTCCCTGCGGCAGGCCTTCATGGTCGCGGCGCGGCGACACGATGGCAGCGTGTTGCTCGAGCGCCGTCCCGAGCGCGGCATCTGGGGGGGGTTGTGGTGCCTGCCCCAATTCGACACCCGCGCCGAGGCCGAGGACTATCTGCGACACACCCTGAACAGCGCCGCGCCCCGGCCGCTCGAGACGCTGCGGCATGCGTTCACTCATTTTGATCTTGTCATCACGCCGCTTCTGGCCCATTGTTCGGGCATCAACGCGCCGGACCCGGCGCGGCATGCCTGGTACCGCGCAAGCGTCCCCGACGCTCTCGGCCTTCCCGCTCCGATCTCGAAGTTCCTGCGGCGATTGGCGAGCGAGGCGGTGCAGGAGCAGCTTTTGGGTTGATAGCAACTGGAGACAGCCGTGCCCCGAATGGTGCAGTGTGTGGTGTTGAAGCGCGAGGCGCCCGGCCTCGACCGTCCGCCCTATCCCGGCGCGCTGGGCAAGCGGATTTATGAGCAGGTCTCGCGCGAGGCCTGGGGCCGCTGGGTTCAGCACCAGGTCATGCTGATCAACGAGTACCGCCTGAGTCCCATCGAGCCCAAGGCCCGCCAGTTCCTCGAGGCCGAGATGGAAAAGTTCTTCTTCGGCCCAGGCTCGACCCGGCCCGAAGGCTACGCGCCGCCCGAGGAGCAGTGAAGCCGATGCCGCAGTCTTCAACCCTCCATCCCCGCGTCCGCGAAGTCACCGAGCGCATCCGCGAGCGCAGTCGCGACTCGCGCGCCGCCTACCTAGAGCGCATGACGGCCCAGGCCGGCGGCCCGGCCCGCACGCGGCTCTCCTGCACCAATCTGGCGCACGGCTTCGCCGCTTCGGGGCCCGACAAGGAGGCGCTGCGGGCGCTGCGCTGGCCGAACCTCGCCATCGTCACCTCGTACAACGACATGCTCTCGGCCCACCAACCCTTCGAGCGCTTCCCCGGCCTGATCCGGCATGCGGCGCGCGAGGCCGGCGCCACCGCTCAGGTCGCAGGCGGCGTGCCGGCCATGTGCGACGGCGTGACCCAGGGCCAGCCCGGCATGGAGCTGTCGCTGTTCAGCCGCGAGGTGATCGCGATGTCCACCGGCATTGCGCTCTCGCACGGCATGTTCGATGCGGCGCTGTGCCTGGGGGTGTGCGACAAGATCGTGCCGGGACTGCTGATCGGCGCGCTCGCCTTCGGGCAGCTGCCGACGGTGTTCGTGCCGGCGGGCCCCATGCCTTCCGGCCTTCCCAACAAAGAGAAGGCGCGCATCCGCCAGCAGTTCGCCGAGGGCAAGGTCGGCCGCGAGGCGCTGCTTCAGTCCGAGGCCGACAGCTACCACTCGGCCGGCACCTGCACCTTCTACGGCACCGCCAACAGCAACCAGATGCTGATGGAGGTCATGGGGCTGCACCTGCCCGGCAGTGCCTTCGTGCCGCCCAACACGCCGCTGCGCGATGCGCTCACCGCGGCCGCCACGCGTCGCGCCGCGCAGATCACGGCGCTCGGCAAGGAATACCTCCCGCTCGCGCGGGTGCTGGATGAGCGCAGCGTCGTCAACGCCGTCGTGGGTCTGCTCGCCACGGGCGGCTCGACCAACCACACACTACACCTCGTGGCCATCGCGCGGGCCGCAGGGATCCAGATCGACTGGGACGATTTCGGCGACCTCTCGGAGGTGGTGCCGCTGCTGGCGCGCATCTATCCGAACGGCAGCGCCGACGTGAACCAGTTCCATGCCGCCGGCGGCATGGGCTTTCTGGTGGGCGAGCTGCTGTCGGCGGGGCTGATGCACGGGGACGTGCGCACGGTCTGGGGCGAGGGACTCGACCCCTACGCCCGGGAGCCCTGGCTCTCGCCCGCCGGGCTGGCCTGGCGCGACTCTCCCGCCAACAGCGGTGACAAGGAGGTGCTGCGGCGCGTGTCCGATCCCTTCAGCTGCGACGGCGGGCTGAAACGCCTGCGCGGCAATCTGGGCCGCTCGGTCATCAAGGTGTCGGCAGTCAAGCCCGAGCACCGAGTGCTCGAGGCGCCGGCCCGCGTGTTCGACAGCCAGGAAGCGGTGATGCAGGCCTTCAAGGACGGTGAGCTTGCGCGCGACGTGGTCGTGGTGGTGCGCTTCCAGGGCCCGCGCGCCAACGGCATGCCCGAGCTGCACGGTCTGACGCCGGCGCTGGCGTCGTTGCAGAGCAAGGGACACCGCGTGGCGCTGGTGACGGACGGGCGCATGTCGGGCGCCTCGGGCGCGGTGCCGGCGGCGATTCACCTGACGCCCGAGAGCGTGTGCGGCGGCCCGATCGGCAAAGTGCGCGACGGCGATCTCATCCGCCTCGACAGTGTCAAAGGCACTCTGGAGGCGCTGGTGCGCGAGAAGGAGTGGCACGCGCGCCCCAGCGCCACCGCCGATCTCGATGCCAACGATTACGGCATGGGCCGGGAGCTGTTCCGCCTCTTCCGCGCCCACGCCGCCCCGGCCGAGCAGGGCGGAGGGGTGTGCTGAGACCGGGGCGCCCGCGCCGCTCGAGGCGGGCGACGACACTCCTTGGGTCCGCTCAGCGTCCGCCCACCCGGCTCGCAGCCGGGAAACGCTCGCGCCGAGGCGGACGCGATGAGCCCGAAGAAGACCGTCGCGGGTGAGTACTCGATCGCTCTGGCAGGGCTGACGCTCAGCCGCCCCGCTTGTCCGGCAGCGCCACGCTGAGCTCGAGCACCTCGTGGCCTTCCTCGCGGTCGAGATGCACCTGGACCGCCTCGGGGTCCACGTTGACGTACTTGTGGATCACCTGCAGCAGCTCGCGCCTGAGCAGCGGCAGGTAGTCCGGCGCGCCGCGTGTGCTGCGCTCCTGCGCCACGATGATGCGCAGGCGCTCCTTGGCGATGCTCGCCGTGGAGGGCTTGCTTCGAAACAGAGCCAGCAGTCCCATGTCACCCTCCGAACATGCGTGCGAGGAATCCCCGCTTGCGCTCTTCGAGGAAGCGTAACGGCAGTTGCTCGCCGAGCAGGCGCCCGACCGCATCCTCGTAGGCGTCGGCGGCATCGCTGGCCTCGTTCAGAATGACCGGTACGCCGGAGTTGGACGCCGCCAGCACGTCGGTGGACTCCGGCACCACCCCGATGACATCCAACCCCAGGATCTCCTTCACGTCATTGACACTCATCATCTCCCCGCTCGCCACCCGCCGCGGGTTGTAGCGGGTGAGCAGCAGATGCTCCTTCACCCCCCCGTTGCCGTTCGCGGCGCGCCGGGTCTTGCTCGCGAGCAGCCCCAGGATGCGGTCGGAGTCGCGGACCGAGGAGACTTCCGGGTTGACCACCACCACGGCGCGGTCGGCGAAGTACATCGCGAGGTGCGCGCCCTTCTCGATGCCCGCGGGCGAGTCACAGATGATGTAGTCGAAGCCCTCGCCGGCGAGCTCATCGAGCACGCGCTGCACACCGTCCTCCGTCAACGCATCCTTGTCGCGGGTCTGCGAGGCCGCGAGCACGTGCAGGCCCTCCAAGCGCTTGTCCCTGATCAGGGCCTGCTTGAGCGTGCAATCGCGGTTGATGACATTGACGAAGTCGTAGACCACGCGCCGCTCGCAGCCCATGATCAGGTCGAGATTGCGCAGCCCGATGTCGAAGTCTATCAGCGCCACGCGCTTGCCGCGGCGGGCCAGCCCGCAACCCAGGCTGGCCGAGGTGGTGGTCTTGCCGACCCCGCCCTTGCCCGAGGTCACCACGATGATCTCACTCAAGTTTCTCTCCTCGAAGATTCTGTTGGGACGGGGCGCACTCAAGCGCCCAGCCGCTCAAAATGCAAGTCGTCGCCATCCAACCACGCCTGCACGGGTTTGCCGGCAAGCTCCGGCGGCAACGTCTCGAACACGCGGAACACGCCGGCGATGGACACCAGCTCCGCTCGGAATTCCTGACAGAACACCCGCGATGCGGGCTCTCCGCGCGCGCCGGCCACCACGCGCCCGCGCAGCGCCCCATAGACGTGCACGCAGCCGTCGGCGATCACCTCGGCCCCGGCGCCGACGGAGGCGGTGACCACCAGATCGCGGCCGCGCGCATACACGCGCTGGCCGGAGCGCACCGGGTGCTGATGCAGCTGTGCGGCGACCGGCTCTGGCTGCTCGTTAGACGGTGCCGCCGGCCGCGCCACCTCGGAGTGCTGCGCGGCCTGCACCGGCGGGCGAAACTGCCTGAAGGGCGGCAACACCGGCAGATCGAGGGGCTTGGAGAGCGCCTGCGCGGCCTCGGCGCCGCTCGCCAGGCCCACCGGACACATGCCGGCGCGACGCACGGCGTCCAGCACACCGCGCATTTCCTCGACCGTAGGCTCGCGGCCGAGCGGCCCCAGATCGAGCGACACGGCGGTGCGCTGAAAGAAGTTCGGCGCGGTGGCGACCCGCCCGGTCAGCTCATCGAGAATGGCGCCCGGATCGGTGGTCCAGATGAGCACCTGGATGAGGCCCACTTGTCCGAAGCGAATGTCGATGGCCGGCGCCGGCGCGGCCTCGGCTCTATTGGTTGTCATGAATCCCTGGCGCGGTGCATGAGCGGCTGAGGGAGGAATGCAAGGGCGCAGTGTACCGGCTCAGGGCCGCCGCCGCACGCCCCGCACAGGCTGCGCCTCGAGGGGATTGTCCGGCCAGTAGTGCTTCGGATAGCGCCCGCGCAGGTCCTTGCGGACCTCGCTGTAGGAGCCGCGCCAAAAGCCGGCGAGGTCGCGCGTCACCTGCACCGCACGATGCGCCGGCGAGAGCAGCTTGAAGGTCAGCGGCACCCGCCCGCCGCCGAGCCGCGGGCTCGCCTGCAGGCCGAACACCTCCTGCAGGCGCACGGACACCGCCGGGGCGCTCTCATCCAGGTAATCGATGCGGATGCGCGAGCCGGTGGGCACGGTGAGGTGGGCGGGCGCCAGCGCATCGAGCTCTCGGCGCTGCTCCCAACTCAACCGCGCGAGCAGCGCCTCCTCGAGAGGAATGCGGGCGAGGTGCTCGCGGCGGCTGAGCCCGGCGAGCCACGGCGCCAGCCACTCGGCAAGCGAGGCGAGGAGCGCGGTGTCGGACAGGTCGGGCCATTCCTCGTACGCCGCGCCGAGCCGCCGCACGAACGCCACGCGCCCCTGCAAGTCTCGCGTCTGCCGTGTCCAGGGAAGCGCACCGATGCCGAGTTCCTTCAGCCCCTCGAGCATGGCCCGGCACACCTGCTCCGGCGCCACCTCGGGCAAGGGACGCTCTTCCAGGACCAACTCATCGAGCCGCAGCTCCCGCCGCGCGAGCACGGCCTGCTCGCGCCGGCTCCACTGCACGCTCTGGCGCCACGTGAGGCGCTCGGGCAGGACCGCTGCCAGCTCCTCGCGCGCAAGCGGTGCGGCCAACAGAATGCGCGCATCGCGCTCACTGTCGTCCAGGCTCACCGCGACGATCAGCTCCTGCCGCGCGAGGCTCTGGGGCTGCGGGAAATATGCTCCCCTGCCGTTCGCCAGGGTGAAGCGACCCTCGGCTGCGCCGCGGCGGCGGCCGATGCGGTCCGGGAAGGCAAGGGCCAGCAGCGCGCCCGCCGAGCCGGACGCCGGACCCTCCCGCCCGCTGCCGGCCGTTGCAGGGGACGCCCCGAGCCGGCGGGCCAGATCCCGGGCCACGCCACGGATGCTGCGGAGCCCGAGCCGCTCGGCGTCCCCTGCTTCCCCGCCGCGCAGAATTTCCAGACGGCTGCGGATGTCGGCGTCACGGCCGCCCTCAGGCCCGCGCAACAGATCGCGCTCCGACAGCAACGCGGCCAGATCGGCGGCCAGCGGCAGCGAGCCCAGGGATCGGGCCTTGAGCAGCATGTGCCCCAGTCGGGGGTGCACGCCCAGGCGGGCCAACTCGCGGCCGTGGTGCGTGATGCGTCCCTCGCGATCGAGCCCGCCCAGCCTCGAGAGCAGATCGCGGGCGCTCGCCAGCGTGGCCGCGGGCGGCGGATCGAGCCACTTGAGCTCCTCGGCCTCGCGCACCCCCCAGCAGCCCAGCTCCAGCGCCAGGGGCGCCAAGTCCGCCTCCAGAATCTCCGCGGGCGCAAACGGCGCCAGGCTCTGGTGGGCCCCCGCGCTCCAGGCGCGGTAGCACACCCCCGGGCCGAGCCGCCCCGCGCGGCCCTGGCGCTGATCAGCCGACGCGCGCGAGATGCGCTGCACCGTAAGCCGGCTCATGCCGCTCGCCGGATCGAACCTCAGGCGGCGCACCAGGCCGGAATCGACCACCACGCGCACGCCCTCGATGGTGAGGCTGGTCTCGGCGATGTTGGTGGCAAGCACGATGCGGCGGGTGCCGGAGGCGCGGGCCAGTGCCGCATCCTGTTGCTCGGGCGCAAGATCGCCGTAGAGCGGCAGGATGCGCGCGCGCGCATCGGCGCCTGCGGTTTCGAGCAACGCACCTACCCGGCGGATCGCGCGGGCGCCGGGCAGAAACACCAGCACGTCCCCGTCATGCTCGCCGAGTGCCCGCAGGATGAGCCGCGTCACGAGCGAGTCCGGATCGTCGTCCCCGCGCGCCTGCGCCTCCGGCAGCGGCGGCATGCCCTTGCCCGAGAAGCGCGTCTCGACGGGGAAGATGCGACCCTGGGCGCTGACGACGGGGGCATCGCCGAGCAGCCGCGAGACGGCCGCGGCCTCGAGCGTCGCAGACATGACCAGGATCCTCAGGTCGGGCCGCAGGTTCTGGCGTGCATCGAGCACCAGCGCCAGGCCGAGGTCCGCCTGCAGGCTGCGCTCGTGATACTCGTCGAACAGCACGGCCGCGACACCCTCCAGGGCCGCATCGGCCTGCAGCATCCGTGTCAGCACGCCTTCCGTGACGACTTCAACGCGCGTATCACGCGAGACACGCGTATCCGCGCGCATGCGCCAGCCGACGGTCCGGCCGACGGACTCGCCCAATGTGCCGGCCATGCGCTGCGCGACTGCGCGCGCAGCCAACCGCCTCGGCTCGAGCAAGACAAGGCGCTTGCCCGCCGCCCACGACTCCTCGAGCAGCGCCAGCGGCACCACCGTGCTCTTGCCGGCGCCGGGCGGGGCGGTGAGCACGGCGCAGCGCTGATCCGCGAGCGCGCCCCGCAGCGCCGGCAGCGCCTCCTCGATGGGCAGCCCGCAGTTCAACGTCCGCTCAAGGGGTCAGCCGCGCCAGAGGCCGTAGGCGAACAACAGCCAGCCGCCGATGAGCGCCACACCGCCAACCGGCGTCACGAACCCCGTCCAGGGCGGCGCGCCCAGAGTCAGCCCGTAGAGGCTGCCGCTGAACAGCACGATGCCGGCAAACACCAACCACGCGGCCGCGCTCACGATCCGCAGGTACCCCCGGCCCGCCTGCTGGCGCTGGCGATCTGCCGCGTACGGACCCTCTTGCCTGAGCACGAGGCCGATGCCGAGCAACCCCAGTGAGTCGTAGAACTGATACCGAACCGCGATGTCGTAGACGCGCATGCGCACGGGCGCCCAATGGGCGGACAGCACATGCGCGCCCACCGCCCCGGCAATCGTCGCGAGCGCAAGCAGCAGGCCCGCGGCCGCGAGCGCCCGCCGTCCGCGGGACCCGCCGCCCCGCATGCCTCAACCACCCTGCCGCGTCGCGCGGCCGAGCCGCTCGATCCACGGGCCGAACAGGTCGATCGGCATCGGAAACACGAGCAGCTGCGACTTGTCGTGCGCGATGTCGGCGAGCGTCTGCAGATAGCGCAGCTGCAGCGAGCTTGGCTGCTGCGCCAGGGCCTTCGCGGCCTCGACCAGGGATTGCGCCGCCTGTTTCTCGCCCTCGGCGTTGATGACCTTCGCGCGCCGGTTGCGCTCGGCCTCGGCCTGCCGCGCCATGGCGCGAACCATGCTCTCGTCGAGATCGATGTCCTTGAGCTCGACGTTCGTGACTTTGACGCCCCAGGCCTCGGTGGTCTCGTCGAGGATCCTCTGGATGTCGCCGTTCATCTTGTCCCGCTGCGAGAGCAGCTCGTCCATCTCGTGCTGGCCGAGGACCGAGCGCAGCGTGGTCTGCGCCACCTGGCTGGTCGCCTCCCAGACGTTGGCCACCTGGACGATGGCCCGCCCCGGATCGACGATGCGGAAATAGAGCACTGCGTTGACCTTGACGGACACGTTGTCGCGGGTGATGACGTCCTGCTTCGGGACGTTCAGCACGATGACGCGCAGATCCACCTTGGTCATCCTCTGGATCACCGGCCAGAGAATGATCAGACCCGGCCCCCGCAGCCCGGTGAACCGTCCCAGAGTGAACATCACCGCCCGCTCGTACTCGCTCAAGATCCGCACCGAGGCAAACAGGAGCAGCGCGATCAGAACGACGACTGCGATCAGATAAGCCATGGATTCCTCCCGATGCCAGCGGCTGTTACCGTGGCTCGACCCACAATTGCAAACCCTCGACCTTCACGATGCGCGCCTGCTGGCCCCGCTTCAGGGGGGCGGAGGTCACGGCGCTCCAGCGCTCTCCGCGGTAGCGAACCCGCCCGCGGGCCGTGAAATCCTCCAGTGCCTCCACCGTGGCGCCGAGCATCGCCTTCACCCCGGTGGTCACCGGCCTGCGGTGGGCGCGGGCGGCAAGATACACGATCCCGAGGATGACCAGCCCCCCCACGGTGGCGATGCCGCCGATCAGCGAGCGGCTGATACGCATGCCCGGCACATCCGAATCGAACAGAATGAGCGAGCCGACGACGAAGGCGACGAGCCCCCCGATGCCGAGCGAGCCGTAGGTCGGGAAAAAGAACTCGGCGGCCATCATGGCGGCGCCGATGAGGATCAGCACCAGTCCGGCGAAATCGGTCGGCAGCAGCTGGAAGGCGAACAGGGCCACGAGGAGCGAGACCACGCCCACCACTCCGGGCAGCACACCGCCGGGATGAAAGCCCTCGAAGATCAGGCCCCCGAGGCCGATCAACAGCAGTCCATAGGCGATCATCGGATTGGTGATGACGGCGAGCAGCCGGGTGCGCAGTCCGGGCTTCAGCCACACCACGCGTGCGCCCACTGTATCGAGCCGCACCTTGCGTCCCCGCACGCTGACCTCGCGGCCGTTCAACTGCGCGAGCAGACTCTTCAGGTTGGGCGCGATGAAGTCGATGACGTGCTCGGCCAGCGCATCCTTCGCCGGCAGGCTCGCCGCGCCCCGCACCGCCTGCTCCGCCCAGCGCGCGTTGCGGCCGCGCAGCTGCGCGAGGGATCGGATGTAGGCGATGGAGTCATTGAGGACCTTGCGCTGCTCGGCCGTCATCCGCGGCCCCGGCGGCTGCGCGGCGGCCTTGTTTGCCGGATGCGCCGGCGGGGCGGGCTCCGAGCCCCCGAGCGTCACTGGCGTGGCCGCGCCGACGTTGGTGGCGGGAGCCATGACGGCAATGTTGCACGCGTAGAGAATGTAGGTGCCGGCGCTCGCGGCTCGCGAGCCGGGCGGGGCGACAAAGCCCACCACCGGGATGGGGGAGGCCAGGATGGCCTTGATGATCCGCCGCATGGAGGTCTCGAGGCCACCGGGGGTATCCAGCCGCAGGATCACGAACGGGCTGGCACGGGCGGCGGCCGTGTGCAGGCCCTTCACGATGTATTCCGCCGTGGCCGGGCCGATCGCCCCCCGCAGCTGCAGCCCGATCACGGTCAGAGGGGCTTGCGCCCCGGGAACCGCCTGCGCAGGAGCAGCCGATCGTGGCGCCGGTACTGCGAGGGCGGGGGCGCCGGCAGCCAAACCCGCCAGCGCCAGCGCGAGCACACAAAGCAATGCCCTCATAAGCCGGCCACGATACCCCTTCCGGGCAAGCCCGGGCAACTCATCGCCCTAACTGTTTGACCTGCACGCGCTGAGTTCCGGCAAGTACGTATTCCCATGCCGCATGGAGCGGCAACGATCCCGCTCGCACGATGTTCGAGCACGCGACAGTTCATCCGAGACCGAACACGAGACTCCGCCCCGACAAGCTGCCCGCCCCGTCAACCCCGGTGGACGCTGCCGACGACGAGACCGCAGGATGACAGGAGCCTCAGTCCGAGTATCCTGTGAATCCATCATGAAGCCCTACGTGATTTGCCACATGGTTGCGAGCATCGACGGGCGCATCCTGCACAGTCGATGGCGTCCGCGCACGACCGATGGCGGAGCCCTCTTCGAGCGGCTGCACGAGCGGCTCGACGGCGATGCCTGGCTGGTCGGACGGGTGACAGGCCGGGAGGTCGCGCGCGCAGCGCCCTACGCCGATCAGGCAGATCGGCCTTACCCGAGAGAGCCGTGGCTCGCCCGGCGCGATGCCAGGGCCTACGGCGTGGTGCTCGATGCCCGCGGGAAGATCGCTTGGGGCCGGGCGGACATCGGGGGCGATCCGATCGTCGTCGCGCTGACCGAGCAGGTTTCCGACACCCACCTTGCCGGATTGCACAAGGACGGCGTGTCCTATTTCTTCGCCGGCGAACGCGAGCTCGACCTGCGGCTCGTGCTCGAGTTTCTCGACCGCGAGCTCGGTGTGAAACGGCTGCTGATCGAGGGCGGCGGAAACACCAACGGCGCCTGGCTGCGCGCCGGTCTCATCGATGAGATCAGCCTGGCCCTGTGCCCGGTCGTCGATGGAGCCGACGGCGCACCGAGCGTGTTCGACTCCAGCGTGCGGGATGCCGATCTGACAGCGCCGGTCGCGCAGATGTCGCTCGAGCGATGCGAGGTGCTCGAACGCGGCGTCGTGTGGCTCCGGTATCGGCTGCGAAACGGCGGCACCTGACAATCCGGCCCCGCCGTCGCCTGCGGGGATGGATCGGCGCAGAGCTTTTCTGGAGCTTTGCAGATTACATAATGACATGACGGCCGCATGGACACGGCAGACCGCCCTGTCGGAATTCCTTACACATCACCTTCCGTCCGAAGCCGCTGAAACGCCAAGCGGCTGATTTTGCGGTGTCTTTCAATGATGGCATGGACGTTGCTCAATACGGTGTGCCAGGCGTCGCATAGATCAGGGTGTTCCCTCGCAGGGCAGCAGCGGTTGAAAGCCACAGCGTCCGCTCGGGCAGCGGGATGAGCCGGACGCGGCTCGGGCGATGCAGGCGCGGTCCGAATCAACAGGGAAATCCGCGCATCGCCACTGTGACTGCGGGTCGCCAAAAAGTACCGGTCAACGTCTGAGGCAACGAGGGCAATGCAATGCGACACACCAGAAGCGATGAGCGAATGAACGCATGGGTGGTTGATTACAGCGCGGCGAGAGCCAGGGCGATAGCCTGGCTGGGCGATCGCTACCTGCTGGCGAAGCCCGTCAGACGACGTCGCATCCCGACGCTCGGCAAAAGGACCCTCGGCACGGCGGTCAGAGAGTCTTCAGCAGCCTGAGCTACCGTCCCTCCGTGCTCGAGGGAGCGGGCATGGCCGCTCTCGACCTCCTCGGCCCGAGTTGCTTGCTTAGTGTGCGGGCAGGACGTTGGAACAGGACGTACAAACTCAACTTCACTCGCGCTCGTGAAGCAGGACGTCCGACGGCCTGTCTCGGCCTGTCTTCAACGCTTGCGTTGGTTCGCAGACAGCCCCGCACTTTCCGTGGGCTTTGCATCTCCTACCGCCCTGTGGGCCGAACGCGAAGCGAGTGAAGCGACCGTCGGACCGGCGGCGCAATGAGGCGGGAATATCCCAAAACGCCACAAGACAGTCGCGAGCAAGCGCGAGCCGACCCACAGGTCCGCTGCGGACCGGATTTTGCCAGCACCGTCAGCACGGCGGTGTGATGCGCAACCATGGCTCGACTCTGACGATGAGCCGTTTCTCCACTGCGATGCCCGCGGGACGGCAAGGGCGGTGACGGCCCGCCGCAGCTCAGGACACGCTCTCGGCGCTGTAGCGCGCCAGCAGACCGGTGCGCAGGGCGTACCGGAACACCCGCGCGAAGAAATATCCCGCCAGCACGACGTCGAGCAGCGCAAGCGCCGCTGCGAGCGCCAGGTTGCCCGCCGAGGGAGGCTGCCCTGCGAGAATGGCGCGCATGCCCTGGAACACGTACGAGGGAGGCAACAGGAGGCCGACGCCCCGCATCCAGTGCGGCAGGGTCGAAAGCGGATAGAAGACCCCGACGAACGGCGAAAGGAGCGCGGGCATCGGCCAGACGAGCCACTCGGAGGCCGGGCCGAGGCGCAGCACGAGGGCGCTGGCGAAAATGCCGAGGGCGATGCCGAAGCCGAACAGAACGAGCAGGAAGGGGATCAACATGAGCCCGAGCGAGAAGAACGACAATCCGAACGCGGCCGAGGCCAGCACGAGCATCACGAGGAGGCCCACTGCGCTGGTGCCGATGCTCGTCAGCACCAGACCGGTGATGTACTCCGGCGTGGTGAGCGGCGTGGCGAAGAGATTGAGAAAGTTCCTCGACCAGACATCCTCGAGAAACGCCGTGCTCACGCCCTGCATGATCCGGGTGAAGAAATCCCACAGCAGCACCGCCCCGAGCAGGGTCGGCACATAGTTGAACCGGCCTGCGCTCATCGTGTTGAGGTACCGGGTGATGAATCCCCACATGACGATATCGATCGCCACCCACGCGAACATCGGCAGTGCCCGCACCGGACTGCCGCGGATCAGGTAGAACTGGCGCAGCAGGATGCCTGCGATGGGACGGGCTCTCAAACGGCTTGCTCCGGGGACTCCCCGAGCGGCTCGCGCGCCAGGCGGATGAACAGCTCCTCGAGCGTCGATGCGCCGTGCTGCGACGGCAGCCGTCGCGGATCGCCCTCGAGGAGGACCCGTCCGTGGGAAAGAAACAGCACGCGGTCGCAGACCTCCTCGACCTCGTACATGTTGTGGGAGGTCCAGAGAATGCCACAGTCGCCTTCGGTCGCGAGCCTGCGGATCCGCGAGCGCACGGTCTGCGCGGCGGAGGGATCGAGCGAGGCGGTCGGCTCATCGAGCAGCAGCAGCCGCGGCCGGTTGAGAGCCGCCTTCGCGAGCGCGACCCGCGTCTGCTCGCCCGAGGAGAGCACACCGCATTTGACATCCTTCAGGCGCTCGAGGTCGAACTGCTCGATCAGCACGCCGACCCGCTCGGCAAGATGCTGGATGCCGTACACGAGCCCGAAGAACGTGAGGTTCTGGCGAACGGTGAGATTGCCGGGCAGGGATGCATAGACGGCCGAGAAATTCGCCCGGGCCAGGGCGCGCGCGCGGTGGCGCGCCAGATCGATTCCGGCGATGCGGATGCGGCCCGAGGTGGGACTGAGCACCCCGAGGATCATGTTGATCGTGGTCGTCTTGCCGGCGCCGTTGGGACCTAGAAGGCCGAGCACCTCGCGGCGGCGCACTTCGAAGGAGACCCGCTCGACAGCCACGACCTCCGGATAGCTCTTGCGCAGCTCCGTAACGCCGAGCACGACGTCCGAGCCGGTCTCCTCTGCCGTTTCATCATCGATGCATGAGTGCAGCCGGGAAAGAGTGTCCTGGGGAACGCGCATGGCGCACACGATAGCAGTAATCGGCTGCCGCACGGAGCGGCGGAGACACTCCCAGGGCCTCAGACGGAAGTAGCACGGCAGCGCCGGTCAAAAGATCTCGAGTGCGAGGCCGGCGGCGAGCGTGGCGCCGATCTCCTCGCAGCGCGAAAGATCCGCCGGACCGATCTTCTTGGGCTTGAGGATCTGCTCGGGTGTCTGCGCATGCGTGCAGACAATGAGGGCCGGCGCGATCGCGCGCAGCCGCCATCCCGTGGCGATACGCTCGATCTGCCGGGCGGCATTGGCGCCGTCACTGCCGGCACAGACGAGGCTCGCGTAGGGCCGGCCTTCGATGCGATCCAGCACGGCGTAGTAGCTGCGATCGAAGAAGTCTTTCATCAACCCCGAAATCGCCGCCAGATTCTCCGGGCAGGCGAACAGATATCCGTCCGATTCGAGAAGCGCTTGCGGGCCGCTCTCGGCGGCCGCTTCGAAGCGTACGCGCACGCTCGATTCGCGACGCGCGCCGGCCGCGGCCGCGCGCGCCATCTGCAGCGCGCCGCCCGTGACGGAGTGATGAACGATCAGCAGGGTCTTCATGGAGCTAGCGCAACGCTCACCGGCGATGCCGTGCCCTGACGGCGCTGCGGCGGCCGCCATCGTTATATCACGCTCGGGCAGCGCACCGTAGACACCTCCCGCGCCTCTCGGGGCTCGCTCGGCGCAGCGTGCGTGTGTGGGGCACGGGGCAGGTCTGTCGTCCTTGATGAGCGTTGCAACCTGATGCACAGCCCGCGGAGGGGGGGGGGGGCTGGTCCGTCCTCGAGCGAGAGCACTAGCGGATTGCCCCTCCCATGCGGATGCCTTCCCTCCGCGACGTCATGGCTCGACATCGCCGGCTTTTCGTCCCGACCGGGCCGGCCGCACGTTAATATGGGCCGGTGACAGTGCCGGAATTCATTCCCGTGCAAAGCGGCGCCGGCGGCGCAGAAACCGAGTACCGGGTACGCCTGGCGGACGGACGTACTCTCGCGTGCCTCGGCCTCGGGGACCCCGTTGGCTCGCCCGTGCTGTACTTTCACGGCTTCCCGGGCTCGCGCCTCGAAGCCCGGGTGGCCGCCGCCGCCGCCGGCCGGCTGGGCCTGCGGCTGTTGGCCGTCGATCGTCCGGGATTCGGGCAGTCCGCCTTCCAGCCCGGACGGCGCATCGGCGATTGGCCCGCCGACGTCACCGCCCTGGCAGACGAGCTCGGCCTCGAGCGCTTCGCGATCGTGGGCGTGTCGGGAGGGGCGCCGTATGCGCTTGCCTGCGCCGCTTCGCTCGCTGATCGGCTCACCGGTGTGGCGCTGCTGTGCCCCCTCGGCCCGCTCGCCATCGCCGGCAGCACCGCGGGCATGGTCACCCATGACCGGGTGCTGCTGACGCTTGCCGCTCGCGCGCCGCCGCTGGCCCGCGCGGTGGCGCACGTGCTCACGCGCTGGATACGTCGCAGCCCGGACAGGTGCCTCGAGTTCCTGACGGCCGGCCTGAACTCGCCCGACCGGGACCTGTTTGCCGATCCCGGCTATCGCTCACTGATGTCCCGCAGCACGATGGAGGCCCTGCGTCAGGGCGGGCAGGGTGCGGCATGGGAGCTGACGCTGATTGCGCGGCCCTGGGATTTTCGCCTCGAGGACGTGCGCATGCGCGTCACCCTCTGGCAGGGGCTCGCCGACCAGATTCTCCCCGCGGCCATGGCCCGCAGGTGGGCGGCCCGGCTGCCGGCGTGCGAGAGCCGCTACATCCCGGGCGAAGGGCATCTTTCGCTGGTGGTGCATCGCCTAGGCGAGGCCCTCGCCGAGCTGCGGCCGGTCGATCCGGCGCGCTGATCGAGCCGCAGTCCGCCGGGGTCGGGCGATCGATCGGGGCGCGTTCATTGCCGGCCATGCAACAGGGTCTGCCACGCGCGCAGGAGCTGATGCCAGGCCGGCCGAACGTGCTGGCGCAGAGCTGCGAGCGAGCCGTTGTCCGCGATCGCCTGCTCCAGATCGGCGAGGATCTCGGCTCGATCGGGATTGGCCGCGAGTGAGCGCTCGGCCGAGTCGAGATACCCCGCCAATGCCGCGTGCGCGTCGTCCTCGAGCTGGTAGGCCCGACCACTGAGGCTCACGGAGATGACTGGCCGCATGATTCAACTCCCCAGCGAATCGATCGTCTGATTGAGGCGCGCCCAGTAGGCGTCGAATTCGCTCAGCTGCCGCTCACCGGCGCCGGTGAGGCGGTAATACTTGCGAGGCGGGCCGGCTTCGGATTCCTGCCAGTGGTAATCGAGCAGCCCTTCGCGCCGCAGACGGCTCAGGAGCGGGTACAACGTGCCTTCCTGCGTGGCGAAATCCGTCGCCGCCAGTTTCTTCAGAATGTCGGCGGAGTAGACCGTGGAGCCGCTGATGATCCGCAGCACCAGGAACTCCAGGAATCCCTTGCGCAGCGCACCGAGTTTCGGGTCCTCGCTCATTTGATGTAAAGCTACCTTGTTATGCAAAGGTACAGAATTGGCGTAGCCCGATCAAGCTCTTCGCGCCGTGCCTGAGCCGGGACGGCTATGATGGGTCGGCCATGCCCGATGAGAAACCCTACGCCGAGGCCTGCGACCGCAATCGGGAGCCGATCCTCGAGGTGCTCCGGGTGCGCTTCGCGGACCGGCACCGCGTGCTCGAGATCGGCAGCGGGACCGGCCAGCACGCGGTGCACTTCGCCTCGGCCCTGCCTCAGCTCACCTGGCAGACCTCCGACCTCGAGGCGAACCTGGCCGGCATCCGTCTTTGGCTCGAGGCAGCCCGCCTGCCGAATGTGCCGCCACCGCTTGCGCTCGATGTCTTTGGCCCCTGGCCCGCCACCCGATTCGACGCCGTATTCACGGCGAACACCTTGCACATCATGAGCTGGGAGGGCGTACGCGCTCTGTTTGCCGCACTGCCCGGAGTGCTGACGGAGGACGGCGTGCTTGCCGTGTACGGGCCCTTCAACTACGGCGGCGCTTTCACCAGTGCGAGCAATGCCGCGTTCGATGCCTGGCTCAAGCAGCGCTCCTCGGCGAGCGGGATCCGGGATTTCGGCGCGGTCGATGCACTGGCCCGCTCCTGCGGGCTGACACTCGTGGAGGATCGGGTCATGCCGGCGAACAATCGCACCCTGGTGTGGCGCCGATCCGGGGAGGTCTCGACCCGTAAGGCCTGCGCGTGAGGCGCAAGCCGCTCAGAGCCGCCGCACCTGCAACGTCGTGCCGGACAGGCGGGTGGAGGTGGGCACAGCACCACGCCTGGGGGCTCGCGGCGCAGGCCGGGAAGAGCCGGAGCCGCCGCTGAAGATCACCTGCGCATGGGCCTGCTTCGCAGTCCAGAATCCCATTCTGATCTCGCTCTGGAGCTGACCGGGCGCCCAGCCCGCGTGGCCGGCATAGATCCGCAGACCCTGCATGGGCCTTTGCCGATGAAGCAGACGCAGCAGCAACCCCGGGTCGCCGCTCAGGTACACCCCGTGCAGGACCTGAACGGCGTGGGGGAAAGCGCCCTGAGCACGGAACAAGAACCACACGGAGCCGATCTCGACGGGGCCGCCGAAATACACCGTGCCGCCCGCGTGCGCGAGGCGCTTGATGCCCGGGAACAGGGCCGAGACGCGGATCGAGGTCGGTTTGTTGATGATGAGGCCGATCGGAGCCGGACCGAGATCGTTCATCACCAGCACGACCGATTTCGCGAAGAAGGGATCGGAGAGCTCGCGGCGAGCGATGAGAAGGATCGCCGTGAGAGGCTTCGCGGCGGCGAGTGCGCAAGACGAACCCGGCCAAAGCAGGAGCGCGCAGAGTGTGCCTGCCACGCAACGCCGTAGGCTGGAACCGCGTTTCATCATGATGCCCGGCATGCAGGCCCGCCTGTCGGGGCCGTGCGGAAAGTCAAGCCGCGTACGATATCGCCGCAATTCTACGCCGTCGGCGCGGGGCCGGGGTCTCATCGCCGCGGAATGCGCGGCAGACCGGTGTGCTGAGTGCGAAAGGGGCGGGGCTTGCTCGAGCGGCGTGCGCCCGGCCGGGCAGCCGTCTGCGCGCTCCGAGCCCCCCGTCGCGAGGTCGGAGGAGCCCGCTGCTCGGCGCTCATCGGCGGCCCGTTCGCTCGGCCCTTGCCCGTCGGCGGAGCCGGCGTCGAGCCGCCCAGGCTCACCGGCGTGGCCGCCCCGAGGTTCGTGGCCGGAGCCATGGCCGCGATGGGACTGGCGTAGAGAATGTAAGTGCCCGCGCTCGCGGCGCGCGCTCCGGAGGGCGCGACGTAGCCCACCACGGGCATGGGGGCGGCGAGGATGGCCTTGACGATCTCGCGCATGGACGTCTCGAGACCCCCGGGGGTGTCGATTTCCAGAATGACGAAGGGGCTGCCTCGCCGGGCCGCCGCGTGCAGGCCGTGCACGACGTAGCGCGCGCTCGCCGGTCCGATGGCCCCGCTCAGATCGAGCCCGATCGCCGCGCGCGAGGCGGCCGCAGGAGCGGCGGGCGGCGCGGACCGAGCCGTCGCGAGCCCTCCGGAGAGCCCCAGCATCAGCGCGGGCAGCAAGGCCTTCATAGGGAGATTCATTATCCTCTTGCGCCGCCACCGGGCAACTTGCGGCCACCACCGATAGGCGCACCGGCGCCCGCCTGCGCGCAGCGCCCCGGGCGCCACGCACCAAACGACCTACTGTCCGAGCGGCTTGACGTACACGCGCTGCGTCTTGGCGAGAACGTAATCGAGCGCGGGGTAGAAAAAATGCGCCTCCGCACGCAAGGCATTCGAGCGCACCACGATCCGCTCCAGACCCTGTCTCCGAGCCCAGCGCTCCGCGCACTGCACCAGCTGCCGGCCCACGCCGGCACGGCGGGCGATGCTTCCGACGACCAGACCCAGAATCTCGGCGGCCGCGCCGCCCTCGAGCGAAATCACCCGGCCGACGTGGATCCAACCGGCCAACCCGCTTGTCGGCTCCGACGGCGCGCCACCGCGCTCGGCGACGAAGACGGCGTGATCGGGCCGCTCGGCCAGCAATGCCAGGCGCTGGCGCAGGATCTCGGCATCGGCTCGGTAGCCGAGTTCCTCGGTCAGCTGCGCGAGCGCCGGCGCATCGGTTGCGGCCGCCGTCCGCAGGGTCAACGCGGTATCGGTCATGGGTGCTCCAGTGCCGTTGTTGTTTCGTCTCTTACCCGTGCACGCCGCTCGGCCCGCCGCAACACCCGCACGTTCATCTCGGCACGCACCTCGAAACCGAGCGAGCGGTAGAGCGTAATGGCCGGCGTGTTGGTTTTCCAGGCCTGCAGGAACGCCTGCTCACCGCGCTGGTGGATGGCGGCGGTCACCGCGGCCGTCAGCCGGCGCGCGAAGCCTCGGCCCCGGAAGTCAGGATGCGTGCAGACCGCACTCACCTCGGTGTATCCCGGGAAGCTGAACCGCTCCCCGGCCATGGCCGCGAGCCGCCCATCGATGCGGATGCCGAGGAACCGCCCGAGCGAGTGCGTGCGCGGCTCGAACGGACCCGGCTCGGTGAGCCGCGCGAGCGCGAACATCTCGGCCGCGTCGCGCTCGGTCAGCGTGAGCAGCGGCTCCGGGCCCGCAGGAACATCGATCGTGCCCGGCGCCGTCATCTGCACGCCCTGCAGGCTGCGCTCCACCGCGAGGCCCCTCGGCACGATGACCGGCTGCGCCTGCGCGATGCAGATGCGCTCGCCGGGTCCGACCAGGGCAGCCAGCTCGGCGAGGGCCGCGTCGGACTCATCGCGCTGTCCGGCAAATGCACTGAACTGCGGCCGGTAGCGCCGGGCGAGCGTCCCGCCTGCGGCGAGGGACGCGTGCCGCGAGACGAGGCTCGCCCACACGGGACGATCGAGGGGAGTCGGATCGGACACGGCGGCCGACCGCGGGATCAGCGCCGCGGCGTGCGCGGCAAGCCGGTGTGCTGAGTGCGAAACGGCAGAGGCCGCTTCGCGCGGGCAGCGGGCGCGCGCGCGCCGCGCCGGCCCTCGTGGGCCGCACCGGTGCCCGGGGGCTGATACGCCGGCACCAGCTGCCCTCTGGCGCTGCCGATCAGGTCGGCGCGCCCCATGCGGCGCAGCGCTTCACGCAGCATCGGCCAGTTGTTGGGATCATGGTAGCGCAGGAACGCCTTGTGCAGCCGCCGTACCTTCAGCCCTTTCGGGACGGGCACATCCCCGCCGCTGCGGCGCACGCGCTTCAGCGGATTCTTGCCCGAGTGATACATGGCGGTGGCGCTCGCCATGGGCGAGGGCAGGAACGCCTGCACCTGATCGGCGCGAAAGCCATTGCGTTTCAGCCACAGGGCGAGTTCCAGCATGTCCTCGTCGCGGGTGCCGGGGTGGGCGGCAATGAAGTACGGGATGAGGTATTGCTCCTTGCCCGCCTCGCGCGAGTAACGATCGAACAGTGCCTTGAAGCGGTCGTATGCGCCGATGCCGGGCTTCATCATCATCGACAGCGGCCCCGCGGAAATCGCCTCCGGGGCGATCTTGAGGTACCCGCCGGTGTGATGCTGCGCAAGCTCCTTGACGTACTCGGGCGACTCGACAGCGAGGTCATAGCGCACGCCCGAGGCGATGAGCACCTTGCGGATCCCGGGCAGCTCGCGCACCTTGCGGTACAGCGCCACGAGCGGCGCGTGATCGGTGTCGAGGTTCGGGCAGATCCCCGGGTAAACACACGAGGGCCGCCGGCACGCGCTCTCGATCTCGCGACTGCGGCACGCCAGGCGGTACATGTTGGCGGTCGGTCCGCCGAGGTCCGAGATCACCCCGGTGAAACCGGGCACCTGGTCGCGGATCGCCTCGACTTCGCGTACGACCGACTGTTCGGAGCGGCTCTGGATGATGCGTCCTTCGTGCTCGGTGATCGAGCAGAACGAGCAGCCGCCGAAGCAGCCGCGTTGGATCGCCACCGAGAAACGGATCATCTTGTAGGCCGGGATGTTGGCCGCGCCGTAACGCGGGTGCGGTGTGCGCTGATAGGGACGCTCATACACCCAGTCGAGCTCCGCGGTGGTGAGCGGAATCGGCGGCGGATTGAGCCACACCTCGAGGTCGCCGTGCCGCTGCACCAGGGCCCGCGCGTTGCCCGGATTCGACTCCAGATGCAGGATGCGCGAGGCATGCGCATACAACACCGGGTCGGCCGCAACCTGCTCGTAGGAGGGCATGCGGATGACGCTGCGCGCCCGGTCGGTGTTCTTGACGCGGCGCACGAAACGCACGACGGTCGCGGCGGAGGCACTCGGCGCCGCGGGGCGCGCCTCGGGCGGGCGCTGCTCTGACATGGCGTAGGGGTCGGGGTGCGGCTCGAGGGGGCCCGGCGCATCGAGATGGGTCGAGTCGATCTCGATCCACCCCGACGGCACGGATCTGCGCACGAACGCCGTGCCGCGGATGTCGGTCAGCTCGTCAATCGGCTCACCCGCCGCCAGGCGATGGGCGATCTCGCAGACCTGCCGCTCGCCGTTGCCGTACACGAGCAGATCCGCCTTGGCGTCGAGCAGCACGGAGCGGCGGACTTTCTCCGACCAGTAATCGAAATGCGCAATGCGCCGCAGCGAGGCTTCGATCCCACCGATGATGACGGGCACGTCCTTGAACACCTCGCGCACGCGCTGGGCATACACGATCACCGAGCGGTCCGGTCGGCCTCCCCCCACGCCCTCCGGCGTGTACGCATCGTCGCTGCGCACCCGCCGATCCGCCGTATACCGGTTCACCATCGAGTCCATATTGCCGGCGGTGATGCCGAAGAACAGGTTGGGCCGGCCGAGCGCGGCGAACGGCGTCGCGCTGTGCCAGTCGGGCTGCGCAATGATCCCGACGCGAAAGCCCTGCCCCTCCAGCACGCGCCCGATGATGGCCATGCCGAAACTCGGCAGGTCCACGTACGCATCGCCCGTCACCAGGATGACGTCGCAGCTGTCCCAGCCGAGCGCGTCCATCTCGGCGCGCGACATGGGCAGGAAAGGCGCAGTGCCGAAGCACGCGGCCCAGTGTTGGCGATAACCCGTGATGTCGCGTGCGGTCTGCATGTTCTGTGGAATCCGGCGCCCGGCGCCGGCCTCAAGCGCCCGCGCGTGTGGGCCAGTCGGACAACGGAGAGCGGCCAGCAGCCGCAGCGTGCGCTACGCCAGCCGTGGATCGCAGATCAGTATATCAGAAAGGGCTGGCGCTCGGCCTGCCAGGACGCCTCGTCGGCGGCGGCGAGCGTCTCCAGATCGGCGGCGGTGGCCGCCGGATCGTCCACCCAGCGGCGCAGCAACTCCCCGCCGGTGATGACATCGATCGCCGGCCGCTCGCGCTCGTACTCGTACGGGAAGTCCCTCCACAGCGGGTACTCGGGCCGCAGCCGCCGCAGCGTCTTGAACACGAGCGCCATCAGCCTCCAGGGCCGGAACGCCTCGTGTTGGTAGTGGAGCGGATCCTCGACGTGAACCTGCACCCCGGCGCAGAGCCGCCCGGCGTGCTTGTGGAAGGTCGGCTCGAACCAACAGGGCCGCAAACGGCAACCGCGCAGCCAGCGCGGGGAGAGCCGGTGCATCGTCTCGAGCAGCGCCTGCGCATCGAGATCGGGCGCACCGAAGCACTCCAGCGGCCGGGTCGTACCGCGGCCTTCCGAGAGCGTCGTCCCTTCCAGCATCACCGTGCCGGGATAGCAGCGCGCCATCCACAAATTGGGCGCATTGGGGCTCGGATTGATCCAGGTTCGCGAGCCGGCCGGCCAGCCGTGCCCGGGAGGAGCGTAAGGGTTCCAGCCCTCCATGGGGAGGACCTCGCAGTCCACATCCAGGCTCAGCGTCTTCACGAACCAGCGCGCGAGCTCGCCCAGCGTCAGCCCGTGGCGCATCGGCAGCGGGCCCGCGCCGACGAAGCTCTCGCAGCCGGCGAGCAGCCTCAGTCCCTCTACGGGCCGGCCGATGGGGTTCGGCCGATCGAGCACCCACACGCTCTTGCGGTGGCGGGCGGCCTCCTCCAGCACGTAGCGCAAGGTCGTGACGAACGTGTAGACGCGGCAGCCCACATCCTGCAGGTCGATCAGCAGCACATCGAAGCTGTCCATCATGGCGGCAGTCGGCCGCCGCACCTCGCCATAGAGGCTGAACACCGGGATGCCGTGCACCGGATCGGTGAAGTCGGCGGACTCCACCATGTTGTCCTGCTTGTCGCCGCGCAGCCCGTGCTGCGGCCCGAACGCGGAGCTCAGGCGGATGTCCGCAAGTCCCGCCAGAGCATCGAGGGTATGGGTGAGATCCCGGGTGGCGGAGGCCGGGTGCGCGAGCAGCGCCACGCGTCGGCCGGCCAGCGGCTTGCGCAGCGAGCGCTGGCTGAGCAGGCGATCGATGCCGAATTTCATTCAGTCAGAACCGGTTGTGGGCGACGGCTGGACTCAGGTCCCATCGAGCGTGAGCGCAAACGCGTCCGGATGATGGAAGTCCGCTCGCCCGGGCGCGTGCTGCAGCGCCCAGTATGACAGGGCGCCTGTCTGCTCCTCCACTACCGCGCTCAGGGCCAGGCGCAACCCCCGCTGCGCATCCGCAAGGGGCGTGGGCAGAGGGACGACGGCCTCGAGGACCAGCGCATCATCCGTGCGCGCCGCCGGGTCCGCTAGTTCCTGCTCACGCTCCCGATACCCGACGGTGATGTGCGGCGGCGCGGGCAGCTCGGCGGGCGTCATGCCCTGCCGATAGCCGCTGAAGCGATAGACCTGCCACGCGCCCGAGGGCGAGAAGTTGAATTCCAGATAGCCGGGCACAGCGGGGTGCCGTACGAACGCCTCGAAGCACGTGTGCCGCCACAATGCATCCGAGCGCGACCCGCAATCCGCGACCGGAATGCGAATGCGGCGCAGATCCCCCGCGAGGGTGAATCGAACGCGCAGCACCACGGGCCGCAGCACATGCGCCTCGGCCTCGAGCAGGCGAACCGAGCCGCAGAGCGAATCGGCGTGGGGGAGCAGGCGAACATAGGTCATGGCGCCATTATGCCGCGCGGGCTCGCCGTCGGAGTCATCCGGCGCGCGCCGCCTGCACGGGGGGTCTGCGAACAGGCGCTCCCGCGCCGATGTCCTCTCGGGGGCAGAGCGTGTGGCCAGGCGCGAGGATCTTCGGCCGCCGGCACGGCCTGCGCACACGCACCGCCGCCGGGCGGCCATCGAGCAACCGCAAGTCCCCGGCACTGTATACACGGGTATTCGCATTGGGCACCGCGGCGGACGCCGTTTGGCGCGCACGCTTTCCGGTAGAATGCCAAACGTTGCGCGCCGGTCGCGCGCGGACAGCCCCCCGAGTCCATCCGTCCCACGGTGAAGGAATGACCGCCCCCCCCCGAGACGTCATCCGCGTGCGCGGCGCGCGCCAGAACAACCTGAAGAACCTCGACATCGACTTTCCGCTCAACGAGCTGGTCGTGGTCACGGGCGTCTCGGGCTCGGGCAAATCCTCGCTCGTGTTCGACACCCTGTATGCCGAGGGGCAGCGGCGTTATGTGGAGACCTTCTCGCCCTACGCCCGTCAATTCCTCGACCGCATGGACAAGCCGCAGGTCGATGCCATCGCCGGCATTCCACCCGCCATCGCCATCGATCAGACCAACCCGGTGCGCACCTCCCGCTCGACCGTCGGCACGATGACCGAGCTCAACGACCACCTGAAGCTGTTGTTCGCGCGCGCGGCGACGCTGCATTGCCGCAGTTGCGGCAGGCCGGTCCGGCGCGACACTGCCGAGAGCATCCACGCCGATCTCATCGCGCGCGCGGCCGCCGCGGGCGATCCTCGTCTGCTCATCGCCTTTCCCGTCACCGTGCCGCAGAGCTTTGCGGAAGGCGAGGTGCGCGCCCTGCTCGAGAAGCAGGGCTACACCCGGTTTATCGAGGCGGCCGGCGCGCCGGCCCGCAGCGCCGCCGGCGGCCGGGCCGGCGGATCCGCGCCGAAGGTGCTGGAGGTGCTCCAGGACCGCTTCCGCGCCGGCCGCGCCGAGCGCGGCCGCATCCTGGAATCCCTGGAGACCGCGCTGCGCGTCGGCCGCGGGCGCCTCAACATACACCTCGTCGATGAGGGCGATCCGCCGCGCACTCAGGCGCTGTGGCGCTATTCGAGCGCCCTGCACTGCCCCGAATGCGACCTGTCGTACCAGGAGCCGACGCCGAGCCTCTTTTCCTTCAACTCCCCGATCGGCGCCTGCGAGACCTGCCGCGGCTTCGGCCGCGTCATCGGCATCGACTACGGCCTGGTCGTGCCCGACGGCGGCAAGTCGCTGCGCGCCGGGGCGGTCAAGCCCTGGCAGACCCAGTCCTACTCCGAGTGCCAGCAGGACCTGGAGAAGTTCGCAAAAAAGCGCGGCATTCCCCTCGACACCCCCTGGGGCGATCTCACCTCCGAGCAGCGCCGCTGGGTGCTCGAGGGCGAGGGGCCCTGGAGCAAGGGGGTCTGGTACGGCGCGAAGCGTTTCTTCGAGTGGCTCGAGACGAAATCCTACAAGATGCACGTGCGCGTCCTGCTCTCTCGCTACCGCGCCTACACGCCGTGCGAGAGCTGCGGCGGCGCGCGCCTGAAAACCCAGGCGCTGCTATGGCGCGTCGGCGGCAAGCCGGCCGAGGCGCTCCTCGGCCCTGGCACGCTCTTCCGGCCGCGCGGGGTCGATTGGAGCGAGCAGACGCTGCGGGGGCTGCCGGGCCTTTCCATCCACGACCTGATGCTGCTGCCCGTGCAGCGCGCGCGCGAGTTCTTCGAACAACTGACGCTCCCGCGCCCGCTCGACGAGGCGGCCGATTTGCTGTTGACCCAGATCCGCGCCCGCTTCGGCTATCTCTGCGACGTGGGCCTGGGCTACCTCACGCTCGATCGCCAGTCGCGCACGCTCTCCGGCGGCGAGGTGCAGCGGATCAATCTCACCACCGCGCTCGGAACCTCTCTGGTCAACACGCTGTTCGTGCTGGACGAGCCGTCCATCGGGCTGCACCCGCGCGACATGCAGCGCGTCATCACGGTCATGAAGCGCTTGCGTGACGCGGGCAATTCGCTGCTGGTGGTCGAGCACGATCCGCAGATCATGCTGGAGGCCGACCGCATCCTCGACCTCGGCCCGGGAGCGGGCGAGCGCGGCGGCGACATCGTCTTCTTCGGCACCCCGCGCGAGATCCGCCGCAGCGCACGCTCGCTCACCGGGGAATATTTGAGCGGTCGCCGCGCGGTGGGCGCGGCCGCGCTGCCGAGAGACCCGGGCAAGCCGCCCGGCGCCGCCCGTCCGGCCTCATCGGATTCGGGAGGCGAAGTCGTGGCCGAGGCACGCTCGAACCGCTGGCTGGAGCTGCGGGGTGTCTCCCAGCACAACCTGAAGGGCATCGATGTCCGCTTTCCGCTGAAGCGCCTGGTCTGCGTCACCGGAGTCTCGGGGTCCGGCAAGTCCACCTTGATCGAGGACGTGCTGCACCCGGCACTGCTGAAGTATCACGGCAAGCCGACCGAGGCACCGGGCGCTTTCACCGCCCTCACCGGCGCGCAGCTCATCGACGATGTGGTCATGGTCGACCAGAGCCCCATCGGCCGCACCACCCGCTCGAACCCCGCCAGCTACGTGGGCGCCTTCGAGGCCATTCGCGCGCTGTTCGCGGCCGAGCCGGCCGCCCTGGAGCGCAAGTACACCGCCGGCACGTTCAGCTTCAACTCGGGCACCGGGCGCTGCCCGACCTGCAGCGGCAATGGTTTCGAGCACGTCGAGATGCAGTTTCTCTCCGACGTGTATCTGCGCTGTCCGGACTGCAATGGCCGCCGCTATCGCGAAGAAGTGCTGGACATTCGCCGTGAGGGCGCCGACGGCCGCCGCGCAAGCATCGCGGAAGTGCTCGACATGACGGTCACCGAGGCCATGGCATTCTTCCGCGACTCGCGCGAAGTATGCGCGCGCCTGGCTCCTCTTGCCGATGTCGGACTGGACTACGTGAAGCTCGGCCAGCCCGTGCCGACACTCTCCGGCGGCGAGGCGCAGCGGCTGAAGCTGGCCGGGCACCTGGCTCAGGCCGGCTCGATGCTCTGCGGCATTACGCACAAGGGCAAGCTCTTCCTGTTCGATGAGCCGACCACGGGGTTGCATTTCCAGGACGTCGCGCAACTGCTCACGGCATTTCGCAAGCTCCTCGCCGCCGGCCACTCGCTGCTGGTCATCGAGCACAACCTGGACGTGATCCGCGCCTGCGACTGGATCATCGACCTCGGGCCCGAAGGCGGCGAACGCGGCGGGGCGATCGTCTGTGCCGGCACGCCGTCGCAAGTGCGCCGGCACACCGCTTCGCACACCGGCCGGGCGCTGCTCGAGTACGAGCGGGCCCTCGCCGGCGGGGCGCCGCCCGCGGTGTCACCGGCCAGAGTGTCCGAGCCTCAGGTGCCCTACGGCGGCGAGCGCGGCGCGCGCAATGCCATCGTCGTGCACCATGCGCGCGAGCACAACCTCAAGAACATCGACGTGCAGATCCCCAGGAACCGCTTCACCGTGATCACCGGCGTGTCGGGCTCCGGCAAGTCGACTCTTGCCTTCGACATTCTGTTCAACGAGGGCCAGCGCCGGTACCTCGAGTCATTGAACGCCTATGCGCGCCAGTTCGTGCAGCCGGCCGCCCGGCCGGACGTGGATGCGATCTTCGGCATCCCGCCGACGGTCGCCATCGAGCAGCGCACGAGCCGCGGCGGACGCAAGAGCACCGTGGCGACCCTGACGGAGATCTATCACTTCCTGCGCCTGCTGTACGTGAAGCTCGGTACGCAGTACTGCCCGGACTGCAACGTTGCCATCGAGCCGCAAAGCGCGGCGTCCATCGCGGCACGGCTGTTGCGCGATTACAAGGGAAAGCGCATCGCGCTGCTCGCGCCGCTGGTGATCGCTCGCAAGGGCTATTACACGGACCTCGCGAAATGGGCGCGGAAGAAGGGCTTCGAGACGCTGCGCGTCGATGGCATCGCCGTGCCGACGGGGCAGTGGCCGCGGCTGTCGCGCTTCAAGGAGCACACGATCGAGCTGCCCGTTGCGCAACTCGACGTCGGCGCCAGGACCGACGTCGAGCTGCACCAGGGGCTCGCGCGCGCGCTCGATTTCGGCAAGGGCCTGGTGCATGTGCTGGCGCCGGACACGGCCGGCGTGACGGTCTTTTCCACCAAGCGGGCGTGTCCTGCCTGCGGCCACAGTTTTGCCGAGCCTGACCCCAGGCTCTTCTCCTTCAACTCCAAGCACGGCTGGTGCGAGAGCTGCTTCGGCACCGGCCTCGCCTTGGCGGGCTTCGATGCGCAGCAAAGCGGCGAGGAGCACTGGTGGAACGAGTGGTATGAGGGTGAGCCGCAGCCCTGCCCGGCCTGCCAGGGCCGGCGCCTCAATCCCGTGGCCCTCAACGTGCGCTTCCGCGAGCGCTCCATCGCCGATCTCACGGCCGACCCGGTGCAGCGCGCGATCGCGTTCTTTCAGCGCCTGAAGCTCTCGGGGCGCGAGCAGCAGATCGCGCGCGATCTGCTGGCGGAGATCGGCTCGCGCCTCTCCTTCCTGCAGCGCGTAGGACTCGGCTACCTGCAGCTCGAGCGCTCCGCGCCCACGCTCTCGGGCGGGGAGGCACAGCGCATCCGCCTTGCCGCCCAGCTCGGCTCCAACCTGCAAGGGGTGTGCTACGTGCTCGATGAGCCGACCATCGGCCTGCATCCGCGCGACAACCAGATCCTGCTCGACTCGCTGGCCGAGCTCGCGAGTCATAGCAACACCCTGGTGGTGGTCGAGCACGACGAGGACACCATCCGCCGCGCCGACCATGTGATCGACCTCGGCCCCGGTGCGGGCGTGCTCGGCGGCCAGGTCGTCGGGGCCGGCACGGTGAAGGAGCTGATCCGCAACGGACAGTCGACCACCGGACGGTTTCTGCGCCATCCGCTGCGCCATCCGGCCGAGCCGCTCCGTCCGGTAAACGGGGACACGGCGCTTTTGACGCTGGAGCGAGTGGCAATGCACAACGTCAGGGCCGACGTCCGCATTCCACTCGGCAGGCTGGTGGTCATCACAGGGGTGTCGGGCTCGGGAAAATCGACGGTCGCCCGTGATGTACTGTACAGCAACCTGCGCCGGCTGCTCGGGGCAGCCGGCAACGGCGCGGTGGGCACTGCGTCCCTCGAAAAGCCTTCGCCCAAGCGCAAGCGTGCGCGCGCCGCCAAGGGTGCCCTCGCCGGTTGCCGCGCCGTGCACGGCCTGCATCACATCAGCCGCGTGTTGGAAGTCGATCAGACTCCGATCGGCAAGACGCCCCGCTCCTGCCCGGCGACCTACATCGGCTTCTGGGACGACATCCGGCGCATCTTCGCCGCCACCAGCGAGGCGCGCCTGCGCGGCTATACCGCCAGCCGCTTTTCGTTCAACACCGGCGGCGGCCGCTGCGAGGCGTGCGAGGGCCAGGGGGTAAGAACCATCGAGATGAGCTTCCTTCCGGACGTGAAGGTGCTGTGCGAGGTCTGCGGAGCCAGGCGGTTCAACTCCGAGACGCTGTCCGTGCTCTGGCGGGACAAGAGCATCGGTGATGTTCTGGCGATGAACGTCGATGAAGCCGTGGAGTTCTTCCACGCTCATTCGCGCATCCATCACGCGCTGAAGCTGCTGCAGGACGTGGGGCTCGGCTACCTCACGCTGGGCCAGCAGAGCCCGACGCTCTCCGGCGGCGAGGCCCAGCGCATCAAGCTGGTCACCGAGCTCGCCAAGGTCTCAGGCGGCCCGTCGCGCCCCTCGCCGGGCCGTCTGCGGCCAGGCCCCAGGCATACCCTGTACGTGCTCGACGAGCCCACCGTGGGGCTGCACATGGCCGACGTGGAGAAGCTGATCCACGTGCTGCACCGGCTGGTCGATGCCGGCAACACGGCCGTCGTGGTCGAGCACAACCTGGATGTGATGGCCGAGGCCGACTGGATCGTGGACATGGGACCGGAGGCCGGCGAGGGCGGCGGGCGCATCGTGGCCCAGGGAGCCCCGGCGGAGGTGGCGCACCGGCGCAGGCAGTCCCACACCGGGCGCGTGCTCTGGGATTTCCTCGAGGCGCGCCGCCGGCGGGTGTAGAGTGGCCAGGGAGCGATTGGGGATCATCACCGGCTCACTGCCCATGGCACACGACCTCGTCTGCTGGAAGTGCGGCGGCTCGCTCGCCGCGTTGACGCTACCGCTGCGGCGCCTGGAGGAATGCCCGAAGTGCCGGGCGCAGCTGCACGTCTGCCGGATGTGCGTGCACTACGATACCCGTGTGGCGAGCCACTGCCGCGAGCCGACGGCCGAGGAAGTGCGCGACAAGGAGCACGCCAACTTCTGCGACTTCTTCAAGCCGCGTCCCGCCGCCCACGTCGCTGCCAGCACTGCCGAGGTCGATCAGGCGCGGGCGAAACTCGACAGGCTGTTCGGCAAGCGTTAGGTGCCGGCGGCCCTCAAGCCTTCCTCACACGCTCGCCCAGCCGCTCCAGCAGCCGCGTGAAGGGCGCGCTCTTCTCGGTCTTGCGCGCTTTCCCGCCGCCGATGGCGACCTCCTTGCTGTTGTCGATGGCGAGTTCATGAGCCCCCAGGATTTCCAGCGTCTCCTCCAGCGTCTGCGGCGTGCGCCGCTCGCGGGCGTGAACCTTGCCGCCGGTTGCCGACCGCGTCCCGGGAACGGGCCGCAATTGCCGGACCGCGGCGCCCTTGGCCGGCGCAGCGGCGGCGGCCGTGCCGGCCGAGTCCGGACGGTCGGCATCGAACAGCTTGAACTCGCCGGAATTGTGCGTGCCCGCACTGTCGCTCTTCGCGGGCGCGGCGCGCAGCGGCACGCTGCCCTTGTCGCCGCTGACCCGCGTGCGCTCCGCAGCGCTCACCGGCACCACCGCAACCGAGGCAAACTCCGATCTCACGTAGCCGGCGACCTGCTTGGCCGAGATCGGATCGTTGAAGAACCCGAGCCGCAGCCCGTGCCACTTGCGCCCTTCGCGGCTGCCCTCGATGCAGTACAGCGTATAGGCGCTGAAGATTGCAAGCGGCGGCACCTTGTCGAGCGCGATCGGCTGCACCGACCACTGCAGCTGCACCGCGAAGGCCGCCGGCTTGACGCCTTCCTGGGCACGGGTCTCGAGGACCTGCAGCGCCTGCGCGTCGGTCAGCCGGGCCTGTGGCTCGCGCGCCGGCGCGGGTCTGATGCCGGTCTCTTCGGCCGCATTCCCCGAGGCATCCGGCTCCCCGAGCGCCGCCAGCACTTCCTTGATGTTGGAACTGCCGAGCGGCGCGGGCGCGGTCCGGCGCGCAACCGGCTCTGCGGCCCGCTGCGCCACCGCCGCAGGGGCCGGCAGCGGCTCTGCGCCGGAGTCGCGCCGCGACATCGCCGCCGCAGGGCCGGGAGCGAGGGCGAGAGCCTCGGCGGCCGCGTGCAAGGTCGGCACTCGGGTGTGCAGCTCCGCCGCCGCAGGCGCCGCATCTTCGGGCGCCGCGGGCGCCATCGAGGGTGGTTCGGGCTCGGCAGCCACCAGGCGCGGTCCGGCCGCGTGCGCGGCCTGCGCCGCGGCGGCGGCGGCGGCACGGGCCCGCAGCTTCTTGCCCGGCGCCTCACCGGCCCAGGCGCCCGGGTAGATCTCGCGCACCAGGCCGATCCAGCCCTCCGCCCCGGCGAGCGTCTCGAAGAATCCCATGTGCAGCCGGAAGCGCTCGCGGCCCTCCTCGAAGCGCCGGCTGACGAAGAAATTGAACTGCTTGAGCTCCGGCAGATCCGCCCGCGGCAGAGCCATCGGCGTGCTCGAGGAGCACAGGTTGATGACGAACGGGCCCGCCTCGGCAGCGGGCTCTTCCGGGGAACCTGCGCCGGCATCCGCCCTGTGCGCCAGATTTTCCGCTGGTGTCATGTTGGTACAGACTCTCGCTCGTTGACCCTGGGCGGGGCGACCGGATGAGCGGGGAGCGGGCGAGCGCGCCTGGCGCGCGATCGTGGCAGCCCCGCCGTCATGGGAATCGTCCCGAAGACCGGTGGCTTTGCGTCCCCGCCTTTCGACGGGTTTGCCTTTGTCACTGACGCAAAGTGTCAGCGGAGTGACTGAGAGTGTCAAGCGTGCGGATTGAGGCGCAACTCTCAAGGTGCGGGAACTCCCTACTCCCGGGCGGCGCCGAGCGCGGCTTATGTTGCAGGGGCGGCGCGATATGTAATGCCCGCGGCACAGATGCCGCTTGTGTCGGATCAGGCCAGGATGCCAGGCAGGTCGAGCCCGTGGCGGCGGGCGCAATCGAGCGCTTCCGGGTAGCCGGCGTCGGCGTGGCGCATCACCCCGCTCGCCGGGTCGTTCCACAGCACGCGCGCGATCCGTCGGGCCGCCTGCGGCGTGCCGTCGCACACGATGACGAGGCCGGCGTGTTGCGAGAAGCCCATGCCCACGCCGCCGCCATGGTGAAACGAGACCCAGGTCGCCCCCGACGCCGTATTCAGCAGCGCGTTGAGCAGCGGCCAGTCGGACACCGCGTCCGAGCCGTCGCGCATCGCCTCGGTCTCGCGGTTCGGCGAGGCCACCGAGCCGGAGTCGAGGTGATCGCGTCCGATCACCACCGGAGCCTTGAGCTCCCCGCGCGCGACCATCTCGTTGAACGCGAGCCCCAGGCGGTGCCGGTCGCCGAGGCCGACCCAGCAGATGCGCGCCGGCAGCCCCTGGAAGCGGATCCGCCCGCGCGCCATGTCGAGCCAGTGGTGCAGATGGGTGTCGTGCGGCAGCAGCTCCTTCACCCGCGCGTCGGTCTTGTAGATGTCTTCCGGGTCGCCCGACAGCGCCGCCCAGCGAAACGGACCCATGCCGCGGCAGAACAGCGGCCGGATGTAGGCGGGTACGAAGCCGGGGAAGTCAAAGGCGCTCTTCACGCCCTCCTCCAGCGCCATCTGCCGGATGTTGTTGCCGTAGTCCACCGTGGGCACACCGGCCTCGTGAAAGTCCAACATCGAGCGCACGTGCACCGCCATCGAGGCCCGGGCGGCCTTGCTCACGGCGGCCGGATCGCGCCGGCGCATCTCGAGCCAGTGCTCGACCGTCCAGCCGGCCGGCAGATAGCCGTTCAGCGGATCGTGGGCCGAGGTCTGGTCGGTGAGCAGGCTCGGACGCACGCCGCGCCGGAAGATCTCAGGCAGCACCTCGGCGGCGTTGCCGAGCAGGCCGATGGAGACAGGCTTGCGCTGCGCGCCGGCGCGCTGCACGATCTCGAGCGCCTCGTCCAGGCTTTCCGTGGCGTGATCGAGGTAGCCCGAGCGCAGGCGCATGTCGATGCGCGAGCGCTGGCACTCGATGGCGAGGCAGGAGAAGCCCGCCATCACAGCCGCGAGCGGCTGCGCCCCGCCCATGCCGCCCAGGCCCGCCGTCAACAGCCAGCGCCCGGCAAGGTCGCCGCCGCCGTAGTGGCGGCGGGCCATTTCCGCGAAGGTTTCGTAGGTGCCCTGCACGATGCCCTGGCTGCCGATGTAGATCCACGAGCCGGCGGTCATCTGGCCGAACATCATCAGCCCCTTGCGGTCGAGGTCGTTGAAGTGCTCCCAGGTCGCCCAGCGCGGCACCAGGTTGGAGTTGGCGATCAGCACGCGCGGTGCATCCTCGTGGGTCCTGAAGACTCCCACGGGCTTGCCCGACTGGATGAGCAGCGTCTGATCGGCCTCCAGCCGCCGCAGCGTCGCGACGATGATGTCGTAACTCTCCCAGTCGCGCGCCGCCCGGCCGATCCCTCCGTACACCACGAGCTCCGAGGGCCGCTCGCCGACCTCGGGGTCCAGGTTGTTCATCAGCATGCGCAGCGGCGCCTCGGTCAGCCAGCTGCTGGCGGTGCGCTGCGTCCCGGTGGGCGCGCGGATGACCCGGGTGGTGTCGATGCGGGTTCGTTGGGCGGCGGGTGACGTCATGGGGGAATGCCTCGGGAGCTGGCGAAATCGATACACGCGCGCAGCGCACGCTCGAGCAGCGCACGCAGAGGTCCCGCACGGTCGGGGTCGTAGGGCGGCGGCCAGTTGCCGCTGTCGGGTACGGGAGGCTCATCGAGATATCCGCGGCAGGCGAGCTCCATCTGCACGGCGTGCACACCGTGCGCCGGGTTGCCGTAGTGGCGCGTCGTCCAGCCGCCGACAAAGCGCCCGTCGGTGACGCGGCTGAAGCGCGCATCCTCGCATGCGGCCTCGATGCCCCGCGTGAGGGCGGGATCGCAGCTCGCGCCGCGGCAGGTGCCGATGTTGAGATGAGGCAGCTCGCCTTCGAACAGCCGCGGCACGCGCGATCGGATCGAGTGCGCATCGTACAGCACCACGCGCCGATGCTTCACCTTGAGGCGCCGCAGCTCCTCGCCGAGCACCGCGTGATACGGGTGGAACCAGCGCTCACGCCGGGCGGCGATGGCCGCGCCCTGCGGCGCCTGCCCGGAACGATAGAGGGGCTCGCCGTCGAATGTGGTCAGCGGGCACAGGTCGGTCGTCACCTGCCCCGGATAGAGCGAGGCTCCCGAGGGGTCGCGATTGACGTCGATCACGGTGCGCGAGATGTCCGTGCGCACCGTCGTCGCGCCGAGCTCGCGAGCCCTGTCATACAGCCGGTGCACCCACCAGTCCGCATCCTTGCGGGCGAGCCACGGCGACACGAGATGCGGCTCGATCTGCGCGGGCAGCGCGGTGCCCGTGTGCGGGAAGCTGACGATCAGCGGCGCCTCACCGCGATGGATCTCGAGCCAGTCGGTCACGCGGCCTCCAGCGCCGGCAGCGGCACGGCGCGCACCGCCTCGATCAGCGCCCGGCTGCGCACGAGCTCGCTCGCGGCCTGAAGATCGCTGTGCAGGTAGCGATCATCGGCGAGCGGCGCGATTCTGGCGCGCACCACCCTGCGCGCTGCCTCGAGCGGTGCGCTCGAGCGCAGGTCACCGTAGAAGTCGCAGCCCTGGGCGGCGGTGATGAGCTCGATACCGACGATGCTCGCGGCGTTTGCCGCCATACGGTGCAGACGCCGCGCTCCATGCGCGGCCATCGACACGTGATCCTCCTGGTTGGCGGAGGTTGGGATGGAATCGATGCTGGCTGGATGCGCGCGCTGTTTGTTCTCCGACACCAGCGCCGCGGCGGTCACCTGCGGCAGCATCAAACCGGAGTTCAGACCGGGATTGGGGGTGAGGAAGGCCGGCAGTCCCGAGAGCGCCGGATCGACCAGCATGGCGATGCGCCGCTCGGACAGCGAGCCGATCTCGCACAGCGCGATCGCCATGGCGTCGGCGGCGAAGGCGACGGGCTCGGCGTGGAAGTTGCCCCCCGAGAGCGCCTCATCGGTGTCGGGAAAGATGAGCGGATTGTCGGACACCCCGTTCGCCTCGCACTCCAGTGTGCGGGCCGCGTAGCGCAGCAGATCGAGCACGGCGCCCATGACCTGGGGCTGGCAGCGCAGGCAATACGGATCCTGCACCCGTGGATCGCCCGTGCGATGCGAGGCGCGGATCGCAGAGCCCGCCATGAGCGCGCGCAGCGTCGCCGCGGTCTCGAGCTGCCCGCGATGTCCGCGCAGCGCATGGATGCGCGGATCGAACGGTGTGTCGGAGCCCTTGGCCGCCTCGGTCGACAGCGCCCCGGTCACCAGCGCCGACTGGAACACCGTATGGATCTCGAACAGGGCGGCCAGCGCGTTCGCGGTGGAGAACTGGGTGCCGTTCAGCAACGCCAGGCCCTCCTTGGGGGCGAGTGTCAGCGGCGAGAGGCCGGCGGCCTTCAGCGCCCCGAGCGCCGGCCGGCGCTGCCCCGAGGGCAGCTCGATCTCGCCGACCCCGATCAGCGCCCCTGCCAGGTGCGCGAGCGGCGCCAGATCGCCGGAGGCGCCGACCGAGCCCTGCGAGGGGACCACGGGTGTCAGGCCCCGCTCGAGCAAAGCGCACATCAGTGTCACCGTCTCGGGCCTGACACCCGAGACGCCCTGCGCCACGTTGGCGATCTTCAGCGCCAGCATCAGGCGCGCCACGGCGACCGGCATGGCCTCGCCGACGCCCACGCAGTGCGACAGCACGATGTTGCGCTGCAGCCGCTCGAGATCGGCGGGCTCGATGCGCACGCTCGCGAGCCTGCCGAACCCGGTGTTGATACCGTACACCGGCTCCCCGCGCGCCAGGATGCGCGCCACCGCCTCGGCGCCGCGCGCGATGGGCCCGAAGCACGCCTCGTCCAGGGACACGCCGGCGCCACGGTAGACGGCCGCCCACTCGCCCAATGTCACTTTTCCGGGTCGCAGAACGACGGCGCTCACTCGCCCCTCCAGATGCGCTTGTACAAGGGATTGCGGCCGATCCAATAGACCAGCTCGGCCGGACGCTCGACATCCCAGATCGCAAAGTCCGCCCTCTTGCCCGCCTCGAGCGTGCCGATCTCGCGCGCACGACCGAGGGCATGAGCCGCTTCTCGCGTCACGCCGGCCAGGCATTCCTCGATGGTGAGGCCGAACTGCACGGCGGCGAGGTTCAGTGCGGTGAGGATGGACAGCAGCGGCGAGGTGCCCGGATTGCAGTCCGTGGCGACCGCCATGCGCACGCCGCTGCGGCGCAGCTCCTCGACGGGAGGCGGTCGATGCTCCTTCAAGCTGTAGAACGCCCCCGGCAGCAGCACCGCCACGGTCCCCGCGCGCGCCAGGGCAGCCACCCCCTCGGGATTGGTCCATTCCAGGTGATCGGCCGAGAGCGCCCGCAGCTCGGCCGCGAGCGCCGCGCCGCCGCAGTCGGACAGCTGATCGGCATGCAGCTTCACCGGCAGTCCCGCCGAGCGGGCCGCCTCGAACACGCGGCGGATCTCCGCGGGAGTGAATGCGATGGCCTCGCAGTAGCCGTCGACCGCATCGGCGAGCCCTTCGCGGACGGCCTGCGGAATGAGCTTGCCGATGACCAGATCGAGGTAGGCTGCGCGGTCGCGGTCGGCCGGAACTGCGTGGGCGGCGAGCAGCGTCGTCGCCACTTCCACAGGGTGTTGGCGGCCCAGAGCGCGCGCGACACGCAGCATCCGCAGCTCCGTGGCAAGATCGAGGCCGTAACCGGACTTGATCTCGACGGTCGTCACTCCCTCGGCGAGCAAACAGCGCAGGCGCCCGAGCGCCGAGACCGCGAGCTCCTCGGCCGTCGCGGCCCGCGTTGCCCTCACCGTGGACAGAATGCCCCCGCCGTCCCGGGCGATGCTCCGGTAGTCCGCGCCGGCGAGGCGCATCTCGAACTCCCCGCTGCGCTCGCCCCCGAACACGAGATGGGTGTGACAGTCGATCAGGCCCGGGGTGAGCAGGCGTCCCTCGAGGTCGAAGACTTCTCTCGCGCCGGCTCCCGCGGGCAGATCCGCTTCGGCGCCGGCGAAGACGATACGGCCCTCCGCGACGCCGATGGCGCCGCGCTCGACCAGCCCGGCGCCTGGACGTTGCCTCGCCAGCGTCGCCAACCGCCCGTTGCGCCAGAGACGATCGAATTGCACGGAGTCCGAGCCTTCTATTTTGTCTAGGCAAATCATAATATGCCTAGACATATCAGGAAACCCCTGCCGCACAATCCCGAAGGCGCGCGCGATGAACCGCACATTCTTCTTCGATTCCGCCTGGCTCCCGGGCGGCTGGCAGCGCAAGGTGCGCATCGAAGTGCGCGCCGGGGTCATCCGGTCGCTCGGCGCCGGGACCGCGCCGGCAACCGGCGATGAGCGCTTCGCCGCGGCCATCCCGGGCCTGCCCAATGTCCACAGCCACGCCTTCCAGCGCGCCATGGCCGGTCTCGCCGAGCGGCGCGGCCCCGGGAGCGATGACTTCTGGTCCTGGCGCGAGGTGATGTATCGGTTCCTCGCGCGGATGGAACCGGACGATGTGCAGGCGATCGCCGCGTACGCCTACGCCGACATGCTCGAGGCAGGGTTCACCAGCGTCGGGGAATTTCACTACCTGCACCGCAGCCCCGAGGGGAGTGCGTACGGCAACCCGGCGGAGCTCGCCTTGCGCCATGCCGAGGCGGCCGACCTCACCGGTATCGGCCTCACGCTGCTGCCGGTGTTCTACGAATCCAGCCATTTCGGCGCCGCCCCGCCCACGCCGGGCCAGCGCCGCTTCATCACCGATCTCGACATGTTTGCGGCCATCGTCGAGCGCGTGCGCACACGGCTGGGGCGAAGCGCGCATCGCGCCGTCGGCATCGCCCCGCACTCGCTGCGCGCCGTGACAGGCGCCCGGCTACGGGCCCTGGTGCGCCAGTACCCCGAGGGCCCCTGCCACATCCATGCGGCGGAACAGGTGAAGGAGGTCGAGGATTGCCTCGCCTTCTGCGGTGAGCGGCCGGTCGAGTGGCTGCTGCGCCATGCCGGCGTGACGGCGCGCTGGTGCCTGGTGCATGCCACCCACCTCACCTCCGAGGAAACGACGCGGCTCGCTGCGAGCGGCGCCGTGGCCGGACTCTGTCCGGTGACGGAAGCGAATCTCGGCGACGGGATTTTCCCGGCCGCGGCCTATCGGGACGCCCGGGGACATTGGGCGGCCGGCACCGATTCGCACATCCTGCTCGATGCCGCCGGCGAGCTGCGCCAAGTGGAATACAGCCAGCGGCTGCTGCGCCGGTCGCGCAATGTCCTGGCGGACCCGGCACGCCCCTCCACCGGCGAGAGCCTGTATCAGGCCGCCCTCGCGGGCGGCGCGCAGGCGCTCGCACTGCCGGTAGGCGCCCTTGCGCCAGGGCATCGGGCCGACTTTCTGATCCTGGACGCCGACCACCCGGACCTCGCCGGACGCGGCGAGGACGCCGTCATCGACACTTGGGTGTTCGCCGCAGGCCGCGCTCTGATCCGCGACGTCATCGCGGGTGGGCGCACCGTCGTAGAGAACCGGCGTCACATCGAGCGCGACCGCATCGACGAGGCCTACCGCCGCACCCTGACCCGGCTGTTGCAGGGCACCTGACATGACTGCACTCGAGCCGCTCAAGACCTCCGAGGCGGGCGCCCTGCCGCGATATCGCGAGATCTACGACACCCTGCGGCAGAAGATCGTCTCCGGCGCCTGGCCCGCCGGCCACAAGCTCCCCTCCGAGCACGAGCTGGCGAGGTCCTTCGGCTGCGCCCGGATGACCGTCGGCAAGGCCCTCGGCGCGCTCGCCGAGCAGCGACTGGTCACGCGCCGACGCCGCGCGGGCACGACGGTGAGCGCGCCACGGCCCCAGGAATCGGTGCTGGAGATTCACGACATCGAGGCGGAGCTCGTGGCTGCGGGCTCGAGGTATGACTACCAATGCCTGCACCGGCAGGTTCGGCCCGCGAACCCCGACGATGCGTCCGCCCTCGGCGTCACGGCCGGCACCCCCGTGCTCTCGCTCATCGGCCTGCACCGGGCCGACGGCCGGCCGCATGCGCTGGAGGAGCGGCTCATCAACCTGCGGGCCGTTCCCGAGGCGAGACGCGCGCGCTTTGCCCGGACCTCGCCGGGCCGATGGCTGCTGCAGCGCATCCCCTGGACGGACGCCGAGCATCAGATCTGCGCGCTCAACGCCGGCGCGGCCATCGCCCGCCACCTCGAGATCGCCCGGCACAAGGCCTGCCTGTGCATCGAGCGCAACACCTGGCTGGACGCGCAGCGGGTGACGCACGTGCGCCTCATCTACCCCTGCGATCAGCATCGTCTCATCGCCCGATTCCGGCACAAGCGGGCTTGAGCGGCCCCCTACAGATCGAGCGACAACTGCGCGCCTTGCGCACGCGGCGGCCTGAACAGGCCGGCTTCGAGCCCGCCCGCGCGCCGGGTGTCAAGGCCGAGCCGCCGGCAGGCGATGTGGAAACGGTTGCGCAGCAGTTCCGCGAACGGCCCGCTGCCCCGCATGCGGGAACCGAAGCGCGGATCGTTCTCCTTGCCGTCGCGCATCTGCCGCACCAGCGACATCACGTGCTGCGCGCGGTCCGGGTAGTGGGCGGCCAGCCACTCCTGGAACAGGGCCGTCACCTCGTAGGGCAGACGCAGCACGATGTAGGTTGCCCAGCCGGCCCCGGCATGCGCGGCGGCCTCGAGGACGCTCTCCATCTCATGGTCGGTGAGCGCGGGAATCACCGGGGCGACGAGCACGCCGCTCGGAACACCAGCCTCACTCAGGGTGCGCACGACCGCGAGTCGGGCGCGGGGCGAGGCGGCCTGCGGCTCCATGCGGCGCTTCAACTCAGGATCCAACGTGGTGATGCTGATGCCGACGCTCACCAGGTTGTCGCGCGCCAGCTGCGTCAGCAGGTCGAGGTCGCGCAGCACCAGCGCGCCCTTGGTGATGATGGTGAGCGGATGGCGGCAGCGGGCGAGCACCTCGAGGATGTCGCGCGTGATGCGCAGGCGCCGCTCGATCGGCTGATAGGGGTCCGTGTTCGAGCCCAGATTGATCGGCGAGCAGCGATAGCCGGGGCGGGCGAGCTCGCGCTCCAACAGCCTGCCGGCGTCCTCCTTGTAGAAGAGTTTCGTCTCGAAATCCAGGCCCGGCGACAGGCCAACATAACTGTGACTCGGTCTGGCGTAGCAGTAGCAGCACGCATGCGAGCATCCCCTGTAGGGATTGATCGACTGCGCGAAGGGGATGTCGGGCGAGTCATTGGTGCTGATGAGGCTGCGGGCATGATCGGGCGCGATGCAGACCGCCGGCACATCGGGCACCTCGTCCCGGTACCAGCCCTCGTCGATGGCTTGCAGCCGGCGCCGCTCGAAGCGGCCCGCGGGGTTCGAAAGCGCCCCATGGCCCTTCAGAGCCTTCTGATCCGCCTTATCGCCCGCTGCGGCCATCGGCAGACTGTACCGATGTACAGGCTTGTCGTAAAGCGACCGGAAGCCATCCCCCGCTCGACCAATGTACCGCCCGCGACTGGACGAGGAAGGCCGGCGCTGCCACTCTTACGGCCCCCTCAACGACCGGCCCCCCCCGCAACCGACCACGTCGACCTGCACGCTTGCGGCGCGATCGGCCAAGGGTCCCGAACCGTGAACAGCGGAGAGCAATGAACAGCGAATCCCCTTCCCGGCCCATCCCGGCGCCGGACGCCGCAGCAGAAAGCGCCGCGCGCGCGCGCCAGTCCCAGCTCACCAAGCCCCCCGGCTCCCTTGGCCGGCTGGAGGAGCTCGCCTGCTGGCTCGCCGGCCGTCTGCGCCAGCCCGTCCCCGACATGCCTCGCTGCGAGGTCGTCGTGTTCGCAGGCGACCACGGCGTGGCCGCCCAGGGCGTCTCGGCGTTCCCCCAGGCGGTGACCGCTCAGATGGTCGCCAACTTCGCAGCCGGTGGCGCGGCCATCAATGTGCTCACCAAGCTCCATGAGTGCCGGATCGAGGTGGTGGATGTCGGTGTGGCCACCGACGCCGCGCCGCCCGCCGGCGTGCGCAACGAGCGGGTGCGGGCGGGAACCCGCGACCTGTCAGGCACGGCCGCCATGACGGCGGAGGAAACCCGCAAGGCGCTCGATGTGGGCGCGCAGTGCGCCCGCCGGGCGGTGGACCGGGGCGCACGCCTGTTGATCGCCGGGGACATGGGCATCGCCAACTCCACGGCCGCGGCGTGCCTGATCTGCGCGTTCACCGGCGGGGAGCCGGCGCACATCGTAGGACGCGGTACGGGAGTGGACGACCCGGGCCTGAAGCACAAGGTGGCCGTGGTGCAGGCGGCGCTCGATCGAGTGGCCGCCTGCGGCGGCCGCTCGCTCGATGTGGCGCGGACATCGGCGGACGGCGAGCTGCGCTCGCAGGCCGCGTTCCGGATCCTGAGCGAGCTCGGCGGGCTCGAGATCGCGGCGATCGCCGGCTACTACCTGGAGGCGGCGCGCCTCGGCGTGCCGATGCTGGTGGACGGCTACATCTCCACTGCCGCGGCGCTCGCGGCCGTGCGCCTGGCGCCCGCGAGCCTGCAGTGGATGCAGGCGGGGCACCGCTCGGCCGAGCCCGGCCACCGCGTGGCGCTCGAGGCGCTCGGCCTGGTGCCGCTGTTGGACCTCGACATGCGCCTCGGAGAAGGCACCGGCGCGACGCTCGCGCTGCCCATCCTGCGCGCGGCGCTGGCGCTGCATCGCAACATGGCCACCTTCGCCGAAGCCGGGGTCTCGGAAAAATCCGCCCCCGCATGAGGCGCGCGGCCGGCACGCGCCTGCGGGGCCTAAGACTGGCCACCCAGTTCCTCACCCGCCTGCCGGTGCGGCGGCTCGAGGAGTACTCCCCGCTCGAGCTGTCGCGCTCGGCCCTGTGGTTTCCCGCCGTGGGGCTGGGTCTGGGGATCGTCACGCTGCTGCCGGCGGCCATCCCCGGACAGCAGCCGCTGTTGACCGCCGCGCTCGGCGTGCTGGCCTGGGCCTGGATGAGCGGTGCGTTGCACCTCGACGGGCTTGCGGATCTCACCGACGCGCTGGCCGCCTCCCATCGCGATCCGGATCGCTTCCTCGCCGTGCTGTCCGATCCGCATGCGGGCACTTTCGGCGTGGTGAGCGTCGTGCTGGTGCTGCTGCTGAAGACCGCCGCGCTCGGCTCCCTCGCCCGCCTGCCGCTGCTTCCGCTCCTGTTGGCGCCCCACGGGCTCATCGTCGATGTCGTTGCGCCCTCCGGAGCATCGCTGTGCGCCGTGGCGCTGGTCCCGGCCTGGGCGCGCCTGGGCCCGCTGCTCTGGAGGCGCTGGCTGCGGCCGCTCAAATCCGGTCAGGGCGAGCGCTTCGCGCAGCATCCGCTGCACGCCGGCTGGATCGTCGCATGGATGGCCGCGCTGCTGGCCGCCAGCGCGCTGCTCGCGCCGGTGCTGTGCGCGGCGCCGCTCGTGATTGCGGCCTGGGGCTACTGGCTGAAGCGGCGCGTCGGCGGCATGAGCGGGGATTGCCTGGGGGCCGGCATCGAGGTCTGCGAGACGGTGCTGATCATCGCGCTGGCGCTGGTGAGCGGCTGAATCCGCACCCTATTTCAGGCGCAGCGGCAGCCCCGCCGTCACGAGGAACACCTCGTCGCAGGCCGCCGCCACGGCCTGATTGAGCCAGCCCTGCTCGTCGCGGAACATCCGGGCCGCGGCACTGGCGGGCACGATGCCGCCGCCAACCTCGTTGCTGACCAGGATCGCGGGGCACGCGAGGCTCGAGAGCGCCTCGATGAACGCGTCCCGCTCGCGCCGCCAGCGCTCGAGGTCGGCTGTCATCTCGCCCTGCGGTGCGCCCGAGACGCTTGCCGGGGACCACAGGCAGTTGGACAGCCACAAAGTCAGGCAATCGACGAGCAGCACGCCCTGCGGGTCCGCCTCCTCCCGCAGCGCGCCTGCCAATGCAATCGGCGCCTCGCGCACACGCCAGTGGTCGGGACGCTCGCGCCGGTGCGCCTCGATGCGTGCGGCCATCTCCGCATCCGTCGCAGAGGCTGTCACGATGCAGCGGACATCCCCGCAGCACTCGGCCGCCTTGCGCGCGGCAAGTGTGCTCTTGCCGCTGCGGGCACCGCCGACGAACAAGACTTTCATGTCAGCACACATCCTTCAACGCGCTGCCCGGATCGGCCAGACGGTCCGGATCGGGGCGCGCGCGCGCCGCGATGAGCCTGCGCGCGGCCATCTGGTCCTTGGGGGTATTGATGCTGTCGAGGGCGATCAGCTCGCCGGCGCGCAGATAGCAGGCGCTGAAGGCGCGCGAGGCCGGATCGCCCCGCAGCACGAGCGAGTCATACCCCTGGCCGATGCCGACGATGACGAGCTTCAGGTCGTACTGGTCCGACCAGAACCAGGGCACCTTGTCGTGCGCCGTGGTCATCCCGAGCAGATTGAGCGCCGCGCTCGTGCCCTGCTCGAAGGCGTTGTCGACCGACTCCAGGCGCAGCCGCCGCCCGTAATGCGGGCTCGGATGGTTGGCGCAGTCCCCCGCGGCATAGATCGCCGGATCCGACGTGCGGCAGTACTCATCCACTACCACGCCGTTGTCGCAGGCGAGTCCAGCCGCGGCAGCCAGCTCCGCGACCGGCAGCACGCCCACGCCGATGAGCACGATATCCGCCGGATGCTCGCCGCCGTCTTCTGTGAGCACCGCACGAACCCGGCCATCGTTTCGCGCGGCGAGCGCGCGAACCCGGATGTTGCGGAGAATGGATACGCCGTGACGGGCATGCTCGGCTTCGTAAAGCGCCGAGACCGCCGGGCAGGTCACGCGGCCCATGACCCGATCGGCCATCTCCAGCACCGTGACCGTCACGCCCAGGTGCCGAGCGGTGGCCGCGACCTCCAGGCCGACGTAGCCCCCACCCACGATGACCAGGCGCGCACCGGCCGACAGACCGGCGCGGATCCTGTCGGCGTCGGCGAGGGTCCGCAAGGCATGGACACCCTCCAGATTGGCCCCGGGCACCTCGAGCGGTCTAGGCCGGGCGCCCGTGGCGAGCAGCAGCGCGTCGTAAGCCAGTGTCGAGCCGTCATCGAGGCGTACGCGCTGCTCGCGCCTGGAAATCTCCTCGACACGCCGGCCCGAGCGCACCTCGACCGAGTGCTGGCCGTAGAACTGTTGCGGTCGCAACAGCAAGCGCTCGCGCCCCGCCTCCCCGGCCAAGTACTTCTTCGAGAGCGGCGGACGCTGATACGGCAGCCATGGCTCATCCCCGACCACGGTGAGACTGCCCGTGAAGCCTCTGCGGCGCAGCGTGTCGATGGCCTGGACGGCGGCCTGGCCCGCGCCGACGATTACGATGTTCTCGAGCATCTGCCGAGCTTACAGGACGGGCCCGCCCGGCCGCACCACCGGGGAGCGAATCCCGGGAACAGACGCGCCATAATGGTGCGCGCGTGTGCCGGCCAAAGCACCTCGCAGGTCGAACTCAAGCACTTGAGACCATTCCCGGCATGGCATGAAAACTGCAAAATGCCTCTGCCGGGGAGCCCGACAGACTCCCATACCGCCCGAGCGCGTGCAGCGCCTCGCGCTCCGGCACGCTAAGCTACAAGACAACGCCCATCCGGAGAGCCCGCACATGAAATTGGTCACCGCGATCATCAAACCGTTCAAGCTCGACGATGTGCGCGCGGCGCTGTCCGAGATCGGTGTTTCGGGCATGACGGTGACGGAGGTCAAAGGCTTTGGCCGCCAGCGAGGCCACACCGAGCTCTACCGCGGCGCGGAGTACGTGGTGGATTTCGTGCCCAAGACCCGCATCGAAGTGGCGGTACGCTCCGACCTGGTCGATGCGGTCATCGAAGCCATCCTCAAGTCGGCCAAGACCGGCAAGGTGGGCGACGGCAAGGTGTTCGTCACCGATATCCAGCGGGTCATCCGTATCCGCACCGGCGAGACCGACGACGCGGCGCTTTAGCTCGCCGGCGGCAGCCGCTTGCGGCGGTTGCCGCAGCCGGCCCGCCGGTTTTGTCGGACAATCGATCATGCCTCACCGCGTGCGCCGGCCGGGTGCGCGGCGCACGCGCGCTTGCGGCAGCCCAGCCGGCTGGCTCATCCGGACCCGCGAGTCCGAAGCGAATCCCGATCGTTTCCCCGCGGCACGCTCACGCTCGTCCTGGCGGATCCGCGGGGCCCCGGCCGGGCGGCGGGTTCCCCGCTCGGTGCTCTATCGCACCACGCGCATTGGGCGCGCATTGCGGCCCATGCCGAGCGCGCCGCTGCGCACCACCTCGAGAAGCTCCGCGCTCCGGGCGAGATCGACCGTGAAGGTATTGATCTCCGCCTCGCTCGCGGTCAGCTCGACGATGAACCCGTCCGCGGCCGGATCGAGCACCCGGCCGCCGGTGCGCACGACGTAGCCGCGGACTGCGTCCGTCTGTTCGGGCCGGACCTTGAGCTTGAGTAAGACCAGCTCGCGCTCGAGATGCTCTCCCGTGGTCATGTCCTCGACCTTGACCACGTCTACCAGCTTGTTCAGCTGATTGACGATCTGAGGGATCACCGCATCCGACCCCTTGGTGACCAAAGTCAATCGGGAGACGGTCGGGTCGTCCGTGGGCGCCACCGAGAGCGACTCGATGTTGTAGCCGCGGGTGGAAAACATTCCCGCGACTCGGCTCAGGGCGCCGGCTTCGTTCTGCAGCAGAATGGCGATGATGTGACGCATGACCCTTTGGGATTTGAAATACTGGCGAAAGCCTGCAGAGAATAAAGGAAAGAGACGCGCGGCGGCCATCGGTGTAAGGCCGTGGACTCGATTCACCGCCAGTGCCGGCCGCGGACGCCCGCCCGAGAGCCTCGGCCGGCGGCCCCTACAGAGCCTGCGCGTGAGCGCGCGTTCACGTTGCCCCGGTAATCGCCCACTGCTAGTCTCGGGCCGATCTCCCCGTTCGGATGCTTGCCACCGCTATCATGAGTGCGCCTCCATGACCGACACTGCCCCACAGCCCCGCCGCGAGGGGCATCCGCTCGCCGGCCAAAAAATGTCCGGTGCGCGGATGATCATGCAACTGCTGGCGGACGAAGGGGTGGAGGCCATCTTCGGCTACAGCGGCGGCGCCATCCTGCCCACCTATGACGCCGTGTTCCTCTACAACGAGGAGCAGTCACGGGTCGGCGGCAGGCAGATCCCGCTCATCGTGCCGGCCAACGAGCAGGGCGCGGCCTTCATGGCAGCCGGTTTCGCGCGCGCGACGGGCCGTGTGGGGGTCTGCCTCGTCACCTCCGGTCCCGGCGCCACGAACACTGTCACACCCGTCCGCGACAGCATGGCCGATTCGGTGCCCATCGTGGTCATTTGCGGCCAGGTGGCGCGCGCTTCGATCGGCACCGACGCCTTCCAGGAGGCTCCGGTCACCGCCATCATGGGCTCGGTCGCCAAGCACGTCTTTCTCGTGACCGAGCCCCAGCGGCTCGAGGCCACGATGCGCACCGCGTTCGAGCTGGCCCGGACCGGCCGTCCGGGGCCGGTGGTGATCGATGTGCCCAAGGACGTCCAGAACTGGGAAGGCATTTTCCAGGGCGGCGGCACGCTGCCCATTCCCGGCTACCGCCGTCGCATGAGGGAGCTCGCCGAGCATGTGCTCGATGAACGCGAGGCGGCGCGGTTCTTCGAGATGCTGGGCGAGTCGCGCCGGCCGCTGATCTACGCCGGTGGAGGCGTCGTCCACGGCGGGGCCGCCACGCAGCTCACCGAGTTCGCCGCCACGTTCGACATCCCCGTGGTGACCACGCTCATGGGCATCGGAGCGATCGACACCACCCACCGCCTCTCGATGCGCATGCTCGGCATGCATGGGACGGCTTTCGCCAACTACGCCGTGGACGATTGCGACTTCCTCATCACTGTCGGTGCCCGGTTCGACGACCGGGTGGCCGGCGTGCCCGCCAAGTTCGCGCGCGGCGCCGAACGGATCGCTCAGTTGGACATCGACCGCGCCGAGATCAACAAGGTCAAGCGCGTGCAGTGGAGCCACGTGGGGGTGCTGCCCGAGGCACTGCACACGCTCACCGCATACGGGCGGCGCAGCGGCTTTCGGCAGGATCTCGGCCAGTGGCACCAGGCGCTCGCCGAGCTCAAGCGCCGCCACGCCATGGGCTACGACCGCGAGAGCCCTCTCATTCAGCCGTACTACGTGATCGAGGAAATCAACAAGCTCACCCGCGGCGAAGCGATCATCTCCACCGGCGTCGGCCAGCATCAGATGTGGACGGCCCAGTACTGTGATTTCCGCCGGCCGCGCCTGTGGCTGACCTCCGGTAGCATGGGCACCATGGGCTTCGGCCTGCCCGCGGCGATCGGCGCACAGCTCGCGCACCCGGGCACACTGGTGGTGGACATCGACGGGGACTCCAGCATCCGCATGAACCTCGGCGAGCTCGAGACCGTCACCACCTACGACCTGCCGATCAAGATCGTGGTGCTCAACAACTTCGGCGACGGCATGGTCAAGCAGTGGCAGAAGCTGTTCTTCAAGGGACGGCTCTCGGCCAGCGATCGCTCGCTGCACAAGAAGGACTTCATCAAGGCTGCCCAGGCCGACGGCTTCCCGTACGCGGTGCGCCTGGACCGAAAGGAGGACGTGCCGCGGGTGGTGGCGGAATTCCTCGGCTCCCCGGGGCCCGCCTTCCTCGAGGTGATGATAGACCCCGACGCGGGCGTGTACCCCATGGTCGGGCCGGGCCAGACCTACGAGGAGATGATCACGGGGGATTTCATTGCCTCGCGCACCAAGGTGGACATCAAGCCGCCGGGGCCCTCGGAAATGTTCTAGCCCCACCAGGAGGATCTGCCCGTGAAATATCTGCATACCATGGTTCGAGTGACCGACCTTGCGGCCTCGCTGCGCTTCTACTGCGATGCGCTCGGCCTGAGGGAGCTCTCGCGCAAGGACCATCCCCAGGGCCGCTACACGCTGGTGTTCCTGGCCGCCCCCGGCGACGATTCGGCGCAGGTGGAGCTCACCTACAACTGGGAGCGGGAAAATTACACGGGAGGACGCAATTTCGGCCATCTCGCCTATGCGGTCGATGACCTCTACGCCACCTGCCGGCGCCTGCAAGACCACGGCGTCGTGATCAACCGGCCGCCGCGCGACGGCCACATGGCCTTCGTGCGCTCCCCCGATGCGATCTCGATCGAGCTGCTGCAGCGGGGCGAGCCTCTGCCGCCGGCCGAGCCGTGGAAATCGATGCCGAACGTCGGCAGCTGGTAGCCGCCGGCCCCATCCCCCGGCGCAGCCCGGCATGCCGACCGAGAGCCCCGAAGCGCTGATCGAGCGCTACCTGCACGAGCAGATTCCGCTCTCCGCGGCCATGGGCGTCCGCGTTGCGCACGCGGCGCCCGACTGTGTCCGCCTCACCGCGCCCCTCGCTGCGAACATCAACCACAACGAGACGGTGTTTGGCGGCAGCGCCGCATCGGTGGCCACACTGGCGGCCTGGGCTTTGTTGCACCTTCGGCTCACGGGCGGGGGGCTGCGCGCGCGCGTGGTCATCCAGCACAGCCGCATGGCCTACCAGCGGCCCATCCCGGGGGACTTCGAGGCCCGCTGCCACTTCGCCGACGCGGCCGGCTGGGAGCGCTTCCTCACGACGCTCGCCCGCCGCGGCCGGGCCCGCATCACGTTGACCGCGGAGCTCCTGTATCGGGAAGAACGAATGAGCGCATTCGAAGGCAAGTTCGTGGCGATCGCCCCTGTTGGTTGACGGTCTGCCGGCGGCTCCCGGCGGGTGGTCGGCCCATCGCGTGCGTGCGGGGCTTGCTGTTCACATGGCGGACGGCGCAGAATGCACGCCGTTGGAATCGCCCGATTCCAAGTCCGGTCCGCATCAGCCCAGCAACCCGAGCACGGGGGAAACTCGCCATGAGTAACGCCGAGATTCGAGGCCTGTTCGTCTGGCACGAGTTGATGACGACCGACCCGCAGAGCGCGGCCACGTTCTACACCGGGGTGTTCCGGTGGAGCGTGCAGTCCTCGGGCGTGCCCGGCTACACGCTTTGGATGAGCGGGGAAACCGGGGTAAGCGGGTTGATGGCCCAGCCCGAGGAGGCCCGCCTGTGCGGCACGCCCCCGAGCTGGCTCGTCTATCTGGGCACGGCTGACGTCGATGCCACAGTGCACGCCGCCCAACGCCTCGGGGGCAAGGTGCTCAAAGATCCGGCCGATATCCCCTCCATCGGCCGGTTCGCCGTGCTCGCAGACCCTCAGGGCGCGGTGTTCGCGGTCTTTACCCCCGCCGTGCCGGCACCCGAGGATGCGGCCACCTCTAGGGTGATCTCGCAGTTCTCCTGGCACGAGCTCGCCACCTCGGACCCCCAGGGCGCGCTCGATTTCTATTCCTCGTTGTTCGGCTGGGGCCAGGGTGCGGGCCATGACATGGGCGGCGGCAACGTCTACCACATCATCGAGCGCGAAGACGCGAAGATCGGGGGCATCTACCGGCTGCAGGATCCTTCCCGGCCGCCGCATTGGCTGGCCTATGTGAAAGTCGACGACCTCGACGGCACGGTGGCCGCCGCTCGGGCCGCAGGCGGCCAGATCGTCCACGAGCCGCACGAGGTGCCCGGCGGCGATCGGGTCGCCCGGATCCTCGATCCGCAGGGAGGCGTCATTGCGGTGCATGAGGTACGCCAGGCGATCGGCACGCCGGCGCGCAAGCCCCGGCGGCCGGTCCGCAAGGCTGCCCGCCAGTCCCCGGCCCGCCAGTCCCCGGCCCGCCAGCCTTCGCAACGGCCCACCGCAAAGCGCCCGTCCGTCCGTGCCGCCGGATCCAGGGCCGCTCCCCGCCGTTCCAAGCCCAAGGTAAAATCCGCCAGCGCCGAGGCTCCGGCGCGAAAAAGCGCACCCAGGCGCTCGACTGCCCAGGCTCCCGCACGAAAAGGCGGACCCAGGCGCTCGAGCGCCCAGGCCCCCCCGGCGCGAAAAAGTGCACCCAGGCGCTCGAGCGCCCAGGCCCCGGCGCGAAAAAGCGTCAGACCGAAGCACGCGGTGAGAGCAGGCTCGCTCGGGAAAGCCACCCGTAAGCGCCAGGCGGCCCGGCGACGCTAGCAGGAGGGCTGAGCCCGGGCAGTGCGCCGCGACGTCCGTGCTCCACGGCACACCTGACGCGCGCAAGCCCGGGGGGGGGGCGGGCGTCACCGGAGACTCGCCCGGCGCCGCAGACCCGCCGGATCGATCACGCCAAAATATGCCGCCATCCCGGGCGGACCGAGGACCCCGAGCGCCGTTCAGGGCGGAGAATGCCCGGGATAAGGGACGAGTACAGAGCGTCCGTCGCTGACGCAGATCTCGCGCAGGCCGCAGTCGAGCACGACGGACGGCCCGATGGTGAATACGTCATTGCGTGATTCGATGACTTCGTAGACGCCCGGCGCCGGCACCACCTCGCCCGGGTCTGGCCGCGCCGGCAACCAGGGCGCTGAGAGTGTCCGCAGCCCGCCCGCGAGCGCGGCAGAGGATGCCGCCGCGGGTGAGGTGCGCGGCTTCGGCCGGCACGACCTCGAGCTCGCGGGGCATCGTGGGAGCGCGCTTGAACCTGACTTCCAAGTTGCGCATGGAGGGAGCTCCTGCGGCCCGGTTTTCGCGGCTTTCACAAATAGCTTAAACCTGACTCGTCTCTGCGGCACAATGCGCCAATCCATGGCAAAGCGATCCCAAACTCCTGTACAAACAGCCGCCCCGGCGCGTGTCCGGCGCAGCTATTTCGAGTGCCTGTACGGCCAGTTGCACGTCCATCACGCGATCCCCGCCGGAGGCGGTTTCGAAGAAGGCACCCCCCTGCTGGCGCTGCACGCCGCGGCACAGACCGGCCGCATGTTCGGGGGCATTCTGGCGGTGCTGGGCGCCGACCGCTCCGCATTCGCGCCCGATCTGCCGGGTTTCGGGCAATCGGACGGACCGTGGGAAGCGCTCACCGTCGCCGATCATGCGGCGGCCATCGGGGATTTCCTCGACGCCATGCGTCTGCGGCAGGTGGATGTCCTCGGCTGCGGCCTCGGCGCCCTCGTGGCCGTCGAGCTCGCGGTCTCGCGGCCCGGTGTGCGGCGGGTCGTGGTGATGCCGCTGCCGCCGGAACCCGCGCAGCGGGATTATCCGCTCAGCGCGCAGATGGCCCGAATCGCTCAGCCCGCGCTGCTCCTGTATCCCCGGGAAATGCCGCAGGCGCTGCTCACGGCGGCGGGCCAGCTGCCGGCCCGCGCGCGGCGGGAGCTGCCCGGCGACCTGTCGCTGCTCGAGACCGCTCCCGAGACGGTCGTCGATGCGATCAAAGGCTTCCTCGACTGAAGCGTTCATGACCAGTCCCTACATCGAACAGATCCTCAAGGCGCGCGTGTACGAGGTCGCGGTCGAATCCCCCCTGGAGGAGGCCCCGCGCCTGTCGCGTCGTCTGGACAACCGCATCCTGCTGAAGCGCGAGGACCTCCAGCCGGTGTTCTCCTTCAAGCTGCGCGGCGCCTACAACCGCATCGCCCGCTTGTCCGACTCGGCGGCGCGGCGCGGCGTCGTATGCGCCTCGGCGGGCAATCACGCCCAGGGTGTCGCGCTGGCTGCGCGCAAGCGCGGCATCACCGCCGTGGTCGTGATGCCGCAGACCACACCCCGGATCAAGCTCCAGGCGGTGATGGACCTCGGCGGCGAGGTCGTGCTGCACGGCGATGACTACGATGCGGCGTGCGAGCACGCGCTGCAGCTGGCGCGGGAGCGCAACCTCGTGTTCGTCCATCCCTTCGACGATCCCGACGTGATCGCCGGTCAGGGCACCATCGCTGTGGAGCTGATCCGCCAGACCGGCGGCAATCTCGACGCCTTGTTCGTGCCCGTGGGCGGCGGCGGTCTCATCGCCGGCATCGCCGTCTACGTGAAATATCTCTACCCGTCCATCCGCATCATCGGCGTGGAGCCGGAGGATGCCGCCGGAATGTACGAGTCGCTCAAGGCCGGGCGGCGTGTGACGCTCGAGCGGGTCGGCATTTTCGCCGACGGCGTGGCCGTCAAGCGCGTCGGCGAGGAGACGTTCGAGCTGTGCCGCCGGCACGTCGATGAGATCGTGCTGCTCGACAACGATGAGATCTGCGCAGCCATCCAGGACGTGTTCGAGGATACCCGCTCCATCGTGGAGCCAGCCGGCGCATTGGCGGTGGCGGGCCTGAAGAAGGTCGTCGTCCGCGAGGGCTGGCGAGGCAAGCGCCTCGCCGCCATCACGAGCGGCGCGAACATCAACTTCGACCGGCTGCGCCACGTGGCCGAGCGCGCCGATCTCGGCGGCGAGCGCGAAGCGCTGCTTGCGGTCACCATCCCGGAGCATCGGGGGAGCTTCCGGCACTTCTGCGAAGTCCTCGGCCGGCGCAGCATCACGGAATTCAACTACCGCTACGAAAGCGAAGCGGCGGCTCAGGTCTTCGTCAGCTTCGGCCTCGCCCACGGCAGGGAAGAGAAGGACAGCGTAGCGCTCGCCCTGCGTGCCGCAGGCTATTCGGTCACCGACATGAGCGACAACGAGATGGCGAAGCTCCACGTCCGCTACATGGTCGGCGGTCGCGCGCGCGGCATCCGCGACGAGCTGCTCTACCGGTTCGAGTTCCCCGAGCGGCCGGGGGCGCTGCTGAAATTCCTGGACGCGGTCGGCTCACGCTGGAACATCAGCCTGTTTCATTATCGCAACCAGGGCGCAGACTACGGCCGCGTGCTCGCCGGCATCCAGGTGCCGCCGGCGGAGCGCGCCGAGTTCCTGCAGCACCTGAACGATCTGCATTACGCCTTCGCGGAGGAGACCGGCAACCCGGCCTACCGGATGTTCCTGGGAGCTTAGCGGCCCGTCGAACTGCGGTTCGCCTGCCGCGGCCGGCCCGCATCGGCAGGCTTGCTCGTTGGAGGGCGCCGCCGGCCATCTGGGTATGCGTGCGCATCCGAATCGAGGCTGACATCCACGACAGCTGGCCCGACTCGGAAATGATCGCCGCGTTCGGATCGGGAAGAAATTCCCTGGCGGGCATCCTGGTGCCCACGATGCGTTGCTGCCTGTCGTGCTCCCGGCCGGCTAACCGTGTATGTAGCTCTCGAGCTGCTCGATGGTGCGCTGCTGCTCCTCGATCACCGATTTCACCAGATCGCCGATCGAGATGATGCCGATCACCCGCTGCGCCTCCATCACGGGCAGATGGCGAATGCGCTTCTCGGTGACCAGTGTCATGCACTGCTGCACGGAGGTGTCCGGCGAGACCGTCACCACCGGCGAGCTCATGATCCGGCTCACGGGTGTCTCGGGCGAGGAGCGGCCGAGCAGGATGACTTTGCGCGCGTAGTCCCTTTCCGACACGATGCCGGCGAGCTCCTCGCCGCGCATGACGAGCAGGGCGCCCACGTGATGCTCGGCCATGGCGCGGACGGCCTGCAGGACCGAGTCCTCCGCGGCAACGGTGAACAGCGCAGAATGCTTGCGACTGAGCAGGTGACGCACGGTGGTCATGCCGGTCCCCTCCACGATGCCGCGGTCCGCGGTTCTTGGCAGACAGCCTACCTCGCCCGCGCAGCGACCGCTACTGTCAACGTGACGCTGGCGGAGACCTCGACAGGGCCCGTCTCGATCGGTGTCGGAAGCCTTGCCTGGGCAAAACGCATGCCAGTCGCCCGGGGCCGCAGCACCGGCACCACCACGGGCCGGCTCTCCTCGACCGAGACGATCCGAACGACCGTCAGGTTGAGCGCGGCAGCGAGCGCCTGTGCCTCGCGGCGCGCCGCGACCGCCGCCTTGGCGAGCGCCTGGATCCGGGCCGTCTCTTTGCCTCGCAGCGTGAAGCGCATGTCCTGCAGAAGATTGGCGCCCGCGCCGGTCGCGGCATCGATGACCTGGCCGATCCTGTCCAGGTGATCGAGCCGCACCTGCACCACGTGGGTGGCGGTGTACCCCTCGAGCTTGGGCGGGGCGCCATTGGTGCCGTACCGATATCTCGGGGCGACGGAATAGTCGATGCTCATCAGTCGAGCGCCGGGACCGGCCGCCGCCCGCAGCGCGGCGAGCACGGTGGACATCCGGGCCGCATTGCGCGCGACGGCAGTCTGCGGCTTCGCCGCCTGGGTCCTGACTCCGATATCGATGTAGGCCTCGTCCGGCGCTCTCGACACCTCAGCACGGCCGGTCACCTGGATGGTCGCGGGAGGTGACAGAGCCGGCGGTTTGGCCGCCGCCAGACCCGGGACGGCCGCAAGCGCGAGAATGGCAAGGTATCTCATGACAACTCCTCACTTTGGTCGCTAGCACGCAACCGGTGTGATCAAACCTTCGCTGCCCAATGCGGACCGCGCCCCGCCCTACCCGAGCAGCCTCTCCCGCCGGTACAACCGCCCGGCGAGCCAGACCAGCGCCGTCGCCGACAGCAGCGTGACACCGACCGACACGAGGGTGTAGGACAGCGGCAGCGGCTCGGCGCGCAGCACGCTCATGATGAGGAACTGCTGGCTGAGAAACGGCACGGCCATCAGCGGCAGGCTCGACCTGAGCCCCAGGATGCTCGCAAACATCAGCGGCATGGTCGGGATGAACACGATGAGCGAGACGTAGGTCTGTGCCTCCCGGTAACTGCGCGTAAACGACGCCACCAGAGTCATCAACGCCGCGCCGAGCGGGATCAACGGCAGGCAGTCGAGCACGATCGCCGCCACGCCTGCCGGACCGAGATCGACGCTCATACCCAACCGAGCCAGCCCCACGTGCCGCAGCATCACAGCGAAGCCCGACACGGTGAGCGCCAGTGACATCAGCATCATCGCTCCCGCCGCCAGCGTCTTGCCGTAGACCAGCTGTTCGCGCTCGACGGGCAAGGTGAGCAGCGGCTCGAGCGAGCCGCGCTCGCGCTCCCCGGCAGTGGCGTCGATCGCCAGGTACAGCCCGCCCATCATCATGGTGAGCAGTATCACGTAACCCAGCCCGCCCAACACCAGCACGGAGCGGCTTTGCGGCGTCGAGAGGTCGATGGGGTGCACCGCAATGGGCGTCAGCAGCAGCGGATTCAGGCCTCGCGCCACCAGGCGCAGCCTGGCGATCTCCCCGCCGTAGGCTTCGAGCAGCCGCTGCACCCGCTCGAGCGCCGCCTGCTCGGATCGACGGGACTCGTTGGCATACAGGCGCAGCGACGCGGGCCGCCCGGCGGCGAGCCGGACGCCGAAGTGGCGCGACACATAGATCAACGGCCTGTGCAGTCGCTCGACCAGACGGCGAGCTCCCGTACGATTTGTCTCGACATCCACGGTCCGGACGCCGTACTGATGCAGGAAGGCCAGCAGATGCGGCGCACGCTTCGCATGCGCCACCGTCAGATGGACGGGTCGTGCGCTTTGAGTCCTGCCGTGATGGATGCCGATCGACAACAGGACGGCGAACAGCGCCGGCATGAGCACCGGCCCCACGATGAGCGCGGTGATCAGCGAGCGCCGGTCGCGCAGGCTCTCGCGGAACTCCTTGCGAAAGACACGCCAGATCGCGGTGCGCGGCTTCATCGCCCGATGTCCGTCCCGGACGCGCTCTGCGCATCCTCGATCCCGACCAGCCGTACGAAGGCCTCTTCCAGCGATTCCGTCCCGGCCTGGGCCCGCAGCTCATCCGGCGCCCCGTGCGCGGCCACCTTGCCATGCGCGATGACGACCACCGCATCGCACAGTGCCGCCACTTCCTGCATGACGTGGCTGGAAAACAGGATGCAATGGCCCTGATCGCGCAACCGGCGCAACAGCCCCCGCAGCGTCCTCACCGCCATGACATCGAGTCCGTTGGTCGGCTCATCCAGCAGCACATTGCGCGGACGGTGGACCAGGGCGCGGGCGAGCGCCGTCTTCACCCGCTGGCCCTGAGAGAATCCCTTCGCCGCCCGATCGGCGAACTCTCGCATCTCCAGCTGGCCGATCAGCTCCTCGGCGCGCGTGCGCGCTTCGGCGCGCGCCATTGCGTGCAGCGAGGCGAAATAGAGGATGTTCTCCCGCGCCGTCAGGTGAGGATACAGACCCGCCCCGGAGGGCAGCACCCCCATGCGCCGGCGCGCCTCGAGGGGCGCCGCAAGGACGCTCGCGCCGTCGATCCAAGCCTCCCCGCCGTCCGGCACCAGAACGGTGTACAGCATGCGCAGGGTGGTCGACTTGCCGGCGCCGTTGGGGCCGAGCAGGCCCGTGATGTGCCCGTCGGGGGCGCTGAAGCTCACCCCGTCGACGGCGGTGACGGAGCCGAAGCGCTTGACCAGGCTGCGGGCGTCGATCATGCCGGCGCCGCGCTCATGGTCCCGGCCCGTTCGGGGTGAGGAAAAAAGGCATCGGGCGCAGGTTGCGCAGACACGCGGTGTCGAGGCCCGTCACCGAGGCGCGCCGCACGAACTGCGCCATCACCCGGTCCATGCACGGATCCATCAGCTGCCCGTGCCCGAAGCCCGCAATCACCAGGCTGAGGCTGTGCGTGAAGCCGCGCGCAGCTTCGGCGGCGTAGCGGGGCGGGGTGATCGGGTCATCCGCGCCCGAGAGCAGCAGCGCCGGCACGTCCGAATGCAGCGGCGCATGAAAGTCCGGACCCACCGGCCCGCGCGGCCACAGCCTGCACAGCTCTTGCAGGTTGTCTAGGGGAGCCGTCCCGAGAAAGGTGTGCCGCATCCGGGCACGTTGCGCAGCGGTGATGTGGAAGAAAGGAACGTCTTCCGAGCACACCACTGTGTTGTTCATGCCGTCCGCAATCGCGTTGCCATAGGCGCGATCGATCAGCGCAAACTGGCCCGCCAGAGGAGCGAAGTCTCCGACGGAGGCCTCGTGCAGGTCGAGGGGCAGGAGTGCCGCCAGAGCCGGCGTGTAGCTGGCCAGGCGCAGCACCTGCGCCAGTTGATCGTTGGTGAACTGAAGCCGGCGCAGCCTGCCGCTCCGGCCCGCCAGGGTGACCCGTGCCGGATGAGCGGCGAGCGCCGCGCGCACCCGGCGGTACAGCTGCTGCGGGTTGCCGAAACGCGCGCGGCAGGCGCCGCGCCGGGCGCACGCGGCGAAGATATGCAACAGCGCGCGCTGCGCATCGATCGAGCTCATGGCACCGATCGGCACCTGGGGCGGCACCACCCCGTCCAGGATGACGCTGCGAACCCGGCTCGGGTAGCGGCGAATGTATTCCTGCGCGACCACCGTGCCGTAGGAGGATCCATAGAGGTTGATCCGCCGATACCCCAGCGCGGCGCGCACGCGGTCAAGGTCCTGCACTGCCAGGTCGGTCGTGTAAAAGCGCACCCGCGCATGCTTGCGCAGCCGCTTCAGGCAGCGCTCCGTCTCGGCGGCGATCTGCGCCGGAGTCGGCGGGCCGCCGTCACCCGCGCCCGGGCCGCACTCGAGGGCGTTGGATCCGGCCGTACCGCGCTGGTTGACCAGGACGATGTCGCGCTCGCGGTGAATCAGTGCAAATGCAGGCGCGACGCTCGCATAAAAAGCCGTTGCGGCCTCGCCAGGGCCACCGGCCAGCACGAACAGCGGGTCGGGCCGCCGGATCGTGCTGATCGCCGGCACGACCGCCACCAAGAGTCTGATGTGCCTCGCGGCCGGCCGCGCAGGGTCCTCCGGCACCGACAGGTGCCCGCACTCGGCCTTCACCAGGCTCACGCCGCCGGCGGAGCGCAGTTCGCAAGGCTCGAGCGGCAGCGGCCGGCGCGCCGGCGAGGCGTGACCGGCCGCGCTGACGGCGGCAAGTCCCAGGCCGAGCAGGACGATGGGCATTCGCACGGTGCGCGTCATTCTAAAGCAAGGGTTTCGGCAGCGCTCTTGCGGCGGTCCGGGCCGCACGGCCCGGCCGCATGAACCGCCGGTCGCTGCGCGAGCCGGCACGAGCCACTGCCCTGCCCGCCCAAAGCGCAAGCAGCCCCTCGGGCCGCTACAATAGGCGCATGCGCTTCGCTCATTCCTTCGAGGTCATCGTCGTCGGCGGCGGCCATGCCGGCACGGAAGCGGCGTTGGCCGCGGCTCGCATGGGAGCGCGCACCCTGCTGCTGACGCAGAGCATCGAGACCGTGGGCCAGATGAGCTGCAATCCGGCCATCGGCGGCATCGGCAAGAGTCACCTCGTGCGGGAGATCGATGCCCTCGGCGGCGCCATGGCGCGCGCCACCGACCGCGCGGGCATCCAGTTCAGGACGCTGAACGGCAGCAAGGGCCCGGCGGTGCGTGCCACGCGCGCTCAGGCCGACCGTCAGCTGTACCGGCAGGCTGTCCGGGCCGCTCTCGAGAGCGAGCCGCACCTGTCGGTGTTTCAGCAGGAAGCGGCGGACCTCGAGGTCGAGGCAGAGAGCGTCCGGGGCGTCGTCACAGTCACCGGCATCGTCTTCGAAGCCTCCTGCGTGGTGCTCACCGTGGGCACCTTCCTCGGCGGGCGGATCCACGTGGGTTTGGACAACTACGCCGGCGGCCGGGCCGGCGACCCGCCGTCGAGCCGCCTGGCGGCACGGCTGCGGGAGCTGCCGCTGCGTGTCGGCCGGCTGAAGACCGGCACGCCGCCGCGCATCGACGGTCGCACGCTCGATTATTCCGCGATGATGCGCCAGCGGAGCGACGATCCGCTGCCGGTGTTCTCCTTCCTGGGACGCGCGAGCGAGCACCCGCGGCAGGTTGACTGTTTCATCACCCACACGAACGAGCGCACTCACGAGATCATCCGGGCGGCGTGCGACCGCTCGCCGATGTTCACAGGCGCGATCGAGGGCGTGGGTCCGCGCTACTGTCCGTCCATCGAGGACAAGGTCTTCCGTTTCGCCGACCGCACTTCGCATCAGATCTTCGTCGAGCCCGAAGGGCTCGCGACCCACGAGATCTACCCCAATGGCATTTCCACCAGCCTGCCGTTCGATGCGCAGTACGCGTTGGTGCGCAGTATTGCCGGATTCGCCAATGCGCACCTGACGCGCCCCGGCTACGCGATCGAATACGACTTCTTCGATCCCCGCGATCTGCGCCCCTCGCTCGAGACCCGCGTGCTGCGCGGCCTGTATTTCGCCGGCCAGATCAACGGCACCACCGGCTACGAGGAAGCCGCGGCCCAGGGGCTGCTCGCCGGCATCAACGCCGCGCTCGCCGTCCGGGGACGCGAAGCGTGGGTGCCGAGGCGCAGCGACGCTTATCTGGGTGTGCTCGTCGACGATCTGGTCACCCGCGGCACCCGCGAGCCGTACCGCATGTTCACCAGCCGCGCCGAGCACCGCCTGCTGCTGCGGGAGGACAACGCCGACCTGCGACTGACGCCCATCGGGCGCGAGCTCGGTCTCGTCGACGATGAGCGCTGGCGGCTGTTCGAGACCAAGCGGCGGCTCGTCGATCGGGAAGTCGAGCGCCTGCAGAGCGTGCGGCTGCGGCCGGATGACATCAGCGCGCGTTGGTGCGAGCGTGTCCTCGGCGGAACGCTCGGCCGCGACGTATCGGCGTTCGAGCTGTTGCGCCGCCCGCAAGTCGGCCATGAGGCGCTGTTGGAAGTCGCGGGCGCGGACACGGCCGCCGCGATGGACGACCGCCTGCCCGCCCAGGTGCGCCTCCAGGTGGAGGCGCGGGCGAAGTACGCCGGCTACATCGAGCGCCAGCACGAGGAAATCGACCGCCAGCGCCGCAACGAGGAGACCCTGTTGCCCGAGGACATCGACTACACGCAAGTGGCCGGACTCTCGCACGAAGTGCGTGCCCGGCTCACCGAGTACCGTCCGGCGACGGTCGGACAGGCGAGCCGCGTGCCGGGCGTGACGCCCGCCGCCGTGACCTTGCTGTTGGTACACATGAAAAGACGCCGCCTGGCCGCCGGCGAGCGCGCATGAGCACCTTCCTGAGCCGACTGAGAAGCAGCTGGGAGCGCAGCGGCTCGCTGGTGTGCGTCGGACTCGACCCGGAGATCGAGCGGTTCCCGGCCCAGGTGGCGGACCACGCCTCTCCGATCTTTCAGTTCAACAAGGCGATCATCGACGCCACGGCCGACGTGGTCTGCGCCTACAAGCCGCAGTTCGCCCACTACGCGGCCTACGAGGCCGAGGATCAGCTGCAGCGCACGATCGAGTACATTCACGGCGCCTATCCGGGCGTTGCGGTGATCCTCGACTCCAAGCGCGGCGATGTGGGCAACACGGCCGAGCGCTACGCCATCGAGGCCTTCGAGCGCTACGGCGCCGACGCCGTGACGGTCAACCCCTACCTCGGCGGCGACTCGCTCGAGCCCTTCCTCAGGCACGAGGACCGGGGCGTGATCGTCCTGTGCCGAACCTCCAACGCCGGCGCTCGCGACCTGCAGGATCTGATCGTCGGCCCCGGCCGGCGCCTGTATCACGCGGTGGCGGAGCTGGCGGCCCGGCAGTGGAACTCCCGGGGCAACGTCATGCTGGTGGTCGGCGCGACCTACCCGGCGGAGCTTTCCGAGGTGCGGGCCATCGTCGGGGACATGCCGCTGCTCGTACCCGGCGTCGGCGCACAAGGCGGGGATGTGGCCCAGGCCGTGCGCAACGGACAGACGGGCGAGGGCACGGGACTCCTCATCAGCTCCTCGCGGGGGATTCTCTATGCCTCGGGCGGCGATGACTTCGCCTCCGCGGCCCGGACGGCGGCGCTCGCGCTGCGTGATCGGATCAACGCCCACCGGCTGCGCCCTGGGCGCTGATCCCTCATGAGGCTCGCGATCCGCGTCGGCACGGCCCTGCTGGCGCTCGCGGCGGTTGCCGCCTGCTCGCACTCCCCGCAAGCAAGCACGCCGCGAGCGCACGGGAGCGGCGCGATCCTGGTGCGCGGGCTCGGCCTGGACCCCGGCTCCCTCGATGCGCAGACGGCGCGCTCGGTGGAAGCGCAGAGAGTCCTCATGGACATCTGCGAGGGCCTGACCACCCTCAATCGCCGCGGCGGGGTCGCCCCGGGCATCGCCAAGACGTGGACGGTCGGCCCGGGCGGAAAAACCTACACCTTTCACCTGCGCCACGACGCTCGCTGGTCCACCGGCCAGCCGGTGGTGGCGCAGGATTTCGTGGCGGGGCTGCGCCGCCTCGTCGATCCGCACACCGCCTCCGACTACGCCGAGGTGGTCAACGTCATCGTGCATGCGCGGGGCATCATCGCAGGCCGCCGGCCGGTCGAGAGCCTCGGGGTCCTCGCCCCCGATCCCTACACCCTGGTCGTCAGGCTCCGTACGCTCGCCCCTTACCTGCCCGCGCTGATGGCGCACCCGGCCACCTGCCCGGTCGATCCGCCGCTGCTCGCGAAATACGGGGCGAGCTACGCGCACCCGGGACACCTGCCCTCGGACGGCGCCTTCGTGCTCTCTCAGTGGGTGCGCGGGTCCTACATCTACCTGACACGCAACCGATACTACTGGAGGAACTCCGCCACGCATCTGGAGGGAGTGAAATACCTGATCAGCGTCGATGAGAATGCGGAGCTCAACCTGTATCGCGCCGGCGAGGTGGACATCATCGATGTGATCCCCAGGAGCGAGTTCGGCTGGATCAGACGAAACCTCGGCGCGCAGCTGCACATCGCCCCGTTGCTCGCCACGTATTACTACGGGTTCAATCTGCGGCGCGCGCCGTTCAAAGGCCGGCCGGGGCTGCGCCGGGCGCTCGCCATGGTGATCAACCGCAGAAGACTCACACGGCTGGTGCTGCGCACCGGCGAGCGCCCGGCGTACGGCTGGGTCCCGCCGGGATTTCCCGGGTACACGCCGCAATCACCCGCCTGGCGGCGGCTGACTCTGCGCCAGCGCATCGCCGAGGCGCGCCGGCTGTATAGACAAGCCGGCTATTCGGCCGCCCGGCCGCTGCGCTTCACGCTCAAGTACAACACCGGCGAGATCCACGCCGAGCTCGCGATCGCGGTCGCCTCCATGTGGCGGCGCGCGCTCGGTGTGCGCGTGCGGCTGATCGGCGAGGATTTCAGCTCCCTGATGCGCGACATCTACCGCGGCAATGTCGAGATGTTCCGCTCGAGCTGGAGCGCCGATTACGACGATCCGTACACGTTTGCGCAGTACTTCGAGAGCGATTTCGGCATCAACCTGCCCCACTATGACAACCCGAAGTACGACGCCCTCGTCAGCCGCGCCGAAGCCCACCGCGACCCCGCCGAGCGCACGGCGTTGCTGCAGAAGGCCGAGCGGCTGATGCTGCGTGATCAGCCGGTGATCCCACTCTATTTCTACGTGAGCAAGCACCTCGTGAAGCCGCAGGTGACGGGCTGGTACGACAATGACATGGACGTCACCTACAGCCGGTACCTGGGACTGCGGGGAACCCGGTAACGCGCGGGAGCAACGCATGGAACATGCCGAAGATATGTTGATCGAGCGCATCTGGTCGGCCAACGCCTACCGGAATTTTCACTATCTGATCGCCTGTGCCGAGACCGGCGAGGCGCTTGCCGTCGATCCGCTGCAGTGGCGCATGTGCCTCGCCGCAGCGCGCAGGCGCGGCTGGACGATCACCCATATCCTCAATACGCACGAGCATGGGGATCACGTCGGCGGCAACGCCGGCCTGGTGGGCGCGACCGGTGCCAGGGTCCTCGCGCACGCCGCGGCTGCGGGGCGCATCGGGGGCGTCGACCGGGGCCTCTGCGAGGGCGATGTCATCCGAATCGGACGAGTCGAGCTCGAGTGCCTGGACACTCCCGGGCACACGATGGCGCACATCTGCGCTCTGGCGCACGGCGCGCAGCCGGCGCTGTTCTGCGGCGACACGCTGTTCAACGCCGGCGCCGGCAATTGCCGCAATGGCGGACAGCCCGAGCAGCTGTACCGGACCTTCGCCACGCGCCTCGCGAAGCTTCCCGATGAGACCCGGGTGTTCCCGGGGCACGAGTACCTCGCCCGCAATCTGCAGTTCACCCTGGACCGCGAGCCCGACAACGCCGCGGCGCGCGATCTGCTCGGCTCGCTGCGCGAGGATGATCCAGCGGCGGCTGCCGTGACCACCCTCGGCGAAGAGAAACGCATCAACACATTCTTCCGTCTGGCGAGTCCCACCGTGATCGCGCGCCTGCGCGAGGCGTTCCCGGGCCTGCGGCAGCGGCCGGACGCGCGCACCGTGTTCCTGGGATTGCGCGAGCTGCGCGACCGCTGGTAGCCGGCCAGCGCAGCGAGGGACAAAACTCGCCCGCGGCGCCTGGCAGAGCGGCCAACGCGAGCGCGGGCCAATGGAGTAGAATGTGCGCTCAATGACTCTCGATCCGATCCTCGAGCCCCTCAACGAGGCCCAGCGCGCCGCGGTCTGCGCGCCCCTCGCCCCCGTGCTGGTGCTGGCAGGCGCCGGCAGCGGCAAGACGCGCGTGCTCACGCACCGCATCGCCTGGCTGATCGAGGCGCAGGGCGCCTCCCCGCATTCGATCCTGTCGGTGACCTTCACCAACAAGGCGGCCGGCGAGATGCGCACGCGCGTCGAGCACCTGCTCGGCACGCCGCCCGGGGCGCTTTGGATCGGCACCTTTCACGGCATCGCGCACCGGCTGCTGCGCCGCCACTGGCGCGAAGCCGGACTGCTCGAAGGCTTCCAGATCCTGGACGGCGAGGACCAGCAGCGTCTCATCAAAAAGCTGCTGAAGTCCCAACAGCTCGATGAGTCGCGCTGGGCACCGCGCGAGGTTCAGTGGTTCATCAATTCCAACAAGGACGAGGGCCGCCGGCCGAAGGATCTCAAGGCCGGCAACGACCCGGTCCGCACGCAGATGATCCGTCTTTACGGGCTGTACGAGGAGACCTGCGCACGCAACGGCGTGGTCGACTTCGCCGAGCTGCTGCTGCGCGCCTTCGAGCTCTGGCGCGACCAGCCGGCGCTGCTCGCGCATTATCGGCAGCGCTTCGGCCACGTGCTGGTGGATGAGTTCCAGGATACCAACACCATCCAGTATGCCTGGCTGCGCCTGATCGCCGGTCCCGAGGGCCACCCGTACGTGGTGGGGGACGACGATCAATCGGTGTACCGGTGGCGAGGAGCGCGTGTCGAGAACCTGCTGCAGTTCCAGCGCGACTTCGCCGGCGCCAGGCTCTACCGCCTGGAGCAGAATTACCGCTCCACCGGCACCATCCTGGCCGCCGCCAACGGCCTCATCGCCAACAACTCGGGCAGGCTCGGCAAGACGTTGTGGACCAGCGGCGAGCACGGTGAGCCCGTCCGCCTGTACGCCGCGTTCAATGAGCGTGACGAGGCGGAGTTCGTCAGCCACCGCATCCGCGATCACGTGGCGCACGGCGGAGCGCGCCGCGACATCGCCATCCTTTACCGCTCCAACGCGCAGTCGCGAATGTTTGAGGAAACGTTTCTCGCCGCCCGCATACCCTATCGCGTCTACGGCGGACTCAGGTTTTTCGAGCGTGCCGAAATCAAGGATGCGCTGGCGTATCTGCGGCTGCTCGTGAACCGTCGCGACGACGCCTCGTTCGAGCGTGTGGTGAACCTGCCGACGCGCGGCATCGGCGCAAAGAGCCTCGATGCGATACGCGAGGCGGCAAGGAGCGCGGGCGGCTCGCTGTGGGAGGCGGCCGGCTGTCTCGGCTCGACGCTAGGCCCGAAGGCTTCCGGGGCGCTGCAGGGCTTCATGGGGCTCATCGAGCGGCTCGCCGCCGAGCTCGCCGGGCTTGCGCTGCACGAGCAGGTCGACCGCGTGCTTGCCTCGAGCGGGCTGATCGAATTCCACAAGCGCGAGAAGGCCGACCGCGGCGAGGCCCGGGTGGAGAACCTCGAGGAGCTCGTGAGCGCCGCCCGCGGCTTCAGCGCCGAGGGCGCCGACACCGAGCTGTCGCCTCTTGAGGCGTTCCTCGCGCACGCGGCGCTCGAGTCCGGGGAGGGTCAGGCGGGCGCCTGGGAGGACTGCGTGCAGATGATGACGTTGCACACCGCCAAGGGCCTGGAGTTTCCAGTGGTGTTTCTCTGCGGCATGGAGGACGGGCTGTTCCCCCATCAACGCTCGATCGGCGATCTCGACGGCCTGGAGGAGGAGCGCCGACTCTGTTACGTCGGCATGACCCGCGCCATGAAGCAGCTTTACCTGACCTACGCCGAGCAGCGCCGCCTGCACGGCATCGACAGCTACAGCCAACCCTCGCGCTTCATCAAGGAGACCCCGCAAGAGCTGCTCGAGGAGGTCCGGCCGCGCCTGCAAGTGTCGCGGCCGCTCGCCTACGGCGCGGCCGGCGCCGGCGGCCCTCCGTGGCGGCAGGGCTCCGAGCCCCGGCATCCGGTCGGAACGTTCGGCTCTTCGGGCCACGCCCGCCTGCACCGCGACCCGGACATGCCCGGCATTCATCTTGGGGCGCGGGTGCGCCACGGCAAGTTCGGCGAGGGCGTCGTTCTCAGCCTCGAGGGCTGCGGCCCCCAAGCCCGCGTGCAGGTCAATTTCGAGCGGCAGGGGACCAAGTGGCTGGTCGCGCAGTACGCGAAGCTCGAGCCGCTGTAGAGAAATGAAAATACTCATCCTCGGCGCCGGCCAGGTGGGCCGTACGGTGGCCCGCCATTTCTCGCGCGAGGAGGCCAACGATGTGACCGTCGTCGACATCGACGAGGACGTGCTGCGCGACCTGCAGGACCGGCTCGATGTGCATACCGTGGCCGGCAATGCCGCCCATCCGGGCGTGCTGCAGGCGGCGGGCGCGGCCGAGGCCGACATCCTGGTCGCACTGACCAACAGCGATGAGGTCAACATGGTGGCATGCGAGGTGGCGTTCTGCCTGTTTCGCACGCCCACCAAGATCGCCCGCATCCGCGCCGCCGCATACACCGCAAGACCCCAGCTGTTCGGCGAGCAGGCCATCGCGGTCGATGTGCTCATCAGCCCCGAGCAGCTGGTGACCGAATACCTCGAGCAGCTGATCCGCCATCCGGGCGCGCTGCAGGTGCTCGAGTTCGCCGCCGGCAACGTGCTGCTGGCGGGCGCACGCGCCGCGCGGGGCGGACCGATCACCGGGCACCGCCTGCGCGAGCTGCCGGAGCATCTGGATGGCGTCGAGGCGCGCGTGGTGGCGGTCTACCGCGGCGGCCGTGCCGTCCCCGCCGAGGGCGACACGGTCATAGAGGAAGGCGACGAGGTGTTCTTCCTCGCCGCCCGCGATGACGTTCACCGTGTAATCGTCGCGCTGCGCAAGGAGAGCGCCCGCGTCCGCCGGGTGGTCATCGCCGGCGGCGGCAACATCGGATTGCGTCTTTCGCGTGCGCTCGAGGACACCGCCCAGATCAAGCTGATCGAGCACGACCCGCGCCGGGCCCGCCTGGCGTCCGAGCAGCTCGAGAACACCATCGTGCTCGCCGGGGACGCGGCCGACGAGGAGTTGCTGATCGAGGAGAACATAGACAGCGCGGACGTATTTGCGGCCGTGACGAACTCCGAGGAAGCGAACATTCTGTCCGCCATGCTCGCCAAGAGACTCGGCGCGCGCAAGGTGATGGCTCTGGTCAACCGGCCTTCTTACGTCGACCTCATCGAGAGCGGCAGCATCGATGTGGCGATCGCCCCGCAAGTCATCACCATCGGATCGCTCCTGGCGCATGTCAGGCGCGGGGAGCTGGTGCGGGTGTATTCACTGCGGCGCGGCGCCGCAGAGGCCATCGAGGCGATCGCCCGCGGCGAGGAGGGCAGCTCGCGGGTGGTCGGGCGCATGGTCGGGGAGATCGAGCTGCCGGAGGGCGCCGCCATCGGCGCCATCGTGCGCGCTGAGCGGATGATCGTTGCCCATCACGATACCCCCGTGCAGGCGAACGATCACGTGATTCTCTTCCTGCCCGATAAACGCCACATCGACGCGATCGAGCAGCTGTTCACGCGGGCGGCGCCCTAGCAGGGGCCCGGCGGGGGAAGAGCATGCTCGGCGTGACGTATTTTCTCGGGTTCATCCTGGCCGCGTTCGGCCTCGTATATCTGCTTCCGATCGGTTGCTCGCTCGTCACCGGAGACGGATTGTGGCCCACCTTTCTGCTGTGCGCGGCGCTGACTTCGGCGACGGGGCTGCTGCTGGCCGCCGCCACCTACCGGCACCGCCGCGAGCTCAAGCCGCGCGATGGCTTCATGCTGGTGACCCTCGGCTGGATCCTGTTGCCGGCGTCGGCCACGCTGCCGCTGCTGCTGGCCATTCCGGGATTGACCTTCACGCGGGCGTTGTTCGAGACCATGTCGGGCCTCACGACCACGGGCTCGACGGTACTCACGGGCCTCGACACCCTGGCGCCATCGCTGAATTTCTGGCGTGAATCGCTGACCTGGGTCGGCGGGCTCACGGGCATCGTGCTGGCCATGGGCGTCATGCCGCTGCTCGGCATCGGCGGCATGCAGCTGTACAAGGCCGAGGCACCCGGGCCGGTCAGAGACGAGAGGCTCGAGCCGCGCATCACCGAGGCCGCCCGGTCCGTCTGGCTGGTCTACGTGCTGCTCACCGTCGCAGGCGTTGCCGGACTCAGGCTGTCCGGCATGAGTTGGTTCGATGCCGTCTGCCACGCCTTTTCGGCGGTATCCCTGGGCGGGTTCTCGACACACGACGCCGGCATAGGCTACTTCCACTCCGCTGCGGTTCAGGTCGTGCTGATGGTGTTGATGCTGGCGGCGTCGATCAATTTCACCCGTCATTTCGTGGCGCTGCGGCGGATGACGTTGAAGCCCTACGGCAACGATCCGGAGCTCAAGGCGATGGCCGTGGTGCTCGTCGTCAGCATAGCCGTCATCGCCGTGCTGCTCACCTCGGACCACGTATACCCGACGTTCGACACCGCGCTGCGCTACGCGGCCTTCAATGTCATCTCGATGGCCACCACCACGGGCTGGGTGGCGGCCGGGCACGCCTCCTACGCAATCTGGCCGGTGTTCGTGCCCATCTGGCTGCTGTTCCTCTCCGGCATCGTGTGCAGCACCGGCACCTCGGGCGGCGGCATCAAGATGTTTCGCACGCTGGTGCTGGTCAGGCAGGCCGGCAGGGAGTTGAAGCTTCTGGTGCACCCGAGCGCGGTGGCGCCCGTGCGCATCGGCGGCCGGTCGATTCCGCAGCGCGCGGCGAACGCGGTGCTTGCGTTCATCGTTCTTTATTTCATGGCGGTTGCGCTGCTGCTCTTCTCCATGCTGCTGACAGGCATGGGTTTCGACACCGCGTTCCGTGTGGTCGTCGCATCGATCAACAACACGGCCTACGGGCTGGCGGGCCGGACCGGGTGGAACCTGCACAGCCTGAATCCGGCGCAGACTTGGATCTGCACGGTGGCGATGCTGCTCGGGAGGCTGGAGATCTTCAGCGTTATCGTGCTGTTCACGCGCACGTTCTGGCGGAAGTAGCCAGCGAGTGCGCGCCGGGCTCGGCGACGCGCCACATGCACAGGCCGGCGATCAGCAGGCTCGCCCCGCCCAGCACCAGGCCGAACACCGGCTTGTCGCCGCAGAACACTCGCAGCAGCACGCCGAGCGCGCTCGCCGCCAGTATCTGCGGAATCACGATGAAGAAGTTGAAGATTCCCATGTACACGCCCATCTTCTCCGCCGGCAGGCTGTCGGCGAGCAGCGTGTACGGAAGCGAGAGGATGGATGCCCAGCCGAAGCCGACCCCGAGCATGGAAAGCAGCAGCCAGTCAGGATCGCGGACCCAGAGGAACGAGATCAGCCCGAGCGCGGCCAGCGTCAGATTGACCACGTGGCTCGAGCGCAGCCCCGCCAGGCGCACCATCAGAGGGATGACGGCCGCCGCCAGCACCGCGAAGCCGTTGTATGCGCCGAACAGCACGCCGACCCAGTTCGCCCCCGCGTTATAGGCCGCCGACAGGGGATTGGAGCTGCCGAACTGCAGCGAGGTGACCGCCGGCGTGGTGTAGATCCACATGGCGAACATGGCAAACCAGGAGAAAAACTGCACCCAGGCCAGGCGCCGCATCGGCGCCGGCATGCCGTAAAGATCGGCCATCACCTGGCGGGTCATGCCGCGGTTGCCCGTCGCGCTCAGCCACAGGAACAGCGCGCCGGCAAGCGCAAGTCCCGCGGCCAGCAGATACAGCTGACGGCTCAGTGAGAAGTGCCAGATCGCCCAGGCCGCGGCGACGCCGAGCGCCACCCAGACCAACCCGGGCCGCCAGGCGCTCGACACGTCGGTATCACGCGCCGGCGGCGAATCGCTGAATGCGTGCAGTTGCTCGGGCGGATATTCTCGCGTGGTCAGAACCGTCCACAGCACCGCCCCGAGCAGCGCGGCTCCGCCGATGTAGAAGGCGATGCGCACCGTGGCGGGAATCTCTCCGGCCGGCGCCACATTGGCCACACCGAGCCGGGTGAGAAGCCACGGCAGCACCGAGGCCAGCACGGCGCCGAGGCCGATGAACAAGCTCTGCAAGGCAAAGCCCAGCGGCCGCTGCGAGGCCGGCAGCTGATCGGCGACGAATGCCCGAAACGGCTCCATCGAGATGTTGAGGGATGCGTCCATCACCCACAGCATCACCGCCGCCACCCACAGCACGGGGGACTCCGGCATCGCCAGCAAAGCCAGCGTGGTGAGGACCGCGCCGGCGAGGAAGTACGGGCGGCGCCTGCCGAGCCGCCCCCAGGTATGATCGGAGGCGTGGCCTACGAGCGGCTGCACCACCAGGCCCGTGAGCGGAGCGGCCACCCACAGCAGCGGGATTTGCGCAAGATGCGCCCCGAGGGTCTGAAAGATGCGGCTGACGTTGGCATTCTGCAGACCGAAGCCGAACTGGATGCCCAGAAAGCCGACGGACATGTTGCAGATCCGCCGCCACGACAGCGCGGGCCTGGCGCTCACCGCCGGCGCCCCGGGACGAGCGGGGCGACTCGCAGGCCGTAGATCTTCGCGCTGTTGACCGGGCCGGTGATACCGCCCTGGCCACCGGTGAAGTACGCGTAGTGCGCCAGATCGCTCATATTGAACCCGCCGGTGAGATCGAACACGCAACGCTCGCCCGCGCGCGCGCGGAATCGGACCACCGTGGAGGCCTGCACACCCTCGCTTTGCGGCATGACCAGGGGGCGTTCGCGCAGCACTTCGCCTGCGCAGCGGATGACCATGCGCCGCACCGCCGCGGTGATTCCGCTGCTGATCGGCCCGTGATCATTGTCATAGTCCACCCATGCCAGATACGCCCCGGAGCGCGGCGGGGTCCAGTGACGCGGCCAGGGCGCTTTGATGGTGCTCACCGGACCGACGCAGCGCGAGCGGCTGTGCAGCGATTGCAGGGCGCCCGCCCCGGGAGCGGTGACGCTGAAGCATTGCAGTCCGTCGCGCTGCGCGATCAAAGCGCTCCCCGAGATCGATCCCCAACGCCGGCCGTTGAGGTAAAGAATGCCGGCAACGGCCGACTCGATGCGCCAGTGCGTTCCGTCCGCAGTCACCACGGGTGGCGGCGGCGTTGCCGGCAGATACATCGGCGCGTGCAGCCGCAGCGGAGCGAAGGCCACGCGGCGGCCGACCAGTCGCACCCGGGTCACCCGGCCCTCGCGCCGGACCGTTGCGGCCACGAGCAGATTGCCGTCGATGCGCGCCGGCCGCTCGAGCACGATGCGCCGGGTGCCGAGCGTCAGGCTGATGCTCCGGCGTGCGCCGAAGAGCATCGGCACCAGGGAAGCCGGCAGCTTCGGATGAACGCTGCCGTCGTCCCGCACGCCGAACACCCCGCGGACCACCATGTCGAGATAGCCGGCCACCGACCAGAGCTGCCGGCGCGAGTCGACCACCGGGCCACCGAGCCGTCCGGGCACGTGAGTCGATTGCGTGCGCAGCGAGAAATTCTCCATGTTCGAGCCGGCAAGCGCCGCCCCGCGCACCAGCGAGCGCAGCTCGTGGGCGATGAGCGGCACATCCCGCACGCGCCGCGCGGCCCGCAGCGTGTAATCGCTGACGAACGGCCAGATGGCCCGGTTGTGGTAAATGGGTTGATCGCGCCGCTCGGGCCAGATCACCGGGCTGCCGGCCGGCCAGGTCGGATAGCGTGCGAGGGCGCGCCGCGCGCGCGCCGGCGGGGCCACACCGCTCGTGACCGCCAGGTCGATGCCGAGCAGATCATAGGCGTCGTAAGGCGCCGGATGCACCCGCCCGCCGATGTAGCTCATGTACAGGCCCTGCCTGGGCTGCCAGAACCGGCGGTTGATGGCCTCTCGCAGCGCCGCCGCCTGGGCCGAGTAGCGGCGAGCGAGGGCGGCGTGCCCGCGCCGGCGCGCCATCGTGGCCGCCAGCCGCAGTGCCTCGTAATGCAACACGTTCGTCGAGAGGGAGAACGACTGCGCGATGAACACGACGTTGTGCGCGGTCCACTGCGGATAGGACTGTTGGCGCCAGTCGAGAAACGACGTCTCGCCGCGGTACAGGCCGACGTGTGGATCGAAGGTATAGCGGCGATCCTGGGCCAGATTGTCCTGTAACGCCTGGTAGACCGTGGCGGCGAAGTGGGGGGTACCGAGCAGATGCCGCGCGCCGAGGAACCACACCATCCGATCGGTGCTCACCGGCCAGCTGCCGCCCGAGCCGGTGTCCTCCATGACGTACAGTCCCTGCCGCACGCTGCTCGTGCGTGCCGGAGAGAGCTTGAACAGCAGAGAAGTTCGCGCACGCTGCGGATCGAATCGCCACAGCGCGAGGTCGGTGGAATAGGACAAATCGCGCGTCCAGGCGAACGGCCAGTCCTTGCCCGCGATGAAGCAGCGGCAGGGAATGGGCTTGCCGTGATTGAAGGCCGGATCGTGTATGGCGCTCACCGAGTCCCTGCGCAGATCCGACTGCGCCATGGCGAACAGCGCATCGAACAGCGGGCTTGCGGTACGCGCGCGGAAGCGCTGCCGCTCGATGACCCGCTCGCCCGCGGGCGAGTGCAGCAGATAACCGCCGGGCCGCAAACTCACCCAGGCCCTCCGCCCCCGCCACGTAAGCCCCTGATGCCACGCGGGCGGCCCGGCGGCGGCGAGCGCCGGCATGAGGAGTGCGCAGGCCAGGGCGGCCGCCCACAGGCGGCGCGGAACCGGAGCTTTCAGCTCGCGCCCCGGAGCGCATCTTCCCGGGATGCGCCGGCGGCCCCGTCGAAACAGCCCTTGCGCCGCTGTCCCCGCCGTGCCGTCCCTGCTGCGCAGCGCACCGGGGCAGACGCTTGTCTGCCCGGGCGAGGCAGGCCCGGCGCCCCTGGCCCGCGAGAGACCGGCGTGTACGCCCGAGTACAACCGGTCATCGCATGAGGCGCGCCCCTGTGCGCAGCGCACCGTTTCCCGGTGCCGCTTGCGGCTCGAGGTCGCGGCCCCCGCAGAACCCTCGCTTCCCGCTCGGGCGCTCGCCGCCGCCGCGGCACGCCCATTCGGCTCATTGGTCAACGATGGCTCCGTAACCAGCCGGGACGCTGACATTACCACTGCTCGCCGTTCAAGTATCACCGGCCGGCAGATCCTTCGCGACGCCCTCCCCGGCAGACACTGATTTCGGCGTTTTCGAGGATCACCGCCCGGACCGCGTGAGGCCCGGGCGCCGCGCCGAAAGGGGGCCGCGGCGGTGGCGGCCCGGGGTGCCGGCTGCGACTTTGCCGCTACGGATCGGCGCCGTTTTGCGCTCGTGCTCTGCGGCGCGCCGAGGGCGCAGACCGGCATGGCGGCGGCAACGGCGGCGGCGCCGAAGCAGGTGGTGGCGATCGCCATTTCCAGGATGTTGCGCTTGCGTTTGATGATCACGTCGATCCCCCCTGAGGGATGAATTGCCACTCTCGTCGGGCCTCGCGCCCTGGATTCGGATTCGCGGCCGGCGAGGAGCGCGCGGCTGGCGCGATCCGGCGGCGTCACGAAGCCGGTTCAAATGATTCTCAACGTTCCGGATGAATGCAAGGGACCGCATACGTATTCATCGCGTCATGGCGCATCGGTCCGGCGCGCGTGCACCGGCAAAACGATCGCCATGACATGAATACGTATGCGACACTGCGTATGAATACGTATGCGAGATGCCGCAAGCCGAGCGCACCGGGACGAAGCTGTGTCACATTAGGATGATCGATGGGAAGCGCAGACGATCATGACTGACATTCCTTGGTGGCGGGGCGCGGTGATCTATCAGATCTACCCGCGCAGCTTTCAGGACAGCAATGGGGACGGGGTCGGGGATCTGCCCGGCATCATCGAGCGCCTGGATTACGTGGCGGGACTTGGCGTCGATGCCATCTGGGTATCGCCGTTTTTCAAGTCCCCGATGGCCGATTTCGGCTATGACGTGTCGGATTACCGCGCCGTCGATCCGATGTTCGGCACGCTCGCGGACTTCGACCGGCTGGTGGCCGAGGCGCACCGCCGCGGACTGAGGGTCATGATTGACCAGGTGATGAGCCATACCTCGGCCGAGCACCCGTGGTTTCGCGAGAGCCGCGAGAGCCGTGACAACCCGAAGTCGGACTGGTACGTCTGGGCCGACCCGCGCGAGGACGGCTCGCCGCCGAACAACTGGCAGTCTCTGTTCGGCGGGCCGGCTTGGCGCTGGGAGCCGCGCCGGCGGCAGTACTATCTGCACAATTTTCTCGACTCGCAGCCCGACCTCAGCTTCCACAACCCGCAAGTGCCGGGGATCGTGTTGGAAAACCTGAGGTTCTGGCTGGAGCGCGGCATAGACGGTGTGCGGCTCGATGCGATCAACTTCTGCTATCACGATCGGCTGTTGCGCGACAATCCCGCCAAGCCGGAGAGGGAACGCAGTGGGCGCGGCTTCAGCCCGGACAACCCTTACGCTTATCAGTACCACTGGTACAACAATACCCAGCCGGAGAATGTCGTCTTCCTCGAGCAGATTCGACGGCTGCTCGACGCCTATCCCGGCACAGCCGCGCTCGGGGAGATCTCCTCGGAGGATTCCCTCGCCACGATGGCGGAATACGTCGGGGAGGGCCGGCTGCACATGGCGTATTCCTTCGAGCTGCTGACCGAGCGGTTCAGCGCCGCCCACATCCGCGGCACCGTGGAGGCGCTGCAACGGCACATGCCGCTCGGCTGGCCGTGCTGGACCATTTCCAACCACGATGTGGCCCGCGTTCTCACCCGCTGGGGCGGGTCCAATGGCTCTCCCCGGCTGGCCACGCTGCTTTCCGCCATGGTTTGCTCGCTGCGCGGCTCGGTGTGCGTCTACCAGGGCGAGGAGTTGGGCCTGCCCGAGGCGGGCGTGCCGTTCGAGGCGTTGCGGGATCCGTTCGGGATCGCGTTCTGGCCGAACTTCAAGGGACGCGACGGCTGCCGCACGCCCATGCCATGGCGTGACAGCCCGGACGGTGACTTCAGTGTTGCCGCTCCTTGGCTGCCGATCCCCCCCGAGCACCTGGTGCTTGCGGTGTCGCGGCAGGATGCCGATCCCGCCTCACCTCTGAATGGCTTCCGACGGTTCCTGCGCTGGCGGCACGATCAGCCGGCGCTGCGCTGGGGCGAGATTCGCTTCATCTCGCTGTCGGAGCCGCTGCTCGCCTTCACACGGTGCCTGGGCGGGCAGACGCGGCTGGCTGTGTTCAATCTCTCGCACAAGGATGAGCGGACCCGCTTACCGGTCCTGAGCAGGGCCCAGCCTCTGGAGGAGCACGGCCTGCCACCGGCGCGGATCGACGGTGAGGCGCTACACTTGCCGGCGTATGGCGCTCTCTTCGCGAGCGTGGACTGAGCCGCAGGTCGCGTCCTCGTTCGTGATCGATCAAGTCCGTTGCGCACAAGCAACATGGCCGATTTTGGGCAACAGTGTAAGGATGACTTAGACTAGCCCTCACGATGATCACAGATCGGAGGGAGCGGCCCGTGGGCCCTAGGCATGCGCAGCCAAGCCACGCCAACGGTCACAATTCCGGTGGGCGGTACGGCGCGAGCTCAACGGGGGCCGTTGGGCATGCGTGACAGGCGCCGCAAAACCAATTCCTGGGACATCGCCCACCTGGCCGGCGTGTCCCAGTCGACCGTCTCCCGCGCACTGCGCGGCGATCCGATGGTCTGCGCCATCACTCGGCAGCGCATCCTGGATGTGGCCCGCCAGCTCAATTACCACGTCGACAAGAATGCCTCCAGCCTGCGTCGCCAGCACACCGGTACCCTCGCGCTGCTGTTTTTCGAGGAGCCTACGACGGACGACTCGGCCATCAACCCGTTCTTCCACTCCATGCTGGGCTCGATCATCCGGGCCTGCTCGCGCCAGGGGTACGATCTGCTCGTGTCCTTCCAGGACCTGTTGCGCGACTGGCTGGCCGACTACGAGGACAGCCACAAGGCCGATGGGATCATTCTGCTCGGCTACGGCGACTACCTCGCCTACCGCGACCGGCTGGAGACGCTGATCGCGATCGGCCCTCTGGGCGCGCTCAGGGCCACCGGCCGCCGGTTGCCCGAAGACGCGGCAGTGGTCGGATTCGACGGCATCCCGATGGGCGCGGTCACCCGGCCTGCGCTGACCACGGTGTCCCAGGACACGAAACGCGCCGGTGAGGTGCTGGTCGCGAGCTTGATCAATCAGATCGACGGACGCTCGGTGGAGAACATGATTCTGCCGCCCCGGCTGGTGGTGCGCGAGTCCTGCGGCGGCCGCGCCACGATCGATCTTGTATGAAGTTGGGCCGGACCCCAGGGCTCGCCCCATCCCCCCGGGACTCATCCTTCGGCGGCGGACACATCGCGCGGTGCCGCCGGCTGCGCCGCCCCTGCTCCGCGGCTCACCCTGCTTCGGGCGAGCCTGCGGGGGTCGTACACCCGCGGACGCCCGCTCGGCGCAGCCAAGGCATGCGTCGCTTGAAGGCGCCGCCTCGCCCCAGTGCCTATGGTGCATGCTTATGACTCACACCTACCTGTTCGAGACCGGGATATGGACGGGCACCGGAACGTTCTGGAGGGAGGACGGCGAGCCGCTGCTCGCGGAGTGCCGAACGGAAGTGGCGCATCAGAGCGATTGCTGGCTCACCTGCGCCACGCTGAAGGTGCTGGGCGCGCCGTCCGTGGAATTCCTCACCGCCTGCCAGGTCGAGCCGCCCGGCCGAAGAGGGGCGTGCCTGAAGTGGACCTCGGAGAACGCCACGCTCGGCAAGCTGCAGGGCACGTACTCGGTGCTGGAAAACTGCATCGTGTCCGTCTACCGGTGCAGCGCTTCGGGCTACCACGGCGCCGAGCATTACGGGCGGATCGACGCCGAGCACTATCGGGCCGCCGGCGTGCTGCTGCTCGAGGAGCGGCGGCTGTCCTCCTGGGAGCTGCTGCTCACGCGTGAAAGAGCAGCTGCGTCGTCGGCAGATAATGATCGACCAGCAGCGCCGCGAACAGCCACATCAGGTAGCTGATCGAGTAGCGGAATAGGCGCATCGGCAGCTGCGGGCGGGGGCTGAACTTGAGCCGGACGGCGTAGTAGAGGAAGCGCGCGTCGAGCACGAGCACGCAGGCGAGGTAGATGAGGCCGCTCATGCCGGTGATGAACGGCAGCAGCGTCACCAGCACCAGCAGCACCGAGTACAACAATATCTGCAGGCGTGTGTGCTCCACCCCGTGCGTGACCGGCAGCATGGGAATCCCGGCGCGCGCGTACTCGTCCTTGCGTGCGATGGCGAGCGCCCAGAAATGCGGCGGCGTCCACACGAAGATGACGAGAAACAGCAGCAGCGCGTGCGGATCGATGGTGTTGGTCACCGCCGCCCAGCCGAGCACCGGCGGCGCCGCGCCCGCCGCCCCGCCGATCACGATGTTCTGCGGGGTGGCGCGCTTGAGCCACGCGGTGTAAACGACCGCATAGCCGATGAGCGACACGAAAGTCAGCATTGCCGTCAGCGGATTGACCAGGAACGACAGAATCGTCATGGCCAGCACGCCGAGCACCGCGGCGAACAGCAGCGCATTGCGCTCCGTCAGCTGCCCTCTGGGCAGCGGCCGCGAGCGCGTGCGCGTCATCTGCTCATCGATGCGCCGGTCGAGCACGTGATTGATGGCCGCCGCGCAGGCCGCGGCGAGGCCGATGCCGAGCGTACCGAACAGCACGGCGCGCAGCGGCGGCCAGCCGGGGCTTGCGAGCAGCGTGCCGACGAGCGCCGTGAAGGTGATGAGCGCGCAGATCCGCGGCTTGGTGAGCTGCAGATAACGCCGCCAGAACAGCGGTCCGGTGGCCGCCAATTGCGATATCGTCTGCACTACGCCCGCTCCGCCCTTACGCCCGCGCGACGCGCATCGAGCGCAGCTTGTACACGAGGGCGAGCGCCGCCATCATCAGCAGCGCCGCCCCGGCGGTGTGCGCCGCGGTGAGCCCCAGCGGGAAGGACTTCAGCACCATGAAAATCCCGATGGCGAGCTGCAGGATCAGCGCGACCAACACCATATAGGCATACGCGCGCGCCTCGAGCAGCGCGCGCCGGCCGATGACATACACCGATGCCGCCCCCATTGCGAGCGCCGCCGCGAGCGCCCCCAGGCGGTGAGTCAATTGGATCGCCACACGGGCCGCGTTCGGCAGGATGCCGCCCTGGAAATCGACCCGCATGCCCCGCCACAGCACGAAAGCCTGGCGGAAGTCGGCGTGCGGCCACCATGCCCCATTGCAAGTGGGAAAATCCGCGCAGGCATAGGCGGCGTAATTGGCGCTGGTCCAGGCCCCGAGAAAGAACTGAGCGCCCAGCACAACAAGGCCCAGAATGGACAGCCCGTACGCCAGACGCAGCGATGCCGCCGCCGCGAGCGGATCCCGAGGCGACGAGCGAGCACGGAGGATGCGTGCGCCGGCGGCATCGCCGCCGGGGACGGCCGGTGGACCCCTGCCTGCGCCGTTCGCGGCGCCGGCCCGCTGCAGCGCCAGCCACATCCACCACAAGAGCGCCAGCGTGGTCATCCCGAAGATCAGGTGCGCCGTCACGATGAGCGGCTTCAGCAGCCAGGTCACGGTGAGCATGCCGAGCAGGTCCTGCACGATCACGGTGGCGGACAGCACCAGCGCGTAGCCGGCGCCGACGATCCGGCCCCGCGAGGCGAGGGCGAGCACCGTGATCACGAGGATGATGAGGCCCAGCACGCCCGCCGCATACCGGTGAATCATCTCGCACCAGGCCCGGTCGACATCGAGAGGACGGCCCGGGAAGCGGGCCTGGGCGGCCGGGCTGTCCGCCGCGCCGAGGGGCGTGAGATGCCCGTAGCACTCCGGCCAATCCGGGCAGCTGATGCCCGCATTCGTCAATCGGGTGAATGCGCCGAGGAGGATGACGAGGAAGCACAGCAGCACCCCGGCGAGCGACAGGGCTCGAAGCCAGCGTTCGACGTATGCGGGGATCACGTTCGGCTCCGACGTCAGGACAAATACGGATAGACCAGGTCTGGGATTGGTGATCGTAGCATTGGAAGGGCCCTTGGAGCCTGCCCGAGTACTCGGAAGCGCTGGACCGGGGCTCCTGCCCCGCCCAGCGCCGTTGAGCCAAAAAGCGTGGTTTTTGGCTCAACAGCCGCCACCTGCGGCGGCAGGGCATAGTCCCTGTGCCTGGGCAGCCGCTCGTGCCGTTTCATCGCTCGGGGTGGACCGGCGTACATGCGCACTACTGATCGGTGCACCGGGGGCGGGTGCCTCGCGTGCATCATCACTCGGGCAGGCTGCCGAGGTCGAGCGCTCAGGACGGGGCCCGCTTCAGACTCAGCACGCCCCAGATCACCAGCGCCGCCGCGGCGAACACCCACCACTGGATGGCGTAGCCCCAGTTCTCCAGCGCCGGCATGCCCGCAAGACGCCAATCCCGCTCGTACCCATTGGGCTGTGCGGGATCGAGCAGCAGGATGCGCGGGTCCACCGGACGGCCCAAGGCGGCGCTGAGCTCGGCCACCGTGGGGAAGCTGGTCACCTTGGGCCACTGGTTGCCCCGAGGCGGAGGCGCGCGCCCGAACGATAGCCCCGGCGTCGGCAGGCGGCCCACCCGTCCGGTCACGCTCACCGGGCCGGTGCTGCCCAGCGACACCGCGGGCAGGCGGGCGCGATTTCCGGTGAACGGCACCCACCCCCGGTCGATGAGCACGGTGTCGCCGTGGGGGCGGCGAAGCGGGGTGAGCACCTGGTATCCGTCCCGGCCGTCGTGGATGCTGTTGTCGAGCAGGAACTGATGCGCGCCGTCATAGCTCCCGGTGAGCATGACGCGCTGATAGAGGGGCACCTGCGTCAGCGGCACCCAGGCGAGCGCCACCACGTGGTCGGCGCCGCGCTGGAAGCGCTGGAACCCGACCTCGCGGGCATCGCCCAGCCGCCACTGCCAGCGCCCGAGGGCGATGAAGGCCGCCGCCAGCAAGAACATCAAGGCCGTCAGGGCGGCGGAAGGCGCGAACACCCGCCGCCCGAGTCTCAACCGAAAATCCATGCCGTTGATTCGACGCGGTACAATGAAGAAATGCCACCCTTGTTCCGGCTGCTGGTCATCGTTGCGCTCGGCGCCATCATCGCGAGCCTCGGCTCGGCGCTGTTTCACCTCTCGCGCGGCACCGGCGAGGAGGACTCGCGCAAGATGGCTCGCGCCCTGACGATCCGCATCGCGCTGTCATTGGGACTGTTCGCGCTGCTGATGATCGCCTGGTACGCGGGGCTGATCACCCCGCAAACCGCCATACCGCACTGATCGAATTTCTCGCGTGCCGTGCGCCCGATGAGCCGCGATGGCGCCGAGCGCCCGGGTGCTCGGCGGGCCCGCGGGCACAAGACCCCGGGGGAGTGCCCCGAGACCCGCCTGTGCATCACAACGAGAGTCCCGGGAAACGGCCGGGCAACCCCGTACAGGAATCATCAAAGCCAATAGACAAAAATAAACAGGCAGAGCCACACGACGTCGACGAAGTGCCAGTACCAGGCGACCGCCTCGAAGGCGAAGTGGCGCTCCGGCGTGAAATGCCCGCGCAGCACGCGCAGCCAGATGATCACCAGCATGATCGCCCCGATGGTCACATGCAGACCGTGGAAGCCGGTGAGCATGAAGAACGTCGTGCCGTAGATCCCGGTCGTCAGCTTGAGGTTCATGTGGGTATAGGCCCCCATGTACTCGTGGGCCTGCAGCGCGACGAAGGTGAATCCCAGGAGGAACGTCAAGGCGAGGAACACCTTGAGCCGGCCGCGCTTGCCGCTGCGCAGCGCGTGATGAGCGATGGTGATGGTCAGGCCGCTCGTCAGCAGGATCAGGGTGTTGAGCGCCGCGATGCCCGTCGGGCTCATCGCCTCGAAGTGCGCACCGCCGAGGTGCCCCGGCCCGTTGGTCGGCCAGGTTGCCTCGTAACGCGGCCAAAGCAGGAAGTGCGCGAGCGCCTTGACGCCGTGGCCGCCCAGCCACGGCACGACGAACATGCGCGCGTAGAACAGCGCGCCGAAAAAGGCGGCGAAGAACATCACCTCGGAGAAAATGAACCACATCATCGCCAGGCGGAACGAGCGGTCCACCCGCAGGTTGTAGATCCCCTTCTGGTTCTCGCCTATGACCGTGGAAAACCAGCCGATGAACAGGACGATCAGCAGCAGCGGCCCCGGCAGCAGCGACCATGCCGACGTCACCCCGTCGAGGAACAGCACCGCGCCCACCATCAGGCAAAACAGCGCCACCGCGGCGACGATCGGCCAGGGACTGCCGTGGGGAACGTAGTAGTTGCTGTCGGCTTGTGCGTGTGCGTGTGCGTCTGTCATAGGGTGCCTTTCGTGGCCGTGTTCGCCAGACCGATCACCGGTGCATCCGGATCAGCATGTAGATCATGTAGCCGAAATAGATCGCCAGCACGGTGAGCCAGACCACCCAGGTGGTGCGCCGGATTGCGCGGCGCTGCTCGGCGGAGATCCCCTGCGGCCTCTGCCGCGGGGAAGGTATCGAGCTCATGCGCGCGCTCTCTCAGTGCTCGGCGCCGTGGGCGAGCATCGCCTCCGACGGCGGCGTCTGCCAGGAGTGATACGGCGCCGGCGAGGGCAGCTCCCACTCCAGCCCGCGGGCGCCGTCCCAGGGCCTCGCCTCGGCCGGCTTGCCGGCACGGACACACCTCCAGATGATGTATGGGAACAGCAGCTGCGAGGCGCCGAAGACGAATCCGCCGATGGAGGACACCATGTTCCAGTCGGTGAACTGAGGAGCGTAATCGGCGATGCGGCGCGGCATGCCGGCGAGGCCGAGGAAGTGCTGCGGGAAGAACAGCACGTTCACGGAGATGACCGACAGCCAGAAGTGCCATTTCGCAAGCCGCATGTCGTACATCCGCCCGCTCCACTTCGGCAGCCAGTAGTAGATCGCCCCTATGATGGCGAACACCGCCCCCGGCACCAGCACGTAATGGAAGTGCGCAACCACGAAATAGGTGCCGTGGTACTGGTAGTCGGCCGGCACCAGGGCGAGCATCAGTCCCGAGAAGCCCCCGATGGTGAACAGGAACAGGAACGCCACCGCGAACAGCATCGGAGGCTCGAACGAGAGCGAGCCTCTCCACATGGTCGCCGTCCAGTTGAACACCTTCACACCCGTCGGCACCGCGATCAGCATGGTCGAGAGCATGAAGAACAGCTGCGCGGCCACCGGCATCCCCACCGTGAACATGTGGTGGCCCCAGACGATGAACGAGAGGAAGGCGATCGAGGCGGTGGCATACACCATGGCCTCGTAGCCGAACAGAGGCTTGCGTGAGAAGGTGGGGATGATCTCGGAGATCACCCCGAAGGCGGGCAGAATGAGGATGTAGACCTCCGGGTGGCCGAAGAACCAGAAAATGTGCATGAACATCACCGGACTGCCGCCGCCGGCGGCGTTGAAGAAGCTGGTGCCGAAGAAATGATCGGTGAGCAGCATGGTCACGGCGCCGGCCAGCACCGGCATGACCGCGATCAGCAGATACGCGGTGATCAGCCACGCCCACACGAACAGCGGCATGCGCAGCAGGCTCATCCCCGGAGCGCGCAGGTTCATGATGGTCACGACGATGTTGATCGCGCCCAGGATCGAGGAAATGCCGAGCAGGTGGATGGCGAACACCACCATCGGAAAGGAGGCGCCGAACTGCTCCATCAGCGGCGGATACATGGTCCAGCCGCCGGCCGGGGCTCCGCCCGGCACGAAGAACGAGCTCACGAGCAGCGTGCCGGCGAACGGCAGGATCCAGAAGCTCAGGTTGTTCAGGCGCGGCAGCGCCATGTCCGGGGCGCCGATCTGCATCGGGATCATCCAGTTGGCGAGCCCCACCCACGCCGGCATCACCGCGCCGAAGATCATCAGCAGCGCGTGCATGGTCACCAGGGAGTTGTACACCCCGGGGTCGAACAGCTCCATCCCGGACTTGAACAGCTGCGCCCGGATGGCCATGGCCGCCGCGCCGCCGAGGAAGAACATGACCCCGGCGAAGATCAGGTACATCGTGCCGATGTCCTTGTGGTTGGTGGCGAACACCCAGCGCCGCCAGCCGTGCGGCTTGTGCTCGTGATCTGCGTGGGCGGTGCTCTCGTACGGCTGGTCCATGGGACGACCTCTCGCGGAGTGTTGGGCTTTGACGGCTGTGGAACTTCGGGCAATCAACCTCAGGTGCTGACCGCGGCCGACGTCGATGCCGGCGCGCGCGCCGACGCCTCCTTCTCGGCGGCCTCCTTCCGCTTCAGCCAGGCCCGGAAGGCGGCCGGGGTCACGGCCCGGACGACGATCGGCATGAAGGCGTGGTCACGCCCGCAGAGCTCGGTGCACTGGCCGCGGTACACCCCCGTCTTGGAGGGGTTGATGATGAAGGATGCCTGATTGATGAAGCCGGGGATGGCGTCCTTCTTCACCCCGAGGTCCGGCACCCACCAGGAGTGAACCACGTCGACCGAGGTGATGAGCAGGCGGATCTTCTCGCCGACCGGCACCACCAGCTGATGATCGACGTTGAGCAGGTAGTCCGGCACGCGGTCGACATCGATGCCCGAATCGAGCATGCGGGCGGCATCGCTGCTCATCGACAGCTTGGAGATGACGCTCACGTTGGTACCGACGTATTTGTACTGCCAGCCCCATTGGAAGCCGTTGACGCGGATGCTCAGCCGGGAATTGGTGTCGTTGTTGATCCTCACCAGCAGCCTCGCCGCCGGTATCGCCATCCCGACGAGGATCAGCACCGGGATCGCCGTCCAGACGACCTCCACCTTGGTGTTGTGCAACAAGGTCACGTCGGGCACCGCGCCGCGCGACTTGCGGTGGAAGATGAGCGACCAGATCATCACTCCAAACACCACCACACCGATGCAGACGCAGACCCAGAACGCCATCATGTGCAGGGCGTAGATGCGGGTGCTGACGTTGGTGACCCCGCGCGGCAGGTTGATCCGCCCCCAGTCCGAGGCGGCTGCCGGCAGCGCGCCGGCCGCGGCGGCGCCGATCGAGGCGATGCCGGCCAGTTTCCCGAGGCCTGCTCGATTGCCCGGCCGTTTCCCGAGGCCCTGCGCGGCGCAGTCGCAGAGGCGGGCCTCAGAGTCCTCCCGGGCCTCGTCCCCGCGGTCGCGGGGGCCGCGCCTGCGCGCGTCATGACTCTCACCCGGAAATTTATTCATCGTTGTCTAGCCCCCGACGCGCCGCCCGCGCTATTGCAGGCGGCGCGTGAACCGGTACCCGAACTCGAACCTGCTCAGACTCCGTCAGCGGCCCACGGCGAGCGGCGGCGACTCGTTCATGCGGCCGATCAGGCGCCTCAGCCGCAGCGCCAGTCCGCGCCGCTCTTCCTCCGTCAGAAAGCCGCCCACTTCGCACCGGCGGCCGCGAGACTCTATGGTCAGCCGGCTCGGATGCAGCCTCGATGCCGGACAGCTCAACTTGACCTGCGCCCAGTGCCGCTGGAATACGACCTGGCGGCTGCTCGAGCGGTCGCGCGACTCGACACTGACGTCGGCGTCGGTGATGGTGAGGGTCTGGGTCGTGTGGCGTCGCGCGAGGCTCTCGTGCAGCGCCCAGCCGAGAAGGATCATCTCGAGGCCGGCGGCGGGCAGGACGGGCCACAGGCCGAAAAGGGCGAACACCGCGCCGATGCCGAGGGACAGCGCGCAAGCGCTCGAAAAGAACACCAGAGCGCCGCGCACGCTCAGCGAGCAATTCGGGCAGATGACGATGCGCAATAACGGCATGTCGCAGCCGAAACCGGCCTCAAGTCGCCTCGGGATGCGGCTCTCGGGCCGCCATCCCACACTCTCCCCCGGCAGTTTCCACTGTACCGGCGGCACTCTCCGTTCAGCCAGATCGAGCGTCCGCGCGCCGGTGTCCCAAGATGACGGATGTCATGGTATTGCGCCCAGCGTGACGATTGCAAGACCGGGTGGGGCTCGGTCTGGGCGATGAAGGACCCTCCGGAGCCCCGAGAGACCCTAGAGGCTTTCCAGCGTGGCCGCAGCCTCGCCGAGATCGGGCGAGGCGCCGCCGGGGTCGAGCGAAGGGATACGCGCCAACGGCTCCCCGAGGCGGTCGGCCAGCGAGACGAGGTTTTCGGCGGCACGTTCCATCGCCGGATCGATGCCGTTCGCCACCCATCCGGCGAAGCTCGCGCCCTTCGCGCGGATGGACTCGTACGTGAGAAAGGCGTGGTTGAGGCAGCCCAATCGCAGCCCCACCACGAGGATCACCGGCAGTCGAAGGGCAAGCGCCAGGTCGGCCATGGCGACGCGCCCGGTGATGGGCGCGAGCCATCCGCCCGCCCCCTCCACCACGACGCAATCGGCACGCCCGGCGAGCACATCGAAACACCTGCGGATCACGGCAAGCTCGATGACCGCAGCGCACTCCTGTGCGGCAATGTGGGGGGAAACGGGCGGGCGGAAGCAATAGGGGTTCACCGTCTCGTAGGGTGCCGGCACGTTGGCGGCCGCCATCAATGCCAGCGCATCGGCGCTCCTGAAGCCCTCGGCAGTCGGCTCCGCCCCCGAGGCCACGGGCTTCATGACGGCCACTCGCCGCCCGCGGGCGGCGAACGCGCGAGCCAATGCCGCGGCCACCACCGTCTTGCCGACCCCGGTGTCCGTGCCGGTGACGAAAAATCTTTTCGGCCTCATGTACGCTCCCGCCGGCGGATCCGTGAGGGTGGAATGTGCACTTCGGTTGGGGAAGTGTCATTGGCCGCCGCGGGCGGCAGGGCCCCCGGCTCTCGCGTCCTGCGCGGGCGCTCCTCGCCATCGCGGCTCGCCCAGGCGGCCCCGTAGATCACCTCGTAGGTCGCCGGAAGCCGCCCGTCACGGCGGTGCGCTTCATAGCGCTCAGTCATGCGCTGCAGGCGCCCCTTCCCCGTGAGTGCACGCCACCTGCCCGCGGTCATGTTGCGCGCGCCGATCGACTTCAGGTCCCGCATCAGCGAGCGCGCGTCGGCATAGGTGACCGTCAACCGCTCGACATCCAACACCGGCTCCGTGAAGCCGGCGCGCACCAGGGCATCGCCCACATCGTGCATGTCCAGGAAGCGGTTGACGTGGGTGCTCGCATCGTCCTCGCCCCAGGCGCTGCGCAGCTCCTTCAGCGTATCGGGGCCGAAGGTGCTGAAGGCGAAGAATCCCTGGGGCTTGAGCACGCGGCGCACCTCCGCCAGGGCGCTGTCCGGCGGATCGCACCACTGCAGCATCAGGTTGCTGAAAACCACATCGGCGCTCTCGGCGGAAAGCGGCAATCGGGCGGCATCGGCGCAGACCCGGTCGAACCGCCGCAGCCATCCCTGGTGGCGCGCCGCCTGACGGAGCATGCCGGGCGCCAGATCCAGGGCAATGACCCGGGAGCGGCGGTAACGGCGCTTGAGGCGGCCGGAGAGCCTGCCCGTCCCGGCGCCGAGGTCCAGGATCAGCGCGGGCCTGAAATCAAAAGCCTCCAGACGCTCGAGCAGCTCCTCGCCCACTCTCGCCTGCAGCACCGCCGCGGCTTCGTACGTGGTGCCGGCCCGATCGAATGCGGCCTGCACGCCGCGCCGGTCAAGCCGGAAGGGGTCGTGCACGCTCATGATTCAAGGAATTCGGTCATCAGGGCGGCGGCCTCGCGTGCATGCGACAGGAAGGGCGCGTGAGCCGCGCGTCTGATTTCCACGTAGCGTGCCCGAGGCATGGCCTGCGCCAGCGCCCGCGATGCCGCGGGCAGAAGCACTCGGTCGTATTGTCCGGCAACCACCAGCGCGGGGATGTCAATGTCGCCCATCACCGCCCGCAGGTCTGTCTCGCGCAAAATGTCGAGGCCGGCCGCCAGCGCCTCCGGCCGAGCCCCCCCATGCGCAAAGAGTGCCGCGCGCAGCTGCGCGAGCACCCTCTCTCCCGAAGCGCTGCCGCGCACCTGCAGCTCGAGAAAATCGCTCACGGTACGCCGGTAATCGCTCCTCAGACCCTGCGCAAGGCGTTCCAGCCGGTCCGCGGGCGCTCCGTACGGCCAATCGGGCGCCGAGGTGAAGCGCGGTGTCGCCGCGAAGAGAACCAGACGCTCGAGCGACTGCGGCCGCGCCGACGCCCACTGCAACGCCAACTCCGCGCCGAGCGACCAGCCCAGCAGCGCATAGGGTTTGTGTCCGAGCAGGGGCGCCACGGCGGCGCTGATGCACTGCACTTGCCGGCGCGCCGTCGCGTGCGCCGGCTGCCAGGGGCTGTGTCCGTGTCCGGGCAGGTCAACGGCGATGAGCCGCAGTCGACCCCCAAGCGCCTGCGCGAGCGGGTCCCAGACACGCACGTTCAGACCCCAGCCGTGCAGCAGCACCAGCGCGGGTCCTTCCCCGCCGGTCTCGACATACAACCCGGTCATCGCGCGCACACCCGGCTCAGCGCCTCGACCAGCGCATCGACCTGATCCTCTCGATGCGCTGCGGTCAGCGTCACCCGCAGCCGCTCGCGCCCCTCGGGCACCGTGGGCGCGCGGATCGCCACCACCCAGAAGCCGGCCGCGCGAAGCGCCTGCTGGGCCCGCAGCGCCGCGCCCGCGCTGCCCAGGGGAATCGGTTGAATGGGCGTCGCCGAATCGGCGAGCGCAACGCCGGCCTGGCCGGCCGCCGCGCGAAACCGCCGGGCCAGCTCGAGGGCCCGTTCGCGCCGCCAGCGCTCCCGCTGCGCGATCCGCAGCGCCTCGCGCGTGGCGGCGGCCACCGGCTGCGGCAGCGCCGTCGTGTACATGTAGGAGCGGGCCTTCTGCAGCAGCAGCTCGATGAGCGCCGAGGGGCCGGCGACAAAGGCGCCGAACGAGCCGAATGCCTTGCCCAGGGTGCCGACCAGCGCCGGCACGTCCTCGGCCGTCAGGCCCGCCGATTCCAACACGCCGCGACCGTTCGGCCCCATCACCCCGATGCCGTGGGCATCATCCACGACCAGCCATGCCCCGTGCGCGCGGGCGGCCTGCGCGAGCTCCGCAAGCGGCGCGACATCCCCGTCCATGCTGAACACACCGTCGGTGGCCAACACAGCGGTGCGCCGGGAGCCGTCCGCGAGCATGCGCCGTGCCGCGCCGGCATCGCAATGCGCATAACGGCGCAAGCGCGCCCCCGAGAGCAGGCCGCCGTCGATGAGCGAAGCGTGGCTCAGGCGATCGAGCAGCGCGGCCTCGCCCCGGTCCGCCAGCGCGCTCATGACCCCAAGGTTCGCCATGTAACCGGTGCAGAAGAGCAGTGCGCGCTCGCGGCCCGTGAACGCCGCGAGTTCCTCCTCGAGCGCCGCGTGCTCGGCCCCGTGGCCGCTCACCAGGTGCGAGGCGCCGCTGCCCGAGCCGCAGCGCGAGGCGCACTCGGCCATGGCCGCCGCCAGGGCGGGATGGGCGGCAAGGCCGAGGTAGTCGTTGCTGCTGAAATCGACGAGCCGCCGGCCCTCGACGATCACCTCGGCGCGGTTGCCGCGCTCCGGGAAGCTCTGGACGGTGTGGCGCAGGCGGCGAAGATTTCGGTGCTCGAGCCGCTCGAGCAGCTGCTCAAGGGGCTGTCTCTGCATGCGCGTGCAAGCGGGCGCAGCCGCAGCCGCTCTCCCGTTCCAAGGCGCTCCCGTGGTCATCCTCGTGCCCGCTCCGGCGCCCGTTGAAGGTTTCGGCTCTGAGACCGAGCCGCTCGAACAGCCGCCGGTCGCGCTCGGTGTCCGGGTTGCCGGTAGTGAGCAGCTTCTCGCCGTAGAAGACCGAGTTGGCGCCTGCCATGAAGCACAGTGCCTGCATCTCCTCGCTCATCGCCTGGCGGCCCGCCGACAGACGCACGTGCGAGCACGGCATGAGCAGACGCGCCACCGCGATGGCACGCACGAACTCGAACGGATCGAGCGGCGCGGTGCCCGCGAGCGGCGTTCCCTGCACCTGCACAAGCTGATTGATCGGCACGCTCTCGGGGTGCTCGGGCAGGTTGGCGAGGGTGAGCAGCAGCTCGGCGCGATCCGCCGGCGACTCGCCCATGCCGAGGATGCCGCCGCAGCAGACCTTGAGGTCGGCCTCGCGCACCGCCCGCAGCGTGTCGAGACGATCCTGGTAGGTGCGGGTGGTGATGATCTCGCCGTAGAACTGCGGCGAGGTGTCGAGATTGTGGTTGTAGTAGTCGAGACCGGCTTCCTTCAGCTCCTGCGCCTGCTGCGGGCTCAGCATCCCCAGCGTGGCGCAGGTCTCGAGCCCCAGCGCGTGGACCTCGCGGATCATCTGGGCGATCACCTTGAGGTCCCTGGCCTTGGGCGAGCGGTAGGCCGCACCCATGCAAAAGCGCGTCGCTCCGGCCTCTCGGGCGCGCAGCGCGCTCGCGCGCACCGCCTCGACCTCCATCAGCGCCTCGGGCGCAAGTCCGGTGTCGTAGCGCACGCTCTGGGGACAGTAGCCGCAGTCCTCCGGGCACGCGCCGGTCTTGATTGAGAGCAATGTGCTCATCTGGACGGTGTTCGGCTCGTGGCGCTCACGATGCACGCGTTGGGCGTGGAACAGCAGATCCATCAGCGGCAGGGCGAACAGCGCCTCCACCTCAGGCAGCGTCCAGTCGTGGCGGATGGTCCCAAGGGCGCAGGAAATCGTCGAGGTCATGGGCAGTCCGGCGGCGGTGGCGGTCGAGTTTCCGCCCTGCGGATGGTCGCGACCGGCGGCTCAATTGTCAACTGATTACCCGGCCTTCGGTCGACGATTGCCTATTCTTCGGACATTTGCGCCGCTTCAGCGGCGCAGGAGATGTACGGCCAGGGCGATGGCCACGGCCACGGCGCCGAGCGCCGCGATCAGCACCCCGGCGGCCGCGCAATCCTTGACGATACGGATCTGCGGGTGCTGCTCGGGGTGCAGGTGATCGGCCAGGGCCTCGAGCGCGGTGTTGAACAGCTCCGCCGCCAGCACCCCGGCGCTCGCCAGCATCACCGCCGCCCACCACAGCGCTCCCGGACGCAGCTCGAGCAGCGCCGCAGCCGCCAGCGCGAGCACGAGCGTCTGCGCGCGCAGGCTGCGCTCCACCCTCAGGGCATGTCCCAGCCCGGCAAGCGCGAACCCCAGGCGTCGGATGAAGGTTTGGTTTTTCTGATTGCTCAAGGACCGGCCGTCTGTCAGCCGCCGGCTCGATGTCGCGGCATGTCCACGGCCGGCACTTTACTCCAATCCCGGAGCCTTCGCTCGTGACCAACCTCAGGGAAGACGCCCTCGCGACCGCCGCCCGGCGGCGCACGCGACGCCGGGCCTGCTCGGGGATATAGTTGTCGCGGTTGCCGGCGCGTAGCGCCTGGCGCGCAGATCTGCCCGACCCCGGAGTCCTACGATGGAAGATATTTGGCTGGCGTGGGCCAAACGCCTGCAGAGCGTCGCTTCCACGGGGCTTCACTTCGCGCGCGATGAGTATGACCGGGAGCGATATGCGCAGGTGTCGGCGATCGCGAACGAGATGCTGTCGTCTCTCGCCGGCGTGCCGGTCGGCAGGATTGAGGGTCTGCTGTCCGATTTCGCAAAGGGCTATGAGACACCGAAAGTGGACGTGCGCGGCGCGGTGTTTGACGACGAGAAGATCCTGTTGGTCAGGGAAAGGAGCGATGACCTGTGGACACTACCGGGCGGCTATGCGGATGTCGGCATGTCCGCGAGCGAGAACGTCGTCAAGGAGATCCGCGAAGAAGCCTCGCTCGGGGTGCGGGTGCAGGCTCTTTACGGCATTCGCCACAAGGCGAAACACGAATATGCCCCGGACCTCAGGGACTTCTACAAGCTTTTCTTCCTGTGTGAGCGAACCGACGGTCAGGCGCCGCAACCCGGGCTGGAGACCGCCGAGGTGGGCTTTTTCGCAATGAGCGAGCTGCCGCCGCTCTCGAAGGGACGGACCCTGGAGAAGGACATCGTGGCCGCTTTCGCCTTCAAGGCCGATCCACAAAGGCTCGCGTTGTTCGACTGAGCCGCGCGGCAATTCCCGGGCGGCGCCGCGCGCCCGATTCCAGGGGGGGCTTGCGGACCGGAGCAGCATCGAGGCCGCGCGCCGGCCGGCCCGGGGCACGCAAGCATTCGCCCGCGGTCACGGCTTGCCGGCAGGATCCATCGCCGCCGGCGCGCGCCGGCGGGCGGGCCGCCGGCGTGTCAGCAGCGGCAACGCCACAATGGCGGCGGCGAGCACCACCAGACACAACAGCGATCCCTCGGGCCCGTCCCTGCCGCCGCTGAGATACGCGTTCCCGCGCGGCAGCAGCGTGAACAGCCTGCCGGAGGAGTACATGCCGCTGTCGGCGCTGCCGAAGAAATAGCTTTCGGCCCAGTCCCAGGCCGCGTGGCAGCCGATCGCCCACCACAACGCGCCGGTGCGCAGGATGGCGAGGCAGAACAATACGCTCACCACCGCGGTGGTGAGCAGGCCGATGAGATTCTCGTCGGGATTGTGGCCATGCGCCGTCATGAACAGGCCCGTGACCACCACAGCGCCGATCCAGAAGCCGTATCTCTCGCGCAGAATGGCGAACAGATAGCCGCGGAAGGCGATCTCCTCGGTGAACCCGATCAGCACGGCCGCCACCGCCCACGCCAATCCCGATCGCAGCGCCAGCGCCACTGCGGCCGTCGGCGGCTCGAGCCGCCCGAACCCGAAGGCCAGCAGCCCGGCCACCAGCAGCCCGATCATGGCAAATCCGACGGCACCGCCTGCCGCGAGGTCGCGCAGCCACCGGGCCCGCGGCAAGCCGATGCCGGCGAAAGTACTGCCGTCGAGCCGGGTCATGACCCACGTGGCGAGCAGCGTGCAGCCGAGCAGCATCACCTCGTTGAGGATGATGATCCAAGGCGGAAGGTCTGCGCCGGACTTCAGGTGCTGCTGCATCGCGTGGATGCGCCGATACAGCTGCGGAACGAAGGAGATGACGTGCTGAAACGTGACGAAGACGATCACCAGGAAGAGCGCCAAGAGGCCGATGAACAGCAGTGCGCGGGCCCAGCTGCGCACGCCGCGCTCATCGAACACCAGGCGCTTCAGGCCCCCCCGGAAACCGGCAGATGGCGCCGCCACCGGCCGCTGCAGACACCCGCGTAGATTCATCGAATTGCCCTCGAGTCCAGCACTTCAGCGTCTTGCCGTCGGCGTCGCGCAACGACCCGGCGGCAATCAGGATCAGGCCGAGCGGCCACCGGCTGCCGAGGCCGCCACGGGCGGATCATCGGCCGCCCGGGGAAAGAACCCCGCCGGCGGGAAAAAGTTGCCGAATCGCTCAACGGACGTAGACGTAGTGCAGCGCCACGCCGACGAAAATCGCCATGCCGACATAATTGTTGTTGAGGAACGCCCGCAGGCAGGCGGCCGGCTCGCGCTTGCGGATCAGCCACTGCTGATAGAGAAACAGCATCGCCGCCACGGAAATTCCGGCGTAGTACCACTGGCCGAGCTTCAAGGTCCGCCCCGCCAGCGCCAGCGCGCCGAGCATCACCACCTGCATCACGCCGATCAGGAGGCGGTCGAGGTCCGCGAACAGGATGGCGCTCGACTGCACGCCGATCCTGAGGTCATCGTCCCGGTCGACCATGGCGTACATGGTGTCGTAGACCACCGCCCACACCACCGCTGCGATATACATCACCCAGGCGACGCGCGGCAGCGCGTCGCGCTGCGCGGCAAAAGCCATGGGAATGCTCCAGCCGCCGAACGATAATCCCAGGTACAGCTGCGGCAGCGGGAAGAGCCGCTTCACGAACGGATAGGACGCCGTCAGCGCCGCTCCGACCGCGGCCAGCTCGACCGTCAGGACATTCAGCCGCGAGACCAGCCACAGCGCGGCCAGCATGAGCAAGCCGAACAGCGCCAGCGCTTCGGCGGGCGCCACCCGGCGGGCCGCGAGCGGCCGGTCGCGTGTGCGCTTGACGTGTGGATCGATGTTGCGGTCCGCGAAGTCGTTGATGATGCAGCCGGCGGCGCGCATGACGACCACGCCCGCCACGAAGATGATCAATACGGTCTGATCGGGCCGCCCCGCGCCCGCGATCCACAACGCCCACAGCGCCGGCCACAGCAGCAGCCACGTGCCGATCGGGCGATCGACGCGCGCAAGCCGCCCGTACTCCTGCGCCCGCCGCGCCAGACGGTGCAGGAACGGCGCTTCCTGCCGCTTCACGCCGGCGCCGACCGGCTCTATCGTAGCTGACATCAGGGAGCCTCCGCTTACCCCACCCTGCCGTATTGCTCGCCGCCGGCGATCCAGCGCGCCGACAGGGCGGCGATGATATCCGGATGGCGCTCGATCAGCATCTGCGCGGCCTCCTGTACACGCGGCAACAGATCCGCGTCGCGGATCAGGTCCGCGACCCTCAGCTGCGCCAGCCCGGTCTGGCGCGTGCCGAGCAGCTCGCCCGCTCCGCGCAATTCCAGGTCCCGCCGCGCGATCTCGAAGCCGTCATTGGTCCGGCGCACCACCTCCAGCCGCTCGCGCGCGAGCTGCGACAGCGGCGCCCGGTACAGCAGCACACAGGTGCTGGCCTGCGCGCCGCGGCCCACCCGGCCGCGCAACTGATGCAGCTGGGCGAGCCCCATGCGCTCGGCGTTCTCGATGACCATCAGCGTTGCGTTGGGCACATCGACGCCGACCTCGATGACCGTGGTCGCCACCAGCAGCTGGATACGGCCCGCCTTGAAGGCGAGCATCGCCTCATCCTTCTTCGCCGAGGGCATGCGGCCGTGCACCAGCCCGACGTCGACGTCGGGCAGAGCCGCCGCGAGCGCGGCGGCGGTCTCCTCCGCCGCCTGAGAGCGCAGCTCCTCCGACTCCTCGATGAGCGGGCAGACCCAGTACACCTGGCGGCCTGCGCGGCACGCCTGATCGACGCGCGCGACGACCTGGTCGCGGCGCTGCTGCGGCAAGACGACAGTCTGCACGGGCGTGCGGCCGGGCGGCAGCTCGTCGATCACCGAAATATCGAGATCGGCATAGGCGGTCATGGCCAGGGTACGCGGGATGGGCGTCGCCGTCATGATGAGCTGATGCGGAAAGCGCCCGAGCTTGCGCCCTTTTTCCTGCAGGCGCAGCCGCTGCTGCACGCCGAAGCGGTGCTGCTCGTCGACGATGACGAGCGCCAGGTCCGCGAACTCGATGCCCTCCTGGAACAGCGCGTGCGTCCCCACCACCAGCCGCACCTCGCCCGAGGCCACGGTCTCGAGCACGCTGCGCCGCGCGCGCGCCGGTTGGGTGCCGGAGAGCAGCGCCACCGGCAGCCCGAGCGGCTCGAGCCACTCGCGAAAGCTGCGCCAGTGCTGCTCGGCCAGCAGCTCCGTGGGCGCCATGAGCGCGGCCTGCCTGCCGCTGCCCGCGGCCCGCGCCGCGGCGATGGCGGCGACCACGGTCTTGCCGCAGCCCACATCGCCCTGCACGAGGCGCACCATGGGCACGAGGGAGCGCAGATCCGCCTCCACCTCGGCCAGTGCGCGCGCCTGTGCCCCCGTCAACTGGAACGGCAGCGACGCAACCAGCCGCGCCGCGAGCCCCGCTTCGTCCTCGAGCGCCGGCGCCAGGTCCGTCCGGGCCGCCTGTTTCAACAGTCTCAGGCTGGCGTGATGTGCCAGCAGCTCCTCGAAGGCCAGCCGGCGCTGCGCCGGATGGCGCCCCGCCGACAACACCTCCAGGCGCGCATCCTTCGGCGGCCGGTGCACATAGCGCAGCGCATCGCGCAGCGGCGGCAGCGCCAGGCTGTCGATGAGCTCGCGCGGCAGCCAGTCGCGCACCCCCGCGGTGTCGAGCTCGCGCAGCGCCTGGTCGATCAGCATGCGCAGCCGGCCCTGGGTCACCCCTTCCGTCAGCGGATAGAGCGGTGTCAACGTATCCTCCACCGCCTGCGACTGATCAGTTACCCGCCGGTACTCGGGGTGGACCATCTCCAGACCCTGCGGACCGCGCCGCACCTCGCCGAAGCAGCGCAGGCGCATGCCGCGCGCCAGCCCCTCCTGTTGGGCGGCCGAGAAATGGAAGAATCGCAGCGTCAGGAATCCGGAGCCGTCGGACAGCCGCGTGAGCAGCTGGCGCCGGCGCCGATAGACCGTCTCGGTGAGCTGGATCTCCCCTTGCACGAGAGTGCGCATGCCGGGGGCCAGCTCACCGATTCTGCTCAGAGTGGTGCGGTCGTCATAGCGCACCGGCAGAACAAACAGCAGGTCCTGCACCTGCTCGATGCCGAGACGGCGCAGCCGCTCCGCGAGCGCCGCGCCGACCCCGCGCAGCGCCGTGACCGGGCGCCGCTCGCTGGCGCCCGGGCTGCGGGCCGTTTCAGCCAAGGTACAGGACGCACTCGGCCTCGACCCGCGCGCCCCTGGGCAACTGCGCGACGCCCACGGCCGCCCGCGCCGGGTAGGGCTGCGGGAAGTACTGGGCCATGATCTCGTTGACCTTGGCGAAGTGGCCGAGGTCGGTCAGGTAAAGGTTGACCTTCACGGCCTGCGCCAGACTCCCGCCGGCGGCCTCGGCCACCGCCTCGAGGTTCTCGAACACCCGACGGATTTCAGCCTCGATGTCGCCGCTCACCAGCTCCTTCGTGACCGGGTCGAGCGGAATCTGGCCGGAAAGGTATACGGTGTCGCCTGCGCGCACCGCCTGCGAATAGGTTCCGATCGCCTGCGGCGCCTTCTCGGTCCGGATGATCGTGCGGCTCATGCTGCTCCTCGTCAAGGGTTTTGGGAATGCGAATCCTGCTCGTCGAAGTCGTCCTCGGCCCGGCCGTCGCGCGCATGCGCGGCGATCGTGCGACTGACGCGGGTCACGTCCGGCAGGCGGCGGATGACGCGCATCACGCGCGCCAGCTGCTTGCGATCGCGCACCTTCAGCTCGAACGTGAGGATCGAGGCATCGCCTTCCTGCTCCTCGATCGCGACATGATGAATGTTGGTGTCGGCGCTGGCAATGGCCGCCGCCACCCTGGCGAGCACGCCGGTGCGGTTGACCACGTACACGCGGATCTCCGAGCTGAACAGCCGCTCCGGGACGCTCTGCCAGCTCACCGGCAGCCACTTCTCGGGATGCTTGCGATAGTCCTCGACGTTCACGCAGCGGTCGCGGTGGATCACCACCCCGCGCCCGGCCGAGAGGAACGCGAACACCGGGTCGTTGGGCAGCGGAAAGCAGCAGCGCGCGTAGGTGACCAGCAACCCCTCGGTGCCGGCGATGGCGAGCGGCGAGGGCGTGCCGGTGCCCTTCTCCGGCGCCGCGCCGGGCAGCAGGCGGCGCGCCACGAGCGGCGCCAGGCGCTCCCCGAGGCCGATCCTCTCGTACAGATCATCGATGTTCTTCATGCCGAGCTCGCCGACCATCGCCTCGCGGCTCTGCGGACTGACATCCTCCAGGGACAGGTGAAACTCGGCGAGCGCCTGCAGGAGCAGCCGCTGGCCGAGATCGATCGCCTCGGTGCGCCGCAGGCCCTTCAGGTAGTGGCGGATGGCGCTGCGCGCCTTGGCGGTGACGACGAAGCCCACCCACGCCGGATTGGGCACCGCGCCCTTGGCGGTGATGATCTCCACCGTCTGGCCGTTGCGCAGCACTGTGCGCAACGGCGTCAGGCGCCGGTCGACCTTGGCCGCGACGCAGCGGTTGCCGACGTCGGTATGTACCGCATAGGCGAAATCGACCACCGTCGCGCCGCTCGGCAGCCTCAGGATCTTGCCCTTGGGGGTGAAGACATACACCTTGTCGGGGAACAGATCGACCTTGACGCTCTCCAGGAATTCCTCCGAGGTGCCGTCCTCCTGCAGCTCAACCAGTCCCGACAGCCACTCCCGCGCGCGCTCCTGTTGCATCGACTCGGCGTTGCCGCCGGATTTGTACTTCCAGTGCGCGGCGATGCCGGATTCGGCCACGCTGTCCATGTCCTCGGTGCGGATCTGCACCTCGATCGGTACTGCGTTGGGTCCGAAAAGCGTCGTATGGAGCGATTGGTAGCCGTTGACCCGCGGGATGGCGACGTAGTCCTTGAACCGCCCCGGCATGGGCTTGAACACCGAGTGCACCACCCCGAGGGCGCGGTAGCAGGTGTCGAAGTCCTCGACGACGATGCGCAGGCCGTAGACATCGACGATCTCGGCGAGCGAGGCGCGCTTGCGCAGCATCTTCTTGTAGATGCTGTAGATGTGCTTCTCGCGCATCTCGACCCGGGCGCTGATGGCGCGCTTCTCGAGCGCGGCGGACAGCTGCCGCGCGATCTTCTTCAGGAATTCCTTCTGGTTCCCGCCCGCCTTGCGCAGCGCGCGCTCCAACACCCGGTAGCGCTGCGGATACAACGCCTGGAAGCCGAGCTCCTCGAGCTCGAGTTTCAGACTGTACAGACCCAATCGCTCGGCAATGGGCGCATAGATGTCCAACGTCTCGCGCGCGATCGCGCGCCGCCGGTGCGGCGGCATCGCATCGATGGTGCGCATGTTGTGCGTGCGATCGGCGAGCTTGACCAGGATGACGCGCAGGTCGCGCACCATCGCGAGCAGCATCTTGCGGAAGGACTCCGCCTGGGCCTCCTCGCGGCTCTTGAACTGGATGGCATCGAGCTTGGTCACCCCATCGACGAGCTCGGCCACATCGGCGCCGAATCGCGCGGCCAGCTGATCCTTGGGTGTCGGGGTGTCCTCGATGACATCGTGCAGGATAGCGGCGACGAGCGTGTCGGGATCGAGATGCAGGTCGGCGAGGATCGCCGCCGTGGCCACGGGGTGCGCGATGAAGGGCTCGCCCGAGAGCCGCTTCTGCCCCTTGTGGGCCGAGGCGCCGAATTCGGCGGCCTCGCGAACGCGCTCGACCTGCTCCGGCGGCAGATAACTGCCGACCGTGGCCAGCAGCTCCTTCAGCCCGGGAGTACGCCTTCCGCCGGGAAGCAGCCCCAGGAGAGAAGACGCATAATCCATACGGTCACTGCAAGAGACCGGCCCCCGGTATCAATCTCCCAGGCCAAACTGCGGAGCGCGGAAGGTGGACTGCATGTCCAGCTCCGGGACGGCGGGGACGGCCTCGGCCGGCGGCGGCTCGGGCTCGCGGAGCATGTCGACCGTGACGTTGCCGGCGGCGATCTCGCGCAACGCGACGACGGTCGGCTTATCGTTCTCCAGCGGGACGGTCGGCTCGGCCCCGTTGGCGATGCGCCGGGCCCGCTGGGCAGCCAGAATCACCAGCTGGAAGAGGTTATCGACGTTTTGCAGGCAGTCTTCGACGGTGATTCGAGCCATGGCGATCCGGAAACCAACGGTTAAAAGGCGCGGCCAGCGCGCAAAGAGCGGGTATTATACGGCAAAGGGTGGCGTTCAGGCCAGCAGCCGCTCGAGCAGCGGCGCCAGCTCCGGCCGGCCCGCGAGGAGTGCCTCGCCGCCGCCGCCCACGATCCGCATCAGGTCCGCCACCGCACGCTCGAAATCGTCGTTCACTACGACGTAGTCGAATTCATTCCAATGGGACATATCGCTCACCGCGTCGCGCAGCCGGCGGGCGATCACCTCGGCGGAATCCGTGGCCCGGCCGCGCAGCCGCTGCTCCAGAGACTGCCGGGACGGCGGCAGCACGAAAACGGTCAGGCAGGACGGCATGGCCGCTCGCACCTGCCGGGCGCCTTGCCAGTCGATCTCGAGCACCACGTCCCGGCCCTGTGCGAGCGTCTCCTCGACCGGCTCACGGGCGGTGCCGTAGTAATTGTCGAAAACCCGGGCGTGCTCCAGGAAGCGGCCCTCGTTCACCATCCTTTCGAATTCCCCCACGGTGACGAAGTAGTACTCCCGCCCCGGGGTCTCGGTGGGGCGCCGAGGCCGGGTGGTGTGCGATATGGACAGCTGCAGCGTCGGGATGCGCTGGAGCAGCGCCCGGACCAGGGAAGTCTTGCCCGCGCCGGAGGGGGCAGCCAGCACGAACAGCCGGCCCCGAGCCCCGGACTTGCCGGATGGCTCCCCGGACGGGTGCTCGCAGAGCGCGCGGGCGCCGGACGCCAATGCCCGCAGGGCCCGCCCGCGATGGCTCACCGCGTTCTTTTCGGCCGCATCCATCTCCGCTGCGGTGCGCTGGGAGCCGGCCGGCAGAAAGATCGGGTCGTAGCCGAAACCTCCCGAGCCCCGAGGAGCCGGCGCAATCCGACCCTCCCACGTCCCGTGAGCGATGAGCGGCTCGGGATCATCGCGGCGCCGGACCAAGGCGATCACGCACTGGTAGCGGGCTTGTCGGCGTTCCTGCGGCACCGCCTCGAGGTCGGCCAGGAGCTTGCGCAGATTGTCCTCGTCACTCGCCCCCTCGCCCGCGAAACGGGCGGAGTACACGCCGGGGCGGCCGTGCAGTGCATCCACTTCTATTCCGGAATCGTCCGCGAGCGCCGGCAAACCGGCGGCGCGCGCGGCGTGGCGGGCCTTGAGCAGTGCGTTGTCGACGAAAGTCGTGCCGGTCTCCGGGGGCGGCGCGATGCCGAAGGCACTCTGAGGGACGAGCGTGAGCCCGTACGGAGCAAGCAGCTCGCCGATCTCCCGCAGCTTGCCGGGATTGCCGCTGGCCAGAATTATTTTCATGCGCCGAGCGCGGAGCGAGCCGCGTTGGAACGGCGAGCCCCCGTCAAGCACGACCGGCGGGACGGCAGGTCCATCGACGGATGCTCGTTGCAGCAGCGGCTCCCGCGCGGATCGCGGCGCTGCGCGCCGGTAAGAAACACCATCGTAGCCTCGGTCACGGCTCCAGTGCCTGCGCCTGCAGGGGAAACAGCTTGTCGATGCCACCGGCCGCGAGTGCGAGCATGGTGTCGAGTTCGTGCCGGCGGAACGCGTGTCCCTCCGCGGTGCCTTGCAGCTCGATGAAGGCGCCACCGTCGTTCATCACCACATTCATGTCGACCTCGGCCTGTGAGTCCTCCCGGTAATCGAGATCCAGCACCGCGACCCCTCCGACGATGCCAACCGAGATGGCCGCTACCTGGCCGTGAAGGGGGCTGGCGGCGATCAGTTGCCGCTTGGCGAGCAGCCGGCACGCCTGGGCGAGCGCCACATACCCGCCGCAGATGGAGGCGGTGCGCGTGCCCCCGTCGGCCTGCAACACATCGCAATCCACGGTAATGGTGCGCTCGCCGAGGGCCTTGAGGTCGATCACTGCGCGCAGCGAGCGACCGATGAGCCGCTGAATCTCCAGCGTGCGCCCACCCTGCTTGCCGCGCGCCGCTTCCCTCGCCGAGCGGGTGTGGGTGGAACGCGGCAACATCCCGTACTCTGCGGTGACCCAGCCCTGGCCCTTGCCGCGCAGGAAGGCCGGAACGCTCGCCTCGACGCTGGCGGTGCACAGCACCTGGGTGTCGCCGAACTCGACCAGTACGGAGCCTTCGGCGTGCTTGGCGAAGCGGCGAGCAAAGCTCACGGACCGCATCTGATCGGGGGAACGTCCGCTCGGTCGGATCATGTCTCTACGTCTCTTTCGAACTATCCGCACGGGGTATTACGCCGCGCCGTCCTTGGAAAATCTTCACGATCGCTCGCGTATCTCGTGCCGGCCGCTGCGCCCGCGCGGCTCGCCCAGCCACCGCAGGACGGCGCCGGAAGCATTGTCGCTCGCAGCTCCGTTGCGGCTCACGGCACTGTCGGCCAACCCCTGCAGCGCCTCGCGCAGCGGCTTACCGGAGCCCAGCGCTTTGGCCAGCTCATCGTCCTTGAGCGGGCCCCACAGGCCGTCGCTGCACACGAGCAGCACGTCACCGGACTCCAGCGGCCTCCTTCGGGAGATCGCCATGTCCGGCAGGATCGAAACCCCACCGACGCAGCACTCGACAAAGTTGCGCTGGGGATGAATCTGCGCCTGTTCGGCGGTGATCAGTCCCTCGCGCACCAGCCCTTCCACGTGACTGTGGTCGCGACTACGCTCCAACAGCGCGCCGCCGCGGATGTGGTAGATCCTGCTATCGCCGACATGCGCCCACCACGATGCACCCTGCTGGACGAGGCACAGCGCGCATGTGGCGCGCGGGCGCCGATCGATCGGCAGGGACCCTCCCAACTTCACCACCTCTTCGTGCGCACGGCCGAGAATCAGGTGGAAGAAGCCCATGGGATCGAAAAGCGGCTGCGGCGCGCGCCCGAACGCGTCCAGCACGACCTGTCGCGTCACCTCGGCGGCGTGCGCGCCATCGGCATATCCACCCATCCCATCGGCGACGACCAGCAGCGCCGCATGCTCCGCAACGGCGATCGTGACCCTGTCCTGGTTCTCCGCGCGTCCGCCCACGAGGCTGACGTCGGCATATTCGATCCGCAAAGGAGATCCGCGCAAGTGTTAAGCTTTGGGGTCCGCTTTATAGCATTCCGGGGCGCCGTCGGCGTAGCGTTTACCATGATTGCCAGCATGACAGGCTTTGCCCGCCGCGAGGCTTGCGGCCCCTGGGGGACGCTCGTGTGCGAGCTGCGCAGCGTCAATCACCGCTTCCTCGAGGCCGGCTTCCGCCTGCCCGAAGAGCTGCGCTCCCTCGAAAGCGAGCTGCGGCAGCGGCTTTCGCGCGACATCCGCCGCGGCAAGGTCGACTGCACCATCACCTACCGGGCGGCGCAAGGGGTGGGCAGCCTGGAGGTCGATCCGCAGGTGCTCGAGCGGCTGACGGCCCGGCTCGATGACCTGGAACGGGTCATCCCGGTCGGTTCGGTCAATCTGCTCGAGGTCCTTCGCTGGCCCGGGGTACTGAAGGACGTGACCGCGGGCGGAGAGGAGCTTCTGGCCGCGGCCCGGGCGCTGTTCGATGGCGCGACGGAGGAGCTCAAGGCGGCCCGGGCGCGAGAGGGCCAGAAGCTGCGCGAAGTGCTCGAGCAGCGCTGCGGCGCCCTGGAGGCGCTCGTCAAGCAGGTGCAGGGACGGCTGCCCGAGATCCAGGCGCGGCTCACCGAACGGATGCGCGAGCGGGTCAAGGAGCTCACCTCGGCCGTGGATCAGGACCGCCTGGAGCAGGAAGTCGCGCTGCTGCTGCAGAGGCTCGACGTGGACGAGGAGCTCGAGCGCCTGAGCGGGCACATCTCGGAGGTGCGACGTGTCATCGCCGCAGACGAGCCCGCCGGTCGCCGACTCGACTTCCTGATGCAGGAGCTCAACCGCGAGGCCAACACCCTTTCCTCGAAGTCCCAGGACCTGGAGAGCACCCGTACCGCGGTGGACATGAAGGTCACCATCGAGCAGATGCGCGAGCAGGTGCAGAACGCGGAATAAGGGGCAGCACTGTATAAAAGCGCCCCAGCCTCGAAATAAAATTCATGTGAAATAAATACTTAAGTTTCATAGCGCCCCGTTTCATCCAGTATCGTCCAAAGCATCGTTGTAGCTAGATTTGTAGCTGATCCGTTAGCTACAATCCGCGGGCAGGAATCTGCGAAGTTAGCTACAACGAGTCATTTCATGGTGCTGGACACACTCACCGCGCTCGACGTCAAACGGGCGTACGGCAAAGAGGACCGCCTCTTCCTCTCCGATGGCGGAGGCCTGCATCTCAGGAAGCAGACGGCAACGGGTGCGAGCTGGACGCTGCGATATCGCTTCGCGGGCAAGGACCGGTGGCTCGCTCTCGGCAACTATCCGGACATGAGCCTCGCCGAAGCCCGCGTGGAGGCGCGTAAGGCTCGGGTACTGCTGGATCAGGGGAAGGACCCCATGCGAGAGAAGCAGGCCCAGATCGACGCTGAGCGGCGGAAGGGATCATTCAAGGAACTGGCCGAGGAATGGTTCGTCGCGGAAATCAAGCAGCGGGGGATAAAACATCCCGAAGTGCCACGACGCCACTTGGACAAGTACCTGTTGCCCGAGCTCGGAACATCCATCGCCGAGGACGTGCGGCCCGCCGACGTCGCCAAGCTGCTGGACCGAGTGAAGGTGAATGCCCCCACGACGGCCAATGACCTTCTGCGATTCGCGCAGCGCATCTTTGCGTTCGGGGTCCGACGCCGGTTGGTGACGACGAATCCGGCGGCGAGCTTCAGTCCTCGGCTGGACGCCGGGGGTACCGAGCGAGCCAGGAAGCGCGCCCTGTCGTGCGACGAACTGGTGACCTTGTTCGAGGCCCTCCGCAAGGAACCCACATTCGGAGGCGACAATCTGCTCGCGATAAAACTCCTGCTGGCGCTCTGTGTTCGGAAAGGCGAACTGCTGGCCGCCCCTTGGGCCGAATTCGATCTGGAAGGCGCCGGCGAGCAGGGACCGGTGTGGCATCTTCCGGCAGCCCGGAGAAAGGACGGCGCCCATCTCGACATCCCGCTCGTACCCGCCGTCGTCGGCTGGCTGAGGGCGCTCAAGGAGCTGTCCGGCGGCAGCGAGTATGTCTTTCCCATGCGCCGCAGCGACCGGCGCAAGCGCAGTCCTCACGTCTGCCGCGACACGCTCAACGTAGCTGTCGCGCGCGTGACGCACGGCCTAGCACCGTTCACGCTCCACGACCTGCGCCGTACTGCACGCACCCATCTGGCTGCGCTGAGAATTCCGACCGAGGTCGCCGAGCGCTGCCTCGGACACAAGCTCGCGGGCGTCGCGGGCATATACAATCAGCACGACTACTTCACCGAGCGCCGGGCAGCCCTCACGCAGTGGACCGAACTGCTCCTCGACTGCGAGCGCGGTAAGCGAAAAGTGACCCCGATCCGGCGGAACGCGTGACCCGTGCGCAAAGTACGAAATTTACGAATTCGACGAAATCCGGTGCTGCCTGGTCGCGACCTCGAGCTGAACTCACATGGCTTTCTCTGGAAGCCAGGCCGAGAATCAGCCGCGGCCACCTGCGAGGGACATCAATCATGACCGTCTTCACCATAGGCCGAAATCCTGGAACGTGGCCTGGGAAACTTTGATGTAGCGCCAGCGCTCACCGGATTCTTGGCTCACCTCCTCGCACCAGCGGGTCATGTGCTTCGCTTTCGTGTCCGTATCGTCGAATTCGCGGCCTTTGGTCTCGATGATCCAGTACACCGGCCCGGCCTGGGTGGCCTGAGCTGCGACGAAATCCGGATAGTACAGGCGAACCGCGCCGCTGCCTGCAAGATACTGGACATGGAAATGGGTGAACCACTCGGCCAATGCCGCGAACCGATCGATGTCGTCACAGTCGTCGAGAAACTGCCCGAAATCAGCCTCGAAGGAGTTGTAACAGGCGACCACGTTGAATATGGTCTTCTGCGCCGTCACAGTCATCCGCCGCCAGGTAAACTTCGATGTATCCGAAAGTCGGTACGGCTCTCCCAGCAGCTTGACCGGCGTAGCCTCGACTGTCAGTTGGCCGATGACCCGGGCGAACAGCCCGGCAACAGCGTCCAGCAGGCCCGAGTGGTTCAGCGCGCGGCGCACGCTCGCATCGTCCAGCTCGATCACGACACCAAAGCAGCGCTTCTGGACATACTCCCGGACCTTCGGGTAGATCTCCGCAAAGCGCCCGGGCAGCCGAGCACGCTTCTCCACGCGGGCCGGTCAGGGAGGATAAGAGATTTTCACCACCAGCGGCTTTTTGAACAGGTCCGGAAACAGCACAGACTGTCGTGTGGTATCTTCTCGCACGCAAGAGCCTTTTGAGTGACTGAAACGCTTGTGGTAAAGCCATTTCTATCACAATAGAGGCTCTTGCTCCCTCCCTTTTTACGGCCTTTCATGCATTTTCCGGGCTAGCGCACACACCAAGGCGACGTCAAGTCCATTTGCAGGTATCAAAACAATACAAGCGCTTACCAACGTTTTTATTCTTGGTTGCGTTTTATTATGAACTGCTTCACTCCGATTGATGTTGAGAGTTCTCTACAGTTGGGTAGCGCGACGTGGACCACGGCGATCCGCCGCAGACGCTCGCGGCCTCCTGTCCTCGTGTCATCTCGAATCTCTGATGTCAGTGCGCCAGCCATTCAGCGACTGGCCGGCTCAGGAAGTCTTCTACCGCGATGCCGTCGCCGCCGACGAGCAGTGTACGTTTCACCTTGAACGCTGCGGCAAAGGCCGCCGACCCGGGATGCGCCTGCGGCGCCCGACCGCTCTTCACTTCAATGGCAGCCAGTCCTGAGCGGGCTTTCACCACGAAATCGACCTCCTGACCTCGATCGCGCCAGTAGTAGACTTCGCACTCGCCTAGGGCCGCGGCATTAGCCAGATGCGCTCCCACCGCCGACTCGATGAGCCGCCCGCGGAATTCCCGATCCGAGCGCGCCTCCTTCGGGCTGACTGCGGCCGTCACGGTCATGAGCGCGGTATTCAGCACCTGTAGCTTCGGGCTCGAGCCCCGGCTGCGCGCCGCATCGCCCGCGTACTTCGGCAGGCCGCAGACCATTCCCGCACCGGCCAGCAGATCGAGGTAGTGAGCCAGCGTCGTCGTATTGCCGGCGTCCTGCAACTGCCCGAGCATCTTCGTGTACGAAAGGATCTGGCCGGAATACCGGCAGGCCAGCTCGAACAAGCGGCGCAGCAGCGCCGGCTTGTCTACACGGGTCAGCAGCAGCACGTCGCGCGCAATAGAGGTCTCGATGAGACTGTCCGCGATGTAGCGGGACCATCGGACGGGATCGCGGATGAGCGGCGCCGCGCCGGGATAGCCGCCAAAATACAGGTATTGATCTAGCGTGAAGTCGAAGGCTTCGCGCATTTCGGCATACGACCAGTGCGGCAGCCTCAAGGTCTCGAACCGGCCGGCGAGGCTCTCCGTCAGGCCCTGCGCCATCAAGAGCGGAGCGGAGCCAAGCAGCACGACCTTGAGTGATCGCTTCTTGCGCGTGTCCTCGTCCCAGAGGCGCTTGACCGTCTCCGACCAGGCAGGGATCTTCTGGATCTCATCGAGCACGAGCACGGCACCGGCCTCACCGGAGGCTTCCAGCCGCGCCGCCTCCCATTGCTGGCTGATCCAGTCCGCGCCCCGGAGCGTCGGCTCGTCGGCACTGGCGTAGCGAACCGGCAGGCTCAATTCATCGGTGATCTGCTGCACGAGAGTGGACTTGCCGACTTGTCGAGGGCCGGCAATGACGTGCAGAAACCGGCGCGGCTCGGCCAGCCGCTCGGCCAGCACGGCGGCCTGGGGACGTCGGAACTCGCTCTGCTTTTTGCTCACGTTATTGAGTATTTTTACTCAATGCCTTGAGCGGCGCAACGTGCTGCGAAGCCTTCACGGCAATTGCGCTTCGCAGTGCCAAGGCCCTCGCCAGGAGCCGGACCGCCTTGGAAGCGCTGTAGCTAGGCTTGTAGCTTCTGGCGTGCAGAGCTAAATAAATCTTTATGAATCAATATGATAACGGCGCTCTGCGCGAGCAGGTGCAGAACGCGGAGTAGCGTTCTAGGGTGTCGAGGCGCATCCATCGCCGTCCTGAATACCCTGCATTTCCGGTGATGTTGGCCACAAGCCCACCCTGGGCACTACCCCGGCATGTCGCTCGCCCGGTTCGGGGTCGCAGGGCGCTCGCCGGGAAGCGGACCGACTTGGAGGCGCTGTAGCTGCGCGTGTGGTCGCGGGCGCGCAGACCAGAATAAGTCTTTGTGAATCAATGTCATATTAACATTGGTCGCCTGGGCGGCACCTGGGACTTCAGCTGCCGAGCTCTTCGGAGAGAAGCTTGACGAGCCACTCCCGATCGGAGTTGTAGTAAGAGGTGGCGAATTGCACGGACACGGCCCCGATCAATATCATCGCGACGCCGACCGCGGGAAGCAGCCACATCGAGTGCGGTCCCATGCGGAAACCCACCAGAATCGACGCCACGGTCCATAGCCCGCCGAGGGCGAACCATGATCGCAGGCAAATCCGGGCCTTTCGGCAGAGCCCGAACTCGCCCTTCAAGGCACAGCCGGCCTCTGTCGGCTCGATGATTCCTGAGAGCTGCGGCCGCAGGATGCCCTTTCCGAGGCGCTGCGCACGCCTCACGGAAAACGCCCTTCCGTCCCTCTTGCCGGCAAGCGACTGCGCCTCCCTCGCGCCGGCGAGCAGCCGATCGAGCCGCTGCAGAGCGTCCTCGACCCCCAGCTTGCTGGATATCGTGACCATGATTCTGAGGATGCCCTGCCGGATGATTGCATTCGGACCTCGATTCAAACGATCCGTTCCTTCGGCTGTCAACGGCGCCGCAGGAGCTCGCCGGATGCTTTGCCGGCTGCGCGGACGGCCGCTTCGGATGGAGGGGGGGCGAGACAAGGATCGTCTCGTTCTTGTGCGCAGCGGCGAGAACAGGCGGCGCTGACTCCTGCAGCGTCGCCCCGAGGGGAGTGCACCCCCGGCCGCGCGGCGCAAGCTGAGGCTCGGGAGTCGAGCGGGCTCGACACTGTACCGCATGCGACGACGAGCCGTAATATGCCCCTGCCTCGACCGCCATCCGGGCCTGGCCGCGGGGCGCTTCGGCCTGTCAAGCCGTCGCGGGAGTTGCGGACAAGTTTCAGACGTGGAGTAAAGCGAGATGAGCAAAACCGATGTCGAGGCCGAAGGGGCGACCATCGCGGCGCACTGGCGGGAGGAGAACTACATCCATCCGCCGTCAAAATTCCTCGGCCAGGCTTACCTCACCGACGCGGCCGTTTTCGAGCGCTTCTCGGAAGAGAACTTCCCGGAGTGCTTCCGCGAATACGCCGATCTGCTCGACTGGAAGCACTATTGGCACACGACCCTGGACAGCTCCCGGCCGCCGTTTTTCAAATGGTTCGTGGGCGGCAAGCTCAACGCCTGCCACAATTGCGTCGACCGGCACCTGGACAAGCACCGCAACAAGACGGCCTTCTACTTCGTGCCCGAACAGGAGGGCGAGCCGATCATCGCCCTGACTTACCAACAGCTGCACCGGCGGGTCAACGAAGTGGCGGTGATGCTGCGGGAGTTCTGCGGACTGAAGCGCGGCGACCGCGTGACGCTGCACCTGCCGATGACGCTCGAGCTGCCGATCACGATGCTGGCCTGCGCCCGGCTGGGGGTGATTCATTCGCAGGTGTTCAGCGGCTTCTCGGCTTCCGCTTGCGCCCACCGCATCGTCGATTCAGGAAGCCGAGTGCTCGTCACGATGGATGCGTACCACCGCGGCGGCAAGCTCATCGATCACGGGAAGAAGGCCGCGCCGGCTGTGGCCGAGGCCGCCAGGGAGGGCGTCGAGATCGAGAAAGTACTGGTGTGGCGGCGTTATCCCGGACAGTACCACAGCGAGGCGCCGATGCTGAAGCAGCGGGACTTCTTCATCGACGAGGCGCTGGGCGCCTATCGGGGCAAGGGAGTCGCGCCCGAGATCATGGACGCCAACGACACCCTGTTCCTGATGTACACCTCGGGCACCACCGGCAAGCCGAAGGCGGCGCAGCATTCGACCGGTGGCTACCTGGCATACGTCGCCGGGACCTCGAAGTACATCGAGGATATTCACCCGGAGGACGTCTATTGGTGCATGGCCGACGTCGGGTGGATCACGGGGCACTCGTACATCGTATACGGGCCGCTTGCATTGGCGGCGACCTCGGTGGTTTACGAGGGCGTCCCCACGTTCCCGGATGCCGGTCGTCTCTGGCGCATCGCCGAGGAGCTCGGAGTCAATATTTTTCATACCTCGCCGACCGCGATCCGCGCGCTGCGCCGCGCCGGGCCCGACACCCCGGCCCGATACAACCACCGCTTCAAGCATATGACCACCGTCGGCGAGCCGATCGAGCCGGAGGCTTGGCGTTGGTATTGGGAGATGGTCGGCAAACGGGAAGCGGTCATCGTCGACACCTGGTGGCAAACCGAGACCGGCGGCCATCTGTGCTCGACCGTCCCGGGCATCCATCCGATGAAACCCGGGTCCGCCGGCCCGGGGGTACCGGGCATCTATCCGGTGATCTACGACGAAAACGGCTGCGAGATCCCGCGCGGCAGCCCGGCAGCCGGCAATATCTGCATTCGAAATCCGTGGCCGGGCCGGATGCTTACCATCTGGGGCGATGACGAACGCTTCGTCAAGACCTACTACTCGCGCTATTGCAGGCCGGACAGCAAGGACTGGCGCGACTGGCCGTACTTCGCCGGCGACGGCGCGCTGCAAGCCAGCGACGGCTACATTCGCATCCTGGGACGCATCGACGACGTAATCAATGTGGCCGGCCACCGTCTCGGCACCAAGGAGTTGGAGGCCGCCTGTCTGACCGTGCCGGAAGTGGCGGAAGCGGCCGTGGTCGCCGTACCGGACGAGATCAAGGGTGCAATGCCGGATGTGTACGCCTCGCTGCAACCGGGCGTTTTGGCGGACGAGGCGGTGAGCCGCAACATCGCAGCCGCCATCGTCGATCAGATCGGGCCGATCGCGCGCCCGCGCTTCATCTGGCTGGTGCCAGACCTGCCCAAGACCCGCTCCGGCAAGATCATGCGCCGGGTACTGGCCGCGATCTCGACCGGACGCGACACCGGCGACGTGACGACCCTCGCCAACCCGGAAGTGGTGCAGGAATTGCGCGAGCTGGTGGCCGAGAAAGTCACCGGGCTAAGCTAGTCGACGCGGCCCATTGGGCCGCTTGCCGACCGGCAAAGCATCGGCTCGCGAGTGCGCCAGTCCTTTCGGCGCGGCGGCGCGCGCTCGCGACATCGAGGACCGGCCCGTGCGCTGCGCCCCGGGGCAGCGCCGCTCGGTGCGGGGCGCAGGCCCCGCTACTTCCCGGCGGCGGCTCCGGCGGCAGCGGCTCCGGCGGCAGCGGCGGCGGCGTATTTCTTGCGGAACTTGTCCACGCGGCCCGCAGTGTCGACGATTTTCTGCTTGCCGGTGTAGAACGGGTGGCAATTCGAGCACACCTCGATCTGCAGATCGTGCCCCAGCGTGGACTTCGTCTTGAACGAGTTGCCGCAGGAGCAGCTGACCGTGATCTCTGTGTACTCGGGATGGATGGCGGATTTCATGGGCGGCTTCGGGTGGCCCTCCCCCTGCGCGAGGCGCAGCGGCCGGGCCTGGATTGCCTTAGGTCTCAAAGGGCGCGAAGTGTAGCCGTACTTTCGGCCGCCCTCAAGTCGCCCGCCCTGGGGCGGGTCAGGACGGCTGGCCGCGGGAACCTCCCGCAACCTCACCCTGTCGAGAGCCGGATGGATCATCGTGCGGCATTGCGCACCCGTGTGTCAGGGCAGGCGTACGCATTATCCACAAAAGCTGTGGATAACTCTGTGGATCACTTGGGCCGATACCGTCCAATCTTGCGGCCATATTGCGGTTTTATTGCAATGACGAAAAAATGACCAGGTCATTACTCCCTTTGTCATCAATTACTTATACGCACCTCATGGAGCAACTTGGCCACATTGAGAGCTAATTCACTCATTTCACGAAGACCGCCGCGACGCTGTGAATAAGGACTGCGACGGCAGCCCCCGGAAGCTCGAAAAACCGTTGACAATTTCGATTATCCGGCAGATTCCGCTGTTTCCGGAAGAAAGCAGGTCAGCACGTCGTTCAGGAAGCGCAGACCCATCGGGCTGGCGCCATAGCGCATCCCGTCCCGGACGATCAAGCCCTGATCGGCCAGACGATCCAGTGTCGGGGCCACCGCCTCCCACGCAAGTCCCGTCCGCCGCGTGAACAGCCGCGCCTCGAAGCCCTCCACCAGTCTCAGGGCGTTCAGCATGAACTCGAACGGCAGATCCCTCGCCGGTACGCTCCTGCGGTTGCCGGCGCCCCGCGCCGCGGCGGCCGCGTATCGCCGCGGCTCGCGCGGCTGCTCGCTGCGCCAGACCTGTCCGGCGGCCGCCAGAGTGAGCTTGCCGTGTGCCCCGGCGCCGACGCCCAGGTAATCGCCGAACCGCCAGTAGTTGAGGTTGTGCCGGCATCGGCGGCCCGCAGCCGCGTAGGCGGACACCTCGTACTGGCTGAACCCGGCCTCGGACAGCCGCTCGCGGCACGAGGCCAGCATCTGCTCCACCACCTCTTCGTCCGGCAGCAGGGGTCGTCGCCCGGCAAACACCGTGCCGGGCTCGATCGTGAGCTGGTAATGCGACATGTGCGCCGGCGCAAGCCTCAGGGCTTCCTCGATGTCCCGCGCCGCGCCGGCGGCATCCTGCCCCGGCAGACCGTACATGATGTCCAGGTTGAAGTTGCCGATGCCGGCGGCATGCAGCTCCTCCACCGCCCTGAAGGTCTCCGTCGGGGTGTGCACGCGGCCGAGGGCGCTCAGGTGCCCGGCATCGAAGCTCTGCGCGCCGAGGGACACGCGGTTCACGCCCGCCGCCCGATACTCGGCGAAGCGGCCGCGCTCGATCGTGCCCGGGTTGACCTCCATCGTCACCTCGAGATCGGCGGTGAGCCTCAGGTGGCGGCCGGCCGCCTCCAGCACCCGTGCGATGGCGCCTGGGGAGAACAGGCTCGGCGTGCCTCCGCCGAGGAAGATGCTGGTCACCTCCCGTCCGCGCACCGCCTGCGCCTGCGTCTGCAGATCGGCGGTGAGCGCTTCGAGATAGGACTGCTCCGCGAACCCTTCCCGAGCCGCATAGGAGTTGAAATCGCAATACGGGCACTTGCGAACGCACCAGGGGAAGTGCGCGTACAGCGCGAGCGGCGGGGTTTCGAGCACGGCGGATGCGACCACGGTTCAATAGTACGAAGAATTCTGCGCCATCGAAGCGCCGGGCACGGGGCCGCCGCCACAGCCGGCGAGCGGCGGACAAAAATCACGCTTTTTGCCCGCCGCGGCACGGGGCCGGGCCGCACTGCCCGGTCCCTCTACCCGCAGGTAAGCTTCCCCGCCGTACGGGTACCTTGATTCGCGGCGCGGACCGTGTAAACCTCGCGATTCGTTCCCCTGACGCTCGAGTCACCCCCGCTTGGGCGCCGACCGCTCAACAATGGAAGCGTCCACTGCATGATCCAGAAAACCATCGAGCTCATCGACAGAGCCGCCGACCGCAAGGTGAGCCTGCCCGTCCGCCCGGGCACGATCGGCCCGTCCGTCGTCGACATCGCCGCGCTCAACAAAGAGTTCGGCCTGTTCACCTACGACCCCGGATTCGGCGGCACCGCCTCGACGGACAGCCGTGTCACCTATATCGACGGCGATGCCGGCGTGCTGCTTTATCGCGGCTATCCCGTCGAGCAGCTCGCGGAGCGAAGCTCGTTCACCGAGGTTGCCTACCTGCTTCTGCATGGCGAGCTTCCCTCGCGCAAGCAACTCGACGAATTCACCGGCAGCATCCGTCATCACACGATGATCAACGAATCGCTGCTGCGCTTCTTCCACGGATTTCACTACGACGCGCACCCCATGGCCATGGTGTCGGCCGTGGTGGCCTCGATGTCCGCTTTCTACCACGACACCATGGACATCCATAGCGCGCGGCAGCGGGAGATCTTCGCCCACCGCATCATCGCCAAGATCCCGACGATCGCGGCGGCCGCCCACAAGCACGCGCTCGGCCAGCCGTACATTTATCCGCGCAACGATCTCGATTACTGCAGCAATCTGCTGCACATGCTCTACGCCGTGCCCTGCGAGCCGTACGAGGTCGATCCGGTCGCCGCCCAGGCGCTCGATCTGCTGTTCGTCCTGCACGCCGATCACGAGCAGAACGCGAGCACCTCCACGGTGCGCCTGGCGGGCAGCACCGGGACCAACCCCTACGCGGCCATCGCCGCGGGCATCTCGGCGCTTTGGGGCCCGGCGCACGGCGGGGCCAACGAGGCGGTGCTCAACATGCTCGAGCAGATCGGCACCGTCGACAACATCCCGAAGTTCCTGGCGCAGGCCAAGGACAAGACCAGCCACGTGCGCCTGATGGGATTCGGGCATCGCGTCTACAAGAACTTCGATCCGCGCGCCAAGATCATCCGCGAGATGTGCCACAAGGTGCTCGCGCGCCTGGGGCGCTCGGACAATCCGCTGTTCGAGCTCGCGCTGCGGCTGGAGGAGATCGCCCTGCAGGACGAGTACTTCATCGAGCGCAAGCTCTATCCGAATGTCGATTTCTACTCGGGCATCATCTACAGCGCAATCGGCATCCCGCGCTCGATGTTCACCGTGATGTTCGCCATCGCCCGCACGGTGGGCTGGGTCGCCCACTGGGCCGAGATGATCTCCGATCCCGCCATGCGCATCGGGCGCCCGCGGCAGCTGTACACCGGCCCGAGCCGTCGCGATTACGTGGAAATCACCAAGCGCGCGTGATCCTGCGCTGCCCGCTCCATGTCGCTTCCGGCGACTTCGGCGGGCAGCCCGAGCCGGCCCCGGGGCAATCCGCTCAAGGACACGTTGCGGCCGTAAGGTGATCGGCCGGCTCGCATCCGCCGAGCAACGCCTCGACCTCGAGCGCGCTCGCACGCCGCATCGGCCGGCCGTCGACCGGGCTCACCGGCGCCTGGCGGATGCCCTCGGGCGGGAAGACTGTGGCCTCGATCGGCCGATCCTCGATCCGCAAGCGCAGCCCCGGACAGACGAGCACCCGCTCCGGACTCATTCGCACGCGCTTCTCGGTGACCTCGTGCGCCAGGCCCTGATCGATCAGCCTCATGACCACCGACTCGGCGCAATCGGCAAACAGATGCAGCTGCACGGGTGAGTGCTCCGTCGCGGTCCCGCTCAGCACCGAGCCCACCAGCCGCGGCTCGAACTCTCTCAGCCGGCGCATGGCCGCGAGCGCCGCGTGCCGCAGCGCCTGCAGCGACTCGAGGTGCACCGTGCCGCCGAAGAGGCGCTGGTAGGCCGCCAGCGCCTGCTCGATCTCGGTGTTCTTCGGCAGCACCCCCCCCTCATGCACACCAAAGCGCTCGGCGGCCTTGCGCTTGGCCAGGAGGAAATCCTGAATTCCGTGCTCGGCCATGATGCGGGCGGCCTCCTGCGCCAGCGCACGGCGAAGATTCTCGCCGCGGGGTGTGGGACGCTTGGACATCAGAATATGGACGCTGCGGCGCCTTGACTCACACTCGGCGGCTGTGCGCCGCTGCCTCCGGGCAGATGGTTGGCCATGAAGACCTCCTCGATGCCGTCGGGGTTCTCGTCACTCACCAGCAAACCGGTGCGCGGCGAGACGCGCAATCGGACGATGCCGGGCGGCCGCGGCCGACGCCACTGCGGCACGCCCGTGAGCGCCACGCGCATGAAGCGCATCCAGATCGGCAGCGCCACGGCCGCTCCCTGCTCGCCATAGCCGAGGCTCTGATTGTCGTCGAAACCGGCCCACACGGTGGCCACGAGATGGGGTGTGAAGCCGTTGAACCACGCATTGGTGAAGTTGTTGGTCGTACCGGTCTTGCCGGCGATGTCGTCGCGCCCGAGGGAGCGCGCGGCCATGCCCGTCCCGAACTGAATGACGCTGTGCATCATGGAGGTCATGATGTAGTCGTTGTCCGCGCTGATCACGCGCGGCGCCATCCGATCGGGCGGCATGTACTGCGCGCCGTCCCCGCGCAGCGCGCTCGCCTCGGCGAGCAGCGCCTTGGTATTCGCCGCCTGCGCAAGCGCGCTCAGGCTCGCCTTCTGATTGCAGCCGTGGCAGGCGATGCGCGGGGCGGCCTGCCAGATCACCTTGCCCGAGGCATTCAAGATCCGGTCGATCAGGAACGGCTTGACGCGGTAGCCTCCGTTGGCGAATACGGCATAGCCCCTCGCCATCTGCATCGGCGTCACATCGAGTGACCCGAGCGCAAGGGTCAGATTCTGCGGCAGGGTCTTCGGATCGAACCCGAAGCGAGCGACGTAGCGCGTGACGAACGGCAGGCCGATGGCGCGCATGATGCGGATCGACACCAGATTGATCGAGTGGGCCAGCGCCACGCGCATCCGCACCGGCCCCCCGAACCGATCGCCGTAGTTCACGGGCCGCCAGGTGGTCTCCGAGCCGAACCCTCCGGTGACCAGCGGCGCATCGAGAAAGGTGCTCGAGGCGGTGTAGCCCTGCTGCAGCGCCCCGGAGTAATAAAAGGGCTTGAAGCCCGAGCCCGGCTGGCGCAATGCTTCCGTGGCGCGGTTGAACTTGCTGGTGAAGTAATCGAACCCGCCGACGAGCGCTGCGATCGCCCCGTCGTCCGGGTCGAGGGACACCAGGGCCGCCTGCGCCTGCGGTACCTGGGCAAGCTCGGCTGCCCGCACGCCTTTCCACACGACGTACACTACGTCCCCGCGCGAGAGGACGTCGGCGGCGGTTTTCGGCACCGGCCCCAGCGAATCCACGCTGTACTCCTTCCTGGCCCAGACCAGGCCGCTCCAGCCAATCCGGGCAAACCCGTGCGAGCGGACGTAAACGGTCGCACTCTTGCGGCCGACCCGGGTCACCACCGCCGGTGAGAGCACCCCGATGGGACCGTACTCGTCGACCAGAGTGTGAAGTTGCGCCGGGGTGACTCTGGCAGAAAGGACCGTGCGGCCGATCGGCCCGCGGTAGCCATGGCGCCGGTCATAGGCGATCAGGCCAAGCTGCACGGCCCGTTGGGCAGCCACCTGCAGCCGCCCGTCGACGGTGGTGTAGACACGATAGCCGGCGCTCTCGGCCCTCGGACCGAACCGCTTCAGCATCCTTTGCAGCACCATCTCGGCCACATAGGGAGCCTGGACCGCGACGCGGGGTGCATGCAGACGCGCCTCGATGGGCGCACGGTCGGCCGCCTCAGCCTGGGCCGCACTGATGTACCCGAGATCGAGCATGCGCGTGAGCACATATGAGCGGCGCATCGCCGCCAGATGCGGATGCACGATCGGGTTGTACAGCGAGGGCGCCTGGACGATGCCGGCCAGCGTGGCCGACTCCGCCAGGGTGAGCCGATCCAGCGGCTTGCCATAGTAGGTCTGGGCCGCCGCGGCCACCCCGTAGGCGCGCTCACCGAAGTAGATGACGTTGAGGTAGAGCTGGAAGACCTTGTTCTTGGTGAAGTGGTGGTCGAGCCGATAGGCAACGAAGCTCTCCTGCAGCTTGCGCCGCCAGGTCTTGTTCAGCGTCAAGAAGAGGTTGCGGGCCGCCTCCATGGTGATGGTGCTGCCGCCCTGGGCCTTGCGGCCCTCGATCACATCGACCAGCATTGCCCGCAGAAGGCTGCCGAGATTGATCGCCCCCTCCTGATAAAAGCGGTGGTCCTCGGCGGCCAAAAAGGCCTCGCGCAGCGCCAGGGGCACCTGATCGAAGCGCACCGGCGTTCGCTGCTCGACCCCGATTTGCGAGATCAGCCTGCGGCCGACCGTGTAGATCCTCAGGGGCACTTTCAGTTTCACGTGCCGCATCTGGGTCAGCGTCGGCAAGGACGGGTCCAGATAGATGTAGGTGCAGGCGTAAGCGTAAAGGCCGCCGAGTATGGCCAGCGCCAAACCCGTCACGACGATGGCCGGAATTCGAAAAAGCTTCCACTTCACGGAACGATGACTCTCTGTACGATGGACCCGGCACCCGCGGCGGCGAACCTGCGCCCGCCAGGGACCCCAGGCCCCCATGGTAACGCCCAAGCGAGGGACCGTGCCTGGCGGGGGAAGTTCTGGTCGCCCCGCTGGGCCTGACCGAGGGTCCATGCCCGCGTCACCCGCCTGGACGCGGCGTCACCCGCCTGGGCGCGCCGGCCCCGCCGCGGCGCCCAGAAGGCCGCCAGCCTCAGAAGCACCTGCCGGGGCGGCCATGGGGGCGGCAGGCTCCTCTTGGGCGGCTCGCCACTTGCACCCCCGGCGCACCGCCGTTTCAGGACGGCGCCAGTTTCGTGAGACGGCTCACGTTCAATTTAACCTTCGGCTGCTATATATTGAGCGGAATATTCACGAGGGGTGGCGATTTTCAGGCGTAAGACCCTGAAAAGGAAAAAAATGTTCCTCTTCCCGCGCAAGTACCGACCCCTGATCGGACTTGACATAACTACGTCCTCGATCAAGCTCATCGAGCTCAGCATGGCCGGTGGGCAGTATCGGGTCGAGTCCTATGCTGCCGAGCCCACGCCTGCCAACTCGATCAACGAGAAGAGCATCGTGGACGCCGAAGCGGTGGGCGAGGCTGTGCGCCGCGCCGTCAAGCGCTCCGGCACCAAGAACACCGAGGTCGCGCTGGCCATCAGCGGCGATGCGGCCATCACCAAGGTCATCCAGATGCCGAGCGCCCTGCACGCCAACGACCTCGAGGCGCAGGTGGAGATGCAGGCCGACCAGTACATTCCCTTTCCCATGGACGAGGTGAGCTACGATTTCGAGGTGCTCGGCCCCTCGGGGAAAGAGCCTGACACCAACGACGTCTTGCTCGTCGCCACGCGCACCGAAAACGTCGAGCAGCGCCAGGCCGCCGTGAAGGCTGCGGGACTGACCGCCCGGATCGTGGATGTCGAGGCGTTCGCCCTGGAGAACGCGTGCCGGCTGATGACGCACCAGATGCCGAACGGGGGGGCTGAGCGCACCATCGCCGTCATCGACTTCGGCGCGAGCAGCACCACCTTCAGCGTGCTGCGCAACCTCAAGGTGATCTACACCCGCGACTTCGCCTTCGGCGGACAGCTGCTCACCGAGGAGATCATGCGCACGTACGGCCTGTCGCTGGAGGAAGCCGGACGCGCGAAGAAGGAGGGGGGACTGCCGGGCAACTACCAGTCCGAAGTGCTCGACCCTTTCATCGACGACATGACACAGCAGGTCAACCGCTCGCTGCAGTTCTACCTCGCCTCCGGCACCGGCCGCGAGCAGCCCGAGAAGATCCTCGTGTGCGGCGGCTGCGCCAACATCCCGGGCGTGGCCGACGTGATCGCCAGCCGCGTCGGCATCACCGCCGAGAAGGGCGAGCCGCTCGGGCAGATGAAGCTCTCGGCGCGCGCGCGCACGCAGGCCGTGCATCGGGATGCGACCGCTCTGCTCACGGCCTGCGGCCTGGCGCTCAGGAGCTTCGACTGATGCCGCGCATCAACCTGCTGCCCTGGCGCGAAGCGGAGCGCAAGGAGCGGAAGCAACTGTTCACGGTGGCGCTCGTGGCCGCCGCCTTCGCGGCGGTCGTAGCCACCTTCGGCGTGCACCTGCTCTACAGCGCGATGATCAGCGACCAGCAGGCCCGCAACGCGCTGCTGCAGGCCCAGATCAACAGCCTCAACCGGCAGATCGGCAAGATCAACACCCTGCGCAAGACCGAGCGCCGCTTCATCGCGCGCATGCAGGTCATCGAGCGGCTGCAGCGCGCGCGGCCGCAGATCGTGCACGTGTTCGACCAGATCGTGCGCACCGTGCCCCCGGGCCTGTACCTGACGGACGTCCACCAGACGGGCGACCGCATCCAGTTCAAGGGGGTCGCGCAGTCGAGCACTCGCGTCTCGGAATTCATGCGCAACATCGACGGCTCCCGGTGGCTCGCCAACGCACAGCTGGAGGTGATCAAGGCGGGCGGCAAGGCGGCAGGCTCCACCTTCACCCTGGACGCGAAGGTGACCTCGCCGAAGAGCCCCGAGCGCGTCAAAAACGCGGCCCCGGGGCGGGCGGTCGCGGGAAGGGCGGTCGAATGAACCTCAAGGAGCTGACCGAGCAGCTGCGCGACCTCGATCCGCGCGATCCGGGCCGCTGGCCGTTCGCGGTACGCGCCGGGGCGGTCGCCGCGACGTTTCTCGTGCTGACGCTGATCCTGGTGTACCTGTTCGTATGGCAGACGGTGCGCCCGCAGCTGCGGCAAAGCGAGGCGCAGGAGCGCCAGCTGCGCCAGGATTTCGTCGTCAAGCACAGCGTGGCGGCCAACCTCAAGATCTACCGGCGGCAGCTCAAGGAGCTGCGCCGCTCCTTCGGCGCGCTGCTGCGCCAGCTGCCGAGCAAGACCGAGGTGCCGAGCCTGCTGGAGAACATCTCCGACACCGCGGCCGCCGCGGGACTGAAGCAGCACCTCTTCCAGCCGGGCCATGAAACGGACAAGGCGTTCTATGCGGTGCTGCCGATCAAGATGGTGCTCACCGGCAGCTACCACCAGTTCGGCGAGTTCGCCAGCGACATCGCCGCGCTCTCGCGCATCGTCACCCTGCACGACATCCAGATCAAGCCGACGCGCCCCAACGCCTTCGACTCGCTTTCCCTGACGCTGACCGCCTACACCTACCGCTACCTCACCCAGGAAGAGATGGCGGCGCGATATGCGAAAGCGCACAAGGGCAAGTTCGCCCATCCCCCGCACCGGGGACCGGGCTGAAGGCGGGGAGTAAGCACCGAATGATCAATTCCATCCGGTCCGGCGCTCTGGGGCGCGCGTGCGCGGCTCTCGGCTGCCTGCTGCTGGCGGCCTGCTCGGGCGGCAAGGACAACCTGCAGCGTTTCATCGCGCAGACCGACAAGCAGCCGGGCGGCTACGTCAAGCCGTTGCCGGCGGTCCCGAAGTACAAGACCTTCACCTACGCCGATCAGGCGATGCGCTCGCCGTTCGTGCCGAGCGAAGGACCCGGGGCGAACCTCGTGCGTCCAGACGCCGGCCGCCCGCGCCAGTATCTCGAGCAGTTCCCGCTCGATACTCTGAAGATGGTCGGCACGCTTTCCTCGGACGGGACGCTCTACGGTCTGGTGCAGACCAAGGACGGCATCGTTCACCGCGTGACGATCGGCAACTACATGGGGCAAAACGATGGACGCATCGTGCGGATCACGCCGACGCAGATCCAGCTGATTGAGATCGTCCCCAACGGTCTCGGTGGATACATGAAGCGGCCGGCCGCCTTGGGCCTGAGCCAGTGAACCGATAGGTAGCCAATGCTCCAGCAGGGAGTCCAAGAATGAAACTCTTTCCGTCCAGACTTCCGATCCTGGAGAAGGCCGCCGCGCCGCTGCTGCTGCTCGCCCTGCTGGCGTGGCCGGCGTTCCCGGCGCGCGCCGCAAGCGAGGCGAGCTTGCAGTCCGTGCAGGTCTTGCCGCTGCCGAACGGCCCGCTGCAACTGCGGCTGCATCTGTCGGCGGCCGCGCCGCTGCCGCTGTCCTTCACCATGGACCATCCGGCGCGCATCGTCATCGACCTGCGGGCCACGCGGCTCGCCCTGGCCTCGGATCTCATCCCCGTCAAGTCAGGAGGGCTCGAGTCGATCGTCGCCGCCGAGAGCAAGCACCGCTCGCGCCTCGTGCTGACGCTCACGCGACCTCTGCCCTACCAGGTGAAGCGGCGGGGGAACGACATCGTGGTGACCCTGGGGGAGGCCTCGGGCAGCTCGCCCGGGACCTCTCAGGCGCCGGCACCTCTGGTTACGGCGGACGCCGGGCCAGCCGCGGTCAACGGCCCGATGTGGCAGATCCGCAGCATAGACTTCAGGCGAAGCCCCGGCGGCGCCGGCAAGGTGATCGTGCAGCTCTCCAATCCGCACATTCCAATCAATCTGCACCAGCTCGGCGATCACGTCATCGTGGACTTCAGCGGCGCCGCGGTGCCGGCCGATCTGCTGCGCCGCTTCGATGCGACGGACTTCGGCACGCCGGTCACCGACTTCGAGGTGACCCGGACCCCCGCGGGATCGCGCATCACGATCCATGGCACCGGCGCATTCGATGAGATGGCCTACCAGGCAAATACCCAGTACGTGGTGGAGCTGCGCCCGGTGAGCCAGGCGCAGGCGCTGGTGCAGAAGCCGCGCTACACCGGCCAGAGGCTCTCGCTCAACTTCCAGAACATCCCCGTGCGCGCCGTGCTGCAGCTGCTGGCCGACGCCAGCGGCAAGAACATCGTGGTGAGCGGCTCGGTCAACGGCAGCGTGACGCTGCGGCTGCACAATGTGCCCTGGGACCAGGCGCTGCACCTGATCCTGCAGATCAAGGGCCTCGGCGAGGAGAAGCAGGGCAATGTGATCCTGGTGGCCCCGCAGGCCGAGCTGGCAGACCGGGAAAAGGCCCAGCTCGCCGCGCAGCGCGCCGTGCAGCAGCTCGTGCCGCTGCGCTCGGAATACCTGCAGATCAACTACGCCAAGGCGGCCGACCTCGCCGCCCTGATCAAGTCGCAAGGGAACTCCCTGCTGTCCAAGCGCGGCACCGTCGCGGTCGATAAGCGTACCAACACGCTGCTGCTGCAGGACACGCCGCAGCGCCTGGCGCAGATCAACCGGCTGGTCAAGCGGCTCGACGTGCCGGTGCGCCAGGTGCTGATCGAGGCGCGCATCGTGCTGGTCAACAACGACTTCGAGCGCAAGCTCGGCACCCAGCTGGGCCTGACGCACTGGACGAACATCGGCAGCAACGGCATCGGGGTCACCACCGGCACGTCCGCCGGCGAGGGCACCATGATCAGTTCCGCCATCGGCAACATCAACGGCGGCGCCAACCCCGGCTACCAGTTGGACAGCGCCATCGGCAGCAGCACGAACGCCGCGAATCGCTACAACATCAACCTGCCGGTGTCGAACCCGGCCGGTTCCATCGCCTTCGGCATCCTGACCGGCAATTACCTGCTGGACCTCGAGCTGTCGGCCGCCCAGGCGCAAACCCAGGCGAAGATCGTCTCCTCCCCCAAGGTGATCACCGCGGATCAGAAGCAGGCGACCATCATGCAGGGCATAGAGATCCCCTACCAGCAGTCCGCCTCGAGCGGCGCGACCTCCATTTCGTTCAAGAAGGCGGTCCTCGAGCTCAAGGTTACTCCGCAGATCACGCCCGACAATCACATCATCCTCAATCTCCATGTCCGCGACGACCAGGTGGGCCAGACCTTCGTGTCCTCCGGCGGCGTCGATGTGCCGGCGATCGACACTCGCAGGATCACCACCCAGGTGCTGGTCGATGACGGCCAAACCGTGGTGCTCGGCGGCATCCTGCAGACCACTTCGAGCAACGTGGCCACCAAGGTGCCCTGGCTGGGCGACATCCCGATACTGGGTCATCTGTTCAAGAACACGGACCGGACCAATAACAAGGACGAGCTGCTGGTGTTCATCACGCCGAAGATCATCCAGCGAAACCTCAGCATGAATTGACGCGGGCCCCGCCCCGCGCCCTTCGCAAGGAAGACGGAAGTGCCCCCGGGAAGCGGCGCCGGCCCGGTCCCCTCGCCGGGCGGTTTCCGCTATGCTCGGCGACGATGGCGGGCAAACCCCCCAATATCTTCCTCATCGGCCCCATGGGGTCGGGGAAAAGCGCAGTCGGCCGCAGCCTCGCGCGGCACTTGCGCGTGGCCTTCCATGACAGCGACGCCGAGATCGAGCGGCGCACCGGGGTCGATATACCCTACATCTTCGAGAAAGAAGGCGAAGCAGGCTTTCGGGAGCGCGAGCGGGAGGCGATCGCGGCGCTCACCCGGCTGCGCCGGATCGTACTGGCCACCGGGGGCGGCGCGATCCTGCTGCCCGAGAACCGGCGCCTTCTCGCCGAAAACGGCTGGGTCGTCTACCTCAAGACCTCCGTCGCCCAACAGGCCGAGCGGGTCAAGCCGGGCCGTCACCGCCCGCTCCTCAACGGGGTGGACGATACCCGCGCCCGGCTGCAGGAGCTCACGGACGTGCGTGATCCGCTCTACAGCGCCATCGCGGACCTCACCTTGCCCACCGACGGGCGGCAGATCAAGGCCGTGGTCCGCGACATCATCGAGACGATCCGCTAGATTGCCCCCATGGACATCTTGCGCGTCGAGCTGGGCAGCCGCGGCTATCCGATCCTGATCGGCCAGGGACTGCTTGCGGATCGGGAAATCTTCCGCCGGCACGTCGGCGCGCGCGACGTGCTGATCGTCAGCAACACCACGATTGCGCCGCTTTACCTGCGCACTTTGGAAGAGAGCTTGCAGCCGCGCCGGGTCGTCGCGACGCTCCTACCCGACGGCGAGCCCCACAAGACCCTGGATGTCATCGGGCGGGTTCTTGACGTTCTGGTCGCCAATCGATTCGGCCGGGACTGCGCTGTCGTGGCGCTCGGCGGCGGGGTGGTGGGGGACATGGCCGGCTTCGCCGCGGCGATCTACCAGCGCGGCGTGCCGTTCGTGCAGGTCCCGACGACGCTCCTTGCCCAGGTCGACTCGGCGGTGGGAGGCAAGACCGGCGTCAACCATCCCGGCGGCAAGAACCTGATCGGCGCCTTTCACCAGCCGGTGGCGGTGATCAGCGATACCCGTACGCTCGCCACACTTGCACCGCGGGAGCTGCGGGCGGGCCTCGCCGAGGTCATCAAGTACGGACTCATCTGCGACAGCTCATTCTTCGCCGGGCTCGAGGCCCGCGCGGATGATCTGCTCGCCGGAGAGCCGCCCGCGCTCGCGTGGGTGATCCGGCGATCGTGCGAGATCAAGGCGGCGATCGTGGGCCAGGATGAGCGAGAGCACGGCGATCGTGCGCTGCTCAATCTCGGACACACGTTCGGCCATGCGATCGAGTCCGCCACGGGATACACTCGGTGGCTGCACGGCGAGGCGGTCGGCGCCGGACTGGTGATGGCCGCCCGCATGTCGCAGGAAAGCGGCCTGCTGAGCGCCGAGGAGCAGGCGCGAATCACGGCGCTCGTCGGGCGGATGGGCCTGCCGGTACGGGTTTCCGGCATCGCCCCGGAGACGATGCTTGCGCACATGCGCATCGACAAGAAGGTGCAGGGGGGCCGGATCCGCTTGGTGCTGCTGCGCGGCATCGGGGAGGCCTTCGTCACGGCCGACTACGACGAGGGCTGCCTGCGTCGCGCCCTGGAATCGCAGTTGGAGTAAGAATCGGGGCCGCCCGGGATGACGCTGCCGGATGTGGATGCCCTGACCCTGGCGCCCTACGCGGCCCGCGAGGAGCGCTCCCGCGGCCGGCGCTACCCGGAGCCCGCGCCCGAGTACCGCGGCGAGTACCAGCGCGACCGCGACCGCATCATCCACTCCAACGCCTTCCGGCGCCTGGTCTACAAGACCCAGGTCTTCGTCAATCACGAGGGCGACCTGTACCGCACGCGCGTCACCCACTCCATCGAGGTCGCGCAGATCGCCCGCTCCGTGGCCAGGGCGCTGCGTGTCGAGGAGACGCTTACCGAGGCGATCAGCCTGGCGCACGATCTGGGGCACACACCCTTCGGACATGCCGGTCAGGACGCCCTCAACGAGTGCATGCAGCCTCACGGCGGCTTCGAGCACAACCTGCAGTCGCTCAGGGTGGTGGATGAGCTGGAAGAGCGCTACGCGGACTTTCCGGGTCTCAATCTGACGTTCGAGTGCCGCGAGGGAATTCTCAAGCATTGCTCGGCGCGGGTGGCGCGCGGGCTCGGCGACGTCGGCGAGCGGTTCCTCAGCCAGCGCCAGCCCGGGCTCGAGGCGCAGATCGCCAATCTGGCCGACGAGATCGCCTACAACAACCACGACGTCGACGACGGTCTGCGGGCAGGCCTGATCGACCTCGAGCAGTTGCGGGAAATGAGGATGTTCCGTCGCCAGTACGAGCGCGTCACGACCCGCCACCCCGGGCTCGCCGGCCGGCGGCTGGTACATGAGATCATCCGCGGCATGATCAACCACATCGTGGTGGACCTGATCCGTGCCAGTCAGGCGCGCATCGAGCAGGCCGGACCCGCCTCGATCGAGGAGGTGCGCGCGCTGCCGCAGCCGCTGATCGCGCCGGCGGAGGAAACCCTGCAGGAGCACCGGGAGCTGATGCGCTTCCTGCGCGAGCGCGTCTATCGCCATTACAAGGTGCTGCGCATGACGACCAAGGCCCGGCGGGTGATCGGGCAGCTGTTCGAGGCCTTCATGACCGACATCCGCCTGATGCCGCCGGAGCACCGCGAGCTCGCCGCCCGGGGCGAGAGCGGCCAGGGCATCGACGGCCGCGCCCGAGCGGTCGCCGACTACATCGCCGGCATGACCGACCGCTACGCCATCCTGGAACACCGGCGGCTGTTCGACCCGGCGGAGCGCACCTAGTGTAGTGCTTCATTCTGTTTGGAACTTAAGCGGCTATTTGCACGAATGACCTTTTGCAAGATATCGCGAGCGCTCTTGGTCCAAATGAATGGCTTGGGATTGGTATTGTGATGCGCGATGTA
>JAJYUA010000031.1 GCA_021792755.1 Pseudomonadota bacterium
TCACTTCTTCTTCGCAGCTTTCTTCTTTGCGGCCTTCTTCTTTGCCTTCGCCATGTTGGCTCTCCAGTTGTCGGGTTAGTCCGAGGGCCGAGTATATACATGCGAAACAAAAATACAAGCAAGTCTTGAGAGTATGTGGTAGCTCGCCCTTCGGTGTCCTCTTGCGAAGCGCGGTGCGGCCGATCGTTGCGCTGTCCGTGCTGCGCGCCTGGTCCGCTGCGCCATCCCTGCTTGACGAGCGCCCGGTGCGCACGCCCAGTCCGCCCGCTCGGCGCAGTGCGATTTGCCTGCCCTGCCGCCCGCTCGGCGAAGCGAAGCCATGCCTCGCCGTAAAAAGGCTGCGCCTCGCCCGTGCGCCGACTCGCCGCCGCTCATGAGCGCGTGCAGTGGATCACGCCCCTCTCGCTGATCACCAAGTCGAGCGGCACATCGTGCGCGGCCGGCGTGATTCGCTCCACCTCTTGCAACGCGTAGCCAAGCCCGACGAGCAATGGCACGCGCCACACGGTACGCGTGCGCCGGAATGCGAGGGCGCGATCGTAGTAGCCGCCTCCCATGCCGAGACGAACGCCGTGCCGGTCGAAGCCGACCAGCGGCACGAACACGATGTCCAGGGATCGGGCGCTCAGTGCTTGCGCCCCGTGCGGCTCGGGTATGCCGAAGCGATTGAAGCGCTGCCGCTCGCCGCACTCGGCGAAATACATGGCGCGTGCCAGGCGATGGCCATGGATCCGCGGCAGATAGACGCGACAGCCGCGCCGCAGCGCCAGGGCGATGAGCTCGGTGGTATCGAGCTCTTCCGGCGTGGGGGCGTAGAGCGCTACTCGAGAGCCGCGACGCAGGTGCAATTCGTGGTCGGCAATGCGTGCGATGCTGCGGGCCGCGCGCGCGCGCTCGGCAGGCGAGACGCCCCGGCGCAGCCGGCGGATGGACGCCCGCAGCGAAGTGCGGACGTCCTCAAGGCTGGATTCAGGAGGCGTCACCCGCCTGTGCCGGTGCGAGCCGTTGCTCTCGAACCAGAGCAACAAGTGGGACGGACTGCGACAGGTAAGGCTTTCCGCTCGAGGCGGACTTGCACAGCGCTGTCCACAAGCCCCGAAGTCCCATGGGTGTTTCAATTAGGGTCCGAGGTAACCCGGCCCGCGTGTCGAACACTGCAGGCGACGCCGGCATCACTGTACACCAATGGTGAGACGGGCGCAGCGGTCTTGGCCGATCGCTCGAGCGCTCGAGTCACAGCTCGAGCGGTTGGCTGTGCCCGAGAGCGGTTTCGATCCGCTCGCGCAGCGCGCGCAGCTTGTCGCCGGCTTCGATGGCGGTGCGCTTGTCGCTGCCGCGCAGCTGCAGCAGCTCGTTTGCCATATTGAGCGCCACCATGACGGCGATGCGATCGAGGCCCACGACCTTGCCGCTGTCGCGCACCTCGCGCATGCGGCCGTTCAGGTATTCGGCCGCGTCGAGCAGCGCCGGACGCTCTTCATGCGGGCAGGACACCACGTAATCCCTGTCCAGGATGCGCACGCTGACACGCGCCGGATCCTGGCTCACGCGCCCTGCTCCAGGGCCTTGAGCCTGCCGATCATCGCTTCCACGCGGGCACGCGCCTGCTCGTTCTTCTGCAGCAGCGAAGCGCGCTCGCCGGCGAGCGATTCGTGGCGCTGCTTGAGCGCCCGATTTTCCTCGCGCAGCTGCTCCATCGAGGCGAGCAGCTCTTCGATGCGCCGGGTGAGGCGCGAGATCTCGCTATCGAGAGGTGACTTTGCCGGGTCGCTCATGCGGGAGCGACTATAGTGCCGCGCTCTCCGTGGGGTCAATCACAGTCCATTGGGGCATAATGCGCCGGTATGATCCAGGCGAACTATGCGCAGATCCAGCGCGTTCTGGCCGGTGAGCGCTCGTTGACGGACGCCGCCGAGGCCCATGGGACGCTCGCCGGGTGCCTGTGCGTGACGGCGGGCTACCGCCTCGAGGACTGGCTGCTCGACATTCTGCCCGACGGTCGGGCGCAACCGCCCGCGCTGACCGCCCTCGAGGCGCTGTACGAGTCGACCGCGGGCGCGCTCGCGGCGCCGGACATGACGTTCCAGCCGTTGCTTCCCGAGGATGCCCGCTCGATCGACGAGCGTGCCGGGGCGCTCGCCACGTGGTGTCATGGGTTTCTCTACGGCCTCGGCTCGGGCACGGGCGCGACACAGGATGTGGTGGAGCTGCCGGGGGAGGTCGGGGCGGTCGTGACCGACATCATGGCGATCAGCCGCGCCGCCGTCGACCCCGAGCAGGGCGAGGAGGCGAACGAAGCGGCCTACGCGGAGCTCGTGGAATTCCTGCGCGTGGGCGTACAGGTGGTGTTCGAGGAGTTGGCGCCACTGCGGCAGTCGAGCGTGCTTTGCGCAGGAGTATCCTTCCATTGAAAGCCGGCCATTCCGCTGACGAATTCGCCCGCCGTCGAGGCGCGCTGATGCGCCTGATGGGCCGGGAAGCCATTGCCATCGTGCCCGCAGCGCCGGTGCGGCACCGCAACAACGATGTCGAGTACGCCTACCGTCAGGATAGTGACTTTCACTACCTCACCGGGTTCGACGAGCCGGAGTCGGTCGCGGTGCTGGTCCCCGGCCGGGAGCAGGCCGAGTACATCCTGTTCGTGCGCGACCGCGATCCGGCACGCGAGACATGGGAGGGGCGACGCGCCGGTCCCGCAGGCGCACGGCGCACCTATGGCGCGGACGACGCTTTCCCCATTACCGACGTCGATGAGATTCTCCCCGGGCTGATGGAAAACCGCGCCAGGGTCTTCTATGCCATGGGCTTTTACCCCGGGTTCGACCAGCGGGTGGTCGGGTGGGTCAATGGCCTGCGCACGCAGGCGAGGAACGGCCGGCACCCGCCGCAGGAGATCGTGGCGCTCGATCACGTGCTGCACGAGCTGAGGCTCCATAAGTCCCGTTCGGAAATCGCGCTGATGCGCGAGTCGGCGCGCATCGCCGCGCGGGCGCACGTGCGGGCCATGCGCTTCTGCCGGCCGGGACGCATGGAATACGAGGTGATGGCGGAGCTCGTGCACGAGTTTCGCCTGCACAATACCGACACCTCCTACCACCCGATCGTCGGCGGCGGGGCCAACAGCTGCATCCTGCACTACCACGAGAACGATCAGCGCCTGCGCGAGGGCGATGTGCTGCTGATCGACGCGGGCTGCGAGTATCAATGCTACGCATCGGACATCACCCGCACCTTGCCGGTCGGCGGCCGATTCACGCCCGAGCAGCGGGCCGTGTACGAGATCGTGCTCGAGGCCAACCTTGCGGCGATCGCGAAGGTGCGTCCTGGAAACCATTGGAATGAGCCGCACGAGGCCGCCGTGCGCGTGATCACCCATGGGCTGGTCAGGCTCGGGCTGCTCAAGGGCCGTCCCGCGAAGCTCGAGCGTGATGGCGCCTACCGCCGCTACTTCATGCACCGTACGGGTCATTGGCTCGGCATGGATGTGCACGATGTCGGCGACTACAAGATCGGGGATGAGTGGCGGGTGCTCGAGCCGGGCATGGCGCTCACCGTGGAGCCGGGCATCTATATTCCGGTCGGTGCCCGCGGCGTGCCCAAGCGGTTCCAGGGGATCGGCGTGCGTATCGAGGACGATGTGGTGGTGAGCAGAGCGGGCGCGGAGGTGCTGAGCGCGGGAGCGCCGAAGGATCCGGATGAGATCGAGGCGCTGATGAGCGCAAGCCGTGCCTGATCGAGTCAAGCGCCCCGCGCAACGCCCGCCGCGGGAGTTCGACGTCGCCGTCATCGGCGGCGGGCTGGTCGGAGCGAGCCTCGCTCTCGGGCTCTCGGGCACCGGCGTGCGGGTGTTGCTCGTCGAGAGCGTAGCGCCGGACTCGGCGGCTCAGCCGAGCTTCGATGAGCGCACCACGGCGCTCGGCAACGCCAGCCGGCGCATCTTCCAGGGGCTCGGTGTGTGGGATGCGCTCGAGCCGGAGGCGGCGCAGATCCGCGCCATCCATGTCTCGGACGCGGGGCGCTTCGGCTGCGCGCGCTTGGTTGCGCGCGAGCAGGGGATCGAGGCCTTCGGATATGTCATCCCCAACAGGCTGATCGGACGTGCGCTGTGGCGCGGGCTGTCGTGCGCTCGAGGGATCGAGCTGCGCGTGCCGGCGCGGATCGAGGGTCTCGCGATCACCGCCGGCGGCGCCGGCTTCACCGTGGTCACCGATTCGGGCAGCCGCGAGCCGCTCGTCGCGAAGCTGGTGGTGGCGGCGGACGGCGCGCACTCGCTGGTGCGCATCGCCGCCGGTATCGAGGCGGGGGTCGAGGATTACGGCCAGGTGGCCATCGCCGCTGCGGTCCTCTCCGATCGGCCCCACGACGGCACCGCCTATGAGCGATTCACCCCCTCGGGCCCGGTGGCCGTGCTGCCGCTTCACGGCGGCGGGTATGGAACGGTCTGGGCCAACGCACCGCGCAGAGCCACGGAGCTGTTGGCGCTCAGCGACGAGGACTACCTCGGCGAGCTGCAGAAGCGTTTCGGCTGGCGGGTGGGGCGGCTCGTGCGCTTGGGCCGTCGCGCTTCGTATCCGTTGAAGCTGACGCGTGCCACGGCCACGGTGGCGACGCGCACGGTGCTCATCGGCAATGCCGCCCAGGCGTTGCACCCGATCGCCGGTCAGGGATTCAACCTGGGGTTGCGCGATGCGGCTTTGTTGGCCGAGGTCATCGCCGGGGCTGCGGGTGATGTGGGCGCACCGCAGCTGCTGCAGCGCTTCAGCGAGGCCCGCGCCGCCGATCGCGGCGGCGTGGTGCGGTTCACCGATTCTCTGGTGCGTCTGTTCGCCAGCCGCGTCCCCGGCGTCGGCCTGCTGCGCGATCTGGCACTGGTGCTGTTCGATCTGTCGCCGCCGGCCAAGCGGGCGCTCGCCCGGGTCAGCCTCGGATTCGGGGGGCCTGCGCCGCGGCTGGCGCGAGGATTGCCGCTCCCATGAGCGCATCGGGCGCAGCGGATCGTTGGGACGTACTGATCGTGGGCGGCGGCCCTGTGGGCGCCTGCGCCGCGGCGCTGCTGCAGCGCGCGCTCGGCAATGTGCCTCGCCCTCTGAGGATCGCGGTGCTCGAGCCCAACCGGCCGCAGCCGGTCGCGGCGGACCTGCCGCTCGAGGCGCGCGTCTCGGCGCTGTCGCGCGCCAGCGAGCACATTTTGGCCGCGGCCGACGCCTGGAAATTGATCCCGCGGCAGCGTCTTTCACCCTATGAGCGGATGAGCGTCTGGCCCAAGGGCGTGCCGGCGCGCAGCCCCCGGGCACTCACGTTCGATGCGGCCTGCGCGGGCGAGCCGAACCTCGGCTACATCGCCGAGAACCGCGTGGTGCAATGGGCGGCGCTCGCGGCCTTCGAGGCCGCGGGGGGCACGATCGTCCCGGCCGTGTTCTGCCGCTCGCGGATCGCAGCGGACCATGTCGAGGTCGAGACGGGCGCGGGAAGCCTCACGTGTGCGCTCATCGTCGGGGCCGACGGAGCCTGCTCGAAGGTGCGCGAGTGCGCGGGGCTCGTGGCGCATGCCGGCAGCTATCGGCAGACGGCAATCGTCGCCAACGTACACACCACGCTTGCGCACGAGCGTACGGCCTGGCAGCGCTTTCTGGGAACCGGGACGCTCGCCTTTCTGCCGCTCGCGGACGGTTCGAGCTCGATCGTCTGGTCGGCGGACGAGCAGCTCGCGGCACTGCTGCTCGCGATGCCGCAGGAGAGGTTCGAGGAGGAACTGCTGAGAGCCTCGGACGGTGTGCTGGGCACGGTGAAGGTGTGCACGGCGCGCGTGGCGTTGCCGCTGCGCAGAATGGCCGCGGAGCGCTTCACCGCCAACCGCTGCGCGCTCATCGGCGATGCCGCCCACGTGGTGCACCCGCTCGCCGGCCAGGGCGTCAACCTGGGTCTGTTGGATGCGGCGACGCTGGCGCAGTGCCTGTGCGATGCGCATCGGCTGGGCGAGGACGCGGGCGCCCCCGGGCCGTTGCGCCGCTACGAGCGCTGGCGCAAGAGCGAGATCGCCCCCATGGCGCTCGCCATCGACGCCTTCAACCGCTTTCTCGCCCATGGCGCAGGTCCGCTCTCGGGGCTGGCGCGGCGAGGTCTGTCCTGGGTGAACCGCAGCGAGGAGGTGAAGCGCTTCTTCATCACCCGCGCGCTCGGCCTCGCGGGCGAGCTGCCCGCCGCAGCGCGCGCACCGGCCGCGCTCAGCTGAGCGGAATCAGATCGATCTTCGCCGCGCAGATGAAGTCGTTCTCGGAGAGGCCCTTGATCGCGTGCGTGGTGTACTGCACGCGGCAGTAGTTGTAGCCGACCTCGAGGTCCGGGTGATGGTCCTCGATGTTGGCGAGGTGGGCCACGGCGTTGACGAAGCTCATGGTGCGGTAGAAGTCCTTGAAGCGGAATTCGCGCCGGAGGTACGGCCCCTCCTGCGAGAGGACCCAGCCGGGCGAGAGCTGCTGCGCGAGCGACTCGGCCTGCTCGCGCGTGAGCGGCGGCACGCCACCCTCGCAGGGCTTGCACTTCTTCTCAGTCAGCCCGCTCATGGGCGCTCCCCGCAACCGCCGCCACGGCGCGGCGCAACCATGACCGCGGCCCGGGCGCTGCCGGATGAGAGCCGAGGCGCGAGCCGGCGGGGACGCACGTGCGGCGTCCCGGACAGGGTCATGTTGCGATGCGCCCTCATGCGACAGCGGTCTGTGATGCGACGCTCTTCCTGCTGAACCTTCGCGCCACGTACTGCTCGAGCAGCTCCTGGAATTCCTCGGCGATGCGATCGCCCTTGAGTGTCACCGTCTTTTCCCCGTCCTCGTACACCGGCGCCACCGGGCGCTCGCCCGTGCCCGGCAGGCTGATGCCGATGTTGGCGTGCTTGCTCTCACCCGGGCCATTGACCACACAGCCCATGACCGCCACCGTCATGTCCTCTACGCCCTCGTACTCGCGGCGCCACTGCGGCATGCGGTGCCGGATGTGCGTCTGGATGCGCTGGGCGAGCTCCTGGAACACGGTGCTGGTGGTGCGCCCGCAGCCCGGGCAGGCCGTCACCAGGGGCAGGAAGGAGCGCAGGCCCATGGTCTGCAGAATCTCCTGCGCCACGATGACCTCCTGCGTGCGATCGCCGCCGGGCTGAGGCGTCAGCGACACGCGAATGGTGTCGCCGATCCCCTGTTGCAGCAACACCGCCATGGCGGCCGTGGAGGCGACGATGCCTTTCGAGCCCATGCCCGCCTCGGTCAATCCCAGGTGCAGCGGGAAGTCGCACTGGCCGGCCAGGTCGCGGTAGATGGCGACCAGGTCCTGCACGCCGCTCACCTTGGCCGAGAGAACGATCCGCTCGTGGGCAAGGCCCAGCTCCTCGGCCCGGCGGGCGCTCTCGAGCGCCGAGAGCACCACGGCGTTGCGCATGACCTGCTGCGTGCTCAGCGGCTCTGCGCTTGCGGAGTTCTCGTCCATCAGGCGCGTGAGCAGCTGCTGATCGAGGCTGCCCCAGTTGACCCCGATGCGCACCGGCTTGCCGTAGCGGCAGGCGGTCTCGATCATCTCGGCGAACTGCGGATCGCGCTTGCTGCCGCGCCCGACGTTACCGGGGTTGATGCGGTACTTCGCGAGCGCCTCGGCGCAGCCCGGATGCTCGCGCAGCAGCTTGTGGCCGTTGAAGTGGAAGTCGCCGATCAGGGGCACGGCGACACCCATCTGATCCAGCCGGTCGCGGATGCGCGGCACGGCCTCGGCGGCTTCGGCCGTGTTGACGGTCACGCGCACCAGCTCCGAGCCGGCGCGGGCAAGGGACTTGACCTGTTGCGCCGTGCCTTCGGCGTCGGCCGTGTCGGTGTTCGTCATCGACTGCACGACGATGGGCGCGGTGCCGCCGACTCGAACCGGACCGATCGAAACCTGGGCGGAGGGGCGGCGCTGGATGGGGGACATGGGAACCTGCCGGGTATGAAGAAGCGTCCTGGGCCAGGGATTCTACAAGCATGGGCCGGCGGGGTCGAAGTCCCCCTCCCGGGCATGCCGGGCCGACCCGCAGCGACCGCACATGCCGGTCGTTGTCGCCTGGGGGCTGCGCCAGGGCGCATGCGCCGCTTCAGCGGCGTCAAAAGACTGATATCATCCGCCCACCCCGGAAATCGGTCTGCACGGAGAGAGTCCGGCCACGCTGAGCCTCAGGCTCCATGCCGGAACGCCGAAGGCGCAAATTCCGCCCGGAAACGCTCAGGCACACGAACGGCAGACTGCGAAAGCTCGGGCTTTCGCGGGGACTCTGGAGAGCGGCGGGTGCCGGGGACGATCCCGGGCATCCACCCACCGAAGGGGAGTGGCGCGAGGGAGCGTGTCGGACCTGGGTCCGACAGGCTGCCGGGGCGCCCGATCTCTCAGGTCACCGGACAGAGGGGCGGCAGGCACACTGCTGCTTCCTGAGGCTCCGGAGGATCTGTGGCACGACGAACCGCTCTTTTTACGCTCCACCAGGCGCTCGGGGCGCGCATGATCGATTTCGGGGGCTGGGACATGCCCCTGCAGTACGGCTCTCAGATCGCCGAGCATCACGCCGTCCGGCGCGCCGCCGGCATCTTCGACGTCTCTCACATGGGTATCGTCGATCTCAAGGGCGCCGCAGTGCGCCCGTTCCTGCAGAGACTGTTTGCCAACGACGTCGGCAAGCTCGAGGCGCCGGGCAAGGCGCTTTACGGATGCATGCTCAACGAGGCGGGCGGCGTCGTCGACGACCTCATTGTCTATTTTCTGGGCGAGCAGCAGTTCCGCGCCGTCGTGAACGCCGGCACACGGGACAAAGACCTCGCCTGGATGCGGCGCTTCGCCGCGGGCTTCGGCGTCCAGGTCATCGAGCGTTCCGATCTTGCCATGCTGGCGGTGCAGGGGCCCGAAGCGCGCGGCGCGCTCGCCGCTCAGCTGTCCGCCGCGGGCGCGGAGCGCGCACTCGCGCTCGGGCCCTTCTTCGGCGAGCAGATCGAGGGCTGGTTCGTGTCCCGCACCGGGTATACCGGTGAGGACGGCTTCGAGATCATGCTGCCGGCCGGGCAGGCGGAGGGACTCTGGCGCGCGCTCGCTGCAGCCGGTGTGGCGCCCTGCGGCCTCGGCGCGCGCGACACGCTGCGCCTCGAGGCGGGAATGAGCCTGTACGGCAGCGACATGGATGAGCACACCAATCCCCTGGAGTGCGGGCTCGCCTGGACCGTGGCGTTGACCCCGGGTCGGGCGTTCGTCGGCCGGCAGGCGCTCGAGGAGGCGCTCGCCGCGGGCCTGAAGCGAAAGCTCGTGGGACTGGTGCTCGAAGACCGGGGCGTGCTGCGCGCGCAGCAGCGGGTCATCAGCGCCGGCGGCGCAGGCGAGATCACCAGCGGGACCTTTTCCCCGACGCTCGAGCGCTCGATCGCGCTCGCACGCGTTCCGGTGGCGGCGAGCGGGACGGTGCAGGTCGAGATCCGCGGCAAACTGCACCAGGCGCGCATCGTCAAGCCGCCCTTTGTCAGGCGCGGCCAGCCGCTCATCGGCTGAGCGCGCGTTGCTTCCGTTACATCCGTCCATTCCATCCGATCAGACTTTCCGGAGCGCTGCATGAGCAAGGTTCCTTCCGATCTGAAGTACACGCGAACCCACGAATGGCTGCGGATGCGGCCCGATGGCGCCGTGGAAGTCGGCATCACCGACCACGCCCAGCACGCCCTCGGGGACTTGGTGTTCGTGGAGGTGCCGGAGGCGGGGCGCAAGGTCTGCGCAGGCGAGCCGTTCGCCGTGACCGAGTCGGTGAAGGCCGCCTCCGATGTCTACTCGCCGATCAGCGGTGAGGTGCTGGAGGGCAACCCCGAGCTCGCCTCCGCGCCCGAGACCGTCAATTCCGACCCCTACGGCAGAGGCTGGCTGGCGCGCATCATGCCCGCCGCGGCGCTGCCGGCGCTGCTCTCGGCCGCCGAGTACGAGAAGCTTGCCGCACAGGAGGAGGCTGGCTGATGGCTTTCACTGCGCACACGCCCGAGGACATCGACTCGATGCTCGCGGCCATCGGCGTGCACGACATCGAGCAGCTGTTCGAGGAGATTCCCGCCAAGCTGCGCGTCGGCTCGCTCGATCGGGTGCCGCCGGCGCTCACCGAGATGGAAGTCGGCCGGCTGATGAGCGAGCGGGCGCGTCTCGATGGGCGGCCGCTGTGCTTCATCGGCGCGGGCGCCTACGAGCACCACATCCCCTCGGCGGTGTGGGCCATCGCCACGCGCGGGGAATTCTACAGTGCCTATACACCCTATCAGGCCGAAGCCAGCCAGGGCACGCTGCAGCTGCTCTACGAGTATCAGACCATGATGGCGAGCCTCACGGGCATGGAGGTCTCGAACGCGTCGCTCTACGACGGCGCGAGCGCTCTGGCGGAGGCGAGCCTGATGGCGGTGCGCGCCAATCGCCGCTCGCAGTCCCGACGCATCCTCGTGCCGGCGACCGTGCATCCGCACTACCGGCGCGCGGCGCAGAGCATCGCCGGCAACCAGGGACTGACGTTCGAAGAGCTGCCGTTCTGCCCCGAGCGCGGTTGCACGCTCCCCGACACGCTGGCCGGCTACGAGGGGCAGGACATCACCGCCCTCGTCATCCCGCAGCCTAACGTGTTCGGCCGGCTGGAGGATGTCGATGCGCTCACCGACTGGGCTCACGCGCACAACATCCTGGTCGTGGCCGTGGTCAATCCGATGTCGCTCGCGCTGCTTTCGGCGCCGGGCCGGTGGGGCGGCACGGGCGCCGACATCGTCGTCGGCGAAGGCCAGCCGCTTGGCATCCCGCTGTCCTCGGGAGGGCCTTACTTCGGCTTCATGACGACCCGCATGGCGCACGTGCGGCAAATGCCCGGGCGCATCGTGGGACGGACCGTGGATGCCGCCGGGCAGCCGGGATTCACTCTGACCCTGCAGGCCCGTGAGCAGCACATCCGCCGCGCCAAGGCCACCTCCAATATCTGCACCAACCAGGGCCTGATGGTGACGGCGGCGACGATCTACCTGTCGCTCATGGGGCCGCGTGGCCTTGCGCGCACCGCCGCGGCCTGCCACGCGCGCACCGGGGAGCTGGTGGCGGCGCTCACCGGCATTCAGGGCGTGCGGCGCGTGTTCCGGGGGCCGGTGTTTCACGAGGCGGTGATCGGCCTCGATCGGCCGGCGGCCGGCGTACTCGAGCGGCTCGCCGCGCGCGGCATCCTCGGCGGCTGGGACCTCTCGGAGCACTACCCGCAGCTCGGCCCGGCGCTGCTCGTGTGCGCCACCGAGACGAAGACCCCCGCCGATATCGAACGCTACGCTGCGGCGCTTGGCGAGTCCCTGCGCGAAGCGCGCGCCGCTTGAGAGAGACCCATGATGAACGATGACCCGAGCTCTCTTTCGGACCGAAGCGCGGCCGCGGCCTCGGGGCCGGGGCAGCCGACCCGGCGGCGCTGCGGGCGCCAGGGCATGGAAAAGCTCATTTTCGAGTATTCCGTCCGCGGCCGCGGCGCCGAGGATCAGTGGCCGCGCGAATCCGGGCCCGAGGCTCTGTCGGATCTGCCGCCGCGGCTGCGCCGCGAGAGCGCCCCGCTGCTGCCCGAAGTGAGCGAGCTGGAGGCGGTACGGCACTTCACGCGCCTCTCGCAGTTGAACTTTTCCATCGACACGCAGTTCTACCCGTTGGGCTCGTGCACGATGAAATACAACCCCAAAGCCTGCAACCAATACGCCATGCTGCCGGAGTTCCTTTGCCGCCATCCGCTGGCTCCCGACTCGCTCGGCCAAGGGGTGCTCGAGTGCCTTTACGAGCTGCAGGAGATGCTGAAGGAGGTGACGGGCATGCAGGCCGTGGCGCTTTCGCCCATGGCGGGCGCACAGGGCGAATACGCCGGCGTCGCCATGATCCGCGCCTACCATCGCTCGCGCGGGGATCTCGAGCGCAACGAGATCATCGTGCCGGAGGCGGCCCACGGCACCAATCCGGCGACCGCTACGATGTGCGGCTGCGTGGTGCGGGAGGTGCCGGTCAATGCCGAGGGCGACGTCGACCTTGCCGCCCTCGCGGCGGCGGCGGGCCCCAAAACCGCCGGCATCATGCTGACCAACCCTTCCACGCTCGGGGTGTTCGAGCGGCACATCGAAGAGGTGGCGCAGACGGTGCACGCCGCCGGCGGGCTGCTCTATTACGATGGGGCGAACCTCAACGCCATCCTGGGCAAGGTGCGCCCGGGGGACATGGGCTTTGACGTCATCCACGTCAACTTGCACAAGACTTTCTCCACCCCGCACGGCGGCGGCGGACCGGGCGCAGGGCCCGTGGGGGTGAGCGAGCGGCTCGCGCCCTTCCTGCCCGTGCCTCTCCTCGCGCGCCGCGGCGAGCGTTACGCGTGGCTCACCGAGCGGGATCTGCCGCAGTCGATCGGCAGGCTTTCGGCCTTCGGGGGCAACGTGGGCGTGCTGCTGCGCGCCTACATCTACCTGCGCATGCTGGGCCGCGATGGGCTTGTCCGCGCCGGGGAGTACGCCACGCTCAATGCCAACTATCTTCTCGCCAGGCTGCGGCAGGCCGGATTCGAGCCGGCGTATCCGAGCCGGCGGGCGAGCCACGAGTTCATCATCACCCTCAGGCGCCAGGCCCGCGAGCTGGGGGTGAGCGCCATGGACTTCGCCAAGCGCCTGCTCGATCATGGCCAGCATGCTCCGACCACCTATTTCCCGCTGCTGGTGCCGGAATGTCTGCTGATCGAGCCGACGGAGACCGAGAGCAAAGCGGCGCTCGATGCCTTCGTGGCGGCCATGGAACGGATCCTGGCCGAGGCCGTGCAAGAACCCGAGCACTTGCGCAGCGCTCCGCATACCATGCCGGTACGACGCCTGGACGACGTGCGGGCGGCCAAGCAACTGGATCTCACGTGGAAACCGGCGGCATAGCCATCGATCGATACAAGCCCAGAGGCCTGACGCGGGTGCTGCGCGCCCTCGGGGCGAGCGCCCGCGGGCTCGCCGGCGCGTTCCGCGAGGAGGCCGCGTTCCGCCAGGAGATCGCCTTCGCGGCGCTCGCCATCCCTCTGGCGCTTTGGCTCGGACACGACGGACTCGAGCGCGCGCTGCTCATCGCCCCGGTGCTGCTCATCCTGATCGTGGAGCTGATCAACAGCGCCATCGAGGCGACCGTCGACCGGATCGGGCTCGAGCGGCATGCGCTCGCCGGACTCGCCAAGGACATCGGCTCGGCGGCGGTACTGATGTCCTTCGGCCTGCTCGCAGCGGTGTGGCTGCTGGTGCTGCTGGGGTGAGCGGCGAGGGCGGCGAGCGCGCCGGGCAACGACTGTCTGTCGGAAGGTCCTTGAGAGGGGGCTCGATGCGAGTGCTGCGAATGACCGTATGCGTGCTGATGCTCACCGTGCTGGCGCCTTCGCCGGCGGCACGGGCCGTCATCGCCCGAGTGCCCGCGAGCCAGGCGTCGATGCGCCCGGACCCCGGGCCGGCGCGCGAGACCTCCGTTGCCGCCCGCGTGGCGAAGCACGCCGCGGCGCTCGAATCCAATCCCACCTGGGCCGCCACGCTCGCGCGCATCGCCAGCAGCGTGGTCTCGATCAAATTCAATCAAGACCGCGCCTTTGACACCGACTGGAACGAGACGGCGGAAGCGACCGGTTTCGTCGTCGACGCCAAACGCGGCATCATCCTGACGAACCGCCACGTCGTGACGCCGGGCCCGGTGACGGCCACGGCAACCTTCCTCGACCGCGAGGTGGTGAGGCTGCATCCGATCTACTACGACCCGGTGCACGACTTCGGCTTCTACCGTTTCAACCCGAAGAAGCTGCGTTACATCCACCCCAGGGCGCTGCCTCTGGATCCCCGCGGAGCGAAGGTCGGCCGGGAGATCCGGGTGGTCGGCAACAATGCCGGCGAGCAGCTCTCGATCCTCGCCGGCACGCTCGCCCGGCTGCACCGCCGCGCGCCGTATTATGGGTTCGGCAAATACAACGATTTCAACACCTTCTATCTGCAGGCGGCCTCGGGGACTTCCGGCGGCTCTTCGGGCTCGCCGGTGATCGACATCAAAGGCGAGGTCGTGGCGCTCAACGCCGGCGGCGCCACCGATGCCGCCTCGAGCTTCTACCTGCCGCTCGGGCTGGTGAAACGCGCGCTGAGGCTGATCGAGGCGGGCAAGCCGGTCCCCCGCGGCACGCTGTACACGGTGTTTGACTACACCCCTTTCAACGAGCTCGAGCGGCTGGGGCTGCCGCTGCCGATGCAGACCGCCGTGCGCAAGGCGTATCCGCAGCGCACCGGCATGCTCGTGGTGAGGACCGTCCTGGCGGGCTCGCCGAGCGCCCGGGTGCTTCAGCCGGGCGACATCCTGGTGCGCATCAACGGGCACATCGTGACGACGTTTGGTCCGCTGGAGCGGATTCTGGACCGCTCCGTCGGGCGACAGATCCACTTGCAGCTGGAACGTGGCGGCCGGCCGGTGTCGGTGACGCTGCCGGTGGGCAACCTCTACGCCATTACTCCGAGCGCCTACGTCCAGTTCGGCGATGCGGTGGTCAATACCCTGTCCTACGAGATGGCCCTGCAGCTGAACGTGCCTCCACGCGGCGTGTGGGTCGCGAACCCCGGCTACGTGTTCGGCGCCGCCGGTGTCCCGCGGGGCGCGGTGATCCACGCCATCGACTCCTGGCCGATCGACAACCTGCGGGATTTCAGGCACGCGCTGGCGAGGCTCGCCGACGGCCAGTACGCCACCGTGCGTTTCACGATCGCCGCCGACCCCAACAGCAGCGAGCTCAGCTATTTCCGCATGAGCCGCCGGTGGTTCCCCGCGGACTACTGCGTGCGCAACGACAAGACCGGCATCTGGCCGTGTACGCCGCTCTCGCCGGGCCCGCCGCCGCGGCCGCAACCGATCATCTCGACGCGATTCCCCAAATACCGCAATCCGCTCATGTCCCGGCTCGCGCCCTCGCTGGCGATGGTGACCTTCAGCATGCCGTATTCGGTCTCGGGCGTGACCGAGCATTACTATCACGGCACGGGCGTGGTGGTGGACGCCAGGCGCGGCCTGGTGGTGGTCGATCGCAACACGGTCCCTGTCTCGCTCGGAGACGTCACCGTGACGTTCGCAGGCACCGTGCAGGTGCCCGGGCGGGTGGTGTACGTCAGCCCGATCCACAACCTGGCGGTGGTCGCCTACAACCCGCGGCTGCTCGGCTCGACGCCGGTACGCTCGGCCCGGCTGAAATCCGCGCGGCTCTCGGCCGGCGAGCCGATCGACGTGATCGGTCTCGGCGCACGCAGCGATCTGCATTTCCGCCACACCGCCGTGGCCAGCATCGAGCCGCTGGAGCTGCCGCTGTCGCGCACCATGCGCTTCCGTGACACCAACATCATGAGCATCCAGCTGGTCAATCCGCCGGACGATTTCGACGGTGTGCTCACCGACGGGCGCGGCGAGGTCATCGGCTTGTGGTCTAGCTTCGCCTACGACACGGCCAATGGCGAGGGCCAGGAACTGGAGGGGGTGCCGATCGGCCCGGTGCAGGATATGCTGCAACGGATCCGCAGCGGCCAGCCGCTGCACTCCCTCGACGTCGAGCTGTCCCTGACGCCGCTCGCCAGCGCCCGGCTGATCGGCCTGCCGGCCGCGTGGGCGCACAGGCTTGCCACCGGCGGGGACACCCGGCGCGAGGTTCTCACGATTGCGCGGACGACCGGCGGCTCGCCCGCCCAGCGGCTGCTCGATCCGGGCGATCTGCTGCTCGCCATCGACGGGCGGGTGGTGAGGACGTTCCGCCAGGTCGAGCGCGCAACCGCCGACCGGTCGGCGGTCAAGGTGACGGTATGGCGTGGCCACCAAACGCTGACCCTCACGGTGCCCACCGTAGTGCTGTCGGGCACCGCGCTGCACCGGGTCGTGGAATGGGCCGGCGCGACGCTGCAGAAGCCGTTCCATTCGATGCTGGCGCAAAGAGGGGTTGCGCCGATCGGCGTGTACGTCGATTATTTCGATTACGGCTCGCCGGCGGCGCGCTATGGGTTGTATCCGGGGCTGCGCATCGTGGCGGTGAACGGTACTCCGACACCGGACCTGGATGCGTTCATCCACGAGGTGGTTGGCCGGCCCGATCATTCCTCGGTGCGCCTCACGGCCATCACCTGGAACAACGCGCCGCAGGTGATCACGCTGAAACTCGACAAGCACTATTGGCCGGCATATGAGCTGGTGAGCACCGGCCATGGCTGGGCACGCCGCCCGCTCAATTGATGATCCATGGCGCGAGTCCTCAGGGCCACTGAGGCGCAGCTCGAAGCGGCGCTGCGGAGCCTGCGTGCCGGGGAGCTGGTCGCCTTTCCGACCGAGACCGTCTACGGTCTGGGTGCCGATGCGGGCAACCCGGCCGCAGTGCGCAGGATATTCGCGGTCAAAGGTCGCCCCGCTCACCACCCGGTGATCGTGCACCTCTGCGGCATCGCGCAGTTGCGCGACTGGGCCCGTGAGGTGCCGCAGGGGGCATTGCGGCTCGCGCAGCGCTTCTGGCCGGGACCTCTTACCCTGGTCCTGCCGCGCGCCGGGAATGTCAGTGAGGCCGTAACCGGCGGACAGGACAGCGTTGCGCTGCGGGTGCCCTCCCATCCGATGGCGCAACAGTTGCTCGCGGCCTTCCAGGGCGGCATCGCCGCCCCGTCTGCCAACCGCTATGGCAGGCTCTCGCCGACCCGGGCGGAGCATGTGCGCGAGGAGCTCGGGGCGGCGGTGAGCGTGGTCCTCGATGGCGGGGAGTGCCAGATCGGACTCGAGTCCACCATTGTCGCCTTCCAGGGCGGGCGCGCGCGCCTGCTGCGCCCCGGCGCGATCCCGGCGGCGCAGATCCGCCGGATCGTCGCGCAGCTGCAGGTTGGGGCGGATGAGACCTCGCCGCGCGTTCCCGGCAGCACATCGGCGCATTATGCGCCCGCCACGCCATTGATCATCGTACCGGCGGGCCAGATCGAGTCGCGGGCCGAGGCGCTGTCGGCAGGCGGTCGCCGCGTTGCGGTACTGGCTCGGCGCGCGCCGCTCGCGGCTCATCCTTCGGTGACCTGGATCGATGCCGGCCGGCGCGCGCGGCAGTACGGGCATGATCTTTATGACAACCTGCGCACCTTGGATAAGTCCGGGTGCCGGCGGATCCTCGTGCAGGACGTGCCGGACGCGCCGGCTTGGGCCGCGATCGCCGACCGTTTGCGGCGGGCGGCCGCCGGCGCCGGCCGCGAGGACGCCGCGGAGGCGGATGCGACATGACAAATTCACCTGAAACGACTTTGCCCGGCCCGATCCCCGCGCCTCGGACCTGCGGCGCGGCGCGCAAGGCCGCGCTGCCAAAGACGCCGCCGGCCTCTTCAGCGGACGGCGGCGGCCGGCCCAAGGCGCGAGGCGCAAGGTCCGAGCCTCCCCACGCACGCCGGACCCGGTTTGTCGATCCCTTTCAGCCCGCGGAGATCCGGCGGCTGGTGCGCAAGTTCGGCTCGCCGCTGCTCATTCTCGACTGCGAGCGGGTGCGCGTGCAGTTCCGGAAGCTGCGGGCGGCACTGCCGAGAGTGAGTCTGCACTACGCGTTGAAGCCGATGCCGCACACCGCGGTGGTGCGCACGGTGCTGCAGGAAGGCGGCTCTCTCGATCTGGCTACGAGCGGGGAGGTCCAGCTCGTGCGCCGCCTCGGCGTCGATCCCGATCGTTGCATTCACACGCATCCCATCAAACGGCCGCCCGACATCCGCAATGCACTGGAATTTGGCGTACGCACCTTCGTGGTGGACAACGCGGACGAGGTGCGCAAATTCGAGCGGCTCGCCGGCAGGGCCGAGCTGCTGATCAGGGTGTCGTTCCGCAGTCCCGGCGCCGTGTGCGATCTGTCGCGCAAGTTCGGCTGTGATCCGGAGGATGTCCTCTCGCTCGCGCGGCTCGCCGCCGAGCTCGGCGTCACGGTGCGGGGACTGTCGTTTCACGTGGGGTCGCAGGCGGCGGACTCGGCCAAGCACGTCGAGGCGATTCATGCCTGTGCGCGGCTCATGGCCGCCGGCAGGCGAGCGAAGCTCGGGGTTCTCGACACGCTGGACATCGGCGGGGGCTTTCCGATCGACTACGCTCAGCCGGTGCAGGACATCGGCTGGTTTTGTGAGCCGCTGCGCGAGGCGCTCGACCGTCTTCCGAAGCGGGTGCGGGTGATCGCCGAGCCCGGCCGGTTCATCGTCGGCCCGGCGGCCATCGCAGTGGCCTCCGTCATGGGACGGTCGCGCCGCGAAGGACACTGGTGGTACTACCTGGATGACGGCCTGTACGGTTCCTACAGCGGCCAGCTCTACGATCACGCCCGTTATCCGGTCGAGCCGTTGAAGGACGGGGGCGAACGGTTGCCGTCAGTGCTGGCGGGACCGACCTGCGACAGCATCGACGTGATCGCCGAGAATCTGCTGCTGCCGAAGCTCGAGACCGGCGACCTGATCGTGGGGCGCGCCATGGGCGCCTACACCTGGGCCAGCGCATCGGAGTTCAATTTCTTTCCCAAGTCGACGGTGGTCGCGGTGAACCTGACCCCTGGCGACACCGGAGCGGTGATGCCGTTTCCGCTCTGAACGGAGCCTGCGATTTGGTCCGCAACGTGGTGTTCGACATAGGCTGGGTGTTCGTGCATCTGAACCACGGGCCCTTTCTGGAGTTTCTGCGCGCGCACGAGGTCGAGACGCCCGATCTGCACTCGGTGCTCAGCCGCGTCGCCCTGTGGGACCACGAGTGCGGGCGGCTACCCGGCCGAGGGTTGCTCGAGCGCTTCGCCTCCCTCGCGCGCCGGCCGATGGATCTCGCGCAGGCGCATGCGAGCTGGGTGGACATGTTCGAGTATCAGCCCGCCATGGTGGAGCTCGCGCATCGCCTGAGCGAGCGGTACCGGGTATACCTGCTGTCCAACATCGGCGATCTGCACTGGACGCATCTTGCGCGCGAATATGGGTTACATCGCATCGGGCACGGGGCGCTGCCCTCTTTCGTGGCCGGTGTCATGAAGCCCGATGAGGGGATTTACGCCGAGGCGGAGCGCAGGTTCGCACTCGAGCCTGCCGAGACGGTCTTCATCGACGACCGCGGCGAGAACATCCTCGCCGCGCGCCGGCGCGGCTGGCAGGGCATCGAGCACAGCGGCTACGCCTCGACCGTGGGCGCGCTGCGGGCGCTGGGGGTGGCATGCTGACCGCCATCGACCGGCAGGTCGCGGCGGCCCGGGAAGGGCGCGACCCGAGTGTCGTGGCGCGCATGGCGAGCGGTTGGGCCGTGCTCGGAGAGCGGCAATTCCTGCGCGGCTACGCGCTCCTGTTGGCTGATCCGGTCGTGCCCGATCTCAATGCGCTCGGTCCGGCTCAGCGGGCCGCCTTTCTACTGGATCTCGCGCGGCTCGGCGACGCGGTACTCGAGGTCACCGGTGCGGCGCGCGTGAACTATGCCATCCTCGGCAACCTCGAGCCTGCCCTGCATGCGCATGTCATCCCGCGATACGCCGACGAGCCTGAGGCGTTGCGCACCCTGCATCCCTGGGCCTACGACTGGCAGAGCGCGCCGCGGCTCGATCCCCTGGCAAGCCGGGAGCTGATCGAGGGTCTGCGCCGCAAGCTCGCCCGGGGCGATTGAGCCCGGCGAAGCCCCGCCTCAGGGAGAGCTTCCCGGCGGACTGGTGATGAGCTGGCGCAGCTGCCGCAGTTTCGCCTCGATGACGGCGGCGTTGTGCGGACCCATGCGCAGCAGCAGTTTCTGTCCGGCGGGCAGCGCCTCGAGCTTCGGATCGGCGAACTGCCAGAATACCTTGCCTTGCACCAGCTCGATCGGCTGCTGCACCTGCGGGGTGGCGAGCATGCTGTCAATGGCCTCGACCAGGCGGTCGTTGAAATACCCGTGCGGATACCCGAGGCTCTGATACGCCCGCTGGAATAGCGGGTAGAGCCGGAAGTAAAGCGCCGCCAGAGACTTCATGTCCATCGCGCCGATGACCTTCACGAAGGGCGTGTAGCGCGCGTAATTGCCCGAGCCGAGCAGCGTGGTCCTGCCTTGCCGGATGACGACCGTCTGGCCGGGCGTCGGCCGCACGGGGCGCAGGTTGGCGGCCACCTTGGCGCGCGGCAGGTTGTCGACGGTCACCACGATGTGCCGGATGATGGTCTTCGGCACGAGAAAGCGGGCGACCGCCGGCCGGCCGGCGAGCCGGGTCAGCGCATCGAGGACGGTCGGGTCGCTGTGATCCAGCGTGGGCAGCTGGACCGAAGCCGTCGGGCCGCTCTGGGCCGGAACCGGATGCTGAATCACCGGTGCCGGCGGCGCTGCGCGCGTGAGCGGGGCTGACTGCTGCTGCGCGGCGGGAGAGGGCGCCGGCTGTGCCGGTGCAGGGGGCGGGGAACGGAGCCGGAAGTATGCGCCGACGCCGATGACCGCGGCCCCCACGATGATGGCCGACCACCATATGACTTTGTTCCGGAAGGATTCTTCGGGATCCGTCGTCTTCCACATCGGGCGGCTCTCCGCTGGGCGGTGAAGTATTGTACTTTACTTCCATGAGTGTTCGACGGGTGCTGAAAATGGGCGAGCCGCTGCTGGCCGCGGTGGCCGCTCCGGTGCTGCGGTTCGACGCCGAGCTCGCGTCCCTGGTGGCGGACATGAACGACACCATGCGCGCCCTCAACGGCGCCGGTCTGGCTGCGCCGCAGATCGGTGTGAGCCTGCGGGTGGTGGTGTTCGAGGTGAACGCCAACCCGCGCTACCCGCATGTCTCGCCTGTGCCCTACACGGTGCTGGTGAACCCGCAGCTGACACCGCTCGGGCAGAGCCAGGAGGAGGGCTGGGAGGGCTGTCTGTCGGTGCCGGGCCTGCGGGGCCTGGTGCCGCGATTGAAGCGGCTGCGCTACCGGGGATTCGACGAGCAGGGCCGGCCCATCGACCGTACGGTGGCCGGCTTTCATGCGCGGGTGGTGCAGCACGAGGTCGATCACCTCGATGGGATTCTCTATCCGCAGCGCGTGCGGGACTTGCGCAATTTCGGCTTTGAGGAGGCGCTCGCCGATCGCATGACGCCGATGCCGGATTAGCGCCGCGGCGGGCCTCCGTGAGCGGCCAGGCCGGCCAGGTCGAGAAAGCGGCCCCCAAGGGGCGAGGGCTCAGGATGAGCGAGGCGGCGTCCGGGAGCGGTTCAGGCCCTCAAGCGAGCGTGTGGAAGACCCTTTGCACGTCATCGTCCTGCTCCAGCTTGTCGATGAGCGTGAGCACTTCCTGCGCCTGATCCTCGGGCAGCTCGGCCGGGACGGTGCAGAGGTACTCGTGCTCGGCCGACACCGGGGTGAGACCACGCGCCTCGAGTGCCTCCTGGAGCCTGCCGAAATCGGCGAAGGCGCAGCGGATGAGCAGCTGCGGCTCGCCTTTCTCCCCGGTGCTTTCCCCCATTTCCTCCAGGCCATGATCGATCAGGTACAGCTCGAGGTCGTCCTGGTCGATGCCGGCCGGGTCCAGGCGGAACACGCCCATGTGCTTGAACAGGAACCCGACGCTGCCCGAGGTCGCCAGATTGCCGCCGCCCTTGGTGACGATGTTGCGTACGGCGGCCACGGTGCGCGTGGGGTTGTCGGTCGCCGCCTCCACCAGCAGCGCAACGCCGTGCGGCGCGTAGGCCTCGTAGTGCACTTCCTGGTAGCTGGTCGCGTCGCGGCCGCAAGCGCGCTTGATCGCCGCCTCGACCTTGTCCTTGGGCATGTTGATCGCGCGGGCATTTTGAATCACGCGCCGCAGGGCGGGGTTGCCGGCCGGATCCGGACCGCCTGCCTTCACCGCCATGGTGATGTCCTTGGCGACGCGGGCGAATTGCTTCGCCATGCGGTTCCAGCGCGCAAACATGGTGTGCTTGCGGACTTCGAAGATGCGTCCCATGGGCCCTTCCCGGTGTGAGCAGCGCCCGCTCAGGCGAGCTGAGCTTGCAGCACCCGCAGGCGCCGACGCTGCAGCCGCAGACGCCGCTCGATCTCCTTCAGCCGACGCTGCAAGCTGGCGTGCTCCCAGTGCTCGACGACGGCCCGCTTCTTCTCCGTGAGCCACTGCTCTTTGATCTTGGCCCAGTCGGCAACGGCGGCGAGGAAGCTCTCGTACTCGCGCGCGATGAGCTGGCGCGCCTCGCTGATGCGCGAGGAGGCGAGCGTGTCCGGGACGCGCTCGAGGGTGCTCTGGGCACGCTTGAATTGCATCGCGAGCAGCGCCCGCTGGATCTGGAAGACCGGTGTGCGCCTGAGCTTGCGCGTGAGGCCGACGACCTGCAGGCTGGCGATCAGCCACTTGGTCGGATCCCACTGCCACCAGCGCACGCCGTTGCGGTAGTCGTGCGCGAAGATGTGGTGAAAGTTGTGATAACCCTCGCCGAAGGTCAGCACCGCGAGCACCGGGTTGTCGCGGGCGGTGTTGTCCTCGGTATAGGGGCGGCTGCCCCACATGTGAGCGAGCGAATTGATGAAGAAGGTGAAGTGGTGGCTGAACACCAGCCGCAGCACGCCGGCGAGCAGGAACACGCCCCACACGTGTCCCATCAGCGCGCCGACGGCGAGCGGCAGGCCGATATTGGTGGCGAGCGCCAGAGGCACGTAATGGCGATGCTGGAAGGCGAGGATCGGGTCGCGGCGCAGATCGGGGATGTTGGTGAAGTCCTCGCGGCCGCTCGGGTATTCCCGGATCATCCAGCCGATGTGCGAGAACCAGAAACCGCGCGGGGCGGCGTAGGGGTCGCGGTCCACGTCATCGACGTACAGATGATGCCTGCGGTGGCCGCTGCACCACACCCAGGCGCTGTTCTGCAGCGCCATGGTGCCGAACACCATGAACAGGATCCGCAGGCTCCAATGGGCCTCGTAGGCCCGGTGCGCCCAAAGCCGGTGGTAGCCGGCGGTGACCGCCAGCTCATTTGCCGCCCAGAAAGCGCCGAACATCACCCAGGCGCCCAGGGAAAAGCCATGCGTCAGGCCATACCAGGGCACGACCACCGCGGCCGCGAGGAAGGTCAAGGAAAACAATACGATATTGGTCCAGAGCAGCGGCGCCTGAACCTCAACGGGCGATGTGCGCGTGGCGGAAGCTGGCATCGGAGTGCGGGGTGGCCTGCGGCCGGTGGCGAGATACCTGTTCACGATAGCACGTTCCGGCTGTTCATGGGGCGCGGAATATGTCCGGCTAGAACTTGTACACCCCCTGCAGGGCAAACTCGCTCTGATGGGTGCTGAAGGTCGTCACCGGTTTGCCGGTGGCCGCGCTGACGCGGGTGTACGTGAAGGTGGGGCGATTCGAGGTGTCGTACCGGCCCTCCATGCGCAGCTCGAAGCACGGCACCGGATCGTACCCCAGGGTCACGGTGCCTTCCTCGACCTTCTGCGCGACGCCCGTGCCGAGAATGAAGCCGTTCCGGTCATCGAGCTCCTCGCCGCGCAGCGACAGGCGCCACCGCTTGTTGAACCAGTAGTTCACGTAGCCGGCCACCCCGTCCCATTCCCCGCCGCGCGTCACACCGCTCGGGTCCTGTCTGCCCCAGTCATAGCTCGCGACGAACGACAGCGCCGAGGTCGCCTCGTAGGTCCATACGGTATCGAAGAACGTCCGCCTGGCGAGGTCCACGGGGTCGTTGCCGATATAGGCCTGGGCGGTGATCGAGAGGGACTTGTCCGGGGTCAGGTCGACGCCGAACTCCCCGGTCTTCGAGCCCGCGTTGACGTTGGTGTAATTCCAGCCATTGTTCACGCCCACGATCAGGCTCAGCGCAGGGTCGAGCGCATAGGTGACGCGCAGGCCGGTATGCGTCATGGGCTCTGCGAAGAACAGCAGGGAGCGCGAAAAGTTCAGGTTGCCGGTCGGAGCGATGACTTCCGCCCCCGCGAGCGTGGTGAATTTGCCCGCCTGGACCGTCAGGTTGCCGTTCACGTACTGCACGAAGGCCTGCAGAACGTCGAACATGTTGTTGCTCGAGCTGGAGGCGCTTTCCGCGGCATTGACGATCTTGGCGTCGTCTCCGGCGATCATGTCCACCAGGGCGCCGAAGCCCCGGGCGGGCTGGTAGGCGAGGGTGAGGCCGGCCTGGTCCAATTGGAACGAATCGTGCCCGGTGTCGAACTCGTGATAGGTGTTGCCGCCGGAGGAATGGTAGTACGAGGCGGCGATGTAGCCGGACTCGGTGATCCCCGAGGCGGCGAGCATCCGCGCGAGCGTCTCGGCCGGCGAGCCGCTCGCCCGCGCCCGTCCGGGCGCCGCGGCCAGGGCGGATGCCGCCAACAGGGGAAGGGTCTGCGACAGGATCTTGTGCATGCCGAACCTTTCTCGTGACTGTTTGTGCCTCAGTGCCCAAGCATCCGCCATGCCAACACGGGTTTGCAGGGGAAGCGGCTGGTAAATACAGTGCTTTGGAGCGGCCCACGGCGCCGGGGCGCACCGCGCCGGTGCGCAGCGCGGACCACGATGGTGCACAGCCCGGGTGGGGGCGCAGGGAAAGTTACGCCGCCGGCTGTGAGCGGAGGGTGAAAAAAAGCGCTCAGTGCACGGGCGCGGCGGCGGCCGGGCCTTGCGAAGGCGGTGTGTCCGAGCCCATGTCGGCGCGCAACGCGTCCTCGGCCTCCTTGCGCGTCATGACGATGATGCTGATGCGGCGATTGACCGGAGAGTAGGGGTTGGCCCTGTCGAACAGCACGGTCGAGGCGAGGCCCACCACCCGGGCGACTTTGCCCGGATCGAGGCCGCCTTCGACCAGCGCGCGGCGTGCCGCGTTGGCGCGGTCGGCGGACAGCTCCCAGTTGGTGTAGCGGGCGTGGCGCGGGTAGTTGTGCGCGTCGGTATGGCCGATGATGCTGATCTGATTGGGTACGGAATTCAGGTAGGGCGCCAGGGTCTGCAGGATTCTTCGGGTGTAGCTGCGCAGCTTGGCGCTGCCCAGATCGAACATGGGGCGGTTCTTGGCGTCCACGATCTGGATGCGCACGCCGCGCGGGGTGATGTCGAGCAGCAGCTGGTTCTTGAACGGCTTCAGCGCTTGGCTGCGGTTCTCCGCCTTGCGCAGCTGGGCCATCAGGGACTCGAGCCGGCGATGGTCGGCGCTGGTCACCTGTTTTCGGGCGCTGTTCAGGCTCGGCTGCCTTGCGCGGGAGGAGGTGTCCGGGTGACGCTCCTCGCCGGTCGGGACTGCAGAGCGTGCCGGGGCGGGCGATTCGAGGTCGATGACCTGATTGGCCCGCGATTGGACGGCATCCAGGCCGCCGCCGAGATTGATCGGGCTGGTGCTCGCCCCGCCGGGGCCCATGGGTCCTTCGGCGGCGCGGACACTGTGGCCGGGCTGCAAGCTGGGGTTCTTGAAGTAGTTGAAGATCGCCGCCCGCTCCTGCTTGTTGACGGCGGTGACGATCCACATGACCAGGAAGAAGGCCATCATGGCGGTGACGAAGTCGGCGTAGGCGATCTTCCACACGCCGCCGTGGTGCTCGCCGCCGCCGCGCTTCCTGCGCTTGACGACGAAGACGGGTCTGCCCTCGGATTTCGCGGCCATCAGGGGCTCGCCTTGGCGGTGTCTGCCGGCGGTGCGGCGCTCGCTGCGGCGCTCGTCCTTGCCGCGCTCGGCTTGCTCTTGCCCTTCAATTGTGCCTCGAGGTCCTCGAAGCTCGGGCGGACATCACTGAAGAGGAGCTTGCGCGAGAACTCGATGGCCATCGCCGGCACGTAGCCGCGCACGTTCGCCACCAGGGCCATCTTCACCAGCCCGAAAGCTTTGGCTTCGTCGTTGGCGGCGTGAGCCATGGCGGCGGCGAGGGGGCCGGCGAAGCCGTACGAGACCAGGATGCCGAGGAACGTACCGACCAGAGCGCCGGCGACCCGGGCGCCGATGACCGAGGTGTCGGCGCCTTGAATCGAAGCCATGGTGTTGACGATGCCGAGCACCGCGGCCACGATGCCGAAGCCCGGTAGGGAATCCGCCAGGCGCTGCACGGCGTGCGAGGGCTCATGGATTTCCTGGTGGAAGGTCTCGAGCTCCTCATCGAGCAGGCTCTCGAACTCGTGCGGATCGAGGTTGCCCGTGACCATGAGGCGCAGGCTATCGGTGATGAACTGGCGCAGATGCGGGTCCTCGGCGATCTGCGGGTATTTCTTGAACAGCTGACCACCGTTCGGCGAGTCGATGTCCGACTCGATGGCCATCAGGCCTTCTTTGCGGATCTTCACCAGGATGTCGTAGAGCAGCTTCAGGAGCGACACGTAATCGTCGTGCTCGTAGCGCTCGTGTTTCACGAGCGCTACGAGGTCCGCGACCGTGGCCTTGAGGACCTTGATCGGATTGCTGGTGACGAACGCGCCCAGCGCGGCGCCCACGATGATGATGAACTCCGCCGGGTGCCACAGGGCGAGCAGCTTCCCGCCCTCGATCACGAAGCCCAGGGCCACGCAGGCCAGGACGACGACACTACCGATGATCTGGATCACGTGCTGCCAATGCCCCTAGATTTAACAAGCGCGGCGCGGCCAATCGCCTGGCTGTCCATGCTCCGCGCTCAGGTCCGGGGCGCGATCCTGCGCACCCGCTCGTCCCGGTGCGACGAACCCTGTCACGTCCCGCGCCGGCGGGGCGCAAAAGGCGCGACTTTCGCCCTCCCTTCGCCGCCGTCGGCGGGCACGGCCGCGTGCCTGGGCGGGTGCCGCGCGGGGGCACGTCCACTCGTGCGGTACTGGACTCAGTATCGGCGGCCGGCGGCTCACCTTGAAGCGCAGAGCGCCTGAAATGTGATCCCCGCCGTGTAAAATCCGCTTCGTGCCGCGCGCGGCTTGCGGCAAGGAGAACCCTGTGCTCGAGCATCTCGATCGTCTGGCGCCGGACCCCATCCTGGGTCTCATGGCCGCTTTCCGTGCCGATACCGATCCTCGCAAGGTCGATCTGGGGGTCGGGGTTTACCGGGACGAAGGGGGCGAGACCCCGGTCATGCAGGCCGTGCGGGAAGCGGAGCGGGAGGTGCTGGAGCGCCAGACGACCAAGACCTACGTGGCGCCTGCAGGCAACGCGGGGTTCAACGAGGCCATAGGACGCCTGGTCCTCGGCGAAGGACACTCGGCGCTATCGGGGGGGCGTGTGCGTGTCGTTCAGGCTCCCGGTGGCTGTGGCGCATTGCGCCTGGGCGCGGAGCTGATCCGCGTCGCTGCGCCCGAGGCGGTGGTGTACGTCAGCACCCCTACGTGGGCAAATCACGTGCCGCTGCTCTCGGGGTGCGGACTTGCGCTCAAGCGCTATCCTTATTTCGATGCCGCCACGGGCGCGGTGGCCTTCGATGCGATGATGGGCGCGCTGGATACGCTGCCCGCGCGCTCCGTGGTGCTACTGCATGCCTCCTGTCACAACCCCACCGGAGCGGACCTTGCCGAGGGTCAGTGGCGGGAGGTCCTGTCGCTGATCCAGCGCCGCGCGCTGCTTCCCTTCATCGATATCGCCTACCAGGGCCTCGGGGCAGGATTGGACGAGGACGCCTTCGCCCCGCGGCTGTTGTGCGCGCAGCTGCCCGAGGCGCTGGTCGCGGTGTCCTGCTCGAAGAACTTCGGTCTGTATCGCGAGCGGGTCGGCGCCTTGATCTCGCTCAGCCAGACGCAGACGGCGGCCGATGCCGCGCTCAGCCAGCTGGTGCGCATCGCCAGGGGTCTTTACTCCATGCCCCCGGACCACGGCGCTGCGATCGTTGCGCGGGTGCTCGGCAGCGGGCTGCGCGACCTGTGGGAGCGGGAGCTCTCGGCCATGCGCGGGCGGATCCTCGAATTGCGCGCCGAGGCGGCGCGGGCGCTGGCAGCGGCCTGCCCGCGCAGGGATTTCAGCCACATCGTCCGTCAGAAGGGCATGTTCTCATACCTCGGGATCGACCAGGACGTGGTCCGCAGGCTGCGCGACTCGCATCACGTGTACATGACCGACGACAGCCGCATCAACATCGCCGGGCTGAGGCACGAGAACATTCCGCATTTCGCCGAGGCGGTGGCGAGGGCCATCGGCTAGCGTCACCCTGCGCCGCGCCGTCAGTACGCCCCGGGAGCCTGCGGAGCGCTCTTGCGCTCCAGGGTCATGAAAGTGAGCGCGTAGGGGGTGTGCTCGTCCGCCGGCTGCCGGTGACACTCGACGTCCGCCCATTGGGTGGGATCCAGAGCGGGGAAGAAGGTGTCGCCCTCGATGTCGGCATGCACCAGCGTCAGGTAGATGCGGCGCGCGAACGGCATCAGCAGCCGGTAGACCTCCGCTCCGCCGATGCCGACCAGCTCCTCGGCGTCCCGGGCGCACCCGAGCGCCTGCCCCAGCGAGTGCACCGCCAGCACGCCCTCGGCGCGCCAGCCGCGCTCTCGTGTCAACACGAGGTTGCGCCGGCCGGGCAGCGGCTTGCCGATCGATTCGAAGGTTCTGCGGCCCATCAACACCGGCTTGCCGAGCGTCACGGCCTTGAAGCGCCGCAGGTCCTGCGTCAGCCGCCAGGGCAGGCGGTTGTCGCGGCCGATACAGCCGTTTTCGGCCATGGCCACGATGAGCGAGACCAGCGGCTGGCGCAGGATGCTCATCGCGGACGGCCGATCCTACGGCATGGAGCGGACCGGGCACGGCAGTGCAACCGGCGCCTCATAGGAGATCTCGACCACGGTGTCGAGCGTCACCACGCCAAGGCAGGGCATGCGAAAGCACTCGGCCGCCCGGTGCCGCGGCGCCGCAGGCGCGCACGGAGGTTTCGCTAAAGACCCTGCCGTCGCCGCCGACGATGACCGCCGCAGTGCAGCGGCGGCCCGTCCCATCGCTCGTCGCGCCCATGGAGTCAGCGCCGGCGAGGCTTGCCGCGCGCGCGGCGCTGCGAGCGTTTTCCGACCGCCGCCGCTGCGGCACGCGTCGCCGGCGGCGCAAAGCCGCGCTTGGTCCCGGCGCGCACACGATCACCGGCGCGCGGCTTGCGCGGCCGTTTGCGGGCGTGTCCGCGACTCGGCGCGCGCGCCGCGGGCTTCTTCGGCGGCCAGAGCATGGTGCCGCGGCAATTGTCATGACCGCAGCGGCAGGCATAAATCTCATCGACGTCGGCCGGATCGTCCGCGTGGCGGCCGAGCTGGTAGTCGTAGCTCAGCTCCTCGCCCGGCCGGATGGTGCGCACGGCCTTGATGAACACCCGTTTGGCTTCGATCACCGATTCGCAGTTGGGGTCGCAGGAATGATTGATGAATCGAGAGTCGTTGCCGTCGACCCCGCCGTCGAGCACCGTTCTGGAGTCGACGATGAAGAGAAAGGTATGGCTATCGCTTTCGTCCTTGTCTTGGTAGCGGCGGTCGGCCTCCTGGTGCGTGACCCGCTCCCCGAGATACTCGATGACGCGCGTGCCCTTGCGGATGCGCCGCAGGGCGAATGCGCCGAGGCCGTGAACCGGCGATCTGCGCACTTCGAACCACGGTGAGCCTCTTGCTGAGCCGACTTTTTTCATGGGCGCTTTCAGACGGCCACCGGTGCGCTGATGGGCGGATGATGCCGGTAGTTCACGAACTCGAAATCCTCGAACGCATAGTCGAAGAGGGTGGGCGGACGCCTGCGGATGGTGAGCCTCGGCGGGGGAAACGGCTCACGCGAGAGCTGCAGCCGCGCCTGATCGAGGTGATTGAGATACAGATGACAGTCCCCGCCCGTCCAGATGAACTCCCCGGGCTCGAGGTCGCACTGCTGGGCGAACATGTGCGTGAGCAGCGCGTAGCTGGCGATGTTGAAGGGCACCCCGAGAAATACATCGGCGCTGCGCTGATAGAGCTGGCAGGAGAGCCGGCCGCCGGCCACGTGGAACTGGAAGAGCGCGTGACAGGGCATGAGACGCATGTGCTCGAGCTCCCCGACGTTCCACGCGCTCACCACGATGCGACGGGAGTCCGGATCGCGGCGGATCAGATCGAGCGCGGCGCCGATCTGATCGATGAGCCGCCCGTCCGGGGCGGGCCAGGCGCGCCATTGTCTGCCGTAGACCGGGCCGAGCTCGCCCCGGGCATCGGCCCACTCGTCCCAGATGCCCACGCCGTGCTCGCGCAGCCAGGCGACGTTGGTCTCGCCGCGGAGGAACCACAGCAGCTCATAGACCACCGAGCGCAGGTGGATGCGCTTGGTGGTCACGAGGGGGAAGCCCTGTGCCAGGTCAAAGCGCAGCTGCTCGCCGAATCTCGACAGGGTGCCGGTGCCGGTGCGATCGCCTTTGGGCGTTCCGCCTTCCAGAATGCGCCGCATCAGGTCGAGGTAGGGTCTCATCGGACCTGATCCCGGGGCTTTACTGCGCGGGTGCGAAATTACCCGATCGCAGGCGAGTCTTGTGCGCGTACACGAGCAATCCGATGCCGATCAGGATCATGGGGAAGGACAGCACCTGGCCCATGGTGAGCCAGCCCCAGGCGAGATAGCCGAGCTGCGGGTCCGGCAAGCGGATGAATTCCATCAAAAACCGGAACGTGCCGTAGAGGAACACGAACAGCCCCGTGGGAGCGAGCCGCGAGCGGGGCCGCGAAGTGAACCACCACACCACGACGAAGGTCACGATGCCCTCGAGGAAGCCTTCGTAGAGCTGCGAGGGCTGGCGCACCACCCCGTGGTACAGGAAGCCCCAGGGCAGCGTGGTGGGCTTGCCCCAGAGCTCCCCGTTGATGAAGTTGCCCATGCGGCCGAAGAACAGCCCCGGGGCAATGAGCGGCGCGATGAAGTCGAGCACGTCCGCCAGGCTGCGGCCGCGGCGCCAGGCAAATATCGCGAGCGCGAGGATGCCGCCGATGAAGCCGCCATGAATGGACATGCCCCCGTCCCAGACCTCGATCGGGTACCAAGGATTCTGCCGGGTCCAGAACGTCATGCCGTAGATCAGAACGTAGCCGATGCGGCCGCCGAGCAGCCCGCCCAGCATGCCAAAGAAGATGACGTCATCGACATCCACCGGCTTCCAGGTCGAGCCCGGCCGCGAAGCACGATAGCGCCCCAGTCCCCAGCCGGAGGCGAACCCGATCAGGTACATGATGCCGTACCAGTGCACCTTGAGCGGGCCGATGCGGAAGGCGATGGGATTGATCTTGGGGTATCGGATCATCATGGGAGGGCAAGTCTACCCGAGCTCGAGCGTTACGCGGCAAAAGAGCGCCTTCAGGTAGCGCGTCTCGGGGATGGCGGGATGGATGGGATGGTCGGGCGACTGGCCGCCCGCCTCCAGGATCTGCACGCCCCGGCCGCTGTGGCGGGCCGCGGCCTGAAGGATCTCGGTGAGCGCCTCGGGCGCGAGGTGATACGAGCAGGAACAGGATACCAGCAGTCCCTCGCCCTCGATGAGCGAGAGCGCCAGCTGATTGAGCTTGCGGTAGGCGGCCTGTCCGCGCGGAATGTCTTTCTTGCGCTTGATGAACGCCGGCGGATCGAGCACCACCACATCGAAGCGCGCTCCGCGCTCGTGCAGGCCTTTCAGCGCCTCGAACGCGTCGGCGTGCAGAGTCTGCAGCCCGAGACCGTTGGCCCGCGCGTTGCGCTCGGCATAGCGCAGCGCGGTCTGCGAGGAGTCGATGCAGCAGGCGTTGGCTGCGCCCGCCCGCAGCGCGGTGATTGCCCAGGCGCCCACGTAGCTGCACACATCCAGGACGCGTGCGCCCGGCCAGAGGTAGCGCGCCAGCCGGGCTCGATTGCCGCACTGGTCGTAGAACCACCCGGTCTTCTGCCCGTGCGCGAGCGGGGCGGCGAAGCGCAGCCCGGCCTCGTGCACGGTGATCTCCTCGGGAACCTCGCCGAAGGCGGTCTGGGCGAGCTGCGGGAGCTGCTCGAGCTGACGGGCTCCCGAATCGTTCTTCCAGTAAAGGCCGGCCGGGGACAGCAGCCCCCGCACGGCCTGCTCGATCGTCTCTTTCATCCTCTCCATGCCGGCCGTGGCGATCTGTCCGACGATGAGGTCCGCGTAGCGGTCGAGCACCAGGCCCGGCAGACCGTCGGACTCCCCGAACACCAGGCGGTAATACGGCTCGCGGCAGAGTCGCTCGCGGAGCGTGAGCGCCGTGCGCAACCGATGCTCGATGAGCGCGAGGTCGACAGGACGCGCCGCATCCCTGCTGAGAATCCGCGCGCAGATCAACGCGTGCGGATTGACGTATGCGTAGCCAAGAAATTGCCCTCGATGCGACTGGACCTGCGCCTGCTGCCCGGTGGTGAACGCCTTGAGCGGCGTGTCAGCCGCGACCTCGTTGCTGAAGACCCATGGATGCCCGGCGGCGATGCGGCGCTCTTCGCCGCGCTCGAGGCGCAGCAACTGCTCGGAATGCTCGGGAATGGCAGGGGAGGAGGCGCTCAAGGCGGATGGTCAAGCGGCGCGCGGGTACGCGGGGGCGGCAGTATACTGGAACGCGATGGAAATCCGACATCTCAATGCCGATGGCACGCCCCGGTACACCAACCGGCTGATTGAGGAGACGAGCCCCTACCTGCGCCAGCACGCCCACAATCCGGTCGAGTGGCATCCCTGGGGCGATGAGGCCTTCGAGCTCGCCCGTGCGCGAGGCCGGCCGGTGCACCTGAGTGTCGGGTATGCCGCCTGCCACTGGTGCCACGTGCTCGCCGCCGAGAGCTTCGAGGACGAGGCCACCGCGCGGGTGTTGAACGAGCAGTTCATCAACATCAAGGTGGACCGGGAGGAGCGTCCCGACGTCGACCGCATCTATCAGATCGCCCAGCAGATGTTGACGCACGGCCCCGGCGGCTGGCCGCTCACGATGTTTCTGACGCCCGAGAGGCGGCCGTTTTTCGGCGGCACCTACTTCCCCGCGGAGGCCCGCTACGGGCTGCCCGCCTTCAGTGACCTGCTGCAGCGGGTCGCGCAGTACTACCGCGAGCACCGTGAGGAGCTGCATGCGCAGAACGAGGCGCTCGCCGCGGCGTTCGCGGCCATCGACGCGCCGCCGCCCGCGCGCGACCTCGAGCTGACCGATGCTCCACTGCGGCTGGCACGCACGGCGCTCGAGCGGGCTTTCGACGAGCGTCACGGCGGATTCGGCGGCGCGCCGAAGTTTCCCCATCCGGGCTCGCTCGAGCGGCTGCTGCGTCATTGGCGCGACAGCGCCGAGGGCGAGCAACCGGACCTCAAAGCGCTGTACATGGCCGGCCTCACCCTGCACCGGATGGCCGGCGGCGGTCTCAACGATCAGCTTGCCGGCGGCTTTTGCCGTTACTCCACGGACGACCGGTGGTTGATTCCTCATTTCGAGAAGATGCTCTACGACAACGCCTGGCTGCTCGCGGTCTACGCGGAAGCGTATCTGGCAACCGGAGACGCTTTCTACGCGAACGTCGCGGACGAGACCGCCGGGTGGCTGCAGCGGCAGATGCAGTCCGCCGAGGGCGGGTATTACTCGAGCCTGGACGCGGACTCCGCCGGACACGAGGGCAGATACTACGTGTGGGATCGCGAGGAGGTCGCCACGCTCCTCACGGGCGAGGAATACTCCGCAGTCGCGCTTCGCTACGGGCTTGACGCTGCGCCGAACTTCGAGGGCGCCTGGCACCTGCACGCGGCACGTTCCGTGCAGGAGGTCGCGCAGCAGCTGCGGCAGCCCCCGGACCGTATCGGGCCGCTGCTCGAGAGCGCGCGCGGCAAGCTCCTCGAGGCGCGAGAGCGGCGGCAGCGCCCGGGGCGCGACGAGAAGATTCTCACCGCCTGGAACGGGCTGGCGATCCGCGGCATGGCGATCGCGGGGCGCGCACTGAGCTGTGCGGGGCTGGGCGAGTCGGCCGAGCGGGCGCTTTGCTTTGCACGCCGTGTGCTGTGGCGTGAGGGGCGTCTGTCGGCCACCTACTGCGGGCGCGCGCATCTGAATGCCTACCTCGACGACTATGTATTTCTCGCCGACGGGGTGCTCGAGCTGCAGCAGTTGCGGTTCCGCCTCGAGGAGCTCGCCTTCGCGCGCGAGCTCCTCGAGGCGGCGCTGAGGCACTTCGCCGATCCTTCAGGGGGGTTCTTTTTCACCTCCGACGATCACGAGGCGCTGCTTCATCGGCTGAAGTCCTTCAGCGACGAAGCCATTCCCGCCGGCAACGGCGTGGCGGCGCGTGTGCTGCTGCGCCTGGGATACCTGCTCGGGGAGAGCCGCTATCTCGAGGCGGCCGAGCGCACGGTGCGCGCCGGCTGGGCGCCGCTCGAGCAATATCCGCAGGCCCACATGACGATGTTGACGGCGCTCGATGAGCTGCTGCACCCGCCGCAGATCGTCATCCTGCGCGGTGAGGCGTCCGCCATCGAGGCGTGGCGGCGAGAGCTCGCGCGGCTGTATGCGCCGCGCCGGATGGTGCTCGCGATTGCGGCCGATGTGCCCGATCTGCCGCCGGCACTCGCGCAGAAGGCGCCGCGGGGGCCGGCGACTGCGTACGTCTGCCTCGGCTCCGTGTGTGCGCAGCCGATCGACTCCTTCGCTGAGCTCGTGCAGGCGCTGAGAGCCCCGGCCTCCTAGGCGAGCAGCTCTACGGCGCCGCCGATGGCGGCGGTATTGATGGTGAGGGTACGCTCGGTGGCGAAGCGCTGCAGGTAGTGCGGGCCGCCGGCCTTCGGGCCCGTGCCCGAGAGACCCTGGCCGCCGAAGGGCTGCACGCCGACCACCGCGCCGATCATGTTGCGATTGACGTAGGTGTTGCCGGCCGGCAGTGAGCGGAATACATGCTCGGCGAGGCTTTCGAGCCGGCTGTGCACGCCGAGGGTCAGACCGAAGCCGGTGGCGCGCACCGCCTCGATCACCTCCGGCAGCTGTCCGGCGCGATAGCGGGCCACGTGCAGGATGGGGCCGAACTCCTCGGTCTTCACCTGATCGAGCGAGGCAAGCTCGATCAGGTGTGGTCCGAAGAAATGCCCGCCGGCCGGACAGTCGGTGCTCGGGCAGGCGTACAGAAGCTTCGCCTCGCGCTGCATGCGTGCGGCATGAGCGCGCAGACGCTCGAGCGCCTCTCGCCCGATCACCGGCCCCACGTCGGTGGCGGGATCGGCGGGGTCCCCGAGCCGCAGGCAGCGCATGGCGCCGATCAGCATTTCGATGATCCGGTCGGCGATGTCCTCCTGTAGATACAACACCCGCAGCGCCGAGCAGCGCTGGCCGGCGCTGGTGAACGCCGAAGCGATCACGTCATCCACGACCTGTTCCGCCAGCGCGGTGGCATCGACGATCATGGCGTTCACGCCGCCGGTTTCGGCGATGAGCGTGACGATGGGACCTTCGCGCCCGGCGAGCGTGCGGTTGATGGCGGCGGCCGTACGGGTCGAGCCGGTGAATGCCACGCCGGCGAGCGCCGGGTGGGTGAGTGCGATGGAGCCGAACAGTGGTCCGTCGGCCGGAGTCAGTTGCAGCACTTGCGGCGGGATGCCCGCCTCGTGCAGCAGGCTGGTCATGGCGTGGGCGACGAGCGGCGTTGCCGGGGCGGGCTTGGCGAGCACGGCGTTGCCCGCCATCAGCGCCGCGGCAATCTGGCCCGTGAAGATGGCGAGCGGAAAGTTCCACGGGCTGATGCACGCGAATACACCACGGCCCTCGAGCGAGAGCACGTTGCGCTCGCCCACCGGGCCGGGCAGCACCTGCGGGCTGCCGAACAGCTCGCTGCCTCGCTCGGCGTAATAGCGGCAAAAGTCCGCTGCCTCGCGCACCTCCGCCACCGCGTCGGGGAGGGTCTTGCCGGCCTCGCGCACCAGCAGAGTGAGGAAGGCGCCGCGGCGACTCTCCAGCAGATCCGCCGCTCGTGCGAGGCATGCGGCGCGCTCGGCCGCCGGCCGCCTGTCCCAGGCTCGCTGGGCGCGCGCGGCGCCGGCCATGGCGGCGAGGATCTCCGCTTCGGTGGCGTCGCGGGTGAGGCCGACCGTCTCGCCGGTGGCGGGCGAGAGCACCGGCACGTCCGGCGCGGCCGTCTCGGCGCCGGCAAGCAACGGCCCGCCCTCGTAGCGCCGGCCGGCGCGGCTCTGCAGCTGCGCCTGCAGGTCCGCGAGGTCTGCCGGATTGCCGAAGTCTGCGCCGCGGGAATTCTCGCGCGAGCCGTACAGCCGCGGCGGCTCGCGCAGGAGGCTCGAGGGTGCGGCGCCCGCGCCGGTGGACTCGGGAAGGATCTGACCCACGACGTGCTCCACGGGAATTCGTTTGTCGAGGAAATGGTGGACGAAAGAGGTGTTGGCGCCGTTTTCGAGCAGCCGGCGCACCAGATAGGGCAGCAACTGCTCGTGGGTGCCGACCGGCGCGTAGGCGCGCACCGGCGCCAGCCCGGGCCTGGCGGCGCGTACCGCCGCGTAGAGTGCCTGGCCCATGCCGTGCAGACGCTGGAATTCGTACACCGCTCCGGCCGGCGCGAGCTCCATCACGGCCGCTACGGTGAGCGCGTTGTGCGTGGCGAATTGCGGATGAAGGACGTCCTGCGCGGCGAACAGCCTGCGCACGCACACCAGGTAGCTGGCGTCGGTCGCCGCCTTGGAGGTGTAGACCGGGAAGCTTTCGAGGCCGCGCTCCTGGGCGCGTTTGATCTCCGCATCCCAGTAGGCGCCCTTGACCACGCGCACGCTCATGCGCCGGCCCGTTTCGCGCGCCAGCCGGGCGGTCCAGTCCAGTACGAGCGGTGCGCGCCGTCCATAGGCCTGTACGGCGAGTCCGAGTCCCTCCCAGTGGCGCGTCCGCCGGTCGCGCGCCAGCGCCTCCACGATGTCGAGCGACAGGTCGAGGCGGTCAGCCTCTTCGGCGTCGATGGTCAGTCCGATGCCGCTTGCGCAAGCGCTGCGGGCAAGGGCGATGGCCCGCGGTACCAGGCGCTCGAGCACTCTCGGGCGTTGTGCGAGCGCATAACGAGGCTCGAGCGCGGAGAGCTTTACGGAGATGCCCGATCGTTGGTGGACGGGCGCCGCGGGCTGACCTCCCAGTGCCTCGATCGCGCGCGTGTAGGCGTCGAAATACCGTTGGGCATCGGCGTCCGTGCGGGCCCCTTCGCCCAGCATGTCGAAGGAGCACAGCGCGAGCGCCGGGTCCTTCCTGCCGCGTTCCAGCGCCGATTCGATGGATTCCCCGACGATGAAAGCCTGTCCCATCAGCCTCATGGCCCGCCGCATCGCGCGGCGGGTCACCGGCGCCGCCACGACGTGCGCCACGCCAGGTGCCTCCGCGAGCAGGATCTGCGGATCGGCAAGCATGCGGCCCGCGGTGCGCAGCAGCGCGAGCCCCAGGCGGATACCGGGGCTCAGGCTGCTCGTGCGGTGGTCTCGAACGACGCGCAGACGCTCGGCGATGAGGCGGTCGGCGCAGTCCGGATCGGCAGTGCGCAGCAGCGCCTCGGCCAGGCCCATCAGCGCCTTGCCCTCGGCGCTGTCGAGAGGGAACTGCCCGAGAAGAGACTCGACCAGGGAGCCGGAGCGCGCGTGCGCGCGCGCTGCCTCCACCCACCGCACCGCCTGGCGGCGGGCCTGCTCGAGCCGCTGCCGGTGGGCAAGCAGCTCTTCACGCATCGCCTGCACCGCCGCGTTCTCGCAGCGGAGCGTCGCGGCGCGGATCTGCCGCCGGAGCGCTTCGAGGTCGCTGTCGCGGTGGGCATCAATCCCGTGGGGCTCGGGCAGGGCGGCCATGAATGGTGCGGGAGTACTGGTGGATTGTTCTAATAATATCCGCCTATGTAGAGAAACTTTTCATGTTCTAGCGCTAATAGAAGTAAAATACACTACGTATGGCGAAAACCACCTCCCGAAGCGGTCGCCCGCTGGACCGCATCGATCGCAGGCTGCTTGCGCTGCTGCAGCAAGAAGGGCGCGCTTCGGTGTCGCGGCTGGCAAGGGAAGTCAATCTCACGGTCACCCCGACCCTGGAGCGCATCCGTCGCCTGGAAGCGAGCGGATTCATCAACGGGTACTTCGCGCACCTGAACGCGCGCCGCCTGGGGTTGAGCCTGCTGGCCTACATCGAGGTGTCGCTCGACCGCACGACCCCGGACGCCTTCGAGCGCTTCAAGGACATGGTGAAGGCCCACGACGAGATCATGGAATGTCACATGGTCGCGGGCGGCTTTGACTACCTGCTCAAGGTCCGCGTCAAAGACATGGCGAGTTATCGCACGCTGCTCGGCGATGACATCGCCGGGGTGCGCGGCGTGCAGCAGACGCACAGCTACTTCGTGATGGAGGAAGTCAAATCGACCCACCGGATCGGGATTCCGGAACCGGATTGAGTCTCGCGGCAGCCGTACAGCATCGAGAGCGACCAGTCCGGGCGCTCAGCGCTCGCGCACACTGCCGCAGCGCTTGCAGGTGCGCGCGACGGCGCTGGCGTAGAAGCGCTCGAAGACCGGCGGCAGCTGCTTCTCGATGTCGGTCAACTCGATGAGCTCTTCGTGCAGCAGCGCTTCACAGCGCTCGCAGTACCATTGAAAGCCGTCGCGCTCGCCGCTGCGGCGGCGGCGCTCGATCACCAGGCCCACGGTGTCCGCGGGGCGCTGCGGTGAGTGCGGCACGTGCGCCGGCAGCAGCAGCATCTCGCCCTGGCGGATGGGCACATCGAGGAGGCGCCCGTTCTGGCGGGTCTTCAGCAGCATGTCGCCCTCGATCTGGTAGAACAGCTCCTGCCCGGGATCGAGGTGGTAGTCGCTGCGCGAGTTCGGGCCGCCGACCACCATGATGATGAAATCACCGTCCTCGAACACGCGCTTGTTGCCGACCGGGGGCTTCAGCAGCTGCCGGTGCCGCTCGATCCACTGTTGGAAATTGATGCTGTGCAGGGACTCCATGGCGGCTCTCCTAGGCTTTCACGAGGCAGTAGCCGCGCGAGGGGACCGAGACGGTGGTGCCGCAGTCCAGATCGAATGCCGTCAACGCCCCGCCCCACACACAGCCGGTGTCCAGCGCCGCCACGTCCCGGCGCACCAGCAGGCCGAGCGCCGACCAATGGCCGCAGATCACGCGCGCGCCGCCGGTAAGCCGCTCGACATCGAACCAGGGCCGCCAGGGAGAGCTCTGCGCGGGTGGCTTGCCCTTGATCTGCAGGTTGATCCGGCCGTCACGGGTGCAGACGCGCATGCGGGTGAGCACGTTGATCACGAAGCGCAGGCGATCCGGGCCGGCAAGCTGCGGACTCCAGCGATCCGGCTGGTTGCCGTACAGGTTGTCGAAGATCCTTTGCGGCTCTTGCGCCAGGGCGCGGTGCACTTCGCCCGCCAGCGCCAGTGTCGCCTCCACCGTCCACTGCGGCACGACCCCTGCATGGACCATGAGATCCCCGCCTTCGAAGTGCGCGAGCGGGCGGCTCGCGAGCCACTCGAGCAGCGTCTCCCGGTCGCTCGCCGAGAGGATCGCCTCGAGCGTGTCGGAAGGGCGCGCGCGCCCGCTGCCGGCGGCCACGGCGAGCAGGTGCAGGTCGTGGTTGCCGAGCACGACGGTGGCATTGTCACCGAGCGATCGGACGAGCCTGAGCACTTCGAGCGAATTCGGTCCCCGGTTGACCAGATCGCCGACGAACCACAGCCGGTCCCGGTCCGGGGAGAATCCGATGCGATCGAGCAGCACGCGCAACTCGTCGTAGCAGCCCTGTACGTCGCCGATGGCATGGCGGCTCACTGCAGGATCCCGGGCATCGCCAGGCGAAACAGCGGGATCGGCGCATCGAACCGCCGCCCGGCGCCGTCGATCATCTGGTAGCTGCCCTGCATGGTGCCCACGGGCGTCTCGAGCACCGCGCCGCTCGAGTAGCGAAAGCCCTGGCCGGGCTCCAGGCGCGGCTGCTCGCCGACGACGCCCTTGCCGCGCACCTCCTTCACGCCGCCGTTGGCATCGGTGATTTTCCAGTATCGGCTGAGCAGCGTCGCCGGCGATCCGCCTTCGTTGCGGATCGTGATGGTGTAGGAGAAAACGTACCGCAGGTCCTGCGGATCCGACTCTTCGCGCAGGTAAGCGGTTTCGACGTCTATGCGGATCTTGTGGGCGGCTTCCATGCGCCCAATCTTAACCGGGCGGCCTGCTGACGCGCACGGCCAGGACGTCGCAGGGCGCGGCGTGCAGGACGGTGTCTTCGGTGAGATTGACCAATATGGACAGTCCGTGGCGCTCGCGGCTGCCGAGGACGATGAGGTCCGCCTGGCGCTCCCGGGCAATGCGCACGATCTCGGCCTTGACGCTGCCGGCCTCGACCCGGCAGGGCGCCTGCGGCACACCGAGCTGCAAGGCGAGCGCGGTGAGGCGCGCGCGGGCCCGATCGAGCAGCTCCTCTTCGATGCGCACCGAGGCCATCAGCGTTTCGGCCATGGGCTCGATCGGCAGGAACTCGATCACGTGCAGCAGCTCGATCTGCGCGCCCAATTGCGCGGCCACGGCCGTCGCGCGCCGACCGATCTGCAGGCTGTCCTCGGTGAGATCGACCACCAGCAGGATGCGGCGATAAGCTTCGGTTGTCATCTGCTCGCCACGCGATCGCTCCCGGGTGAGACTGGCGCCTAGCCTAACTCAGGCGGGCGCCGGGAGCAGCACCCGCCTGTTCCGCGATTGCGTTGAACGCCTCGGGCGGCAGCGTCTCGGGACGCGCCGCCGGATCGACCCCGCAGCGCTCGATCTGCTCGGCGCTGGCGAGGCCCTTAAGCGCGTTGCGCAGCGTCTTGCGCCGGTGGGCGAACGCGGCCGCCACGATGGCGGCGAAGGCGGGGCTCACAGGAAAGGCCGGCCGGGGCCGCACGGTCAGCCGGGCGAGCGCGGACCATACTGCGGGCGGCGGATGAAAAGCGCCGGGCCCGAGGTCGAACAGCCGCTTCACGGCCACCCAGGGAGCGAGCATGACGGTGAGGCGGCCGTATGCGCCATCGCCCGGGGCCGCCGCCATGCGCTCGATCACCTCCCGCTGCAGCATCACGTGCAGATCCGTGATCCCCTGCACGCTCTTCAGCAGGTGAAACAGCAGCGGCGTCGAGATGTTGTAGGGCAGATTGCCGACCACGCGCAGCGGGCCGCGCTCGCGGGCGAGCGCGGTGAAATCGAAACGCAGCGCATCCGCCTCGTGCAGCGTGAAGCGCTGCTGCGCGGCGAACGCCTCGCGCAGCAGCGCCGCCAAGTCGCGGTCGATCTCGACCGCATCGAGGGAGCGGCAGGGGGATTGCAGCAGGGCTTGCGTGAGCGCGCCGCGCCCCGGACCGATTTCCACCAGCCGGTCCGCGGGGCCTGGCGAGACCGCCGCCACGATGCGCTCGATGGCCCCGGGATCGTGCAGGAAGTGTTGGCCGAATCGCTTGCGCGCACGCGGCCCGCTCCCCTTTCCCTGCTTCGCGCGGTGCCCGGGGCGGTCTGCCGTCGAGTCGCTCGCGGCTTTGCGGCTCGCTCCGATCAAGCGCCTGCGGCCTTGGGGTGGGCCAGTTTCACGGCGAGCTCGATGGCGGCGAGGAGGCTGCCCGCATCGGCGCGCCCGGTTCCGGCCAGATCGAGCGCGGTGCCGTGATCGACCGAAGTGCGTACGATCGGCAGGCCGAGGGTGACGTTGACCGCGGTGTCGAATCCCACGTGCTTGATCACCGGCAAGCCCTGGTCGTGGTACATCGTCAGTATCGCATCGTAATCCGAGAGAACGCGAGGCACGAACACCGTGTCGGCCGGAAGGGGCCCCTGCACGGCCAGGCCCTGTCGCCGCATCCGGTCGATGGCCGGGGCGATCACGCGGATTTCCTCCTCGCCCAGGTGCCCTCCCTCCCCGGCGTGCGGGTTCAGGCCGCAGACGGCGATGCGCGGGTGCTCGATGCCCCACCGTGCCCTCAGGTCGCGATCGAGCACGGCCAGGGTGTCGCAGAGCGATGAGAGCGTGATGGCGGCGCTCACCTCCCGAAGCGGCAGGTGCGTGGTGGCGAGCGCCACCCGCAGCGAGCCGGTGACCAGCATCATGACCGGCAAGCCGCCGGTGCGCTCGGCGAAGTACTCGGTATGGCCGGTAAAGGGCTGGCCGGCATCGTTGATGATGCCTTTGTGCACCGGCGCGGTCACGATCGCGGAAAACTCACTGCCGAGGGCCCCGTCGCAGGCGTGCTCGAGCAGGCCGATCACGTAGCGGGCGTTGCGCCTATCGGGCCGCCCGGCGGCGGCGGGGACGCAGAGCGGATGATGCGCGACGGTAAGGGTGCCCGGCTCCTGAGCGTGGACCGTGCCATCGTACGGGCGCAGATTCACCCGCAGGCCCAGTTGCCGCGCGCGCTCGCCAAGCAGCTCCCGGTCCCCGAGGCAGACGAGCTCGCAGTCGAAACGCCGCGAGGCGATGCGCAAACACAGCTCCGGCCCCACCCCCGCGGGCTCGCCCGATGTCAGCGCGATGCGCGGGCGCATGGGGGTTTGCGCTCCTTGGCCGCTCAGCCGTTCAGGACCTTGACGTACGCCTCGTCGCGCAGCCGCTGCAGCCACAGCTCCGTGTCCTCGTCGGCCTTGCTCGCGCGGATCGCCTCCATGGCCTGCAGCCGTTTCATCTCCTTGGTCTCGTCGTACTTGCGCCGGCCGAGCAGCTGCACGATGTGCCAACCGTAGCGCGTCTGGAACGGCCGGCTGATCTGGCCGACCTTGAGCTTGGCGATGGCGTCGGCGAACCGCGGCGTGAAGACGCTGGGACTCTGCCAGCCGAGGTTGCCGCCCTCGGAGGCCGAGCCCGGATCCTGGGAGACCGAGGCCGCCTCCACCGAGAACTTGACCTTGCCGGCAAGGATGTTGCGGCGGATCTTCTCCAGCCGCTCTCGCACCGTTGCGTTGTCCTGCAGCGCGTTGGGGATCAGGAGGATGTGGCGCACGTGCACCTGCTCGATGATGTCCCGTTTCTCGTTGCGCCGGACATGGTCCAGCTTGAAGATGTGAAAGCCCGAGGGCGTGCGCACCACGCCGCTCACTTGCCCGGGTTTCAGGCGGGGGATGATGTTGGTCATGAACGTCGGCAGCTCGGTGCCCTTGCGCCAGCCGAGATTGCCGCCCTTCAAGGCGTCGGAGGCGTTCGAATAGGCGACCGCCAGGCTGGCGAAGTTCTTCCCTGCCTTGGCGAGCCGGTCGACCTTGCTCGCGAGATGGCGTGCGGCGGCAATCTGGGCCGGCGTGGCGTCGGAAGACAGCGCAATGAGGATTTGCGACACGTCGTACTCTGCGCCGGCCGAGGGCCGCTTGGCTTGCCTGGCGAGGAACTGGTCGATTTCCCGCGGCGTGACCACTATGCGCTGCAGCACGTCACGCTGCCTCAGCAGGCCGATCATGAGCTGGTCGCGCATCTGGTCGCGGTAGGAGGCGTAGTTGATGCCTTCCTGCGCCAGCGCAGTCGGCAGGTCGGCGAAGGCGATGTGATTGCGCCTGGCCACCTCCTGCAATGCCGAATTCAGCTCGTCGTCAGATATCGTGATGCCCTCCTGCTCGGCCTGCTGCAGCTGCACCTGTTCCAGGATCAGGCTGTTGAGCACCTGTTTGCGCAGCACGCCCTCAGGCGGTGGCGTCAGCCCCTCGGCCTGCAGCTGCGCTTTGACCTCCTTGACCCGGTTGTCGAGCTGGCTCTCGAGCACCACGCCGTTGTTGACGACGGCGGCGATCCGGTCGAGCAGCTCGCCCTGCGAGGAGATCTGGCGGGTCTGCGCCCGCGCCTGGCCCGGGACGAGCAGCACGGCGAGCAGGGCGAGCGCCCCGAGGGCGCACACCGTCCCGGGCGAGCGGGCGCCGGGACCGGGCCGGAGGGATGAACGGAAAAGCCGCCGCATGCGCATGAATCCTCGATCGTCTTAAGGAGTCGTTGCCGGGAAGTTCGGGTCCTGCCGAGTGTAGCCGGCCGCCGCCGGTCCGGCTGGCGTAAATCCTGGAATCGTCTCGGACAGGAACTTATCCGGCGCTGATCCGACACTGGCGAGACCTGTGAGTTCCACCTGCAGGTAGACGCCGGTGTCCTGGGCGCCGGTGGTCTGCCCGGCCACGGTGGGCCGGAACGCCACGTATCGGCGTGCGCCGAGCCGCACGCTCCAGCAGCAGGAACGGTACTCGAACCCGACGAATCTCTCCAGTGGCTCATGGTCCTGCAGAGAGTAGACCCCGCGGGCGAAGAGGAGCCAGGAGCGCCCGATCGGCCAGGCCGCCGAGATTGCCGCCTGCCGGACCCCGCAATTGCTCGCCAGGGGACTGATCGTCGAGGCACAGCAGCCGCTTGCGAATGTCGACGCCGCGGCGCAGGAGAGTATCCCCGGGGCGGCCTGCTCGATGCCCGCGCGCTCGTAGCGATAGCTCAGATCGATCACGCGCTCTCCCGAGGGCCGGTACTGGATGCCGATGTCGGCGCGCTGGGTGCGGGAGGCCTGCGGATCCCACTGCAGGTCCGCATGAGCGCTGAAGTGACGCAAGCCGGTGAGCGCGAGCTGGGCCACGACGTCCGAGCGGCGGTCGGTGGGCATGATCTCCCCGGGCAGCGCCACGCGCGGGGTCGTGAAATAGAACTCCTCGCCGATGGTCGCCGCCAGATACTGACGGCCGTTGCGGGCGTTCAGCAGGCGGGTGGTGAGTGCGGCGCTTACCTGGTTGGCGTCCCCCACCCGGTCGGCGCCCACGTAGCGGTTGGTGCGAAAGAGCTCGACGGGCTCGAGGTCCGGCAGGCCGGTATCGAAGATCGGCAGCTGGCTTTGCTTGCGGTACGGCACGTAGAGGTACATCAGGCGCGGCTCGAGCAGGATCAGGCGCCGCCCGTGCGCCCCGGCGGTGCGCTCCAGCTTCAGCCCGGTATCCACGCTGGCGATGGGCAGTGTGCGCGAGGGCGCGCTCGGCTCGCCGGGGGCGGTGTGCGACAGCTCGTACTGCGTGGCACGCCACGCGATGGACGGACGGATGTAATAGCCCGGCCCGCCGAGATTGAGCGAGACGACGGGCTTGAAGTCGACCCGCCACCCCTCGGCGCCGGTCGAGTGATCGGAGCGGCGGAAATCGACCACTTCGGACTTGAACCCGTAACGCACCAGGTCCCCGGGTCCCCATCCGTATTCGGCATCGACGCTCAGGTCGGGAGCGCGCGAGTACGGCCGATCGTTGAACGGCAGGGTGTTGTCGATCGTCTGGAACTGTTGGGCCATCCCGCGGATATTCCAGTGCACGCTGCGATACGAGAGCATGGCCCGCCGGTCGAGGAAGGCGGTGCTGGCGCCCTGCGGTCCGCTGCTGAAATCCTCGAAATACCGGCTGTCGCTCACGTTCTCCCCATCGAGCGTCAGGCGCAGCCCTTGCGGCAGCGCGGTGACGCTGCGCAGCCGCACGCGGCTGCGGCTGCCGTGGTAGGCCGCATCGTTCGGCAGATAGTCCCAATCGAGCTCGCTGTACCCGCGGCGGCTGAGGAACCGGAACTCCCCGCCCGCATCGATGCCGCGCTTCTGGTACTCGGTGGGCTCGAGGGTGAAGTCGGCGTTTGGCGCGATGTTCCAGTAGTACGGAGTGGAGACCTGGAAGCCGCTGCGCGACGTGTTGCCGAACATCGGGAACAGGAAGCCGCTCTTGCGCACGTTGCCCAGGGGGAAGGACACCCAGGGCAGGTAGAGGATCGGCACGCCGTGCAGATCGACGCGGGCGTTCTCGCCCGTTCCGACCCGGCTGCGCGTGTCGAGGGTGATCTTGCCGGCGCGCAGCACCCACGCGGGCGGGCTCTGCTTGCACGTGGTGAAGGCCACCCCGCGCAGGCGAAGCAGGCCCTGGGGTGTCAGCCGCATCAGCCGCGCGGTGCCGCGGGCCGAGCGCCGCAGCAGAGAGAAGTGCGCGCTTTCGAACCGCGCGCCCGCGAGCGGAGAGTAGCTGCCGCCCCTGCCGGTGATGTGCACCATCGGATCGGTGTACTCGATGCCGCCGCGGGTCTGGATGGAGCCGCTGCGGCTGTTGTACAAAACCTCCTTGGCCTGAATCCTGCGTTGACCCTGGCGCAGCACGACGTGACCTTCGAGCATCGCCTGTCCGTTGCGAGTGAGGGTGGCCCGGTCGCTGGTGATGTGCACCACGCCGCCGGCGAGCTTGCCCTTGCCGGCCGGGCGCGGCGGCGCCGGCGCCGGCGCCGCCGCCGGCGCCGGCTGCGGGCGGGCGCACGCCGCGGCCGCCGGCGCGCAATGCAAAGCGATGCCGCCGAACGACAGCAGCGCGCTCCAGAGCAGTTGCCGCCGGCGCGCCTCGCCCTCGAGCCCC
>JAJYUA010000032.1 GCA_021792755.1 Pseudomonadota bacterium
CCTTACCGGATACATAAAAAGGTTCCGCCAACGCCTCCAGGATCTTCTTTACCACTCCGAACACATCACTGGCATTATGCAAGTCGTTCAGTAACACGACGAACTCGTCGCCCCCCAGGCGGGAAGCGCAATCCGCAGCGCGAAGACAGCCGGTGATCCGTTGGGCCGCCGTTTTGAGCACCTGGTCACCCGCTTCATGTCCCAGGCGGTCATTGACAGGCTTGAAATGATCGAGATCCAGATACAGAACCGCGAGCAGTCGTCCAACGCGAGCGGCATGCAGCAGCGCCTGGGTGGCCCGGTCGCGGAACAGTGGCCGATTGGGCAGCCCGGTCAGCGCATCGTAGTGCGCCAGATGCGCCAAGCGCGCTTCGGCCTCCTTGCGCTGCGTGATGTCACGCACGAGCGCCATGAAGCGCCGTTCTTTCCCAAAGCGGACCTCGCTCAACGAAATTTCCAGGGGAAATACCGTTCCGTCCCGGCGCAGACCTTCGACTTCACGAAAACCGGTGCCGAGCACTTTGTGTTCCCCGGTCTGCAAATCGTGGAGGCTGAACTGGTCGCGCTGACGGCGATACGGGTCCGCTATCAGCATCGAAACGTCCTTCCCTGCCATTTCTTCAGCGGCATAGCCGAACACACGTCCCGCAGATGGATTCACTGATTGGATGAGGCCACGCTCATCTATGATCACGATGCCGTCGAGGATAGTGCTCAGGATGGAGTCCATGTATTCCTTCGCTTCCTGAAGCAGGCTCTTTTCCCGCAGGAAATCCCGGTGATGCTGATGGGAAGACCACAGCGCAATCAACCCCATAGTCACGATTGCGACCCACACAGCCATGGCCATCGAACTGCTTCCTACCGCATGTCCTTCCATGACGTGCATCTCCGTCGCGCCCGTGCTCGCCGGTACCGTGGTCATGTTCATCGAGGCCATGTCAAGGTAATGCATGCCGAGGATGCCGATAGCCATCAGGAGCGAAAAGGCGACTTTCTCCCAGCCGCCGGTCACGGGCATGCCGCGATAGATTCGCCGAAGGATCCCTAGCGCCGGTATCGAGAAACCTGCGGCTACGACGTACGATAGTCCCGCCAACGCATAGTTGTAAGTGTGCCGCATGCCGGGCATCACAACGGCGTGCATCCCCGTCACGCACATCGCCGTCAGACCGAAACCCATGAGCAACCCGGCGATGAGCAGATAAAACCATCCCTCCGTGTGCCGATAAATGAACTGCAGTGCCGCGATGCTGCCCGCGAGCACAAGAAGTACCGACAGTACCGTGACATCGAGCTTGTCGGCAAAAGAGAAATGCGCCTTGGTGGCAAGCATCCCGATGACATGGGTGGCCCAGGCGCCAAGACTCAGGAGCACTCCGCTGATCCAGAGCCAACGGGCGCGCGTTTTCGGTCTGCCAACGGCCGACGCGCGCCAGACAATGTCTGCGACGGTATACGTGGTCAGTATGGCCACCATGGCTGACAATGCCACCAGAGCATAGTCGTAATTGCCGGCGGCTAATGCGCTGAACATTCCGCGCATCCTCGATGGCATTTCTCGCCAATTTTGCCGCGCCGATATGAACGGACCTGCGGCTCGACGCCACTCCGACCATTGCTGTGCCGCAGCAGCAGGACGTCCCACATGCGAGCGGTGTCGTCACCCCGCGCGGAAGCCGGCGCGCACACGCCAGATCTCATGATCGCCCGGTGCCAACGGCGGTTTTGCGACTGACATCGGCCGTTCGCGTCGCCCGGACCTTGTCGGCCATCCACTGCATCATTTGCCCCATGGCCTGCAGGCGAACCGATTCGACCGAATCTTCATGAATCTGCCAGTGCCACTGCAGGACCTGCGGATCGTGAATTTCCTGCAACTCGAGAAACTCGGTGATCGGACACGATGCGATCTCACCCGGAAGCCGCACGCACAGGGCGTCGTGCATCATCATCCACTGGTAGGCCAGGGCGCCGATCCAGCTACGCAGGCCGCCTCCAGCGCTGCCGTGGAATGGTTGGGTCCTGATCCAGTCCGCGAGCGCCGCTGCGGGCATCGGCCGCGCCAGCCCATACCCCTGTCCAAAGCGGCAGCCCAGCTGACACGCCGCCTCGATGATCCCCTCATCCTCGAGACCTTCCGCCACCACATCACGTCCCAGATCATGGCCGATCTGCACGGCGGTTCGGATCAGACTCAGCGCCTTGATCGGGTCGCGGGTGAGATCCTTGACGATGTTCTGGTCGATCTTGATCACGTCGAAGGGCAGTTCCGCGAGGCGCTTCAAGTTGCTGAATCCCGCTCCCAGGTCATCCAGCGCAATCTTCACGCCCGCCGAGGCCAGACGGGTGATGGCCTCATCGACCGCGCTCGCCTCCAATTCCTGACTCTCCAGCAGCTCTAGGGTCAGATGCTGCGGCGCCACCTGCGCCTCACGCAGCGCCTCCTCGATCCAGCGCGCGCAGTCCGGGTGCACCAAAGAACTCGGTGCGAGATTGATCGACAGATTGACGTCAAGCTTCTCGTCGCGCCAGCGGCGCACGTGACCAAGACCCTGCACCAGGCCCTGCCGGAAGAGCGCATCGAGGTCAGTTTCCCCCAGCGCCGGCAGGAACTGTCCGGGAACTAGAGTCGTGCCATCGGGCACGCGCAGTCGCGCCAGCGCCTCGACCTTCACCAGCGCACCGTCTGCGAGGTTCACGATGGGCTGCACAAACATTTCCACGCCGTCGCCGTAGAGAAGCGAGCGGACCCGTGCGGCCTCGCCCGTGTCGATCGCATGCCAGCGGCTGCGCGACTCCTGGGTCATCAAAGCCCAGCGATTCTGCAGCGACAGGCGCCAGGTGTGCATCCAACCAGAGGCAAACTGGTTCGGGTACGCTCCAAAGAGCATCAATACGGCATGGATCGCACCATGTCGAAGTACGGGCAGCGTCACGGCGCTGCGGATTCCGAACCCCTGCATCAGCGCCTGCCAGGGAAGCGAACGACTCTCATGCGCAAAGGCCGAGGTCTCCTGCTGGCACTCGGTCATCCAGGTCGTCGCAACCAGCCCCTGGCCGCGAACGTCCCGTCGGTCGAGCGTCGGGTGCAGATCGCGTACGCGGAACGCATCGACGAGGTTACTCACGCCGTCACCGGCTGCCCGCTCGATATACAGTCGGTTGTGAGCGTCCGGTCGCCACACCACCGCCGCACGGATGCCCGGCAGCGCCGCCAGGGCGCTGAGTTCCGCCTGTGCCCAGTCCACTGTCAGCGCCCGGCCGTCCATCGGGCGCGCCAGCAGCATCTGGTACTGGTCTAGAATGGACTGCATGGCTTGCAGCTGGCTCTCGATGTCCAATTGCAGCCGGGCATCGGCAGCTTGCAAGGTACGGTAGCGCATGCTTGCGGTAAGCATCGACGCATTCAGATGGGTACGCAATAAGTCGCGATACAGGCCCATCGCCCGCGACATCCATGCGCTAGAGATGCCGATGAGAGCGTGGACAACGCCGAGTCGGTGCGCGGTCTGAGCCACCGACTGCTCCGTGGTTCCAGCATCGAGCAGAAAGCGCAGGTGGGAGGACTGTTTTCGTGCGAGATCCCGATACTCAGCGTCTGAGAGGCATGTGAGGATCGCGGCAGTCTCCGGGTGTGCCCGCAACTCGCGGTAGAACGACGCCGAAAACTTTTCCGCTACCGTTTGCAGATGCGGCGTAAGGCTCTGCATTAACTCCTGGGCCTCTGCTCCGAACGGGTCAAAAGATGTCTCGGCGATCTGCTCCAGCGGCGGGGTCACGCCGACTTGCCACCACTGTGCCCGCTCCCTCTTGGTCTGCTTGGCCTGATACATCGCCGCATCGGCCTGGCGCAGCAGCGACTTCGGTTCATTGCCATCCTTGGGATACAGGGCCACACCCATGGCCATGTCGATCGAAACAACCTCGCCGATTGCCAGCTTGAAGGGGGCCTCGACCGCTCGATGCAAGCGTTGCAATGCAGAGCTGAGCTGCGACATCAGCTGCGTCGCCTCGAGCTTCTCCAGGATCACCACGAACTCATCGCCGTCGAGGCGGGCAATGAAATCCGTGTCTCTCGACCCCTCGAGCAGGCCACGCGAGATGTGCCGCAGCAATTCGTCTCCGGCTTCGTGCCCCAGCCGATCGTTGATGGGCTTGAAATCATCCAGATCGATCACACCGACCGCCAGCAACGCGCCGCGGCGGCGCGCGCGGGCGATAGCCTGCGGCAGGTACTCCTCGATTGCCAGGCGGTTCGGCAGTCCGGTGAGCGTGTCGCTGCGCGCCATGCGCGCCATACGCGCATCCTGAGCTTGCCGCGCACGAGAGCGGCTCTTGGCATCCAGTTCATCGAGACCATTACCCAGCAAGGTCACGATCCGCGAACACGCTGCAATCGTGGGCCCATCGAAGCACCCGCGACGGGGTGAGGCCAGCACCAGAATCGCCCACATTTGGCCAGCGCGCATAATCGGAATTGCGAGCATGCTGAACCAGCGACGTTCGGCGAAGCGCGCATGCCACGGCTGCAACGTTGGATCGGCCAAGGTGTCGTTGCAGACCGTCCGCTGTTGCCCATTCCAGGCTTTGCCCACGACGGATGCGGTTTCCCGGTCCGTCAATCCCAGCGCTGCCGTTCGAACCTGGTCGGGGTCCTCGCCGGCCAGCGCCAGCACGTCGAATACGCTCGATGGGCTGGGTTCGCCGATCCATGCCGTATTGAACATGGTGTCCTGCACCAGTTTGGCGCAGAGGCTCTCGAGCATCTCTTGCTCTTGGCAGCTATGACTCAACACCTCGCCGCACTGCAGCAACATCCGGTACAGGGCCTGCAGCTTCATAAGCTGCTGCCGTTGGCTGAGCAAGACGAATGTCTGCTTTCCCAGGTGCTCCGTAAACCGGCTTACGGTCTCTGCAACGTCATCCCCGGCGTCATGGATCGGAGCAGGCGCGTCATCATCCAATGCGCCGCCAGCCTGCAGGCGATGAATTTCGCGCGCCATCCTTCTGTCCATTCCCATGATGTGGTGCAGTAGCCATTGCGCCAAAAACGCCAGCAGCTCGACGGTCACCTCTGGCGCGTGCTCGCCGGCGAACACCCGGGCTTGTCGCAGGAATCCGCGAAAGCTCTCATGGGCTTGCAGATGCATCGTGCGGTGCCTGGAATCGACCCGCCAATGTCGGATGAGCCGCTCTTCCTCCCGGAAGTGATAGCGCGTGTACTCGACCAGCTCATCGAGACACGCGAGCACGGTTTTATGCGAGATGTCCCCTGTCTGCGCGAGGGCGATCCGATTGAAAATCTCCAGCAGGCGTTGATGCTGCTCATCGACCGTGTCGATGCCGGTGGCCATGGCATCGGTCCACCGCAGCGGTCTTGCTGGATCAGACATGGTGATTCTTTATCGGGGCAGGAACTGACTGTGAGCAGCGATGTCCCCTGAAGAATCCGCCGTCATCGACGCTTGCGTACCGGCGAGGTTGGTGAGTACTTGACTCCCAAGGCACGGTGGCCCGGGCACCGATTAGGGTCCCGGACGGGAGGGCTCCAGTACTGCGTTCCCGCAGCGACCGTCCTGGGTCGCCACTTCGGGCCGCGCAAAATCGCCTCGTCATCTCGCGCAGCTCCCGATCAGCGAGTGCTACCGCGGCAGGCTTCATCGGCCCGCAGGCCATGCTGAAGAGGAGGCAGATACCAGACTCGCTGCGGCAGACCTCTGGGATGCATGGAGAAAGTGTGAACCGTGGCTGCAGGCTGTGTCGCATGGTCCAAGCCCGGCATTGCTCCTCATGCGCTTCGGATTCCACCTTGCGATGGGTACTCTGCCCTCCGAATTCCCTGAACAGCGGCGCCAGCGCCAGCTTGTCAGTCCGTTCTGGCGCTGGTTTTGGTCTTCGTGCCCACATGAGCTTCTACATACCCCCGTTCCATTCGGCCGAAAAGGTACTACGTCCACATTTCTTCGATGTCACCGCTCCTCATTTGAGGGCAGTGGAACCCTGAACTCCTGAGCAACGTGCGTCAACGGGTTCACAGAATGCTGACGACTTCTTACCGCGGAATGCCCGTGCGCGTGATTGCCCGTCAGCAGATTCGATCGGCCAGGGTCAAATCCGAGGGCGGATCGGCGGTCCCATTGCAGCGCCGGCACAGCTCTGGGCTGTCGTCCCTAGGGGAGCGGATCCCAAGTTGCGCATGGTCCGGGGACTTGGGCCACGCAGATTGCTCGTCAGGCATTCTGGTCATCGAAACGATGGGGTGTTCGCAGTCGCTCACCGTTCCGCGGGCACCGGCTTGCGGCTACGCTACGATGTTCGACGAGGAGAGACCGACCCGCTCCTGATCGTCGCGGTAAAGGTGGGGACAAGATCCTGCGTCAGCCATGAGATGAAGGTTGCGACCCAGGCGAGCAGCGTCACGTAGAGAAAGAACTGCGGAATGACTATGAGGAATGGGCAGATTCATGGCGGTCACCAGTTCGTCAGTGCAGACGGTATACATGCCGAGCGGAAACACGATACCCTAGTAGAGCGGATCGTATTGGAATGGGAAACGTCTGATCAGGTAGCGCCAGACTCCCGGTATCAGCAGCAGCGGAATCCACCACGATCCGGTTGCCCAGAACAACAGCGTCAATCCTTTCAGGTCCAGGTCGCGGTATCCCTCCGTAGCCAGGAGATTCGCAAGCTCGGCAAAGTAGGCGGCGGGCCGGAAGCCTGCCCTCCGGGCGGCCGGAGGCCGCGGAGGGTGCGGAGCGCCCGAGACTTCCCCGGTGCCAGACTCGACCCGTGCGCCGTGCCTGAGTTGCCTCGTGCGGTCTGGCGCGTGCCATCACTCACCCCGCCGAACCTTTCGGATGACTTCGTGGATCGACCCGACGGCGCAGAACCTGATGTAGGCGTCCTCCACCGTGGCCGTCCCGGGACCCCAAAGGTATTCCGCGGCCGCCATCCACTCCGCCCGCTCGGCCTCGGTGAGCTCGGCCCACCAGGCTTCTGCGGCCTGCTGCAGCGGGGAGTTTTCGGGCAGGTTGCTCTCTGTCATGTGGGCACCTCAACGATCAGCATTGGATTCGGTTCGTACGGCATGTACCCCCTCGGATTGCAGATCACGCGAGTACCCTGCTCGATGTAGTTGTAGGACTGGTGCGTGTGACCGTGAATCCAGAGTTGCACTGCCGGGCCCATCATGCAGGTCCGACAGGACGCGGAGCTTCACGGGTGTTCCACCGCTGGCAGTTCATCTGGTCGTACCTGGATGAGTTGCGCCAGCTCCCGCCCGATCTCGAGGGCCTCGGCGGCAAGCGCCGCGAGCGTCGGCGCGGTGAGGTGCCGCCGTGTCTGATCGGGCAGCAGGAGCACGCCATCGAGATCTCCGACCTCAGTGCCCCGTTGATCGATGGGTTCGGGGGGTGCGTAGAACAACACAGGGACGGGTTCGTGCACGCGGCGCTGCTCGTGCAACGCGCAGCGGACGTGCGGCCCGATGCCGCCGATCCAGCGGCCGGGCGCGCCGCAGAGCTCGCAGGTCTGCATCGAGAGCGCGCTCGCCATCCAGATCATCCCCTGCTGTTCGGCGCGCGGCGGAGAGCTGTCAGCTAGCGGACTGACGTAAAACTTCAGCTCGCCGTATTTTTCCTTAATTTGCTGCGCGACTAACTGCGGTGCATGGTTATGAGCGGTCCAAAACTGGAGCCGCTCGCAGGTCGCGTCGACGAGGCCAAACCATCCGTTACCCAGGCCGCTGCGTGGGGGAAAGTCGCCGTTCGGAAAAATCTGCGGGTAGCGAGTAATGAGTAGACGTTGGAGTTCAGGATTCATGGGCACCTCAGATAAAGCCAATGCGTTGTCGGACATGCCCGCGGCGCGGCGGGACGAGGGTCACGCGATCCGATTCGGTCGCGAGCGCGGCGGCGAAGCCAGCGCGGGTGAGGCGCAGTAGTGCGCGCACGTCGAGGTCGGGTGTCTCGGCAGCTTGTGAGACGCTCGCCTCGTCGAGCGAAAGTTCATTCGGGCACCGATGGGAGGTGACGAGCCGACCAAAGCAGGTTTCGATAATGAGCTTCCGCTGCGCCACGCTGGGTGACTTGATGTGAAATACCTCGAGCCGGGACAGGAGCGGCGCGGGCAGCGCGGCTTGTTCATTCGCGGTGCAGATCACGAGGATCTTGCTGGCATCGAACGTCATCTGGAGGCACCAGTCCTTGTACTGCCGCGCGGTCTCGGGCTCGGTGAGATCGAGCAGTGTGTTCGACGGATTTTCGCGTGACCATGTACCGATCTTGTCGACTTCGTCGATTACCAACACGGGCGCCGCGCTGTCGCCATGCGCCAGCAAGTCAAAGACCATGCCGGGTTTTGCGTTGCTCCATCCAGAGTCCGAGCCGCACAATTGAAATGCTGCTTGCGCGCCGCCGGCGGAGTAGACCGCCATTCGGGTGTCCATTCGTTGCGCGAGCTCATGCGCGAATCGCGTTTTTCCAATACCGGGCGGGCCAACCAGTAGGATTGGATCCAGGCGGGACTCGCCGGCATCGAGCGCATGGCTGGCGCAGGTCCACTGCATGCGCAAGTGATCGATCACGGCCCGGAAATTCTCGTGCTCCGAACCGAAGCCGGCGAATGGGTCCTCGACCGCGTCGGGACCTTCCCATGGCACCGATCGCCATCCGCCACCGCGCGCCGCGCGCGTCAGCGCGGGCCTGAGCCGCCTGACGTCCTGGTCCCGCATGCCACCCAATGCCGCGGTGGACTCCGCGAGCGCCCCCCGAGAGAACACGCGCACGGTCTGTCTCAGGCATCTCAGGCGCGGGGGCCGCTTCGGGTTCGGCGATGGCCGTGGCGAGCAGGCTCTCGGTCGACGGGGACTCAGGAGCGCGCGTAACGGTAATGCTGAGGCTGCCGATCAGCAGGTGCTGATGGCGCGCGTAATACCGGTCCATCGGACTCAGGCGTGCCCGCCAGGCGCGCTCTTGTGCGAGGCGAGGCAGAGTCATGCGCGGGACTCTTTGGGCACCCAAAGCGAGCCAGCGCTGCTCGAGCGCAGCCAGGCGCCGGAGGTGCGCCAGCGGCGCGCGGCGCGGGTGAGGGTGAGGGTCCACTCCCGAAGGCGCGCGGAGCGGCGGAGCGAAACGCGATGCCGATGAGGCGCGCGGCCGACGCGCTCGACGGTCACGACGGCGCCACCGGTCTTGCGGTAGGCGCGTATGGAGGCGAGGGAGACTGTGGAGCGATCGGCGGTAGGCATGCTCGAACCTCATTCGTTCGGTGCTGGTCTGCCGCGCGTCGTGGGTGCAACCACGGCGGGCGGCGCCTTGGCAGCGCCGAGCAATGAAGTCGAGAAAGGGTCCGTCAGTTGCCCTTACTGGGCACTTACGGCGATTGCTAGTGTTGGCCTAAAACGGATAAGTGACTGATTTTATTGGTCGGGGTGACAGGATTTGAACCTGCGACACCTACGTCCCGAACGTAGTGCTCTACCAGGCTGAGCTACACCCCGATGCGCGGACCCCGGGGTCTCGAGCGGGGCGGAGCCGGCACGCGAGGCGGGGCAGCGCAGTGTACTGAAGCGGGGCGGGCGCTTCAATGGTGATGGGAACGTGGGCGCGCTGTTCGGGTGGCAGCAAGGCTTGGGGTTGCGTTATGGTCGCCTGGGGGGATCGATAAAGAGAGGCCAGAACGATGGCTGATTCACCTGCTGGACGGCCTGTCGCTCGCTGGGGCGCTTGGGGGCTCGTGCTCGCGATGCTGGGGTGCTTGCCGGCGCATGCAGACTTGGTCTCGACACTGAATACCTTCAAGCGCGGGGATTACACGCAGGCTTTTCCCGAGTTCCTTGCGCTCGCCAAGCTTGGCCAGCCGCTGGCGCAGCTCGATGTCGCCTACCTTTACGCGGCAGGAGTGGGGACCGGTCGGAGCACCGTGCGCGCCTACGGCTGGGCCCGCCTCGCGGGGCAAAACGGAGAGGTAAAGGGCACAAAGCTGGCCGCGAAACTGCGCGCCGCGCTGACCCCGGCAAATCGGCGCTCGGCCGCCCGGATCGTAGCCCCCTATACTCCGGCCGCATTGCGCAGCAGCTTACTGCCGATTTTCTACGCCGGGTGCGGCACCGACGGGCGCACGCACTGCAAGAGCGGCACTTGGGGCCAAACGGGGCAATGTGCGCCGCGGCATCTTGACCGGTATGTCTATCCACGGGGGGCCGAATTTTCGGGCGTGCAGGGCCGAGTGATCGTGCACTTCACGCTCATGCCGGACGGCACCGCTCACCTGCCCTATGTGCTGTTCGGGCTTCCCAAGCCCGGATACCGATTCCACGCGGCGGTGCGCACCAGCATTTTGCGCTCGAAGTTTGCGCACGTGCCGCCTGGCGCACAGCCCGCCCCGTGCAATCTGATGTTCGATTTCATCGAACGACCTCTCACCAGCCTCTCGGCTTATCCCCGGCTCGAACGTTTCATCGACAGAATGCGTCGCCGCGCGCACAGCGGTAATCCGTCCGCCGAGGCCATCTACGGGACGCTGCTCGCGACTGTGCCGCAGGTGGGGCATCGGCGCGAACGTCACTTTCTGAGCTGGCTGGTCAAGGCCGCGCAAGCGGGCGTTGGGTATGCACAGTATGAAGTCGGGGAGAGCCTGCTGGCGGGATTGGATTGTCTGCAGGACTCGGCGAAGGCGCTGCGCTGGATGCGCCTGGCAGCCGCGCAGGATGAGCCGCATGCCCAGGTTGCGTTGGCGATGCGATTGCTGCGCGGCGTGCCGACTGCCGCCCAGTGGGCCCAGGCGCGACGCCGGCTCCAGGCGGCGGTGGCGCGCCACGACAAGGCCGGCGCGATGTACCTCTCGGCGCTGCTCGCGGCGGCGCCCGAGGCTCAGATCCGCGATCCGGCGCGTGCGCTGGCTCTGGAGCGCGTGGCTTTCCGGGACGTCGGGGTGGACCCGACCGGTTATGAGATCCGCGCTGCCGCGTACGCCGCCGAGGGTCGCTTCAAGCGCGCGGTGCGCGCCGAGCGCCGGGCGATGGCCCATGCGCGCGCTTTGGGTTGGTCACTTGCCCCGCTGCAGGCGCGCTTGCGGCGCTATAGGGCGGGAAAGCCCTGGTTCGGCAACTTGTTGGATGATACCGCTCCGCCCCGGAGGCAGGCCCGAGCGGCCCACGCCGCCGCGCCGACGTCGGGCTCGGCGCGGCTGGGCGACTAAGTGGTGTGCTCGACCGCGAAGTGCGCCAGTGCGACGAGGCCGCGCTTGTAAGGGGTCTCGGGCAGCGCCTTCAACGCCTCCAGCGCCTGGTCGGCCGCATCCTCGGCCAGGCGGGCCGCGTAGTCGAGCCCGCCGGTCGACTCGATCGCCTCGATGATGGGCTCGAGCTCCGCGCCGCCCTGCTCGATCGCTTGGCGGATGATCGCGCCCTGGGCCTCGGTGCCCCGGCGTAGCGCGTGAATGAGCGGCAGCGTCGGCTTGCCTTCTGCCAAGTCATCGCCCAGGTTCTTGCCGCGCTCGGCCGGGTTGGAGCGGTAGTCGAGCACATCGTCCACGAGTTGGTAGGCGGTGCCGAGATGCCGCCCGTAGGCGGCGAGCGCCGAGCACAGCGATGGCGGCCCGCCCGCGAGCACGGCGGCGACCTCGGCGCCGGCTTCGAACAGTTTCGCCGTCTTGCGGTAGATGACCTCCAGGTAGCGCCGCTCGGTGGTGTCAGGATCGTGGGCGTTCATGAGCTGCATGACCTCGCCCTCGGCGATCACGTTGGTCGCCTCGGCCATGATCTCCATGACCGGTTGGGAAGCCAGCGACGCCATCATCTGAAAGGCGCGCGAGTAGACGAAATCCCCGACCAGAACGCTTGCCTGGTTGCCGAAGACCTCATTGGCCGTGTAGCGTCCCCGCCGCAGCGAGGAGCCATCGACCACATCATCGTGCAGAAGCGTGGCCGTGTGGATGAACTCTATGAAGGCGGCTGCCTCGATGTGCGCCGGCCTGTGTCCGCAAGCCCGGCCTGCCAGCACCACCAGCAGGGGGCGCAGCCGCTTGCCCCCGCCGGCGATGATGTGCTCGGCCACCTGATCCACCAGCGGGACGACGCTCTTGAGACGCTGGCGGATGACCTCATCCACGCCCGCCAGATCCGCTGCGACGAGCGCGCGGATCTCCTCCAGGGTCATGGAGGCGGGGAGCCTGGCAGCAGGCGATTGACGGGGCACCGCGAGCACGTGGGGGGACTCAGAGGTTCCTTGATCCAGCGGCGCATCCTAGCCGACCGGACCGCGCGCCGCACGCTCTTTAATTTGTTGCGTTTGACCCGCCGCAGGCCGGTCAGTAGAATGCCGTCCCTTTCGTCAAGACCCTCGATTCCAGCCTATGTACGCAGTGATCGCCACCGGTGGAAAGCAGTATCGCGTGACCCAGGACGGGGTGCTGCGCATCGAGAAACTGGAAGCCGAGCCGGGCGCCACGGTCGAGTTCGACCAGGTGCTGCTCGTCGGGGAGGGGGCCGAGGTGAAGCTCGGCAAGCCGCTCGTCGCGGGCGGCAAGGTCACCGCCACCGTGGTCCGGCACGGCAAAGGCAGCAAGGTCTCGGTGGTGAAGTTCAAGCGCCGCGCACACTACCTGCGGCAGAAGACCCATCGCCAGCCCTTCACCGAGGTGAAGGTCACCGGCATCAGCGCCGGTTGAGCGCGATTCCATCGGGAAACCCACATGGCACACAAAAAGGCAGGCGGCAGTACCAAGAACGGCCGCGAGTCCCATTCCAAGCGACTGGGCGTGAAGCGTTTCGGCGGTGAGCGTGTCCTCGCGGGCAACATCATCGTCCGCCAGCGCGGCACGCACATGCGTGCCGGCGCCAATGTCGGTGTCGGCACCGACCACACCCTGTTCGCCAAGGTGGCCGGCACGGTGCTGTTCCGGAGCAAGGGCGCCGATCAGCGTACCTACGTCAGCGTGCAGCCCGAAGCGGCCGCTGAGGCTTAGGCCCGGGTCCCCCCGAACGTTCCGCGCGCGAGCGCTGCTCTGGGGCCCGCTCCCGCAAGTGCGGGCGCACCAGGAAACCCCGGCCCACTGCCGGGGTTTTCGCATCCAAGAGCCCTATGAAATTCGTCGACGAAGCGAAGATGCGCGTGCAGGCCGGCAATGGTGGTCGGGGTAGCACCAGCTTTCGGCGCGAGAAGTTCATTCCGTTCGGCGGGCCCGATGGCGGTGACGGCGGCCACGGCGGCAGCGTGTTCCTGCAAGCTGCCGCCGGCATCAATACCCTGGCCGACTTTCGGATCGAGCGGACGTGGCGCGCGCAGCATGGCGAGCCGGGCGCGAGCCGGGATTGCACCGGTCGCAGCGGCGAGGATCTGTACATTCCCGTCCCGGTGGGCACCGTGGTGCGCGACGCGGAGACGGGCGAGGTGCTGGGCGATCTCGCGCACGAAGGTGAAGTCCTGCCGGTGGCCCGCGGCGGCAAGGGAGGCTGGGGCAACCAGCGATTCAAATCCAGCACCAATCGCGCGCCTAGACAGTTCGGACCCGGATTGCCGGGAGAGAAGCGCACGTTGGAGCTCGAGTTGAAGGTCATCGCCGATGTGGGACTGCTGGGCCTGCCCAATGCCGGCAAGTCCACTCTCATCCGGGCCGTCTCGGCCGCCCGGCCGAAGGTCGCCGACTATCCCTTCACCACGCTGTATCCGCATCTGGGCGTGGTCCGTGTCGGCGAGCACCGCAGCTTCGTCATGGCCGATATTCCGGGCCTGATCGAGGGCGCGGCGGAGGGGGCCGGGCTCGGCATTCGCTTCCTGAAGCATCTGCAACGCACGCGATTGCTGCTGCATCTGGTGGACATCGCCGACCCCCAGTCCGATCCGGTTGCGGATGCACGAGCCATTGTGGGGGAGCTGGAAAAATTCAGTCCAGACCTGGCCGGCCGGCCGCGCTGGCTGGTGCTGAACAAGTGCGATCTGATGACCGACGAGGATGCCTTGCAGCGCGCGCAGGGCATCTATCGCCGACTGCGCTATCGGGGGCCTCGGTTCCTCGTTTCGGGCGCCACGGGGCGCGGAACGAAGGAGCTTTGTGAGGGGATTATGAGTTTTTTGGACGAGCAGACTGCTGCTGCGCGCGAATCCGCAGCTGCTCAAGGAGATACAACCGGCGGGCAGCCGGCTTCAGCTTGAGCGGTACCGGCATGGATGCCTGCCGGGTGACGTGCACTTTGCTGATGTTCATCATCGCCTCATTGCATCGCCCGGATGCGCGCCGCCAGGCGGCTCTTGTGCCGGGCGGCCTTGTTGCGGTGGATGATGCGCTTATTGACCAGTGTGTCGATGACGGGCACGGCGGCCTTGAATGTCGCTTCCGCAGTCGGCTTGTCTCCGCCGGCTATGGCTGTGCTCACACTGCGCACGGCAGTGCGCATGCGCGAGCGCAATGCCACATTGCGTGCACGGTGTTTTTCGGCTTGGTGAGCCGCCTTTTCGGCGGACTTGGTGTTGGCCACAGGCTCTCCGTCTACCTAAACCTTCGGGGCCCCGGTCGCAGGGGGACGGTAGTCTGCGCAGGCCGACCGCCTTTGTCAATGCCGGTGCGACAGGCTGGCGCGGGCGGCGTCCTTGCCATGCGACCGACGGACTTTGTCCATCCGCCAAATCCTGTATTCTCTCTATGATCTTTCGTGTCAATCGATGCATCGGTGGCGGCTCGGGCGGCTGATGGAGCTTATTCGCGGACTGACGGGCTTAAGCGACCACCGGCGAGGCTGTGCGGTCACCATCGGGACCTTCGATGGCATCCACCTCGGGCACCAGGCGTTGCTCGCTCGGTTGGGCGCACATCGGGCGCGCCTCGACCGCGCGGCCATGGTGCTGACCTTCGAGCCGATGCCGCGCGAGTACCTTGCCGCCGGGCAGACACCGGCCCGGCTGACCTCGTTTCGCGAGCGCTGGCGGGTGCTCGAGCATCTGGGCGTGGACGTGGTGTGGGTGCTGCGCTTCGGCGAGGTGTTGCGCGGCCTGTCGGGTGAGGACTTCGCGCGGCTGCTGGCGCTCGAGCTGCGAGCCCCGGTGGTCGTGGTGGGTCACGATTTTCGCTTCGGGCGCAATGGCGAGGCCACGGCCGAGGTGCTGCGGGAGGCCGGCCGGCGCTTGGGGTTCGAGGTGGACGTGGTGGCGCCTGTGACTCTGGATGGGGAGCGCGTGAGCAGCAGTGCGGTGCGCGCCGCGCTCGCCCGGGGAGACTTCGAGCAGGCGCGGCGGTGGCTGGGACGGCCGTACAGCATGATCGGCCGCGTGGCGAGCGGTAATCGCTTGGGCAGGCGGCTCGGCTTTCCGACGGCCAACCTCGGGATCGAGCGGCGCCGCTCCCCGGTGGAGGGCATCTTCGCCGTGCGTGTGCGCGGCATCGCGCCCGAGGCGCTGCCCGCTGTGGCGAGCCTCGGCCGGCGCCCGACGGTGGCCGGCGGCGAGGCGCTGCTGGAGGTGCATGTGTTCGATTTTTCCGCCGACCTGTACGGCCGGCGGATCGAGGTGGAGTTCGTGGCGAAGCTGCGGGACGAGGAGCGCTTTGCGGACCTCGATGCCCTCGTGGCACAGATGCACCGGGACGCGCAGGCGGCCCGGGCGATACTGAAAGCTTGATTGATGACCGACTACAAACACACCATCAACCTGCCCCAGACCGCCTTTCCGATGAAGGCGGACCTCGCCCGACGCGAGCCGGCCATGCTGGCGGAGTGGGACAAGCGCGGCATCTACGCGAAGCTGCGCGAGGTCTCGCGGGGGCGGCCTCGCTTCGTTCTGCACGACGGTCCGCCGTATGCCAACGGGGCCATCCACATCGGCCACGCCGTCAACAAGATCCTGAAGGACATCGTCGTCAAATCGCGTACGCTCGACGGGTTCGATGCGCCCTACATCCCGGGCTGGGACTGCCACGGTCTGCCGATCGAGCACCAAGTTGAGAAGAAGCATGGTCGCGCCGGCGGCCAGCTCGACGCGGCCGCGTTTCGGGCCGCCTGCCGCGCCTTTGCCGCCGAGCAGGTCGATTTGCAGCGCAGGGACTTCAAGCGCCTGGGCGTTCTGGGGGACTGGGAGCGGCCCTACCTCACCATGTCCCCGCGCTACGAGGCGCAGCAGATCCGCGCCTTCGGCCGCATCATCTCGAATGGCCACCTTTACAAGGGCGTGAAGCCCGTGCACTGGTGCCTCGATTGCCGCTCCGCGCTCGCCGAGGCGGAGGTCGAATATGCCGAGAAGATCTCACCGGCGATCGACGTGGGGTTCCAGGTCATCGATCTGCGTGACTTGGAGAGGCGTTTCGGCCTTGCGCATGGCGCCTTGGGAGCGGTTGCGGTGGACATCGTCATCTGGACCACCACGCCCTGGACGCTGCCGGCCAACCAGGCCGTCGCGCTGCGCGGGGAATTCCGCTATGCGCTGGTGCAGGCGCAGATCGGCGGCGTGGGGCGCCGGCTCATCCTCGCGGCCGAGCTCCTCGAGGGCTGCCTGCAGCGCTACGGTGCTTGCGGGCATGGGGTGCTGGCCGAGGCGCAGGGCCGCGAGCTCGAGGGCCTTGCGCTGCAGCACCCGCTGCAGGATCGGCAGGTACCCGTGATTCTCGGCGAGCACGTGACCCTCGAGGCCGGCACCGGCGCCGTGCACACCGCGCCGGGCCACGGTCAGGAGGACTACGTGGTCGGCCAGCGTTACCGGCTGCCGGTAGTCAATCCCGTCGGCAATGACGGGCGCTTCCTTCCCGACACACCGCTCGTCGCCGGACTGAAGGTCGAGGAGGCCAACGCCGTGCTGCTCGATGCGCTCGCCGGGCGCGGCCGCCTGCTGGCGCATCGCAAGCTCACGCACAGCTATCCGCACTGCTGGCGTCACAAAACCCCGGTCATCTTCCGCGCCACCCCGCAGTGGTTCATCGGCATGGAGCGCAATCACCTGCGCGAGCACGCGCTGCGCGACATCAGGAAGGTGAGCTGGACGCCCGCGTGGGGCGAGCAGCGCATCACCGGCATGATCGAGGGGCGCCCGGACTGGTGCATCTCGCGCCAGCGGCTCTGGGGCGTGCCCATTCCGCTTTTCGTCCATGCGCAGACCGGTGCGCTGCATCCGCGCACCCAGGAGCTGATCGAGGAGGTCGCCCGGGGAGTCGAGCGCGATGGCATCGAGGCCTGGTTCTCGCTGGAGCCGGCGCAACTGCTGGGACCGGAGGCCGGCAGTTACGAGAAGGTCACCGACGTCATGGACGTGTGGGCCGACTCCGGCCTCTCCTTCGAGTGCGTGGGCGCCGAGCGCAGCGAGATCGGCTCCCCGGTCGACCTGTACCTCGAGGGCTCCGACCAGCATCGCGGCTGGTTCCACAGCTCCCTGCTGATGTCCGAGGCGCTCTACGAGCGCGCCCCCTACAGGGGCGTGCTGACGCACGGGTTCACCGTGGACGAACAGGGCCGCAAGCAGTCGAAATCGCTCGGCAACGTGGTGGCGCCGCAGAAGGTGATGAACAGCCTGGGCGCGGACGTGTTGCGGCTGTGGGTGTCGGCGACCGACTACGCCAACGAGATGAGCGTCTCGGATGAGATCCTCAGGCGCATGGCCGACTCCTACCGCCGCATGCGCAACACCGTACGCTATCTGCTCGGCAACCTCCATGGCTTCGATCCTCGGCGCCACGCGCTGCCGCCCGAGCATCTGCTCGCGCTCGATCGCTGGGCGCTCGAGCGCGCGAGCACGCTGCATGGGGAGGTGGTGCAGGCCTACCGGCGCTACGCGTTTCACCTGATTTACCAGAAGGTGCACAACTTCTGCAGCGTGGACCTCGGCTCGTTCTACCTGGATGTGCTGAAGGACCGCATGTACACCACGCCCGCGGAGGGCCGTGCGCGCCGCTCGGCCCAGACGGCCATGTACCACATCGCCGAGAGCATGGTGCGCTGGCTCGCGCCCATCCTCTCGTTCACCGCGGAGGAGATCTGGCAGCATCTGCCGGGCGAGCGCGCCGAGTCGGTTTTTCTCGCCACCTGGCACGGGCTGCCGCAGGCGAGCGCTGCGGAGATCGACTGGCAGGCGCTGCTGATGCTGCGCACCGACGTGACGCGAGAGCTCGAGAAGCTGCGCGATGCAGGCGCGATCGGCGCGCCGCTCGACGCCGAGGTCGACATTTACTGCGCCCCGGCGCAGTACGGGCGCTTCAGCGTGTTGGGTGAGGAGCTGCGCTTCTTTTTCATCACTTCGCATGCCCGGGTGCATCGGTTGGGGGGCGCTGCCCCGGCCGATGCCGTGCCGGCGGTGAATCTTGCCCGCGAGGGGGTATGGGTGGCGGTCAAGCCCACGCAGGACCCCAAGTGCGTGCGCTGCTGGCAGCGGCGTGCGGACGTCGGCGCAAATGCGGTCCATCCCGAGCTCTGTGGGCGCTGCGTCGCCAATGTCGAGGGGCCCGGCGAGGAGCGGCACTTCGTATGAACACGATTGGCGGAAAGAGCGGGTTGTGGTGGCTGCCGGTGGCGGCACTGGTCATCGGCCTCGACCAGTGGACCAAGGCGCTGGTGGTGCGGCACATCGCCTACCACGGGGTGGTGCGCCTGTTGCCGGTGCTCGACCTGACGCTCACCTACAACAGCGGAGCGGCCTTCAGCTTCCTTGCCGAGGAGTCCGGCTGGCAGCGCTGGCTGTTCACGGGCCTCGCGCTCGCGGTGGCGGTGCTGATCACGCTGTATTTGTGGCGGCTCGATGCCCGCCGCCAGGGATTGCTTTGTGTTGCGCTGTCGCTGATCATGGGCGGAGCGATCGGCAACCTCATCGACCGATTGCGCCTCGGCCATGTGGTGGACTTCGTGCTGGCGCACTGGCATGGCGCATATTTCCCGGCGTTCAACGTGGCGGACTCGGCGATCACGGTGGGCGCGGCGCTGCTGGTCATCGACCTGTGGCGCGAGCACAGCGCGCGCGCCGAATGAGGAGGACCCGATGAGAGTGCTATTAGCCAATCCCCGCGGTTTCTGCGCCGGCGTGGATCGCGCCATCGACATCGTCGAGCGCGCCATCGACCTGTTTGGCGCGCCGATCTACGTGCGGCACGAGGTGGTGCACAACCGTCACGTCGTCGAGCGGCTGCGTGAGCGAGGCGCGGTGTTCGTCGAGGAGCTTCGCGATGTGCCGGCCGCAGCGACCGTCATCTTCTCCGCGCACGGTGTCTCGCATGCGGTGGAGAACGAGGCGCGGCAACGGGGGCTGAAGGTCTTCGACGCCACCTGCCCTTTGGTGACCAAGGTGCACATGGAGGTGCAGCGTTACGCGTACGAGGGCCGGGAAGTGATCCTCATCGGTCACGCGGGTCATCCGGAGGTGGAGGGCACCATGGGCCGTTTCGACACCTCCTTCGGTGGACGGATGGTCCTGGTCGGGAGCGTCGAGGAGGCGGAGCGCCTGCCGGTGCGCGACCCGGCCAATCTCGCTTTCGTGACCCAGACGACGCTGTCGGTGGACGACACCGCGGAGATCGTCGCCGCGCTCCGGCGCCGCTTTCCGCAGCTCGCCACGCCGCGCAAGGAAGACATCTGCTATGCGACGCAGAACCGCCAGGACTCGGTCAAGAAGCTGTTGACCGAGTGCGACATCCTGATCGTGGTCGGCTCTCGCTCGAGCTCCAACTCCAACCGCCTGCGCGAGCTCGCCGAGCGAGCCGATGTTCCGGGCTACCTGGTCGACGGACCGCAGGATCTCGACCGGGAGTGGTTCGAGGGCAGGCGCTGCGTCGGGCTGACGGCCGGCGCGTCCGCACCAGAGGTGCTGGTACGTGCGGTGTTGGAGCAGCTGCGCGCCTGGGGGGCGGAGGTGCCGCAGGAGGTGGCCGGGCGGGAGGAGAAAGTGACGTTCGGGCTGCCGAGGGAGCTGAGGCGCGCCTAGGGCCCGTCCCGTTCCGGGGCCGGCTTTCGGCCGTCCAAGAGCGTCCCCGGCGACCTTGTGCGGACGTACACGGATTTCCTGAGCTTCCAGCGCTTGTGCGACCAGGGCCAGTCGGCGGGTGCGGCGAGGATCTGGCGCTCGACCTGCCGCACGTAGCGCTCGGTGAGCTCCCCGGGCGGGAGGGATTCTCCCGGGGCCGCGAGCGGCACGAACTCCATCTCGTAGAAGCCGCGCTTCACCCGCCGCATGGCGATGAAGAACACCGGCAGGCGGGTGGCGCGGGAGATCTCCTCCGGGCCCATGTAGAACGCGGTGTCGCGGTTGAGGAACCGTGTCCAGTGCTTGCGCTCGCTGGTGGTTGGCTCCTGGTCGGCGACCACGGCGACGGCGCGCGTCACCTTGCCCCGCTTGATGATGTCGGCGAGCAGGTGCTTGGCGGGGACGAGGCGGCAGCCGAAGCGGCCGCGCACTTTCTTCATCTCCCGCTCGGCCCAGGGATCGACGAGCGGCTTGTAAGCGGCATCGAGCGGATATCCCAGCTCCAGGGAGAGCGCGAGCAGCATCCATTCCCAGTTGCACTGATGGGCCGCGGCGAGCAGCACCGACTGGCCCTGCGAGAGGTACGCCCGAGGCGCCTGCAGGTTGAGGATGCGCACGCGGCGGCGGATCTCACCGGGCGGGAGCGTCGCGGACTTGATCACCTCGATCAGCATGTCGGCGAAGCCCCGGTAGTAGCCGCGGCGCACCTCCCGCAGGCGCCTCTTGCCCCAATCCGGGAACGAGCGGGAAAGGTTGGCGCGCACGACCTCGTCGCGGTAGGGAAAGACGCGAAAGGCGAGCCAGCTGAGAAAACGCGCCAGTCCGTACAGCAGTCCGAGCGGCAGGCGCGACAGCCATCGCACCCACCAGACCTGGCGCGCGGCCGGGCCGTCGGCCGCAGGAGAGCGGGAGGTCGATTCGGGCATCGGCGCATGGTAGCGGCCCCGGCCGCGCAGTCAATCCGCGCGCCCCCGCGCCGCGCAGGCGCGCCTCGCTGTCCGCCGGTGCTCGTGCGTGCGCGCCGCGCGGTGTTGGATCTCCGGTTGCAGGATTGCGTCAGCCGCGCGCGGGACAGCGGCGGGGGTTTCGATCCCGCGAAGTCCGATCGGCCCGCCCGGCGGCTGTGCAGCACCCGGCGCGGGCCGCGCTCGTCGACGAATGCGCCAACGCATTGCGCGCGAAGGATTAGGCGGGGTCGTTCGTCCGCATACGACTCAAGCTGGGCACCGATGACTTCAGCGTCTGCGCCCGCGGCGCGCGTAGGCCGCAAGCCAGCTCTCGGGCGGCAGGCCGATCTCGATCGACCAGTGCCCGTCCGGCTTGCGGAACATCAAAGTCGGAGTGCCGGTGCCCCCGATGTCGCTCATGGCGTCCAGATGGGCCTTCAACACGGCGGCGATCAGCGGACTGATTGTCCTCGCCGGGGCGATGCCGCCGTGTTCGTGCGCCACGTCGAAGCGGTCTTCGTCGAGGCGCAGCGCGAGCCGCGGATGCACCGCCGTCAGGATCGCCGCGGCGCGCGCCCGGCTCGTGGACTCGAGGAAGCCGACCAACACCCAGCGCACCTGCAGTCGTCCGGCGCCGATCAGTGGCTCGGCCATGTGATAGAAGCGGTAGCAGAAGCTGCAGTTGGGGTCGATGATGGCGTAAATCCTGGGCGCTGTGGCCGGGCCCTCGGTGATCAGATGACCCCCGCGGTTGAGACGGCGGATCACGGCTCCGTAGTCGGGAGCGGGCGCGTAGCGAGTCCGGTATCGGGAGTTGAGGTCGGTGTTCTTGGGTGAGACGAGCTCCCCGACGAACAGATAGCCTCGCTCCCCGTACACGACCTCGGTATCGCCGTCATAGCGCACCAGATAGCCCGCCAAGCCCGTTACGGCGGTCGGGAAGCGGCTGAGGATTTTCACCTTGCCGGAGCGGACCAGCGCCTGAAGCGCCGGTGGCACCGGCAGGGTCGAGGCCGGCCGCGCCGCGACGGCTGCGCCGGCCGGCAAGGCCAATGCGAGCGCGGCAACGCCGGCGAGTGCCCGGCGCAGGGCCTGAAAGAGCGGTGCGCCGCGCGCAGGCTGCGGAGGCAGGAACAGGGTGGGCACAAGATCTCCGCTTGTCTCGGCTCGGCAGTCTACCCCAGTCCCGGCTCGAGGTTGGAGGAAGCCGTCCCGGACTGACCGGTCCGGCATCCGAGCACGCTCAGCGCTGTGCGGGCAGGCGCAGCTCGAAGCAGGAGCCGCTCGGCGTATTGGGCCGATGCTCGAGCGTGCCGCCGTGCGCCCGTGCGATAGTGCGGCTGCTGGCAAGGCCCAGCCCGGTACCGGCGGCCTTGGTCGTACAGAACGGGTCGAACAGCCGCTGGGTGATGGCCGGGGCAACACCCGGTCCATTGTCGCAGACGAGGATCGTGACGTCGCCGTCCTGGGTGCGGCCGGTGCGGACCGCCACCTCCCGGGAGGTGGCGGGCACTTCGGCAAGCGCCTCGAGAGCATTGCGCACCAAGGCGAGGACGATCTGCTGGATTTGGGCGCGGTCGAGCACGATGGGGGGCAGATCGTCCGTGAGCTCGACGCGGCAGCGCGCCTGGTGATGCCGCGCGTCGGACTCGATCAGGTCGGCGAGCTCGCGGATGAGGGAGTTGACGTCGGTGGGCTCGCCGCGGGCATCGCGGGCGCGAGTCAGACCGCGCAGCCGGTTGATGATGTCGCCGGCACGCACCGCCTGGGCGGTGATCTGACGCAGCGCGTCGCGGACCTCCTCGAGGTCCGGATTGGGAAGTCCGAGCAGCCGCTCGCAGGCCTGAGCGTAGTTGGCGACGGCGGCAAGCGGCTGGTTGAGCTCGTGTGCGATGCCCGCGGCCATCTCACCGACCGCGGCCAGACGCGAGACGTGCAGCAGGCGGTCCTGCAGTCGTCGGCTATCGTCATTGAGTTTGGAAGGATCAGCGCTCATAGTGCATCATCATTTGCTCCGACTGTGCTCGCAAGTCTCTAAGTACTTTCCCAAAAATGTGACGCCGGACAGGTTCCGGCAACCGCGTGCCCGGCCGGGGTGCGAGGGGCTGGCGCACGGCTCGCGCTGCCCGCCGAGCCGGGAACGCCCGTGCCGCTATAATCGCCCCTTTACCGCCGGCCTGCGACGGTTGGGGCGAAAGTGGCGGAACTGGTAGACGCGCTGGACTTAGGATCCAGTGGGGTAACCCGTGAGAGTTCGAGTCTCTCCTTTCGCACCATCTTGCTCACTCGGGAGCCATTGGGGGACCCGTTTGAAGCGCCGGGCGAGGGGGCGTGCTCGCCCAGGCGGTAAGGGGTGCGTGTCCGGGACGTGCCAGGCACGAGGGCGATGGCGCCGCGGGGTGGATCTGCCGCCGCGCCTCGCCGAGTCATGACTTTCGGACCGGGGGCGGCGAGGAATGGCAGGTTCTCCAGATCGCGCGTGCCAAGGGGCGGGCGCTGTGGCAAAATACGCAGTCCCGCACGGCTGTCACGTATAACTCGTTGAGTCTGCTGGAAGTTTGCGCTTTGCGCCTGGTCGGACGCCGGGATTTTCGCCGTGCCGGCGGCTCGTGCGCGTCTCACAGCTTTGAGGTTCAGGAATGCAGGTTTCTTTGTCCGCCCGCGGAGCTCTCGAGCGTCGGCTCGAGGTGGCCGTTTCCGCCGCCGAGGTGACCCAGGAGTTCGAGCAGCGACTGAAGAAGGTCGCTCGCTCGGCGCGCCTGAAAGGCTTTCGCCCCGGCAAAGCCCCGCTGCCCGTCATACGCAAGCAGTTCGGAGAACAGGTGCACGCGGAAGTCGTCGATCACCTGATCCGCAGCTCGTTCGCCGCGGCGCTGCGGGAGCAGAATCTGACGCCCGCCGGGGGACCGCGCATCGAGCCGATTGCGGTGGCGCCGGGTGCGGACCTGAAGTACGCGGCCGTTTTCGAGGTGATGCCCGAGATCCAGGTCAAGGCACCCGAGGGCACCGAAATCTCACGGCCGACCGCCGAGGTCAGTGAGGCCGATGTGGATGCCATGATCGAGAGCATGCGCAGGCAGCGCCCCGTGTTCACCGCGGTCGATCGGGAGGCCCGGGAGACCGATCGGGTGATCGTAGACTACAGCGGCCTGATGGATGGAAAGCCCTTTGAAGGGGGCGAGGCCCAGGACGTGGCCCTCGTGCTCGGCAGCGAGGAGGCACGGCCGGAGCTGCAGGAGGCGCTCAAGGGTTCCCGCGCCGGCGAGACCCGCACCGTGACCGTGAGCTTTCCGGCGGATCTGGCCAACCAGACACTGGCCGGCAAAAGCGCGGAGCTCTCCGTGAGCGTCAAGCGCGTCGAAGAGCACTCGCTCCCGGCGGTGGACGAGGAATTTTGCAAGGCCTTCGGGGTCGAAGAAGGCGGTGTGGAGGCGCTGCGGGCCGAGGTGCGAAAGAGCATGGAGCGGGAACTGGCAGATCTGATCCGCAGCCGCTTGCGCGCGCAGGTGCTCGATGCGTTGCACGAGCAGAATCCGATCGGCGTGCCGCGCGCGCTCATCGACGAGCAGGTCCAGCAGATGCAGCTCGATGCAGCGCGCCAGATGGGTGTGCGGGACGTGTCGCAGCTGCCGCCGCGCGAGCCGTTCGAGGCGCCGGCGCGCAAGCGCGCCGCCCTGGGTCTGATCCTCGGACAGGTCATTCGCGAGCAGGACCTCAAGGTCGACCCGCTCAAGGTGCACGAGCGTCTCGAGGATCTCTCGGCGACCTACCCCAATCCTGAGCAGGCGCGCACGGCCTATCAGCGCAGCCCTGAGGCCATGCGGCAGATCGAATCGGCGGTGCTCGAGGAGCAGGTGATCGACTGGTTTCTTGCGCGGGCCCAGGTGACGGACCAGCCGATGAGCTTCCAGGAAGTCACCGGCTTCGGGCGAAATGGGTAGCATCGAGCGACCGCCAACCGTTCGCCGCACCCGGTGAACGGCTGGACGACTCTGAATACAGCGGCCTTGCGGCAGACGGCGATGCCATTGCGAAATGGCGGCAAGCGTGGAGATCCGATCATGAACGAACGCGCACTGAATCTCGTTCCCATCGTCGTCGAGCAGACCGCCCGCGGCGAGCGCTCGTACGACATCTACTCACGGCTGCTCAAGGAGCGTGTCGTGTTCGTCGTCGGCCAGATTGACGATTACGTCGCCAACATCGTGGTCGCGCAACTGCTGTTCCTCGAGTCCGAGAACCCGGAGAAGGACATCGCGCTGTACATCAATTCGCCCGGGGGCGTGGTGAGCTCGGGACTGGCGATCTACGACACCATGCAGTTCGTGAAACCCGATGTCAGCACCATCTGCATCGGCCAGGCGGCCAGCATGGGCTCGATCCTGCTTGCCGGCGGGGCTGCCGGCAAGCGCTTCTGCCTGCCGCACGCTCGGATCATGATCCATCAGCCCTTGGGCGGCGTTCAGGGACAGGCGACCGACATGGAAATCCACGTGAGAGAGATTCTCGAGACGCGCGAGCGGCTGAACTCGATTTACGCCAAGCACACTGGCCAGAGCGTCGATCGCATCAAGCAGGATACGGACCGGGACCGGTTCATGGACTGGCAGGAGGCGGTGCGCTATGGCTTGATCGACAAGGTGCTCGAGAAGCGCGGTGACGGTGCGGTGCCTGGAAAACCGGCCTAGCCGTCCCCATCTTTCCGCTCGAGGCATACCGCCGGGTTGCTTCCCGTGCTCGGTGGCCTGTACCAATCGACGCCCCTTGGGCGAAGGCGGAAAAATGCTCCTGATGAGACTTAAGTCCCTTGTGCGCAATCAGCACCGTCTCGTCTCGCCACAGGCGCTCCCTCGCTGACCGGCTCGATCCCCTTTTTGGCACTGTATATTGCACCAGTCTTCGTGTCCGGCGCAATTCGCAGCCGCTGCTTTTCCCCGGGCGTGAACGCAAAAGCCTTCGCGCGTACTGCAAGGGTCAAGTCCGTCAAACAAATCCCGCTCAGACAACGATTTGGCCGTGAACCGGTGCTTTGCCTCGCGCCCGGAGCGCGTGCTATAAGAAAGACGTCACTTCCGGCGCACCGCGGGCCTTTGAACGCAATGCGTGACGTCTCCGGAATATGATGAGTGCCATGCCTCGTGAGGGCTTTTTAAAATGAGTGACGATTCCCGCGGCCGCCACGACGACGGTAAGCTCCTCTATTGTTCCTTTTGCGGGAAGAGCCAGCATGAGGTACGCAAGCTCATTGCCGGCCCCTCGGTATTCGTGTGCGACGAGTGTGTCGAGCTGTGCAACGACATCATCCGCGAAGAGCTCGAAGATCGCGCGGAGCGCGCGCGGGACAAGCTGCCGAAGCCTCACGAGATCAAGAAGGTGCTCGATGAGTACGTGATCGGCCAGGAGCGGGCGAAGAAGGTGCTGTCGGTGGCGGTCTACAACCACTACAAGCGGCTGCAGACCCGCTCCGGCGGGGCTCGATCCAAGGAGGAGGTCGAGATCGCAAAAAGCAATATCCTGCTCATCGGCCCGACCGGCTGCGGCAAGACCCTGCTGGCCGAGACGCTGGCGCGGCTGCTCAACGTGCCGTTCACCATCGCCGACGCCACCACGCTCACCGAAGCGGGGTATGTCGGGGAGGATGTCGAGAACATCATCCAAAAGCTCTTGCAGAAGTGCGACTACGACGTCGAGAAGGCGCAGACGGGCATCGTCTATATCGATGAGATCGACAAAATCTCACGCAAGTCGGATAACCCGTCGATCACCCGCGATGTTTCCGGAGAAGGGGTGCAGCAGGCGCTGCTCAAACTCATCGAAGGCACCATCGCCTCGGTGCCGCCGCAGGGAGGACGCAAGCACCCGCAGCAGGAGTTCCTGCAGGTGGACACCGGCAACATTCTGTTCATCTGCGGCGGTGCGTTCGCGGGCCTGGAGAAGATCATTCTCAACCGCACCCAGAAAAGCGGCATCGGCTTCACCTCCGAGGTGCGCACCGCCAACGCGCGTCCGCACGGCAGCGATCTGTTCCACGACGTCGAGCCCGAAGATCTCATCAAGTATGGCCTGATCCCGGAGTTTGTCGGCAGGTTGCCTGTCGTGGCGACGCTCGATGAGCTCGATGAGAGCGCACTGGTGTCGATTCTGACCCAGCCGAAGAACGCGCTCACCAAGCAGTACCGGCGGCTGTTCGAGATGGAAGGCGCCGAGCTCGAGTTCCGTGACGATGCGCTGCGCGCGGTGGCACACCGCGCCATGCAGCGCAAGACCGGCGCGCGGGGCCTGCGAACGATACTTGAGACTGTGCTTCTCGACACCATGTATGACCTGCCGACGCTGCGCGATGTGGCCAAGGTGGTGGTCGATGAGACGGTGATCGAGGGCGCCACCCAGCCTTACGTCGTGTATCGCTCGGAGGAAGGGCGATCTGCGGGCACAGAGGAGCCGCGGCGGGCTGCCGGGCATTAGGCGTGCGCTGCTCGTGCAGGAGTTGCGGAGGTCGCTTCGCGATCCGGGTGCGTGCGGCGGCGTTTTGCGCCGGAAGAGAACCAGTGCAAGGCGCAGCGGCCGCAGGGCCGCTTTGCGGCGCCGGGGCGCCGGCTGCGCGGTGCGGACGGGTCTCTAGAGGGCAGGCGGCAAATGTTTAGGGTCTTGCGACAAAGTCGCCGCGAGCGATTTCGGACGGTGCGACGCACCGGCTCCCGCAGGGGCGAGTGCCAGGATGGCATGAGCAAAACGCCATGGAATGTCGGCGCGGTGCAGTGGGCGAGGGGCCGTTCCCGAGTCCGCGGCAGATGTGTAGGGTCTTGCGAAAATCGCCTCGGCGATTCTCGCCAACGAATTTAGAGAGTTCGAGCGTGTCCGAAATCAGCTCATTGCCCCAGCTGCCAAGCGACGCCCAGCGGGGCGTGCCGGTACTGCCGTTGCGGGACGTCGTCGTCTATCCACACATGGTGATCCCGCTGTTCGTCGGCCGGGAGAAATCCATCCAAGCGCTCGATGTGGCCATGCGGACCGACCGGCGAATCATGCTGGTCGCACAGAAGCAGGCCGACGTCGACGACCCCAAGGCCGATGACCTGTACCGCGTCGGCACGGTGGCCACTATCTTGCAGCTGCTGAAACTGCCCGACGGCACGGTCAAGGTTCTGGTCGAGGGAGGCGATCGTGCTCGCATCGATCGGCTTGCCGCCGGGGACTACTACTCGGCGGAGATCGAGCTGCTGCCCGATGCCGAGCCCTACGACGAGCGTGAGATGGACGTGATGGCGCGCTCGGTGATCTCGCAGTTTGAGCAGTATGTCAAGCTCAACAAGAAAGTCCCGCCGGAGGTGCTGACAGCGCTCGCCGGGATCGAGCAGGCCGGGCGCCTGGCGGACACGGTCGCGGCGCACATGTCGGTCAAGCTTGCCGAGAAGCAGAAGGTGCTCGAGATCCTCGATGTCAAAAAGCGCCTCGAGCACATCCTGGTCGCCATCGAGGGCGAGCTCGATGTGTTGCAGATCGAGAAGCGCATCCGCGGGCGGGTCAAGGCGCAGATGGAGAAGAGCCAGCGCGAGTACTACCTCAATGAGCAGATGAAGGCCATTCAAAAGGAGCTCGGCGAGATGGACGAGGGCGGCAATGAGCTGTCCGAACTCGAAGGCAAGATCGCCCGCGCCGGCATGCCCAAGGAGGCGCGCGACAAGGCGAGCAGCGAGCTCAACAAGCTCAAGATGATGTCGCCGATGTCCGCCGAGGCGACGGTGGTGCGCAACTACATCGACTGGCTGGTGAAGGTGCCGTGGAAGAAGCGCACCAAGATCCTGAAGGACATCGCCCGGGCCGAGCAGGTGCTCGAGGAGGACCACTACGGACTCGAGAAGGTCAAGGAGCGCATCGTCGAATACCTCGCCGTGCAGCAGCGGGTCGAGAAGCTCAAGGGGCCGATCCTGTGCCTGGTCGGGCCGCCCGGTGTGGGCAAGACCTCCCTCGGCCAGAGCATCGCGCGCGCCACCAACCGCAAGTTCGTGCGCATGTCCCTGGGCGGGGTGCGCGATGAGGCCGAGATCCGCGGCCATCGCCGCACGTATATAGGCTCTCTGCCGGGCAAGATCGTGCAGAACATGGCCAAGGCGGGGGTGCACAACCCGCTGTTCCTGCTCGACGAGGTCGACAAAATGTCGATGGACTTCCGCGGCGACCCCTCCTCGGCGCTGCTCGAGGTGCTCGACCCGGAGCAGAACTCGACGTTCAACGACCACTACCTCGAGGTCGATCTCGACCTCTCGGAGGTGATGTTCGTCTGCACGGCGAACAGCATGAACATCCCGGCGCCGCTTCTCGACCGCATGGAGGTGATTCGCCTCCCCGGCTATACCGAGGACGAGAAGATGAACATCGCGCGGCGCTACCTGGTGCCGAAGCAGATGAAGAGCAACGGACTGAAGGACGATGAGCTGAAGATCTCCGACACCGCTCTTCTCGATATCGTGCGCTATTACACGCGCGAGGCCGGCGTGCGCAACCTGGAGCGCGAGATCGCCAAGATCTGCCGCAAGGCCGTCAAGCAGATGCTGCTGCACAAGAAGGAGGAGACACAGGTCGCCGTCGCGCCGCGCAATCTCGACAAGTTCCTCGGTGTGCGCCGCTTCCGCTACGGCAAGGCCGAAGACGAGAACCGCATCGGGCAGGTCACGGGGCTCGCCTGGACGGAGGTCGGCGGCGAGTTGCTCACCATTGAGGCGGCGGTGGTGCCGGGCAAGGGCAAGCTCCAGCACACCGGGCAGCTCGGGGAAGTGATGCAGGAGTCGATCCAGGCTGCGATGACCGTCGTGCGCTCGCGCGCGCAGGTGCTCGGGCTCGAGCCCGAGTTTTACCAAAAGCACGATGTGCACCTGCACATTCCCGAGGGCGCGACGCCCAAGGACGGCCCGAGCGCCGGCATCGGCATGTGCACGGCCCTGGTCTCGGCGCTCACCCGGATCCCGGTTCGCTCGGATGTGGCCATGACCGGGGAGATCACGCTGCGCGGGGAAGTGCTGCCGATCGGCGGGCTCAAGGAGAAGCTCCTGGCCGCCCACCGCGGGGGCATCAAGACGGTGCTGATTCCGGATGAGAACCAGAAGGACCTGGTCGAGATCCCGGACAACATCAAGGGCAATCTCGAGATCAAGCCGGTCAAGTGGATCGACGAGGTGCTCGCGTTGGCACTGACCCAACAGCCCGTGCCGCTGCCGCAGAGCGCGCCGCCGCCGCCGGCGGCGGTGGCGGAGACTGCCCGGCGCGGCCGGCGCAACGGGCGCAAGCAGACCGTCCCCGCGCACTGACCGACCGGGGCGTTATCGGACGTGGTTTTTTTCGGCGGGTAGCGCCGCAGCCTGCACCGGGTTCGCTCCGCGAACCCGGTAAGTGCCGCCGGACAGCGAGCGCTGCGGGCAGCGCATGAGAAGGTGCAGGAGCGCGCGGAAATCGCCCCTGTGTTGGCACGGCGCAGCGCGCGCAGGGCCGACCCCAGACGCGCGGCAGACAGGGCAAGGTCTCGCTGAAACGGCCGCAGATCGGTTTTCACCCAATAGATTGAGGGTGCTTAGCTCAGCTGGTAGAGCGTCGCCTTTACACGGCGAATGTCGGGGGTTCGATTCCCTCAGCACCCACCACGTAAGTCTCGGCAATTATAAGGAAAAAGAACCCGCGCCAGGCAGCGGAAAGGCCCACGGGGTGACACGAATTGGCACAATCAGTGTGCCAGATTTGTGGTGTGCGGTGAGAAGGCGCGGTCCCTCAGTGGGTTAGAGTCCACCCGGTGTGGGTCTGCCGCCCCCGAACCTGCAGCACTGCCAATGCTCGGCGTTGCGGCCCAGGGTGCAGGTCACTACTTCTTGAGATAACTGAGGTAGGCGGCGATGGCGGCGATCTGTGCCCGAGACAGGCTGTCGGCAATCGGTTTCATGGCGGCTGCCGGACCTTCGACCAGCGGGTTCTGGCCTCGTTTTTTACTCCATTCCGCCAATTCAATTTTCGTGTATGAATTGAGCTGCCCCGCCAGACGAGGAATCTCGCGCCTTCCATTGGCCTCTGGTCCGTGACAGCCGGAGCATGCAGGAACATTGGCCGCGGGAACACCCTCCTGGTAGATCGCTCTGCCCGTGGTGACCAGATCCCTCGGGCCGCGCCCGATCGGCGGCGGATCGAGGCCGCTGAAGTGTGCCGCCAGCAGGGCACGCATTGCCGGGCTGACAGTATGGGCCGAAGTAATACCCATCGAGCTGTCCTTATCTCGCATGGAGTCCGCAAACGCCAACAACTGCCGCTCGATGTACTGAGGTGTCTGCCCCGCGATACGCGGAATGGGAAGATATCCGCCGCTGGTGCCTTCTCCGGACGGACCGTGGCAGTCTTGGCAATATTGTATTTTGGCCTGAAGCGCATGTTCGGAAATGGTATTCGCGCCAGCCGCGATACTCGTAGTGCAAAGCACGATCCATAGAACGGCCGGCGACATCAAGAGGAGATGGGCGAAGTATTTCATAAGCGAACCATTGCTCTGACGGATAAATGAAGAGTCTGGGGCGACCTTCACTCCCGACCGGGTCCGCAGCCAGAGGCTCGGCCTGGCCCGCACCCAGAGACCCAGTTTCCGCCGATCGGGGTCTCGTTCCACGCCTTGAAATTGGCGTCCGAGACGCGCGACAGCTCATTTAAGTATGCGACGATAGCCCAGATCGTATGATTTGGAACCGGCGGCCTATCAGCCTCGAAGCTCGGCATGGCGGTCATCTTTATGCCGTGCTTTATCACCCAGAAAAGCTCCTCCGGTGTGCGGTGATTAACTACCTTTCTCAGGTCCGGCGGAGGATTCATCCCCTCGGAGAATGTCGCCGAATCGACACCCGGCTCGCCATGGCAATTGGCGCAGCCAATCCTCGCGTAGGCGACCGCGCCCGCCTGCACCATTGCCGCATTGTCAACAAACCCAACTGGTGGCTGCACGGTCGCGCGGCGCCTGATGGAGGCCATCCGAATCTGTACGAGCGCCCAATTGACGACTTCCGGATCGGGGTGATTGGCCGCAACATCGAAAAACCCGCCAAAGAAAAACACCGCTGCGCCAGCCCCAATAAGCATGGCTAGCATACCGACCAGCGCCAGCGCAGCAGTGAGGAATTTTCGAAATGATATCATCGCATTGCGAGTAATGCTCGATCGGTCGCCGCCGCGCGGACGAACCATCGGGCTTCACCACTGATAGCCACTGGGCGCTCGGCAGACTCTACTTCATAGCGACCCCGCCGTATGTTCGGCATCGAACTGAAGTCTCCGAACGCGGGCGGCGACCCGGTGCAGTTGATGGAACCGGCCGCGACTGAAGCGAGCCGTTCAGGAAATCAAAACCTTGCTCATCGCGAGCACGGTCCGCGACAGGCGCACGCTGGAGGAGGGAAGTAACCGCGAACGCTTCGCCTTTGGAGGCAAAGTCCCGGCTTCCGTGAGATCAGCCGCGGACGGCGAGACCACCGGCAAGCGGCTCGGACGCTCAAGGCGCGCGAACGCCCGGATTTCAGTGGTGGCAAAGCCGACCGCCGGACTGGAGCGGCTGGGCACGCCACCATGCCGAGGCGGCAGCTCCCTTTGCAAATGAGTCGGCAGCGCTCGCGCTCACAAATTGAGCATTGCAATTTCATAACCGAGGCCGATCCGTAGCGCCAGTGCGCGCGACGGCCTTGCAGAGTGCCTCTGAGGGGGGGGGCGGTTCACCGGACCGTTCGACATTGAGGCCGCGAACCTGCGGCAGCGAGCGACATCGGCGGTGATCGGCGTCAGTTTGACAACGGCAGTGATCGGGCACGCTTGTGCCGAATCGTCGAGGTGACTCGTCAGCGGTGGCACGGTAATACCTGACGTTCGGGACACGTCACCAAGGCGTTGACCAGCCGCTTTCGCGGCCTTGCCGGCGCGCAAGCCGCGGTCAGCCGATGCGTCGGATGATAGGCGGCCTCTGCCGGCAAGGCGCGAAACATCGCCTTCGTTTCGGCAGAACAGGCTATCGAGGATGTCTGTCGGTGTGCCGAGCGCCATGCGATACAAAGTGACGGTTCAGCTCTGCGCGCCCTTTTTGGTTTTCCGCCTTTGATCAGCATAGCCTCGACGCCATCCGCCGTGCCGGATCCGGCGTCGCGCATCAATGGCGCGGCGACTGGGGGAAAGAAGCCGTCCGTTCCACGGAATGCTCTTGCTGCGCCAACGCGGGCGATTCCTGGTGACGTGCGAATCAGAGTGGCTTCTCATTGGATGCGCACTCGACTGTCGCGCGAGGCATCCCGGCCGGCGTTAAAGCAGGGCGACAGCCGGCCTTGCATATCGGAATTCGAGAAAAATTCGGTGGTTTGACGTATGCCGGCGTGAGTGCGATAGCGCACGGACGGCCCGGGGGCCCAGGTGCATTATGTCTCCTGGCAGGGCAGCGATGGAAAACTGCCCGGGTCACTCAACCCCCCCCAACGGTCATGCAGGGATACGCGACCGGAGTTCGCGCAGAGCAGGAGCAACGCGCGAATTGCGCCGGATCGGCGTGTCGAAGCGAATTCAGGATGACTGCGCTTCGACGTTTTCGGGGCTAAGTTCCTGCCGGTGCATCGAGCGGTGTCTGAGCGGTGTACCGGAGGCTGGAAAAGGATCGCCGCGAATGTTTGTCGAGTTTCAACGACCTCAATACCATGGAGTCAATCAAATGACCATACAAAACGCAAGTGATGCGAACAAGTCGACGCCGGAATATGAAAAGAAGCGCGATGCCGCGCCGCCGGCGCCCGGCAAGAGCGATAAGCACGAATCCCACGAGCAGGGAAAGTCTCGCGATGCTGGGCCGAACGAGGGCAAGGGCGCCTTCAGCAAAGGAGAGCATTCCACGGGACCTCGATGAGTGCGAGGAAACTTGCACTCGGTTGCGTCGAGGCAATCTGGGCGTGGATTGTAGAGAGTCTGGACTCCTCCGCGCGTTCTGCAGGGCCGCCACCTTGGTGGCCCTGCCGTCCCGAGCATGAGAGTACACCATGAAAGCACGTTATTTAACGATACTGGGCCTGGCGGGCATATTTGCCGCGAGCGCGATGATTCCGCGTTACGCGCTGGCCGCCACAAGCACCGTGCAGTGCAAGATGCGATTCAGCACCACGAGCTGGTCGGCCATCTACAAGCAGATGAAGGGGACAGGAACCGTGAGTTGCTCGAACGGAACCTCGATGCGCGTAAAGATCAGCGCGGAATCCGTTGGTCTCACGGCTGGCAGGTCACGAATAAATAATGGCGTCGGTACGTTCACGAAGGTACGTTCCATTGATGACGTACTGGGCTCGTACGCGCAGGGCGAGGCAAACGCGGGCCTGATGAAGACAGGCTCGGTGCAGGTTCTGACCAAGGGAACGGTGTCGCTCACGCTGTCGGGATCGGGTCGAGGTATAGACCTTGGCGTGAGTGTCGGCAAGTTCACCATCAGCAGGCTGAGGTAGGGTGACAGGGCGTTCGCGAGCTCGCCGTAAGGTGGCTGGCCGAAGGCCGGCATGGAGTGCGTGGTGCAAGAGCGTTGCGACGAAGAAGTGGCGATGCACGCCGGCCGGCGGTGATTGGCGACTGCATGTGAGCGCCTCGGGACAGTGGTGAGGGAGGGCGTGCCAACCAGCCATGCGACGCTGACGGTGCGCGATCCGGATCCCGACACTGTCCCTGCGGCGATCGCGTTGTCCGGCGCTCTCGGGGATCGCGGCGGGCACGGACGCTGAACGCGCTACGATCATCATTGCAAGTGAGCGCGCGAGGCGCGGTCGAGGAGTGTCCGGGGTGAATGCAGGCGCGGGGTGCGCGAATGCCGAAACTGCTGCGAGTGGCGTGAGGCGTCACGCAGGAGGGGCGGACGAAGCGTGCGCCGACATGATCATTGTCTAAGCGAGTCAAACAAGCGCAATTTAGCTCAGCGTCGCTCAACTCATGCCAATGTCACTGTAAACAGGGCGAGAAGTTTTGAGACTTCGAAATTATTTGATTCTATGCCTGCTCGTCGTGCCGGCGGTAGCCTGTGCCGGCCAGTGGGATCAGTGGTACGTCACGCCGCAGGTTGGCGGTATCTCGCCGAACTATCAGCGGCCGCAAAAGAAGAGCGACTGGCTCTATGGGATCGCGTTCGGCCGCGAGCTGAACCGTTACCTCAACCTGGAGTTGAATGTCGATGGCGCGTTGCTCTCCGGCAGGCCCGGGGCGGGCTCGCTCAACGTCTACGGCACGACGCTCGATGCGCTCGTGGTCCTCGACCGCAGCGCGACGATTTCGCCGTATATGCGCGTCGGGGCCGGATTCGTACACGACGTACCGGGCAACCGGTTCCCGACGCGGACGAACTTCGCGACGGATGCCGGCGTCGGATTTTACTGGAACCTCTGGCGCAGCGCCGGGGGTACGCGGGCGTTCGCGCTGCGGCCGGAAATCAAGGTGCGGTGGGAGAACCCGGGACATTCGCGGAATCTGCAGGACTACATCGCGGTTCTCGGCTTCCAGTATTCCTTCGGCGGCTCCCGCGCAGCGAGCGCGCCGCGTGAGTCTGCGCCGCCGCCGCCTGCGCTGAAGCCTGCGTCGACGCCGGCGGCACTGCCGGCAGCGACGCCGGCGCGTGAGGCGCCGCTGCCGAGCCGTCCACACAGCGCCTTTAAGCTGCCGAGGCGCGGCTCGGTTACCCTCAAGGGAGTAACCTTCGCGTTCGACTCCGCGCGGCTGACGGCCTCGTCTCGCTCGGTGTTGGAGCAGGTTGCGGCCGGCCTGAAGAAGCATCCGCTGCTGAAGGTTGAAATCCAGGGCTATACCGACAGCACTGGAACGGCGGCCTACAATCTGAAGCTCTCGCAACGCCGTGCCGAGTCGGTGCGCCATTTCCTTCTCGCCGAGGGGGTCGCGCCGGGGCAGCTGCGCACCCGCGGCTACGGTCTGGCCGACCCGGTTGCGAGCAATCGTACGGCGGCCGGCCGGGCGCTGAACCGCCGGGTGGTCATGAAGGTGCTGAGCAATCCCAACGCCGTCAAGGTTCACGGGCAGGGCACCACGAAGTCACAGTGACGGCACACGCACCTCCTGGAGAGTCGCGCAGGCTCTCCGGGGGGCTGCGCAACCGGGGCGTCACCCCCACGGCGCGCGACGCCATGAGCCCGCGGGACCGGCGGGTGGCGCAGGGTCATCGCCTTCGCCCAAGGAGGCGGCGCACGATTTTCTCCGGCGGGCGCTTCGGGGTGCGCCGGGCGCATGATCTTCAGCCGCTCGCGCCACGACGACGTGCGCTGCTGACGAGAGTGCGCGAGCTGTCCGGGCAAGGCGATGTGGATGAGCCGGTATGCGCGGCTCGCGGACATTCGGGCCGGGGATTCAGTCCGGAGCCGCTCCCATGCGGCATGCGGCACGGAAAGCCCGCAGAGTAGGCGAGCGCGAGTGTGCAGAGAGGCGTGGGGGCTTGACCCACGGTGTAGACTGCACCTCATGCAACGCATACGGGGAACATGATGGTCACGCACGATCAGGAATCGCTCGCTCAGCTCGCCGCGCACATCGCCGCCGGCGTGATCGCCCGCACCACTGGGGCCGCAGATCCGTTAAATGAGTCATTTGTCGTGCAGATCTCGATGCGCATCGCAAGGGCGATCCTCGAGGAGGCGAAGTGCGCCTGACGCTCACGCGGCCATATCCTGCTGCTCACGCTCGAGCGCAAGTCGCAAGTGACCGACCTGTCGCCCAAGGAGAGCAAGGCGCTCGGCGTGCTGGTGAACACCCTGAGGTGAGGCCAGCCGTGGCTACTATTTCGACTCGCACCGGGGCGTACACCTCGCGGCAGCCGCGCAGCGCCTGACTCGTTATATCAGTCGCGCATGATTCGGGCAGAAACGCTCAGGGATACGAGCTTTTCTGTCTTTACACGGCGAACGTGGGGGGCGAGTCACTCGGCGCCCGCCAAGGCGACCTGCCTTGCCCGCGGCGGTGAGCAGGCGTTTGCGCGCAGCGCGCGCTCACGAGCAGCAGGTCCTGCCGCCCGACCTCATCTTGCGCGCTTGCCGCCATCGCCCGCGCCCTGCATCGACTCGACCGGCCGGCCCGAGCGGCGTACGATCGCGCCAGCCTCGGCAGAACACTTCCAAGCATGCCGAGCCAGGCGGGAACGGCGTTCCGTTCCGCCAACACTTGGGCGGCCGATCGCAGAGGAGCCTCCGGCGTGCGACGCACTCTCAGCTTGTTTCTCACCACCGCGGCGCTGGCATTGGCGCCGCCGTGCTTCGCCGCGCGCGCTGCGACCAAGCACGGCACCGTCCCCGCGGCGCCCAAGGCCAGAACCGTGGTCACTCACGGCAGCGTGCTGATCGACGGCCGGCGCATCGCCTACACCGCCACGGCCGGCACGATCATTCTGCGCAACAAGGCCGGCAAGCCCACGGCCAGCATGTTCTACGTCGCCTATACCAAGGACGCCGTCCACGATCCGGGCAAGCGTCCCGTGACCTTCGCGTACAACGGCGGCCCGGGCTTCGCTTCGGCATTGGTTGACGTCGGCGGCTTCGGACCGCGTCGCCTCGATTGGCCGGCGCCGGGGCAGGTCGAGGCCGAGCAGCCGCCCTACCGCCTCGTGCCGAACCATTACAGCATCCTCAAATCGACGGACCTGGTGTTCATCGACGCGGTGGGCACAGGTTACAGCCGCATCGTCGGCGCCGGCAAGCCGGCGATGTTCTACGGCATCGATGCCGATGCCGGGGCCTTCGCGCAATTCATCGAGCGGTACATTCAGCAGTACGGCCGCTTTGAATCGCCCAAGTTCCTGTTGGGCGAGAGCTACGGCACCACGCGCTCCGCTGTACTGGCGCAGGACCTGGTCGGCCAGGGTGTCTATCTCGATGGGGTGATTCTGTGCTCTACGGTGCTGGACTTCCCCACCTTGAACTTCACGCCGGGCAACGACCTCCCCTATGAGCTGTACCTGCCCTCCTATGCGGCGGTGGCCTGGTACCACCATCGGCTCGAGCCGCAGCCGGCGGATCTTGCGGCCTTCGTGCATCAGGTCGAGCGCTTCGCCGGGGGGACGTATGCGCATGCTCTGTTCGAGGGCTCGGCTTTGCCGGCGCAGCAGAAGGCGCGGCTCGCCGCGCGGCTTGCGCGCTATACCGGCTTGCCGGCCACGCTGTGGGCGCGGGCGGACCTGCGCATCCCGCTGTCGGTCTTCCAGCGCCGCCTGCTGGGCGCCGGCAACAGCACCGCGCGTTTCGACGCCCGCTTCACCACGCCGGAGCTGCAACCTCTGATGCCGGAGCAGGGTGGCTCGGCCGCCGGCGCCGCCACCACCGCGATCTGGGGCGCTCTGAGCGAGGGGTTCGACGACTACCTGCAGCACCGGCTCGACTACCACAGCCACCGCCTGTATGTGCAGAGCAGCACCGCTGCGTTCAAGGCCTGGCACTGGGAGCGCTACCAGCCGCCGCTCAGCGAGCTCGACCAGGGCGTGGGCAGCAACGAAAGCCTGATGCGCGTGAAGAACGTGGCGCCGGCGCTCGCCCGGGCGATGAGCAACGACCCCGGCATGCAGCTGATGCTCAATAACGGCTGGTTCGACATGGCGACGCCGTTCTTCGCGACCAACTATACGATCGCTCACATGGGCCTGCCTGCCTCGCTCGAGCACAACATCCACGAGTACTACTATCCGGTCGGGCACATGCTCTACCTCAACCCCGCCGTGCTGCCCCAGCTGGCGCACAACATCGATGAGTTCATCGCCGGCGCCGCCTCGCGCGGCTGACTGCAGCTTGCGGCTCTTGCGTATGGACGGCGCGGCAGCGCGGGTGTACGAGCCAGGTGATGGGTCACCTCGGGCAATTCAAGATCGAGCCGGGAGCGCGCGTGAAGCTCGCGCAGGTCGACCCGGCGTTCAAGGGACACCACGAGAGCCACGAGGATGCCGTCGCGGAGATCGAGCGCTACCGCAAGAGGCTCTGGGAGCTGCAGGAGCTGCTTTTCGTCGAGCGCCGGCGCTCGCTGCTCATCTGCCTGCAGGCGATGGACACGGGCGGCAAGGACGGCGTGATCAATCACGTGCTCGGCGCCATGAATCCTCAGGGTTGCCGCGTGGCGCACTTCCGGCAACCGTCGGCCGAGGAGGCCTCGCATGATTTCCTGTGGCGGGCGCACCGGGTGGCGCCGGCGCGGGGCGAAGTGGTCATTTTCAATCGCTCCCACTACGAGGATGTGCTCATCGTGCGCGTGCACGAGCTGGTGCCCAAGGAGGTCTGGTCGGCCCGCTATGAGCGGATCAACGAGTTCGAGCGCGCGCTTGCCGACAGCGGCACGCAGATCCTGAAGTTCTACCTGCACATCTCGAGCGAGGAGCAGCTGTCACGCTTCAAGGATCGGCTCGACGATCCGACCAAGCACTGGAAGATCAGCGAGGCGGACTACGCCGAGCGCAAGCTCTGGGCGCAGTACATGGCCGCCTACGAAGAGGCTCTGTCGCGCTGCAGCACCGCTCATGCGCCGTGGTTCGTGATCCCGGGCAACCACAAGTGGTTCCGCAATCTCGCCGTGGCGCGCATCGTGGTCGAGCACCTCGAGGGGCTGGGCCTGAAGTATCCGAAGCCCGCCGCGGATCTCGCGCGCATCCGTCGCGAGTACCACGCGGCCTCGAAGTAGGCCGATCGGCCGAAGGCTCGCTCAGGCGAGCGGCGCGAGCAGCCGCTCGAGGTCGCAGGAGCTTTCGATGGCCTGCGCCAGGCGATCCAGCATCCTCTCGCGCCGCGAGAGGTGATCGACCGGCTGCGGCTCGCTCAAGCCCGCCCAGCGCAACAGCGCCGCGCAGGCCGCAGGCTGCTCGAATATGCCATGCAGATAGGTGGCGAGGATCCGCCCGTCGGCCGACATCGCTCCGTCGGGCGCCCCGTTCTCGAGCCGCACGGCGGGCCGCTCGAGCGCCGGGCCGCAGGTCCGGCCCATGTGGATCTCGTAGCCGCGCACGGGCGCGTCGGCGAAGGCGAGCCGGCCGGTCACATTGCACAGGCGCTTGCCGGGCAGGAGCGTGGTCGTCAGATCGAGCCACCCGAGGCCCGCGCTCTCGCCCGCTGTGCCCTCGAGGCCCTCGGGATCGTCGATTCGCCGCCCGAGCATCTGCAGCCCGCCACAGATCCCCATCACCCGCCCGCCGTAGCGCAGATGCCGCTCGATGTACGCCGGCCAGCCGCGCTCGCGCAGCCAGTCGAGATCGGGCCGCACCGCTTTCGAGCCGGGCAGGATCACCAGATCCGCAGCCGGCGGAGGCTCCTGCCCGACATAAGACAGCTCGACCTGCGGGTGCGAGGCGAGCGGCTCGAAGTCGGTATGATTGCAAATCTTCGGGGTCAGCGGGACGATGACGCGCAACGCGGCAGAGCCCGGAGGGCCGTGCGCGCCGGCGGGCGACAGGCGGCTCAGGCTGTCCTCTGCGTCCAGCATGAGATCGGCGAGGTAGGGCAACACGCCGAGCGAGGGCTTGCCGGTGTGGCGGGTGAGCCACGCAAGGCCCGGCTCGAGCAGGCGCGCGTCGCCACGGAAGCGGTTGATGAGAAATCCGGTCATCCGCGCCCGCTCGCTTTCGCTCAGCAGGGCGAGGGTGCCGGCGATGTGCGCGAATACTCCGCCGCGCTCGATGTCGGCCACCAGCGCGACTGGGCAGTCGACCGCCTCGGCAAACCCCATGTTGGCGATATCGCCTTCGCGCAGGTTGATTTCCGCCGGCGAGCCGGCGCCCTCGACGATGATGGCATCGTAGGCTTCCCGCAGCCTGTGGTAGGAGGCGAGCACCGCTTCGAACGCCTGCGGCTTGAAGCGGTGGAATTCGGCGGCGTCCATGTCGCCGATCGACTGGCCGTGAATGATGACCTGGGCGCGCCGGTCGGTGCTCGGCTTGAGCAGCACCGGGTTCAGGTCCACCGTGGGGGCGATGCCGGCCGCCTGTGCCTGCAGCGCCTGCGCACGGCCGAGCTCGCCTCCGTCCGCGCCCACAGCACTGTTCAACGCCATGTTCTGCGGCTTGAAGGGCGCCACGCGCACGCCGCGCCGGCGCAGGATGCGGCACAGTCCGGCCACCAGCGTGCTCTTGCCGGCATCGGAGGTCGTGCCCTGGATCATGAGGGTGCGGGCGCTCATGCCCCGCCCTCGCACGGCGCAGAGCGCAAGGCCGCCTCCAGGCGCCTCCAGTCCTCCTCTGGCCCCGGTAGGCCAAAGCGCAGGCTCGAGGGGCTGTCGAACAACCGGCAAAGAATGCCGCTGCGGGCAAGGTGCTCGTGGATGAGTGCGGCATGCGGGGTCGGCACCCATTGGAACAGATCGCAGCCCCCGGCAGGCTCCAGCGCGCACCTGTGCAGCAGGGCGGCGAGCCGCTCGCAGTCGGCGCGCAGCCGCCGCCGGGTGTCGGCCTGCCACGGCCGGTCTCGCAATGCCTGGATTGCGATGGTGCGGGAGGGGCCCGCGACCGTCCAGGGGCCCAGCCGCTGCGCGAGTGCCCGGCGCAGCGGATCGGCCGCCAGCACGAATCCTACGCGGGCGCCGGCGAGGCCGAAGAATTTTCCGAGCGACTTCAGCACCACCAGGCCCTCGCGATGCGTCTCGGACGCCAGGCTGTCCTTCGGATCGGTATCCGCGAAGGTTTCATCGATCAGCAGCCAGCCGCCGCGCCCGAGGAGCTTCTGATGCCAGTCGAGAAGCTGGCTACGCGTGAAGCGCTGGCCGGTCGGATTGTTGGGATTGATCAGTACCAGCACGTCGAGTTCCGCCGCAGCCTGTGCGCACTGCGATGGCCTCACCGGCGCGACATCGTGGCCGGCTTCGCGCCAGCGCGCCGCGTGCTCGGCGTAGCCGGGAGTCAACACACCCACGCGGCACCGCGCGCGCAGGCGCGGCAGGTTGAGGATGGCAGCCTGGGAGCCCGCGGTCGGCAGCGCGTTCGGCGCGCCGTAGTATTCCCGCGCGGCTTGCGCGAGTCCGTCCTCGTCTTCCGGCAATCGACGCCAGGCCTCGATCGGCGGCGGCTCTCCCGGCCACGACCGGGGGTTGATCCCGGTCGACAGATCGAGCCAGCGCTCGAGGGCGATCCCGTAAAGGGCGCTTGCCCGGCGCAGCAGTCCTCCGTGCTCAAGCATGTGCGATGGCCTTCAATCCGGCGAGCGTTGCGCTCGCGGCGGCGATCACCGCCAGCCACAGCAGCACGGAGCGCGCCACCAGCCGCAGGGCGCGGGTGATGTCATCCGGACCTGCCGGTGCGCCCTCGCCGAGCGCGGCGCGCTCGTGCCATTCGCCTGCGTAGAACGCGCCGCCGCCGAGGCGCACACCCAGTGCGCCGGCGCCGGAGGCCATGACGGGGCCCGCATTGGGACTGTCCCAAAGCGGGGCCTGCGCGCGCCAGCAGTGCAGCGCGCGCTGGCATCGGCCGACCATGGCGTACGTCAGCGCCGTCAGCCGCGCCGGGAAGAAGTTCATCAGGTCATCCAGCCGCGCCGCCGCCCAGCCGAAGCGCAGGTAGCGTGCCGTGCGGTAGCCCCACATGGCATCCAGGGTATTCACCAGGCGATAAGCAAGCGCCCCGGGAGCGCCCGCCACCACGAACCAGAAGACGGCGCCGAACACCGCGTCATTGCCGTTTTCCAGCACTGATTCCACGGCCGCCGCGCTGATGCGGGTGGCGTCCATCTCGGCTGTATCCCGGCTCACCATCATGCCGACATCACGGCGGGCCACATCCAGGTCGCCGCGCGCGAGCGCGTCCCGCACCCGCCGAGCATGGTCGTGCAGGCTCCGGTGGCCGACGGTGAGGTACAGAATCGCAGCGTCCCAGCCAGCACCGATCCACTGAAGCCCCGCCACCAGGGCACACAGGAGCACCCAGGGGGCAACGGCCAGGACGAGCGCCAGTATGCCCAAAGCGCGCCCGCAGACCGCCGCGCGGGCAGCCCGCGGCTGCAGGCGCTGCTCGATCCAGCGCGCGTAGGCGCCGAAGAGCGCCAGCGGATGCCAGCGAGCCGGCTCGCCGAGGAGCCAGTCCAGGCCCAGGCCTAAGGCGGCGAGCAGTGCGATCACGTGGGTGGGGCGATCTCAATGGGAAGCGCCACTGTACCGAGGCCGCGCCGCGGCGTGCAAGGCGCGTCGCCCCGGGCCGGTCGAATTTGGGTTGGCCCGCGGCGCTTCGCGGCATGGCCCGGCCGCGCCCGACTCAAGGAGGCGGGCGCCAGGGTCGCCCCGTCCGCGGCGCTCAGTCCTGTGCGGGAATCTCGAGGCCTCGTGCCACCGCCGGACGGTCCACGAAGGCCCCGAGCGCCCTCGTCACGTGCGGGAAGTCCCCGATGCCGACCAGCGCACCGGCCTCGTAGAACCCTATGAGATTGCCTACCCAGGGGAAAACAGCGATGTCGGCGATGGTGTAGTCGCCGCCGGCCACCCAGGCGTGTTGCTTCAGCTGTCCCTCGAGCACCGAGAGCAGGCGTCTGGACTCCGTGACGTAGCGGTCGCGCGGGCGCTTGTCTTCGATCTCTCTGCCGGCAAACTTGTGAAAGAACCCCAGCTGGCCGAACATCGGCCCGATGCCGCCCATCTGGAACATCAGCCACTGCAGCGTCCGGTAGCGCCCGGCCGGATCCCGAGGCAGGAGTCTGCCCGTTTTCTCGGCGAGGTAGATCAGGATCGCCCCGGATTCGAACAGCGCCAGCGGCCGCCCGCCGGGTCCCTCGGGATCGAGGATTGCGGGAATCTTGTTGTTGGGATTGAGCGAGAGGAATTCCGGGGAGAGCTGATCACGGGCGTCGAAGCTCACCCGGTGGGCTTCGTACGGCAGACCCGTCTCCTCGAGCATGATCGAGACTTTGACCCCGTTCGGCGTCGGCAGCGAGTACAGCTGCAGCCTCTCGGGCTGCAAGGCGGGCCACTTGCGGGTGATGGGAAAGGCGGACAGGTCGGTCATGGTGCGTCCTTCGGTCCGATGGCATTGCGGCGCTGCCTGAGCGCGCAGGAACGATAGGTTGATCGCCCCGGGAGGCGGCGGCAAGTCTGTCGCAGAGGAGGGCGTCGGCTCCGCCCTGGGAGGCGCCGCCCGCCGGCCCGTTCATGCGAAAAAGGACGACATTTCATGGCGGGTCGCGGCCATGAGCCAGGCCGCAGCGCAGCAGGCCTGGATGGGGTATGGTTGAGATTTTTAGGGGGGCATCCCATGGGTACAACTGCCTGTCGTGCGCGTATGCACCGCTCGGCGCTCACGCTAGTGTAGTGCTTCATAATTAACGGAACCGATGAGCGCAATTCCTGTCTTACCATTGAGGCGATCAATGGGGAACGAGCGATGCGCAAAGCGGCGGAGATTGTGTTGTTGAACGAGGAGCGAGC
>JAJYUA010000052.1 GCA_021792755.1 Pseudomonadota bacterium
TGTTTCACGTGATGAACACCCAGGGCGGCTATAGCTGGATCACCCCGATCGAGGCGTCATTCATGACGCTGGTCTACGGCGTGGTGGGACTTACCGCGCCGGGGATTGCCGGCAGCATGCTCTCGGGCAGCCCCTCGCTCTCGACCGGCAGCTTCATGGGCGCCGCCGCGGGAGGGGCTGGCGTGGCGGCAGCGGGGCTCGGCGCTGCGGCGGGTGTCGCGGGCCTCGCAGGTTCCGGGGGCGCGGCGCTTGCCGCGATGTCAAAGCGCCTCGCTGGCGGGGCGAGCGCCGGCGCGATCACAGGCGACATGGGCGCCATGGGTATGCTCGGCAGCCTCGCGGGCAAGAATGGGTCCGCCGCGGCTTCTGCCGGCGGAGTCTCGGGACTCGCGCGGTCGCTCGGCCCCAGCTCGGGCGGCCCTGCTGGCAGCGTCGGCAGCGGCGCGCGGTCCAGCGGACCGACCGGTGCATGGACCGTGGATTCTGCGGGCACCGCCCGCCCGACTTCGCCCGGGGGCCCGTCCCCTGCCGGAGGCACAAGCACTTCGGGCGGCGGCGCTGCGCCGAACATCCGATTCGGGGACCGCGACGCCCCTGCGGGGGGCACGGGTTCGGCGTCGCGCTCGGCGGGGGCGGCCCGCTCCGGGGCCGCCCCCGGCCAGGAACACGCCCAGGGCGGCCCGAGCGCGGCCTCAGGCGCCACGGGTGCAGCTGGCGCGGCCAAGGCGCAGTCGGGACCGGATCGCGGCGCGGCGGGCGCTACAGGCGGGCCTGCGTCCCCTTCGGGCGGCCCGTCGGCGGCAGGCGGTGCCGACGGGATCGCGGACCCGCGCGGCGCCGCCGCAGGGGCGGCGGAGAAGGGGGTGCCCTCCGCAGGGGCGGCGGCAAAGGATGGCAAGAGCTTCTTCAGCCGCTCGGCGGCCGAGCATGCGGTGAACGTCGCGAAGCACGCCTCGAAAGGACTCGGACACGCACAGGATGCCCTGCGGCATCAGGGGCTCTCGGGTGGGATCAATATTCGGTTGAATCACCCGGAGTGACCCGGTGCCGAGGTGGGTATAATGGTGCGCAGTAGCGCCAACTAGTGCAGAGTACCGGCGACATGAGCACTCCTGACCCGAGAGAAGAAGCACGCGCCCTGCTGGACCGGTATTGGACCGGCAGAGGCATGCCAGTCGATCCCGTTGAGATCGCCCGGTCTTTGGGGGTGCAGGTGCTGCGCGGCAACCTTCCATCTGACGTAGCCGGTGTGCTGATGAAGCGCGCGGGGCATGACCCCAGGATCGTGGTCGCGGCGGGCGACAGCGAGCCTCGGCGGCGCTTCACCGTTGCGCATGAACTCGGCCACTTCGTGTACCGAGGCAGCGAGGCTAAAGCCGACCCTGACCAGTACGAATACGTCGACGAACGTTCGCGGCTCGCACGGGCCGGCACTGATCCGGTGGAAGTCTTTGCCAATCAATTCGCGGCAGAGCTCCTGATGCCCGAGGATGTCATTCGTCCAGTGGCGAAGCACATTCCGGCTGCTTTACTTGCCGGGCGCTTCGGTGTCTCGCAAGAGGCGATGACTTATAGGCTACTCAACCTCGAGCGCATCCGATTTCCTCGTCGGGCCTAATTTGGGCGATGGTCGAGGGACCGCAAACTGAGGGGAATGCCGCGCAGGACCGGCAAGCCGCGCTGTCTGCGGCAGAATTGGCCACGCAGCCTGAGGACCTCGAGCGAAGCGATAAGGATGAGGAACTTCGCTACAGGCAGGCCACCCGCAAGCACCGAGACAACTACGCGAAATGGCTGCTTGGCCTGCTGGTCGGTCAGGTCGTGGTAACCAACGCTGTTTTCGTGCTCGACGGATTCCACGTCATGTATTTTGATCCGGTGACGCTGCGCATCTTCGTCGGCGCAACGATCGGTGAGATCGTAGCACTCGTAATGATCATTGTCCGGCACCTGTTCCCGCTGCGGAAGGACTGATCTCCTCAACCATTTCCCTGAGCCGGATGGACAGTTCGCTGGCCTTCTCTCGTTGCCGGCCGTGCTCGCCGCCGGGAGGCCACAAGGATTTTCTGCACCGTCTGAAGCTCGCCAGGCCCGATGCCGGGCAGGCCGGCCTCAAGGAAACAGAGGCAGGCTGCACGCTCGCGCGGATCAAGGCCGTACCCGCACGCCAGGTGCCGCAGGCACTCGCTGATGTCAGAGAGCGCGGCGGCGCCGTCCACTGGCACTGCCGTCTCCTGTCTCCTGCCGTCGCCGTCCATGCTGGATCAGTCCGCGGAGATCGCCGCGTACACTTCGCGGCAATTTGCTTGTGCGCGCTGCGCGGCGTCGCGCGTGGCGAGGAGCGTCGACATCTCGACGAGCGCCGCCTCACGGATGGTCGAATCGGGCAGGCTGGCGAGCGCCGCGATGCTGCCGTACCGACGCACGAGCGGATGTGCGGGGTCGTATAGCGCTGATTCATAGAGCGGCGCCGAGCAGAGTTGTGCGCCGCCCTGGCGGGCAACGGACCGCGCCGCGCGAGCGATCTCGCTGTCCTTCAGTGCTGACTCCTCCTCGCGCCGGACACGATTCCACGTCGCTCGAACGCAGGGCCGCAGGCGATCGGGGACCTGCGCGAGCAACCATCGCAGACCGGCTACTGATTTCGCGTCGTTGAGCAGCGGCGTCACAATTCGCAGACGATCTGGCAGGCCAGAATCCTGGCGGTTCACGAGTGCGAGTGCCTCGAGCGCCTCGTGTACATCGCCCACTCCGATGTCCACGATGATACCGTCGGCTGGCGGGGCGAATAGGCGAGCTGCCAGCGCGCCGTGGTCGAGAGGTGCGGTCTCGGCACCATCGGGCGTGCGCGTCTCACGGGTGACGATGGCTGCGCTGCTGCCCGGCGCAAGCACGTGGCGGCAGAGGGTCGTTTTGCCGAAGTTTCCGCCGCCCGATAGGGCGATATAGCTCAAGTTGACCATCGCGATGTCCTCTTTGGGGGTGGTGTGAACTCGGTGGCACTGAGCAACGCCTCGGCTGCGACGTCATCCGCGGTGGCTTCCGCCACCTCGGCCGCCGCGAGAGGCATAGTCGGTGCCATGTCGGCTGGCGGCGGGGATACCGCCTCGCCCGCAGGACCGCCAGTCGAGCGGCGCAAAAAACGCCACAGCGCCGACCGGCTGACCCGGAGGTCGAGGCGCTGGACGACTTGGCGCAGGGAGTAGCCGTCGGCGACCAGGGATCGGATGTCCGCCTCGCGCTCGTACAGCCGCGAGCGGCGGTGCCAGGGACGCTCGGCTGTCGCCTCGGTGTGACCCGAGGCGTCCGCGCTGTTACCGTGTTTGCTCATACCTCATTCCCGGCGTCGGGTGGCACGCCGAGATCGCTCGCCCCGGCCTCTGTCGCAGCCGAGGACTCATCGCTGGACTCGCCGTTGGCGTCCGCTTGGGCGGTCGGTGGGACAGTGATGGACGCACCGCCGGCCGGCGGCTGGCCTGGTTTGTGGGTGCGCGGTGCGAGCTGCGCGGCGACCCCCTCGGCGGTGATCTGATATCCGTGCTGGCTCAGGATTTCGGCGATCCTCGCCGCTGAGAGGCCCCTGCGGTAGGCACCGCGCAGGAACGACAGGAGGGCTGCCGACAGGTTGCTGGCCGGCGGAATCGCGGCCTCGATGTCAGCCCGCAGCGCGGGGTCGATGGTGGGACGGGATGGCGTCTTGCGTTGCTTTGCCATGGCTGGCTCCTGGGACGTGACCTGACGCCACATTCCCTCGTGCGGAGTGCACAGCCCTGCGGGCCGCACCGGCGACGATGGGGCATCCTGGCCCTCGGCGCTGCTGGCAGCCGCGGCGGCACCCGGGCAAGACACTGCGGCCCGAATGCGCTGTATAGGCCGGCATGCCAAGCGGCCTGCGCGGCTGAATCGGTCGTGGGACCGCGTTGGCATATCTCTGGCTGGCGCGGCTGACAACGGACTGGCCTGCCTGCCGACTCTCTCCACACGACTTGTCGCGCGGTGGAGTGGTGCACGGGACTTGTCCCGCTGCACGGCCGTCCGCAGGACCGCACGCATCACCGGAGGGGATGCTTAGTGCGCACTAAGCATGTCTCCCTCCGGTCAACATGCGTGCGGCGAGGGGCAAGCCCCCTGCGCCCCTCCGAGGAATGGAGTGGCAAGCCACCCCATTCCCGAGGATCAGTTCATGGCGGCAAGTCGCGGATCAAGCGTTCATTTCAAACCGCTTCGCAATCCCGTACTCAGCGAGGTGCATGATCGACGGGTGCTAAACCCAAAATACCTGCTGTCCGAGGAGCATCGGCTCCCGAACATTGCTGTCATCGACGGCGATGTAGTGGCGGTGTATGAGGAGAAGATGGCGCTGGCGAGCGGGCGGGCGCGTGCGACCGATGGATACAGTCCGCTGAAATGGGGCGTCGTGAATCTGCCTGATGAGTCTACCGAGCGTCTGGCCGAAATGATGGATGACTGGTGCACGGAATACCGCAGGATCACGGGCGAGCAGGTCGTCGCCTGCGTGGTCCACCGGGACGAGGGTCGCCTCGGCGCTGACGGCTCGGTTCATCGCAACGTGCATGCGCATGTCGTGACCGACCGCACCGACGAGCGCGGCCGGACACGCCGCATGGACCGACCGACCATGAGCCGCATGGGTCGCGAGGTCCAAGACATGACGGCGCTGGTGACGGGATTGACTCGAGGTGAGGACTCGCGCAGCAGTGGACGGCGACATATCGATCACCATGCTTACCGCGCTCTCGCCCGGCAGGGCCGGATCCTCTCCGCCGCCGAGCGTGAGCAAGTGGCGCAACAGGGCGCGCACGTTCGGCAACAGAGCGAGCGGGCGGAGGCGGCCGAGAAGGCGGCAGGCGAGGCGCGGCGTGATGCGGAGAACGCCCGATATGACTCTGGCCTCCATCGCCGTGCTGCTGAGCGACTCGACGGCGGGCGCGAGGACGCAGCAGCCGCCCACCCCGAGCGGGTCACCCCCGAGGACATCGCCCGAGCGCGCGCCGCGCTCGAGACGCACAGCCGGCAGCACGGGCTCGATTATGCTGCGGGATACAAGTCGCTGCGGAACGAATGGGTCCGCGAAAATGACCGGGAGCTGCGGGTCGGACACGCCCGGCCACACTCGCAGAAGGACTATTCGTCGCTGCGGCTCGCCCATCTCGAGATCGAGGCCGAGCGCCGCGGGGCGCGGCGCGAGCACGCAAAGCGCGAGCGCAGCACCCGCCGGGGTCGGCGACAAACGCACCGCGCTCGCCAGGAGCGAGACCGGGCGCGAGAGCAGCAGGCCGGCGCGCGGAGCTCGACGGGCGGTGGCCGACAGGATCGCACGGAGTATCAGAGGCTGCGGGATACGATGGGGCTATTCAGCGGCACCTCTGCCCGTGCGACACAGGCGGATTATCAGGCGGCCAAGAAGCACGCCGGGGATGCCGCCTGGTGCGCCGCGCAGCGGGAGCTGTGGGAGCACAAGGCGCAGCAGATCGGCACGACGATCGAGGCGCTGCGCGCGGCGGCGGCCGCACGGGAGAAAGAGCGCCGGCGCCGCCAGCGCGAGCGCGAGATCCGCGACCTCCTGGATCAGGTGGTCCGGCAGGGCACGCTCAATGGCATCGCCGGCGTGCCGCTGCCCGAGCGGCCGCCGTGGCGGATTGGAGATTTCCGTCGTGAGTGGGATCAGGCGCGGCGGCGTGTGGTGTATCGCGACGCCGCCGGCGGCGAAGCGTTCCACGTGACCCGGCATCTCATCACTGGACCCGGGTTGCAGCGTGACGATGCGCTCAGAGCGGCGCTGGTGGTCGGTGCCGCGAGGTTCGGCGGCCAGGTACAGCTCACAGGCAGCGCCGAGTTTCGACGGCGCGCGGCACAGCAGGCCCGGGCGCTCGGGATCTGCGTGAGCAATCCCATCGGTGGCACCGCCATCGGTGGCACCGAGCGCGGCAAGAGACGCGGGATTGACGAGGGACGGTGATCCGAGCCAGAGGCGATCAGCGATAGGTACTGTCAGTGCCGTTCCGCTGCAGAAATTAGCGCTTTCGCTTCGTCGATGCTCATCGGCGGACAGCGGCTATGGATCACAGCGTGACGGCATGCGAGCGGTAATTCGTCGCGCTCGAGGTAGCACTCCCTGCCGTCCTCGCTCGCGAGCGCCAAGCTGACCAACTCGGCCTTCAGGAGGTTCTCGTTCGAAAATTCCGTGTCGAGAAATACTCGCATGTAACACTCCAAGAATGGCGGAGGGGGTGGGATTCGGACCCACGAGCCGCTGGATGCGGCTACCGAGGTTCAGGCTCGGCGCAATAGACCGCTCTGCCACCCCTCCGCGCTGAGCCTACTCTCGCAACCTCGCCGGCAGTTCCGCGAGGTCACGGATCGCCACGATCTGCAGCTCGTCGTAGCCTTCTTTGCGCGCCGCGCGCAGCAGCGCGGCGGCGTCAGCCTCCGCCAGGGTGGCGGCCGGATTGCCACGCACGGCGATCTGGCCAATCACGTGACCGGAATCCTGACTCCGAAAAGTGTAAAGCACCGCCACGGGATCGTCGGTCCGGCGATCACGGTGTGGTGCACAGCGCACGCGATACCATGTCTCGTCGTCATCGATCAGCCACCCGGGGTGCCCGCAGACCTCGCAGATTCTCTCGCTCATGGCACTCGCCATGCGGACCATTCCCTTTTGTTCTCCGCTGATGTGCTCACTTCCTGCGGCATTGACATAAACCTCGAGCAAGCCGAGTTTTTCTTTGACCTGTTCGGCGATGAGCTGAACGGCGTTGCGGCGGTCAGTCCAAAATTGCAGGCGCTCGCACAGCGTATCGAGCAAATCGAACCAGCCGTTGCCGGCCGAGAATCCCCAATACATGCAGCTCTTGTCCATTGGCAGATTCCGGCGCTGGAAGAGCGTTGGGTATCGCGCGCACAGCAGCCTGTCGAGATCAGGGGTCACCTTCGTTCCTCCTCGCCGGGGCGGCATCGCCGCCCCGCCTATCCAGCTCCCGAAGTTGGGCCATAATTCCCGCGCCTCAATTCCCGCGTAGCGGGATACGCCGCCGGGCCAGCGGGCGACCGGCCCGGCTGAATGTCGAATCAGTCAACGGGCACCGGAGGCGCAGCATCGAACGAAGCCGCCGCGGCGCGGCAGTTGTAGCTGTTGCTGTGATCCTGAATACAGCGTTTCATCTCCTGTGTCCGAGCGGCCGTGTGATGCAGGTAGTAATCGACCGAGTGTCGCTCGGCGCAACCCGAAAGGGCTGCGATAGCGAGGCCGGCGAGAAGGATGAGGCTGATGCGTTTCATGATGCTACTCCCGCCGGGACGGCTCGCGCCGCCCCGGCTGTTGTGACAATTACTGCCAAGTCGTGCCGTTGGTCACGCCGAACGGCATGGGGATCGGCCCGCTCGGCATGGACACCTCGAGGACGTACATCCCCTTGAATGCCGTGCTGGATGCCGTCACGGTGAACTCGATGGTGTCGCCGTTATTGACCCCCGTCGCACTCGGCCGCGTGATGTTTTTCACCGCCGAGACCGAGACCAACGGCGCCGGGAAGGACGGCGCATCGCTGCTGAGCGCGCCGCCGTCGGACTGTCCGACGTAAGAGACGACGTCGACGGTCGACTGCTGATCCGGGATCGGTTGAGTGGAAAACACCTGCGCTTGCACGGTGACCGATTGCCCGGGAGCGACCACGATTGCCTGATCGGTCCGCGAGACCCCGCCAAGGGTGCCGGTGACGGTGGTCAATCCCTGGGTCACAACCGCGCCCATGAAGGGCGCGCTCGAGTCCGAGAGCTCGACCTGCGTGTTCGACTGAGTGCCATCCGGGTTGTACTGCTGCACGTCCTGCGGCTGACAGGGATCACGGCCGGCAGCAGCGTCCGACTGCGACCAGATTGGGATGATGTCTCCGGTGGAGATATCTGGGGCAGTGACGGTCCCGCCGTTCAGTACCGGTCCGGCCGTCATGCACAGCGTGCCGA
>JAJYUA010000006.1 GCA_021792755.1 Pseudomonadota bacterium
TAGAGGTGCCGGGGGCGCGGCGCGCCGCCCGGACCGCTCGCACCGTATTCACCCGGCCCGTAGCCTGGCGACTCCCAGCCCGGCCCATAGACCTCGGCGGCATATTCCATTTCCAGTTCCGTGGGAATTTCCGCCTGCTCGTCCCCGTAGCCGTAGTATCCGCCCGTGAAGCCCGGTCCGCTCGTGTAGCCGGCGACGCCGGTGCCGTAGTAGCGCGGTTGGCCCCCGTAGCTAAAGGGCGTGCGCCCGAAGAGCTCCTCGCTCGTCGCTTTTCGCGGGCGCCGAGGGGCCCATGGGCCCGGATGCGCCCACGGCGCGTAACGCCCAGGAGGTCCGTCTGGGGGACGGCTGCCGCCGCGGGGGGTCGAATTTCGGTTGTGGCTCATCGTCCGCTCCTGACATACAGCTCGCCGACGCGTGCGAGGCGATGCCACTGTCGCCGACCCTGGCGGGGGGCGGCAATCGTGGCAAATGCGGACCGCCTCCGGCGGCCGTGACGGCGGCGCGATCCATGCCGGCGCGAGGCAGCGCAAAGCCCTTGGGCGGGCGAGGCGAAGCGCGCATTTGCCCGCGCTCATGGACGAGCCGTCGGGACGGCAGCCGCTGGCGCCGCTCCTGAGGCGCGCCGGCGGTCACGGGCCAGGCGGGAAGCGGCGGCTGTGAGTGCCGATGAAGCGCCCGAGCGCTGCGAACGTCTCGACCACTTTCACCAGGATGTCGGCGTCCGCGGGCTTGTGTGCGCAGAAAAGCGGCGCGCCGGGCAGCCAAGGCAGGCTCGCGCTGCGCAGCGCGCCGCTCAGCAGGATCGTCGGCACGACGTGTCCCAGGCAGCGGCAGATCGCCTGTGCCACCTCGGCCCCGTCCATCTCCCCGGGAATGAGGATGTCAATGATCAGCACGTCCGGGCCTGCCGGATGCCGGGCCACCCATGCGAGGGCGCTCGGCCCATCCGGCACCGTGAACACCTCGAAGCCGTGCGTGCGCAACAGCGTTGCCACAGCCGCGCCAAGCTGTGGGTCGTCCTCGAGGTGAAGCACGATTGGAGTTTTGATCGGCTGGGACATCACGTCCCGCGCGCCGCGCAGCGCCGGGTCACACGGTGATACAGAGCCCTCACGTTAGGGAGACCCGTCCGCTGAGTCCATACGGAAAAGGACCTAGAGCGCGGTCTTCTCGGCCCGGTGCCGCGGCGGCCGCTCGGCAGGCGCGCAGCCAGGCGGCTCCCCATGCGCCTCGCGCGGCGGGAGCGCACAGGCTGTCGCCTTGCGGCCGCAACGACCGGCGCCGGGCGCCGCCAGCCGTGCCGTTGATGAGGGGAGAAAAAAGGGGGATCCGACCGCAACGCCGCGATGCCCGGCTTGCGGGCGAAGCTGTTGAGGGCGAGCGGCTGTCGATCGCCCAGCAGATCGCCCGCGCGGGCGCGCTCCCGGCCCCAACATCCGCACCGCGGGCCTGCTCGGGGACGGCCGCGGGCGGTTTCGCATGGACAGGCGGCGTGCTTGGGCTGAAAATGAAATCGCCGATGCAGCGGAGCCCTGGTCCGAAGAATGCGCAGCGTCGTCATCGATTTCCCGGTCGCACGGGCGAAGGAATCCCGCCGGATACGTGCGCACAGCGCCGGGGAGTGCTCGATCCTGCCCTTCCCGTGCCGGCGCCGTCGCCTCTGCCCGACAGCGCGGACCGGCACGCTCAGACTGCTTTCGCTTGCATTGCGATGGCTGCGGCTCTTCCGGCGCTCGAACCGCCCGTGAGCGGGCCCTGCGGCGAAGCGACAGGCTCGGCGGGCGCTTCGGCGGCGGGCCGTGCCTCGCGCGTCCGCTGACAGTCGAGGCAGCGTTTGGCGCTCGGGTAGAGCTCGAGCCGCTGCGGATCGCTGGGCTGGCCGCAGCCGAGGCACGTTCCATAGGTGCGATTCGCGATCCGTCGCAGCGCGGCGTCGATGTCGCGAGGCTCGTGCACGTCCCTGGAGATTGGCGCCAGCTTGACATCGGTCAGCAGGTCGTCCAGGGCCTTCTCTTCGGCATCGTGCACCCGGCCGGCAAGCTCGCCGTACGTCTCGGTGTCGGCCCGCAGCAATGCGTGGGGGATCTCGGCGCGCAACACATCGAGGCGCGTACGCAGCAAGCCGTCGAAGCGCCGGTCATCGAGGGGCGAGGCGGTCTCGCACAGGTGACTTTCCGGCTCAGGCTCCTGACCGCTCCCGAGGCGCGGCTATCGTGATCGGCGGCGGCAGCCGCCGCCAATGCGTACTCGCCGCGGCACGCGGCGCCCCGTCGCGGCTGGCAGGTGTGTTCTCCGGCATCACGGATCCCGACTCGTCCCGGCAAGGGGACGGAGCCGGGCACCGGAAAGTGCGGATTTCAAAACTCGTCCCGGCGTGAGAAGGTTTGCGCCGATGTCGGCTGATCATCGGGAGTCACAGACATGGCGGGCGGTTACCTCTCGGCCCGGGCGCGTCTGCCGGCAAGCGCGTGGTTGCGGTGCTCGCGCTTGCGGCATGCGCGCGGCGGTGGAGGCGATCCTGGCGCGATTTCCACCGAAGTGATTTGCCACCCTCCGTTGCGGGAGTGAACAGACCATGAGAGTCGGCGATATCTGCGGGCGCAACGTCGTCACGGTCCGCGAGTTCGAGGAACTCGCCGTTGCGGCGCAACTCATGCGCGAGCACCACATCGGCTATCTGGTCGTCGTCGAGCCGACTGTCGCCGATCGCATGCTCGCTCCGGTGGGTGTGATCACGGACCGGGACATCGTGGTCGAGGTCATCGCCCCCGGGGCGGATCCTCGCGCCCTCAGGGTCGGTGATGTCATGACGCGCGAGCCGGTCCTCGCTCAGGAGGACAGCACCGTCTCGACCGCCCTGCAGCACATGCGCCAGATCGGCGTGCGGCGCCTGCCCGTCGTCGGCTCGGTCGGACAGCTCCTCGGAGTGCTCTCGCTCGATGACGTGCTCGATGCGTTCGCGGAGCAGTTGATGGACGTGGCGAGATCGATCCGGCACGAGCTCAAGATCGAAGGCGCGCTGCGACCGTGAGGCAAGCCGATTGCTCCGCAAGGGCGGGCGACGGTCGGGCTCGGCGGCACTCGGATGGGAGATAACGAGATGATCAAGACACTCGAGGGCTTTCCGGACTCGGTGGTCGCGCTGGCCGCCGAAGGGCACGTCAGCACCGAGGACTACGAGACGGTCCTCATACCACGGCTGAACGAAGCCCTGGCCAGGCACGGGAAGGTGCGCCTGTACTATGAGCTCGGCGGCTCGTTCGACGGCATCGACGCCGGGGCGGCCTGGGAAGACTTGAAGATCGGGCTCGAGCACTTGCGGCGCTGGGAAAGGATTGCGGTCGTGACGGACGTGAATTGGATCCGGATGACGCTGAATGCGTTCCGGTTCGTCGTGCCGGGCAAGCTGCGCGTCTTCGACCTGAGGCACCTCGAGGAGGCGCGCGCATGGATCAAGGCCGATCGATGAGCAGAGGCCCGTGCGCGGCAGTCAAGGAACGGCGCGGCCGCGATGCCGTGCAATGACGCCCGCTTTGCGCCCTCGATGGCGCATCCGCCGCCGGGCGTGCGCGAGAAAGCCATCGAGATCGCCAACGCGCTCACTTGCGCCGCGGTGTGAGGCAGGGCGCGCGATCCGCGTCGCCGTCGCGCAGGCCGGGCGGCGGGCCGGTGCGCACTCGAAGGATCATTCCCCTTGGCAGCGACCGCGCCGCCGAGCGCTGGCGTAAACCTTCGCAGCCATTATACTAATCGATTCCATGCTGGCCGGCGCCGGCGCTCCCGTCCCGGGAGCGCCTGGGGCGGGGTGGATGCCAGGCTCCCCCGGGGCGCATCCCGTGGCGGTCGGGGCGATCGCCGGCAATTCTCGGCACGAACAAACACCGGCGGATCATGCGCCGAAAAAGCAGGGCAAATCTACGATGACTCTCTTGCATGTCGTCATTCTGGCCATCGTTCAAGGACTCGCCGAGCTTCTTCCGGTCTCGAGCTCGGCGCATGTGATCGTCGCGGAAGAGCTGATGGGCATGAATCCCTCCGCGCCCAAAATGACGCTCCTGCTCGTCATGCTGCATACCGGCACGATGCTGGCCGTCATCGTGTATTTCTGGCGGCGCTGGCGGCGTACGTTCTTCAACTCCATGCCGCAATTCAAGAACTTCGCGATCGCGCTGATCGCGGCCACGTTCCTCACCGCCCTGGTCGGCGGCGGCATCATCGAGTTCATCGAAAGGGTGCTGATGCGCAATCAGCCGCACGCCTGGATCGAGCAGCTCTTCAGCCACCTCGGTCTGATCGCCGTCGCGCTGGCTGTCGGCGGGGTGTTCATTCTCGTTGCGGGCCTGTTCGAGAGGCGCCGGGCGCAAACCGCCGCGGCGCACGAACTGACGGCCGTGCAATACGGCTGGATCGGTGCGATCCAGGGGCTGTGCGTTCCTTTTCGCGGCTTTTCGCGTTCCGGGGCGACGATTTCCACCGGCCTGCTGCTGCGCACGTCGCGGGCGACCGCCGAGGATTTCAGCTTTGCGCTCGCCGTCGTGTTGACCCCACCGGCGGTCGCGCGCGAGCTGTGGCGGCTGTATCAGTCGCAGCACCATCGGCTCGCCGCGGTGGTTCCGGCGGCGATGCCGAGCATTCTCGGCATGGTGTTTGCGTTTCTTGCCGGACTCGTGGCGTTGAAGTGGCTCAGCGGCTGGCTCGAGAGGGGCCGCTGGCATTTCTTCGGCATCTACTGCCTTTTCGCCTCGGTCGTCGTCGGCTACCTCAACTACAGAGGCTTCTAGCCTCGCGTTGCGGGCGTACCGGCTCGAGGGAGCGATCCGACGGCCGCGTGAGCGCGCCCGAGGCGCCGCGGCTTCGCGGCTCCTCCTCGGTGGCGAGCATCTGCTCGAGCGCCTGCAGCACCGGCTGCATCGCGAGTGAGGCCAGAGTCCGCGCCGCCGTGGATACGATTCTGCCGGCGGTGCCGTAAGGGCCCCAGTGCGGGCTGCCGCCGCGGGCAAACATCACCACCACGGGCTTGCCCAGGGCCGAGGCGATGTGAGTCACGGAGGTGTCCGGGGTGAAGACCACATCGCAGGTGGCCACGAGAGCCATCATCTGGCGCACGTGGGTGGTTCGGGCGACGGGCACGGCGCAGGCCTGTCCCACGCGTCGCTTGAGGAGTTCGTCCGAGGGGGCGCCGAGCAGAACCATGGGTATGTCCGCAAGGCGTTGCCGCACCCCCCGGATCGTCGCGACGAACCGCTCTTCGGTCCAGCAGCGCCAGGGTGCTCCCGCCGAGACATTGACGAGAAGCCGGCGCCGGCTTGCGGCGCTGTGCGCCGCGAATCTCGCCTCCACGAGACGCCAGAAGCTCTCCGCTTCGGCGAGCTCGGCCGGCGTCAGAAAGAGTCTCGGGCGCCATACGCCCCATCCGACACCCCGATCGTTCACCGCCCCCTCGCAAACGCTGCGCCGGGACTCGCTTTCCACATGCGGCGCGCTGCGCGAGGGGTCGATGCCGAAGGGGCGGAGCAGGGCCGCGCTGTGGTCCACGTAGTGCATCGCGCCCGGCACCTTGGGCACGGGCAGCGTGAGAGCGAAGTCGTTGCCGCGGTCCGCCACTCCGATCCGATGGCGCGCGCCGCTCGCCCACATGATGAGCATGGAGGTCAGGGACGCACCGGTCACCATCGGGTCGAGCACGGCATCGTAATGGACCCGCCGCACCCGAGCCAGTGCGGGCAGGAAGCTCCACGGGCGCGACTTGTTGACGCGGTAGACCGTTCCTATGTCGGGATTGCCGGATAACACGGCAGCATTGCGCGCCGACGCCAGCACATCGATGGTGACGGTCGGCTGGGCGAGCTTGATCGCGTGGAAAATGCCCGTCACCAGCACCATGTCCCCGATGTGATCGTATCGCAGATAGAGGATGCGGTGCGGCCGCGCGCTCCAGTCCGGAGCGGGCCGTGTCGCCGCGGGACGAATGAGCCGCCCGAGCGCGGCGATTGCGAGCACCTTGAGTCGGCGCTCCAGCGCGCGGAACGGGTCGTGCCAGCGATAGCTCACAATGCGGTCTCGGGATCGGCGTTGGGACAGCGCGAACTCCGGCCGTGCCGCATCCGCACGCCGGCCTCTTCGCTCCGGTCAGCATCTTCTGTGACGTGCGGGCAATCATAAGCCAAGAGATCGAGCGCTGTCTTGCGCCTCGACAAAAGTCGGCTGACGATACCAGGCCGCTGGCGGCAGAGCGCGATCGCGCGCGCATCGAGCACCCGCCCGGCGGTGCGAGCGATGAGGGCCCGGCGCCCCCGGGAGCGGAACACCGCCCCCACGGCGAGAGCGTCAAGCGCACAGCCGGGCACGGGGGTCCCCGATCGTCTCGCCGACAGGCAGGCCCTCATCGCCGCGCGGCGCCGACGGTGAGGATGAGGCGCGCGAAAATCCGCCTTTCCGCACCCGAGTGGGTATAAATTGGTGTCGGAGGCGATCTTAAGGAGTCGGATGTACAGGTCTTTGCCGCCGATCGATCATGCCGCCGGATAAGCCGCCCAGCCTCGCCGCCTCGCTTGCCCACTCCCAGGGCGAGAAGCTGCGACGCTTCTTCCTGCTCAGGGTGCGAAACCCCGCGGATATCCCGGACCTCACCCAAGAGGTGTTCCTGCGCATGCTGCGGATCCCGGACCGCGATGCCATTCGCTCCCCCGAGGCCTACCTCTTCACGGTGGCTCTGCACGTCGCCCAGCAGCACGCCATGCAGGACTCGGCCATTGCCCCGTCGGTGCAGGCCGAGGAGTTGCTGGCGCAGCTGCCCGCAGCACCCGATGCGGATCCGCTGCTGCAGGCGCATGGCGAGCAATGCCTCGAGGCCTTCACGCGCGCCCTGGAGCGGCTTTCCCCGAAGGTGCGCGCAACTTTCCTGCTGCATCGCCAGTACGGCATGACGCTGAAGGAAATCAGCCGCGAGCTGCGCATCTCGTTCCCGATGGCGAAGAAGTACCTCGCGAAGGCGCTTCATCAGTTGCACCAGCGCCTGAACAGCGAATAGGTCGCTCGGCAGTGAGGGGTCAAGCGGGCAAACGGTATTCGGCGCAGGTCTACGAGCAGGCCTGCGAGTGGTTCGTCGAATTCCGCACCGCCGCGGCGGACGAGGAGCTCCGTCACGCGTTTCATTCCTGGCTGCAGCAGGCCCCGGCCCACATGGCAGCCTACCTCGATGTGGCTTCGAGCTGGAAGCGCACCGGCGCCCTCGACGTGAGCGCTCGATTCCCCAAGGAGGCGCTCATTGCCCAGGCGATGGAGTCCGACAATCTCCTGGCGTATCCGGGCGCCGCCGCGCCGGGCAAGCCCTTGTCAGCGCGCGGGGCGGTCTCGAGGCTGCTGTCGCCGCCCGGCCTGGCGGTGGCCGCCGGCGCGCTCGCCCTGATCGGCGCCGTGCTCGTCGGCGCCTGGCTGCGGGCCAGTCCGACCTATGCCACAGGCATCGGGCAGCGGCGGGTCATCAGGTTGGCGGACGGCTCGATCGTCGATCTGAATGCAGCCTCCCGGATCATCGTGCGATACACCAAGACCCGGCGGGAAATCGATCTGGTACGGGGCCAGGCCCTGTTTGCCGACACGTACCAGCCGCATCGCCCCTTCATCGTTCGCAGCCGCGCCGCGGTCGTGCGCGCAATGGGGACGCAATTCGACGTCAATCTGCTTCACGCCGAGACCATCGTCACGGTCATCGAGGGCAAGGTTGCCGTCGCGCGCCAGCGCGCCCTTCAGGCCGCATCGGAGCGGCCGCAGCCGGTGTCCGGGCACGCTGCCGCCGACCTCTCCACGGTCTATCTGACCGCCGGTGAGCAATTGACGGTGTCTGCGCTGCGGCGCATGCGGCCCGTGCGGGCGAACGTCACCGACGCCATTGCCTGGGTGCACCACAGGCTCATCTTCGCCTCGACGGCGCTGCGCGATGTGGTCCAGGAGTTCAATCGCTACAACGCCGAGCAGCTCGTGATCGCATCTCCCTCGCTCGAGAGCTTCAAGATCGACGGCGTATTCTCCTCGACCAACCCGAAGTCTCTGATCGCATTCCTTCGTCAGTACCCGGGGATCCAGGTGACGGATACCGGTGAGAGTGTGGTCATCTCCCGACAGTAGCGCCGACGGATGTCTCACGGGGAGGGGGTATAAAACGGCGCGCCGGCCGCTCTTTATGCACACAAGGCCGTCGTTGCGAGCTCTCGCGCGAAGAGGCCGGCACATCGTCGATAGAACGATTGGGGAGAGGTCATGCGAGCCAATGTCATCGCCGCCGCGCTGGGCGTGGCGTTGATCGGGGTCCCTGTCATCGCCGAGGCGCAATCCGCAAGTGCCCTGGTGCGCACGGATATCCCCCCGGAGGCGCTGCGCCCGGCGCTGAGGAGCCTGGCGCAACAGTTCGGATTTCAGATCGTCTATCCGTCAAAGGACGTGCTGGACCTTCGCACGCGCGGCGTCGTCGGCAGCTTCACCGTGTCGGAAGCGCTCGAGCGCGCTTTGGTCGGCACCGGCTTGACGTTCCATTACGTCGACGAGCATACGATCACCATCGTGCCGGCGAGCCGCCCGGTCGCGATGGCCGCCGACCCGGCCCCCGGCGCGCCGCGGCGCGCCGGGGGCCGGCAGGCCATGCGGCACAGGACTGACCCGGCGCGCATCGGGCCCCCATCCGGGGCCTCTGCGGCCGATCCGCCGCCCGCTGCGAACAGCGCGAGCGGCACCGCTTTGGATTCAACCGCCGCCGGCCCCGGCGCCTCCTCGCTGCAGGAGGTCGTGGTCACCGGCACCCGCATCCGCGGAGTCGACACGCTGAACGCGCTGCCCGTGCAGATCCTGAGCAGGCGGGACATTCGGCTCTCGGGCGCCACCAGCGTGCCTCAGCTGCTGCAACAGGTCAGCGCGACGAGCAGCGTGGGCAGTACCACGACGGCGCAGGCGACCGGCTTCACGAGCGGGGGGGTCGAAACGATCTCACTGCACGGCTTGGGCGCCGCTCGCACGCTCGTGCTCATCAACGGGCTGCGCACGCCGGTCAGCGTAGCGGGCGACTCGGTCGATGTCGGTGCCATTCCGCTCGCGGCGGTCGAGCGGGTGGAAGTGCTGGAGAACGGCGCCTCCGCGGTGTACGGCAGCGATGCCATTGCGGGGGTGGTGAATTTCATCCTGAAGTCGGATTTCCAGGGCCTTGACGCGAGCGCAACGGTGGGCACGCCGACCGAAGCGGGAGGGGGGACTTCGCAGAACATCTCTGTCTATGCGGGGACGGGGTCTCTCGAGCAGAATCGCTACAACATCGGCATCGGCCTCGAGTACGACCACAAGTCGCCGATCATGGGCGCGTCGCGCCCCTTTGCCACCCGCTACAGTCCCGGCTACGGCAACGATGTGACCTCGTTTTTCGCCTTCCCGGCGAACGTGCTGATTCCGCCGAACGCCGTACTGGCGCACGGCGGCGTGTACAGCCCGCAAGTCGGCCACTGCGAGCCGACCTCCCTCAACGACAAGAATTACCCGACGCAATGCCGCTTCGACAACTCGCCCTACGATTCGCTGCAGCCCAAGCGCTCGAGATACAGCGTCTATCTCAACGGCGCCTACGAGTTGACGCACTCGAGCCGGCTCTACGGCAACGTGCTGTTCTCGCAGGTGAGGCAGACCACCTACACGCAACCGGTGCCGCTCGCGTTCCTCAATCCGCTGCTGCCCTCGAATCCGTACGTTGCCTACCTGGCGAACCTGCTCGCCACGCAGTATCCCGGATACAGCAATCCGGATGCGAAGCCGGGTCAGGGCGCGTTCCTGCTGCCGCCCACCAGCCCGTATTATCCCACGGCCTGGGCCGCTTCGCATGGGCTCGCCGGCCAGCCCCTCAACCTCATCTATCGGGATTTCGCGAACGGCATCCGCCAGACGCTCGACATCACCAACACCACTCGCGTGGTGGGCGGCATCAAGGGACACGCCATCGGCTGGCATTACGACGCCTCGCTTCTCTACGGCCAGGTGGCCCTGTCCGACAATCTGGAGCACGGTTGGCCGCTTTATTCGAAGATCATGCCGCTCCTGGATTCCGGGGTGATCAATCCGTTCGGCCCCACGCAGGATCCGAGCGCGCTCGCGCAGGCGAACGCGGACCAGTTCACCGGCCAGGACTACTCGGCCAAGACCTCCCTCACGAGCCTCGATGCCAGCGCCACCCGCAGGGTCGCGCGGCTGCCGACCGGGCCTTTGCGGCTGGCGGTCGGCGCGGAGCTGCGCCGGGAAACCTACGACTACTCCCCTGCGCTCGTCCTGCAGCAGGGCAACGTCGGCGGCCTGGGCGGCAATTCGCTGCCGGAGTCTTCCTCGCGCAGCGCGCAGGCCGCCTACTTCGAGCTCAACGGCTATCTCGCCCGCTCGTTGCAGGCCGACGTGGCCGTGCGTTGGGACCACTACCAGAGCATCGGCAGCACGGTCAATCCCCAACTCTGGCTGCATTGGCGGCCGCTGCGCTGGCTGCAGCTGCGCGGCTCGGCTGGAACGGGCTTCCGCGCCCCGTCGCTGCCCGATCTGTACGCGCCCCAGACCTTCAACGTGACATCGAACGGAACGCGCGATCCGATCCAGTGCCCGGTCTTCAATCCGAACAATCCCGCCTGCAGCGAGCAATTCACGACAGTGATCGGCGGCAACCCCCATCTGAAGCCGGAGAAGTCGGTCAACTACACCCTCGGCACGGTGCTCGAGCCGGTGCGCAACCTGCGCCTGGGTCTGGACTCGTTCTGGATCTTTCTGCGCCATGAGATCGTGCCCGGCGGCCTGCCGTACAGCGTCATTCTGCAAAATGCCCAGACGGCCACGGAATTCTCCAGCTTCGTCACGCGCGATGCGGCCGGCAACATCGTCTCGATCAGCCAGACCAACCAGAATCTGTTCAAGACCTACCTGAGCGGCCTCGACATCACCCTGAGCTACGATTGGCGGCTGGGGCCCGGGGAGGTCTTCGTGCGGGGCAACGGCGCGTATTTCTACAAGTACGCCGTTCAGAACTTCAACGGCACCTGGACCAGCGTGATCAATCAGGGCCTGTCGCAGGTCGGCGAGACGGGCGGGGTCATCGTGCGGTGGCGTCACACCTTGACGATCGGCTACACGACCCGGTCCTGGGAGCTCTCGGTGACGCAGCAGTACCAGGAGCCCTACCTGGATACTCCCTCGACGGTCACCCAGGTGCCGCGCCACGTGTCGGCATACGACACGATCAACACGCAGGCATCGTACACGGGGCTGCGCCACTTCGCCTTCACGCTCGGCGTGATCAATCTCTTCAACCAGAACCCGCCGTACGCGAACTATGCGTCGATCGCCAACAACTTCGTCGGCGGATACGATCTCACCTATGGCGATCCGCGCGGCCGCTACATCTATGCGACCATCCGCTATCACCTGCATTGACGGCGACCCGCGCCGAGTCGCTCCTCGGGGACCGTGGAGGCTCAATTGAGACGACTTGCACCGCTTTGGGCGGCCGCGGCCGCGGCCTTGGCCGCCGCGCCGGCCTTGGCCGCCGCGCCGCCGGATTTCGCCGTGTTGAGCCGGATCGTTGCAGTGTCAGGCTATGAGCAGCAGCTCTCGGCAGCGATTGCGCATCAGCTGCAAGGGCAGGGGCTGCACCCGCGCACGGACAACATGGATGATGTGTGGGTGACGGTCGGCGGCGGCGCTCCTCACCGGCTCATCGTCGCGGCCATCGACCAGCCGGGCTACCTCGTCGGCGCCATCGATTCGCGGGGCTATCTGCGCGTGCAGCGCCTGCCGATGCGCAAGCCGAATGCAGTGTTCGATACACTGGAGTTTGCGCAGCCGGTGTACGTGGTCACGCCCAAGGGGCTGCTGAACGGCGGATTTGCCGGCCTCAGCATCCATCTGGCTCCGGGACACCTCAATCCGCCCTCGATGTCCCATGTCGGCAATCTGTACGTGGATATCGGGGCGGACTCGGCGGCCCAGGCGCGCGCCGCGGGCGCCGGTCTGCTCGATCCGGTCGAGCTCGCGCAGCCGCCGATCACCATCGGCGCGGATGATGAGGCGGGCGCCTCGGCCGGCGATCGCTTCGGCTGGGAGGCGCTGCTCGAGGCGGCGCAGGGGCTGGCGCACGCGCGGTTGCGCGGTACCACGACACTCGCGTTCGTGACACAGCAGTGGCTGGGCGGACGAGGTCTCGCGCGGGTCCTCACCGAGCTGGCGCCCGCGCAGATGATCTTTCTCGGGCGCATCGCTCCGCAATCGCCCGCAGAGGGCGCGACGAGGGCCGGCCTGCTGCCCGGCGACGGGGTGCTGATCGGGGCGAACGCGCCTTCGGGTCCGGGGAGCCTGCCCGATGAGCTCATGCGCCTGGCGCTCGCGCACCACATTGCCGCACGGGTCGTGGCGGCCCGCGCGCCCGTCATCGGCGGCTTCGGCCCCCTGCCGAAGCTGCCGGCCCGGTTTGCAGAGCTCGGGGTACCGACCCTGTTTCCGGTGACGCCGGCGGAGACGTTTTCCCGGGCGGATCTGCGCAAACTCACCCGGTTGATCGAGGACTACCTCGATGAGCCGCTCACACCGATGAGCGCGGCGGACGACCCGTTCGATGCGGCGCGCGAGCCCGGACCCGGCAGGGAAGAGAAGGTGCTGGATCGGGCGCGTGCGCCGAGCCGGCAGCTGCTGAAAACGCTTCAGACCCTGACCACCGCGTACGGCGCGAGCGGTCACGAGCAGGGCGCGCGCGAGGCGATCCTGAGCCGTCTGCCCGCCTGGGCCCGCAAGCTTGCGCACCTCGATCCGGCGGGCAACCTGGTGCTGCACATCGGGCACGCGGTGCCGGGCGTTCACGAGCCGACGATTCTGTTCGATGCCCACATGGATGAGATCGGCTATCAGGTCACGCGCATCAAGCGTGACGGGGAGCTCCGCGTGCGCGAGCTCGGCGGCTTCTACGGCCGCTATTACCTCGGCCATGTCATGCTGGTTCACCTGCCCGATGGACGCAGTATCGGTGCGGCGCTGGGGTTGCCTTCGGGCTGGGAGCGGCCGCGGTTCAAGTGGCCGCCGGCGATGAGCACGCTCAACGAGCCGGCCGACGCCTATGTCGGCACCGACTCCCGGGCGGCCACCGAGCGGCTCGGCATCCGGGTGGGGGATTTCCTCACGATGCCGAAAGTCTACCGGCCGCTGCTCGGCTCGCACTTCGAGATCCGCAGCATCGATGACCGGGCCGGCGATACGGCGTTGATCGAGACGGTGCGTGCGTTGGGAGCGGACTTTGCGCGCGAGCACCCCGGCCGGCAGCTCACCTTCCTGTGGACGAGGCGGGAGGAAATCGGGCTCGAGGGGGCGGCGGCCTATGCCGCGCGGGTGGCCAAGCTCGGCCGAGAGCCGGATGTCGTGTTTGCCGTCGATATGTTCGTGAGCAGCCAATCCCCGCTCGAGTCCGGGCGCTATGGTGATCAGCCGCTCGGGAAGGGCTTCGTGGTACGGGCGGTCGATTTTTCCCACATCGACCCGCCGGCGGATGTGGCGCGCGTGCTCGCCCTGGCTCGCGCGCATCACATTCCCGCGCAGTACGGCGCGACCGGCGGTGGCAACGACGCGGCGGTGTACACCCGCTACGGCGCCAACGCCATCGCTCTCGGATGGCCGACCAAGTACTCCCATTCCCCGGCCGAGCAGTCCGACACGAAGGATGTCTACGCGCTCAGCCGCATCTGCACCGTGCTCGCCAAGGACTGGTAGGCCTTCCTCGAAGGCAGGGCGCGCGGCGCGGCGCGCGCAGCTTGCCGGCCCCGGGGAGCGCCGCAGGGCCCGGGAGCGGTGACCGGGGGGGGGGGAGGGCGCTGCGCGTCTCGAGGGGCTCGCGGCCCCGGGGCCAGCAGCGCCTCTTCGCCGGGCCCAGCGCGCCCGGGAGCCGAGCAAACCTCGGCCGAGCAGGCATAATGTCCGGCAAGCCCGGGGGCGATCGCGCGAAACTCGGGAGTCAGGAGCGGCCGATCCACTCCAGAGGACGCATTCGGGGCCTGTGGCAATGCTCGATGGACACACTCCCTTGCAGCTGACGGGAAGGCTCGGGCTCGCGCTTGCAATGGCCATCTTCATGGGCCTCGCCTTCGAGGGGATCTACAAGCAGGAACCGCGCTCGAGCCCGGGCGGGATCCGCACGTTCCCTATGCTCACCATCCTCGGGGCCCTGCTGTACCTGCTCGAGCCGCGCTCGCTCGTGCCGTATCTGGTCGGTCTGGGCGCGGTCGCCGCGTGGCTCTACGCGCACCTGCGGGTGGCCGGCCGGGCAGGGCTGCAGCGGCCTACCCTGATGGTCCCGACGGCGAATGTGCTGGCCTATGTCTTCGGACCCGTCGCGCTCACGCAACCGCCGTGGCTCGTCGTCTCGGCCGCGGTGGCGGCGGTGCTGCTGCTCGAGAGCCGTGAGGCCCTGCACCGGGTGGCGCAGCAGGTGGCGCGGGAGGAGATTTACACGCTCGGCAAGTTCCTCATCCTGGTGGGGATCGTGCTGCCGCTGGTGCCGGATCAGCCGATCGTCTCCTGGACGCCCATTACGCCGTTTGAGGTCTGGCTGGCACTGGTCGCGGTGTCGACGCTCTCTTACCTGAGCTACCTGCTGCAGCGATATCTGCCGCACCGGGGTGCCCTGGTTCCCTCGATTCTGGGCGGGGCCTACTCCTCGACGGCGACCACGGTCGCTCTCGCGCGCGAGCAGAGGGCCTCCGGGACAGCGCGTCCGGAGGTGGCGGTGGGCATCGTGATCGCCACGGCAGTCATGTATCTGCGCATCGACCTGGTCATCGCTCTGTTCAACCGCCCGTTGGCGTGGCTCTTGTTGCCGCGGGTGGCCGTGTTGTCGGCGCTCGCCGGGGCGATCGCGACCTGGCAGTGGCTGCGCCGCGACAAGGGCTCGGCGATCGCTGCGGGGAAGTTGCCGGTGATGAACCCGCTGCAACTTCCGGCGGCGGTGACTTTTGCGGCGCTGTTCGTGGTCGTGGCGCTCGCCTCGAGCTGGGTGCGCAGCCGCTTCGGCAGCCCGGGGGTCTACGCTCTGGGCGGGATCGCAGGCGTCTCGGACATCAATCCGTTCGTCCTCAGCCTGGCGCAGGGTAGCGTAGCGGGGATGCCGGTCGCCGGCATTGCGGCGGCGATCCTGATCGCAGCCTCATCCAACAACGTCATGAACGCGGTCTACGCGCTGACCTTCGGGGGCCTGCGAGCCTGCCTGAAGCCGGCGCTCGCGCTGCTGGCGGTCGCCGCCGCCGGCCTCGTCCTGGCGCTGCTCACCCTGCCGCGCTAGCGGGCAAAGCGGCGCCAGAGGCGCTTGCAATCGCGGCACGGCGATCATAACCTACCTTGGTACGACAGTGGTCGTAAAGCGGACCCATGGGACAGTGATGGCTCCTGCCAAGACCGAGCGACGCGGGGGCAAGGCCCCGATGTACGCGCAATGCCGCCGGCTGGTGCTGTGCGGGCTGTTGTGCGTGCTGCCGGCGCGCGGCGTGCTCGTCCCGGCAAACGCCGCCGGCGCGGGCCGGCCGGCTCTGCGGCTCGCCGCCGCGATCGCCGCCGCGCTGCGCGTGGCGCCGCAGGCGCAGCAGGCCGAGGACTTGCGCAGGGCGGGGCGGTACGGGGCGCGCGCCGGCCGCGCGATGCTGCTGCCGCACTTGTCGGTGATCGCGGGCCGCTTCTGGACGGCCACGCGCGGTGGCCAGCCGCTTTACGCGCGCGCCAATGGTTCCCGAGAGACGATCGGCCTGCTGAATCTGTCGCTGCCGCTGTATTCGCCGCAGCTGCGCTCGCTCGCCCGGCTCGCCCGGGACCGGCAGGCGCTCGCCCGCAGCGAGCAGGCGCAGGCCCGCTTGAGCGTCGCTGCGCAGGTCGCCGGCGCCTGGTATCAACTTGCGCTGCTGCGCGCCCGCGTACGGATCTGGCGGAGCACGCTGCGATCGGTCGATATCCTTTATCGCGGCACGCAACAGGAATACTCCGTCGGGGCCGCCGCGGTCCTCGATCTCGCGCAGACGCGGCTGTTGCGCCACAACGCGCAAAGCGGCCTGCAGCAGGCGCTTGCACAGCGGCGCGCGGCGCGGCGCGCTCTGAACCTGCTGCTCGCCCGCGCCCCGTCGGCCCCCATCGTGATGCCGGCGCTGCATCCGGCCTCGCGCCCTCTACCGAAGGAGCCGCTGTGGATCGAGAAGGCGAGGCGGGCGCAGCCGCTGCTGCGCATCGCGGCACGGCAGATCGCCGTCGGACACGCCCAGGCGCAGACCGTGAGCGCAACCCGTCTGCCGACGGTCACCGCGAATGTGAGCTATGGGGTCGATTCGCCCGGAACGCCCGTTTCGCACGATCTCGGCTGGGAGGTCTTTCTCGGCGCGAGCATGCCGATTTTTGATTTTGGCGCCCATCGCGATCGGCTCGCCGACGCCGAAGAGCGTGTTGCCGCGCTGCGCGCGGCCCGGCGCTCGGTGCTGTTGCAGATCCGTATGACCATTGCGCGCGATTACGGCAATGCCCAGGCGGCCGAGCAGGCGTACGGCCAAGCGGTCAAGCAACTGCGGGACGCCCGCTCGGTCTATGACATGACCCGCGACGGCTACAAGGCCGGGACACTCAACGCGCTCGATCTGGCGCAGGCCGAGAACAGCTGGCTGCAGGCGCGCCTGCAGGTGGCGACCTCGCTCGTCATGGTGCGCATGGCGCATACCCAGCTGCGGCTCGATGCGGGGGCCTACCCCGGAGAGAGAGCATCCACATGAATGCAACGCGCGCGGCTGCGGCCCGATGCGGTCTGTTCCCAGCTGTCGCCTTGGCGGCGCTGCTGCCCGCGGTACCGGCAGCAGCCCGGGCGGCCGTGCCGGTGCGCACCGCGCCGGCGGAGCGCTCCCTGTGGCAGCCTCGGGTGCGCGCCATCGCCCGGGTGCGCAGCGTCAACCATGTCACCCTGAGCGCTCCCTTGAGCGGCAGGGTCTGGGAGCCGGGGCGCCCGGTGGGCGAGGTGGCCGCCGGGACGCTGCTCGCGCGCATCACGCCGCCCGGCTTGCAGGCGCGCCTGCAGGCGGCGCGCACCCAGCTGCGCCTCGCGCAGCTCAACGTGCAGCGCGATCGCACGCTGTATCGCGACGGCGTGGTGTCACTGCAGGTGCTGCAAAGCAGCCGCGCGACGGAGAAGCAGATGCAGGCCCAGGCGCTGGCGCTTCAAGGGCAGCTGGCCAACCAGGCGATCCGCGCGCCTTTCGCCGGCATCGTGAGTTACCAGGTTCCCTCCGGAGCGGTGGTGAGCGCCGGTGCGCCCATCGTGACGCTCGACGGACGCGGCACGCCCTGGATCGAAGCACTGCTGTCCCCGATGAGCGCGATGCGCCTGACCCGGTCAGAGCCGGTGCGGATCCGTTTCGCCGGCTGGTCGGGCACCGGGCGCCTGCGCAGCGTCGGCCACAGCGCACGGCAATCCGGACTGGTCGCCGTGTACGTGACGCCGCCGCCGCGCGCCCCGCTGCTGCCGGGTGAGTGGGTGCACCTGCGTTTCGCCGAGCGGCCCGTTGCGGCCTTTGCAGTGCCGCTGCCGGCGGTGGTGATGCAGGGCGCGGATGCGATGGTGTTCCGCGACCGGGCCGGGCGTGCCCGGGGCGTGCCGGTCACGGTGCTCGGCACACGCGCAATGCGCGCCTGGGTGAAGGGGGCGCTGCGGCCCGGAGAGCCGCTGGTGATACGCGGCGCCGGGCGACTCGTCGATGGCACACCGCTCACCCTGAAGCCATGATCCGCCGCTACCTGCGATTCCAGTGGGAGAATCGCTACACGGTGGCGCTTCTCGCCGCGGTGCTGCTGCTGTCGGGCTGGGTCGCGTTCGAGCGGCTGCCGCAGAGCATTTTCCCGTCGGTGAATTTCCCCAAGGTCTCGGTCATCGTGCACACCGATGACCTGCCGGTGAAGTACATGCTGCTCGCGGTCACCGAGCCGATGGAGCAGGCCGCCAAGGGCGAGCCCGGAGTCACCCTGGTGCGCTCGCAGTCGGGCGTCGGACTGACCAAGCTGCACGTCTATTTCAGCTCCAAGACCAACCCCGAGACCGCCTATCTGCTGCTGCAGGCGCGGCTCGCGCACATTCCGCTGCCCCTCGGGGCGACGATCAGCGTGCGCCTGATGAGGCCCAACATCTATCCGCTCGCCGAATACGCCCTGGTCTCCAACACCGTGGGCAGCGCGGCGATGAAGCCCGTATTCGCCTTCACGCTGCGTCCGGCGATTCTCGGGGTTCGGGGCGTCTACCAGGCCGCGGACACCGGGCGGGGCTGGCCGGAAGTGCACGTGAAGCTCAGCCCCCGGCGGCTCGCCGAATATCACCTGAGCGGCGCGCAAGTCGTGGCGGCGCTGCGCGCCTACCAGGGGCCGTTTTTCTCCGGCATGTTGCACGCCTTTCACCAGCAGTTCATCGTGGCGACGACGCCCCGGCCGATCAATCCGGCGGCTTTGGCCCGGCTGCCGCTGCCGCTTGGCCCGATGAGCGCACACGGCTCGCGCACCACCCTCGCCCTCGGCGCGCTCGGCTCGGTGCGCATGGGCTCACCGCCGCTCATCCGCGCAGCCTCGGTCGTCGGCTACCGCCACGCCTTGATCATCGACATCGCTCCGCAGCAGGGGGCGAACCAGGTGAGGGTGGCGGCACGCCTGCGTGCGAAGCTGCGCGCCCTGGGCGCGCATCTGCCAGCGCACGTGCACCTGGTGCGCATCTACGACCTGAGCCGCCTCATCCGCTCGAGCCTCACCGACGTCTGGACCGCCCTCGGGCTCGGCAGCCTCATCGCATTCCTGGTCGTGTACCTGTTCCTCGGGCGCGGCGACGGCGCCATGGCCACCGTGGTCGTGGTGCCTTTGTCGGTCGCCGCCACGATGCTCGTGCTCGACACGCTCGGCATGGGAATCAACATCATGACTTTGGGCGGCATCACCGCCGCCATCGGAGCGCTGATCGATCACGCCATCGTGATCGTCGAGCGCGGAGTGCACGGACTGGAGGGCGGCACTGCGCAACGGCGTGAGGCCGCGCTTCAGAAGATCGCCGACATCCTGCCGATGATGACCCTGGCGACGCTCACCTCCTGCGTCATTTTCCTACCGCTCATCTTTCTTTCCGGGACCGTCGGGCTGCTGTTTCGCGGCATGGCCGCGGCGGTGGTCATCGCACTGGTCACCTCGCAGCTCATCGCGATCGTGATCACGCCCGCGTTCGCGATGTGGGTCGCGCAGCGGCAGCGGCCCGTGCACCGGCTCCCCGGGGAGCGCTGGGTGCGCCACGCTTACGGGCGGGCGCTGCTGCGCGGCATGCGCAAGCCCTGGCTCGCCGCGCCCATCGCCTTCGGCCTGCTCACCGTGGCGGCGATCGGCGCCTGGGAGCTGCCGACGGCGTTTCTGCCTCATTGGGATGAGGGCATTTTCGTCGTGCCGTTTCGCACGCCGGACGGCACGGGGGTGCACGAAACGCTGCAGGTGGGGCGGGATCTGATGCGCATTGCGCTCAGGAACCCCAATGTCGCGCGCGCCTCGCTGGTGGTGGGGCGCGGGTTCGGCAACCCGTACGCCACGCCCAACAAGGGCGGCATCACGATCCTGCTGAAGCGGCATCGGCCCGACAGCGCCCGGCAGGTGATGCGCGAGCTGCGCCAGCGCTTCCGCGCCGCGGTGCCGGACCTGACCACTCTCGAGACCATGCAGGTGATGATCAATCGCCTGGGGAACATGTCCGGATCGCATGCGCCGCTGGTCGTCGAGCTGTTCGGCAACAGCTCGATCGAGTTGCACGATGCCGGAGAGCGGCTGCTCGGGGTGTTGCGCGCGAGCCATGATTTCCACTCCGTGGTGTTCAAGTCCCCCTCCGCCGGACCGGAGGTGCAGGTCACGCCGAACAGCCTGTCCGCCCTGCAGGGGCTCACGCCCGCGCGCCTCGCCCATCAACTCCTCACGCGCCACTGGGGCAGGCGGGCCGGAATTCTCCTGCGCGGCGAGCAGATCGTGCCCATCCGCGTGGAGGAAGCCGCTTCCGGGCAGCGCACGCCGGTGGACTACGCCGATACGCGCATACGGCTGCCGGACGGGCGCCTGGCCCCGCTGTCGCAGGTGGCGCATGTTCGCCTGCAGGGCGTCGTGCCGTACGTCACGCATCAGAACCTCGTGCCCTACGCCACCATCAAGCTGAACCCCGTGCACGGGGAGGGATTGTCCGTGGCGGCGCGGCGCGCCGATCGATTGATCGCCAAAGCGGGCCTGCCGCCGGGGGTGACGAGCCAGATCGGCGGCTACTACCGCGAGCAGCAGAAGAGCTTCAGCCAGATGCTGGTCATCCTCGGGGCGGCGCTCCTCATTCTGCTGGTGCTGCTCGGGTATCAGTTCGGCAGCCAGAAAGCGGCGATCGTCGCCATTGCCTGCATCGCGCTCACGGCGGCCGGGACCCTCGTTGCGCTGCTCGCCGCCGGCACGGACCTCGACAGCACGGCGTTTCTCGGCATGCTGCTGGTGTTTGCGATCGCGGTGAACAACGTGATCCTCATCTTCTCTCGCGCTCATCAGCTCGACCGCGCCGCCCCCAGGCCCGCGAGCGTGGCGCTCGCGGCGCACCAGCGGCTGCGTCCGATTCTCATGACGATGCTGGCGGACGTGCTCGGGTTCCTGCCGCTCGCGGTCGGCATCGGACGCGGCACCGACTTGCTGCGGCCGCTCGCGATCGCCGTCATGGGGGGGCTCGCCATCGGGACCGTGATGACATTGTGGCTGGCGCCGGTGCTCTACGCGGCGTGGTGGCGCCCGGCCGGCGCGGCTTCATGATCGGCTAGGGCGGCTTCCATGCCGTGCGGCTGCTCCAGGCGATGAGCGTCGATCCGGTGCGCGGCATCGCGCGCATCCCATTCGTGCACTGCACGACGGCCGCCGAAGTCGAGGCTCTGATCGAGGCGCTCGAGGCATCGCTGGCGGGCTGAGCCGGGGCGCGGCGGGCGCGGCCCGCACTCGATTTCGCCTCAGGAGCATGACAGCACGGCGATGGCGCGTGCGCCGAGCCGATAGCAGGCCCCCTCGATCGGCTGCGCGCAGGGCGGCTCGGGGAAATCCTCGGGGCTCGCCAGGCCGGTATCGAGGACGCGCCGCCAGGCGCCCGGCCGCGGCACCTGCACCGCGAAGGTCTCCTCGCGCTCGGAGCCGTTGATCATGACGTACAGATCCCCATCGCGTTGCGAGCGGCCGTCGAGGTAGACAGCCAGGGTCTGCGACCCCGGCCCCATGTCGACGGCCGGCCCGGTGCCGAACCAGCGCACCTCATCGCGCCAGAAGCGGCTGCGTCCGAGGGAGGGGTGCGAGCGCCGGAACCGGATCATGCAGCGGAAGAACCGGAAGATCTCCGCGTTGCGCTCGAGAAGAGTCCAGTCGAGCCAGCTCGTGGCGTTGTCCTGATTATAGGGATTGTTGTTGCCGCCCTGGGTCTGCAGGAACTCATCGCCCGCGCGCAGCATCGGCGTGCCGTTGGCGAGAAACAGCAGCGCGCAGAAGTTCTTCGCCTGCCGATACCGCAGCCGCCGCACCTCGGGCGGCGCGCCGGCATCTCCCTCCCACCCGCAGTTCGAGCTGAAGTTCTCGTCAGCCCCGTCCGTGTTGCCGTGGCCGTTGGCCTCATTGTGCTTGCCGTCGTAGGCGAGCAGGTCGTACAGCGTGAATCCGTCGTGCGAGGCGACATAGTTGACGCTTTGATAGGCGTGAAAGGCGCTCTCCCGATCATCGGGAAACAGATCGTCGCTGCCGTAGAGACGCTGCATGAGCGAGCCCACCATGGCGCTGTCGCCGCGCACGAACCGGCGCACGTCGTCGCGAAAGCGGCCGTTCCATTGCAGCCAGCGGGCCCCGGGAAAACCGCGACCCAGTTGATAGACTCCGGCCGCGTCCCAGGGCTCGGCGATCAGCCGCACGGCGGCGATGTCGGGATCGGAGAGAATATCGCCGAAAATGGGCGGATCTGCCGTGTTGAGCGAGCCGTCCGCGGCGCGTGCGAAAACCGAGGCGAGATCGAAGCGGAAACCGTCCACGTGCATCTCGCGCACCCAGTAGCGCAGGCTGTCGACGATCAATTTGCGCACGTACCGGTTGGCGCAATGCAGGGTATTGCCCGTGCCGGAGAAATCCTCGTACATCCTGTCGCCGCGTCCGGTAAGGATGTAGTACGTGCTGTTGTCGATGCCTTTGTAGCTGTAGATCGGGCCGCGCTCATCGCTTTCGGCGGTATGGTTGTAGACGACGTCGAGTATGACTTCCATGTCCGCGGCGTGCAGCGCCTTGACCATCTGCCGAAACTCATCGTGCTGGCCGCACTCCTGCGGGCGGCATCCGTAGCCGTGATGCGGGGCGAAGAAGCTCATCGGCATGTACCCCCAGTAATTGCCCTCCTGCGGGTCGAATTGGAAGATCGGCATCAGCTCGACGGCGGTGACGCCGAGGGCCTGCAAGTAGGGAATCTTATCGATGAGTCCGCCGTAGGTGCCGCGCCTGTGCGGATCGACTGCGGAGCTCGGGTGGCGGGTGAAGCCGCGCACGTGCAGCTCGTAGATCACGGTGTCCGACTGGTGGCGCGGCCTGCGATCGTCCTGCCAGTCGAATGCGCCTTTCTCACCCGTGAGCGCTCCGAGCGGCGCCTTGCCGGCGTTCGAGCCCGGCCGGCAGGCCGCTGCGCGCTCGAAGCCGGGTGGGAAGAAGACCGCGCGAGCATATGGATCGAGGAGGATCTTGTCAGGGCAGAACTGGTGCCGGGCGAAGCCGCCGTCGGACTTCGGTCCTGTTACCGAGTAGGCGTAATAGAGCGCCCCTCGGGCGAGGCCCGCCGGGATCCGACAGTGCCAGATCCGCCCGGTTTTGTTGCGCAGGTAGTCCATGGCGTGGCTCGCGAGCGGCTTGGCGAACTCCCCGGCGCCGTAAAGGAGCAGGGTGACCGCCTCGGCATGCTTCGAGTACAGGGCGAAATTCCAGGCCTGTGCGTGCTCGCACCAGGTGGCGCCGAGGGGCAGCGCCGTTCCCTCCACCTCGGACCAATTCACGGTCCGCTCCGCGCCGCCGTCGGCTGGGCGGCGGCCCCGGCGCTGCGGGCCGCCTCTCGGCCGGCTTGCGGGGGCGGGCAGGGACTCACCCCCCAGATCTGCTCGGCGTAGCCGGCGATCGCCCGATCGCTCGAGAACTTGCCGCTCAGGGCGACGTTGCGGATGGCGCGGCGCGTCCAGGCGTCCTGATCGAGATACAGCTCGGCCACCGCGGCCTGTGCGCGGCTGTAGGAGGCGAGGTCGGCCAGGTGCATGTAGTAATCGCCGTGCGTCAGCAGCACATCGACGATCGGGGCGAACACTTGCGGCTCACCGCGGCTGAAATGATTGCCGGCGATCAGCTCGAGCGCGGCGCGGGTCTCGGGCTCGTGCGCGTAGTGCCAGTGCGGATCGTACCAGCCGCGGCTGCCGAGCACCTGCTCGGCCGTGAGTCCGAACAGGAAGAAATTCTCCTCGCCGGCCTCCTGCGCCATCTCTATGGTCGCGCCGTCGCGCGTGCCGACGGTGAGCGCGCCGTTCATCATGAACTTCATGTTGCTGGTGCCGCTCGCCTCGTAGCCGGCCGTGGAAATCTGCTCGGACACCTCGCTCGCCGGCAGCAACCGCTCCGCGAGGGAGACGTCGTAATTGGGTAGAAAAAGCACCTTGAGCCGGCCGCGGACCGCCGGATCGGAGTCGATCACGCCCGCGACATTGTTGATGAGCTTGATGATGAGCTTTGCCAGCGTATAGGCGGGAGCGGCCTTCCCCGCGAAGAAGAACGTGCGCGCCGGACCGTCCGCGCCGGCGCCTTCGCGCCGCAGACGGTCATAGAGGATGACGATGTGCAGGACATTGAGCAGCTGGCGCTTGTACTCGTGGATGCGCTTGACCTGGAAGTCGAACAGGGAGTGCGGATCGACCGTCTCGCCCATGGCCGACCTCAGCCAGGCCGAGAAGCGCGCCTTCGCGGCGTGCTTGACCTCGCGAAACCGCGCTCGAAACTCCGCATCCTCGGCCAGCGGCACGAGCGCGCGCAGTTGCCCGAGGTCGCTGATCCAGCCCTCACCGATGGCCTGGGTCAGAAGATCGGCCAGTCCGGGATTGGCGCTGAGCAGCCAGCGCCGCGGCGTCACCCCGTTCGTTTGGTTGTGGAAGCGCTCGGGCAGCATTTGCGCGAAATCCTTCAGCGTGCGCGTGCGCAGCAGCTCGCTGTGGATCGCCGAGACTCCGTTGGTGCTGTGCGAGCCGACGATCGCCAGATTCGCCATGCGCACCGCTTTGACGGGCCGCTCCTCGATGAGGCTCATGCGCTCGAGCCTGGGCTCGTCCCCGGGAAAGCGCGCCCGTACCTCGGCGAGAAAACGCCGGTTGACCTCGTAGATGATCTCGAGCTGTCGCGGCAGCGCGAGCTCGAACAGCTCGACCGGCCAGCGCTCGAGCGCCTCCGGCAGCAGGGTGTGATTGGTGTAGGCAAGGGTGCGCACCGTGAGCTCCCAGGACTCGTCCCAGCCGAGGCGGGCCCCGTCGAGCAGAATGCGCATGAGCTCGGCAACGGCCATCGCCGGATGGGTGTCGTTGAGCTGGATGGCGACGTGGTCGGCGAGCGAGGCCCACTTGCCTCCCATGCGACGGAAGCGCCGCACGATATCGGCGAGCGAGCAGGCGACCAGGAAATGCTCCTGCAGGAAGCGCAAATGGCGGCCGGCGGCGGTGGCATCGTCCGGGTAGAGCACCCGGGTGAGATTCTCCGCCAGGATCTTGTCGTGGACGGCGCCGAAGAAATCGCCGTGGTTGAACTCGTTCAGGTCGAAATAATCCGGCGAGGTCGCCTCCCACAGGCGCAGCGTATTGACCGTCTTGCCGCCGAATCCGACCACCGGCCGGTCATAGGGTATGCCGCGCAGCGAGGTCGAGCGCGGATCGGACAGGTGCGTGCCTCCTTCCTCGAACCTCAACGCGCAGTGGATCTTCGCTTCCACCGCCTCCTTGTGACGGGCGATCTCCCAGGGGTCGGGACGCCGCAGCCAGTTGTCGGGGTGCTCGACCTGCCAGCCGTCGGCGATCTCCTGGCGGAACATGCCGTATTCATAGCGCAGTCCGTAGCCGATCGCCGGGATCTGCAGGGCGGCGAGGGAGTCAAGGAAGCACGCCGCCAGGCGGCCGAGACCGCCGTTGCCCAGCCCCGCATCCGGCTCCGTCTCGAGCAGACGGTCGAGCTCGATGCCCAGGCGCCCGAGCATCTCGCGCACCTGCGGCTCGATCCGCAGGCAGGTCAGGTGGCTCTTGAGCGAGCGCCCGGGCAGGTACTCCATCGACAGGTAGTAGACCCGCTTCGGCCGCTTCAGATCATACGCTTCGTCCGTCGCGAGCCACCGCTCGCAGATCAGATCGCGCACCGCGGCGCAGAGCGCCTCGAAGCGGTCACGGTCGCCCGCCTTGGCGGGCGGCAGCATCAGATCGAGCTTCAGGTGCCGCTCGAAGGCCTCGGCGAGGGACGATGGACTCATGGGCACCTTCCGCGCCTCGGCCCGGCGCGCCGCTGCCGCTAGGGCAGCGACGCCAGGTAATCGGCGATGGCCTGCATTTCCGGCCTGTGCAGCGTCTGCGCGACGCCGTGCATGATCGCGACCTTGCGCATGTTGCTGCGGAAAGAAGCGAGCTGCTTCATGATGTACTCGGCGTGCTGGCCGGCGAGGCGCGGGTAGGACTTGCTGCCAAGCCCCTGCGGTCCGTGGCAGGCCGCGCACGCCGGCACGCCCTGGGAGGGAATGCCGTGATGGAAGATCTCGTTGCCCTTGGCGACGAGGGCGGCCGGATGCGGCTTTCCGGGGCCGGTCTTCTGGCGCGAGAAATATTTCGCCAGCGCGACGATGGTCGCATTCGACAGGCCGCTCGCCATGCCCCACATGTAGGCGACCGCGTACGGATCGCCGCGGGTGTGGTCGCGGAACTCCTTCAGCTGCTGCTCGAGGTACCAAGCGTGCTGGCCGGCGAGCCGCGGGAACATGGAGTTCTTGCTGTTGCCGTCGACCCCGTGGCAGGTGCCGCACACGCCGATGGCCAGATCTCTCGCCTGCGACGCGGGCGTGTACGTGCCCTCCTGCGCCGCCACCGGAGCAGCCGCCGCCGCGAGCGCCGCCGCCGAGGCGAGCAGCAGGGCACGGCGCAACCAGACCTTCAGATCATCGACTCGCATGGTCCACCTCAGAATGCAAACCACAGCATGATGTTGAACACGTCATTGTCGGAGGCATTGCGGCCGAACCCGTCATAGTTGTTGCCGGCTCCGTTGAACTTGTTGTAAGCGGTGTACTGGGCGACGAGCTTGACGTTGTACCAGGGGACGTAATCGAGCTGGGCGATGAGCCCGTTGGTGTCCGGGGAGCCGTTGGCGCTCGTGACCACGCCGCAGTAGGACTGATCGACTGCGGGAGCGCAGGTGGTGGCAGGATACTCCCCCCTGTCCGTGCTGCCCGTGGTGTCGAACCAGCCGAGCTGTGCGCCGTACTTGCGCCGGTAGTAGTAGCTGCCGGTGAGCTTGGTCACCGTCAGATCGTCGCTCGGGTTGCTGGCGATGGCGGGGTAGCTCGCGCCCCAGTGTATGGACTCGTGGATGCGGCTGCCGAGCAGGGTGAAGATGTTGCGCTCGCCGATGTACTGGTACTGGAAGTCCTCGCCGATGTCGAGGTAGGTGTTTTGGCGCCCCTCGAGCGGCGTACCGGCGCCGGGGAATATCTTGAAGTCCTCCCCGACGGTGCCGACTTCGAGGGAGTTCGCGCTCCAGTCGTACTCGTACGCCACGCGCCAGTACGGCGAGAGGCCATGAAGCACGTTGCCGTTGTTTGAATCGATCAGGCCATCGGTCCTCGTCGGACCGAGCGGCGCATAGTGGTAGCCGCCGAACTCCACATACAGCGACTGGTCGAGGAAGCCGTATACGGTGAGGCCGGCGACGTTCTGCGCCTGCTGCTCATCGAGCTGCACGTCCGCCACCGGCGCCACCGACGCATTGGCGTGCTCAAACGGAAAGCCCCAGGCCGGCGTGTCGTTCCACAGATCCTGTACGGTCGGATTGTTGTTGAGATCCACCCCATAGGTCAGGGTGTTCTTCCCCGGCAGGACGACGAGCCTGGCGAAGCGCACGTCCGTGTTGTCCATGTTGAAGTCGTTCTGAAAGCTCGTGTAGGTGATCTGGGCGAGCGTGCCGAGATGCGGGGCGATCTTGCCGGCGTAGAACAGGCTCAGCTGGCGCGGGAATTCGCTCGTGCCGGCCTGCGTGGTGCCGTTTTGTATCGGCACGCGCTTGTCGAGCTGGCTGTAGTTGATCTGCACCATGGCCGAGAGGTCCGGGATCTTCGAGAGCGACATCAGCTGCTGGCGGGCGCTGCTCACGGCCCGTACCTGACGCAGGTTGTCGAGCACGTAGCCGTTCGCCTTGAACTGGCGCCCGAAGGGCGTGAGCTCCGGAAAGACCGTGTGGCAGGCCGCGCAGGCCATGCCGGTCTGGCGCGCGAAGCTCGGCACCGCCTGCGCGAGGGGCGCAAGCAGCAGGCCGGCCAGCGCCGCGATGGCGGGCGCATATCTCATCGCGGATCGCCCGTCGGTTCCGCACCGGCACCCGGCGCATGGCGCGATGCGGGGCCGGGATGGATTTCACGGGACATGGCTGGCGGCCTGCGCCCTTGTGCTGCTCGAGGGTGAGGGAGAATCAGGCGCGGGCGCCTTTGCCGCCCTCGGCGGCGAGGCCGGATCCCGCTCGGCGCCGCCTTCCCGCCCCCGAGGGCGCCGGGAGGGAACGCGATGGCCCCGTGGCGGATGCTCCGCAAGCGTGCTGTGAGTCCTCATGACTTTGGCGCCGCGACGAATTGTGCAAGGAGTTCGCCCGGATTCTAGAGATCGGGGCGGCAGATGCAAGTCCGATGCAGCTGTTGATGTCCCGCCTGTCGAGCCGGCTCAAAGGGGCCTCGCCAAGCCTCTGCAAGCCGACAGCGCCGGCCGAGGGCGGGCGGTGCGTAGAGTACGTATCGCATCGCATTGCATTGCCGAACGACGGGTAGGATACTGGCTGCGCGTGAAAACCCGATACGGGCAGCCGCCTGTCTGCGCGGGCGCAGTTCCCATGGCGGTCGTAGACGTGTCCACTTCGTTCGCCGCGGCCGCATTGCCTCGTACGCTCGCCGTTGTGGTTGTGCTGCTGCTGCGAGCGCTGGCAACCGGCACCGATGCGCAGATCTCATCGGCGCAGGCTGCACTGATCCGCACTGGAATCGGGGCGCGTGTGGAGGCGCTGACGATTCTGGGAGGCGACTTCGGGCTCTCCGACGGCAGTTTCCACTCCAGCGACTTGCAGGGACGCGGACCGGCCGCAGATGTGGATACGGGTGTGACCAAGTTCGGCGGCGATGGCGACGTGGGGAATCCTCAGCCGCTCGGTGACGAGAGCATCGGCTGGCAGCCTCGAGTGCAAGGCAATGTGGGCTATCTCGAGTCCACGTACCATCTGCGGGAACCGCTTTTGGCCGGCGACACCAGCGAGATCAGGACCTTCGCCGTGGAACTCGGCGGCGGCGCACGCTTGTGGACGACCCGGAGCCTCAGCTTTGCGCCCACGGTGATGCTGCTGTACGGCCATACGGAAGAGACCTACCTGGTGCGAAGCGCGTTCAGCCGCAAGAATCTCTCGCAGCTGCGGCGGCTCGGATTGGCCGGCTGGAGCGTCCAGACCTGGTCGCTCAGGCCCGCGCTGAACGTGCAATACCGCGTCGCCGTGGATCGTGCGTTCATCACGTTCTCTTCCGATGCCGCTGGCTTTTTCACTCAAGGGTTTGCACGGTCGAATACGCATCTGAGCGTAGGAGGCGACTCTGGTTTCGTGACGAACAAGATCGACGTGGATATTCCGCTCGGCATCCGGTTCCAGGGCCATGAGCTGCGAAGCGGCGGCTACCTGAGCCGGACGGACTTGTTCGGCGACCTGAGGACGGGGCTCGAGGTCGAGCACCTGAACGAGCTGCACGGACGGCTGGTGTTGGATTTCCTGAACCAGCTCGCAGGGGTGCAGTGGCTCGGCTTGGGGGCCTCTTACATCTGGGGAACCAACATCAGCGGGTGGACGGTGGGGGCCGACGTCGCATTTCATTTCTAGCGTCGCCGGCGCTCATCGCCCCGGTGCGGGCAGCCCGAGCTTGCGGTAGAGCATGGAGCGGAAGCGCAGGATTCGCGCGGCATTGCGACCGAGGTCACTTTCCCCGATTCGCGATTCGGAGCGGATGTCGAGCCGGCTGCCCTCGGCCTGCGGCTCGATCCGGATCACCACATCATCGGTAAATCCAAACCAGAACGTCGTGCTGCTCGCTTCGATGATGCCCATGCCGGGATGCTCGGAGTCGAGCTTCCAGCCCATCGCCTTCACTGCGCGCAAAGCGCCCGCGAACACCTCGCGCGCGGGCAACTTGAAGAACATCGGGCGGATATCGGGGTATGCTTTCTTCTGAAGGGCGGCGATTCTCGGGCCGCCATAGACCGTGGAATTGCTCGCATGGGCGGCGGCCCGCAGGGCGAGCACGTCCGGCAGGAATTGCGGCGGGTTTCTGCTGTCGGTCGTGATGTCGTGAATCGGCGGCACCGACTCGGCCTTCTTCAGCAACGCGTAGGGGACGCCCCAGGCAATCCCGCCCAACACGATCGCCAGGACCGGGACGATGAAACGCCGCTCGCCGCGACGGGCGAGCCCGATCACCGCCAGCATCACCACGCCGAGCACCGCCGCGGCGAGGCCGCCATACGCGCCATAGGTGATCGAGCGAAACGCCGCGCCCAGGCTGAACAGCCTGATGCGATACAGCGGCCCGGGCAGCAGCACCGCGAGGAACGACAGAACGGCGAGGGTCAGGACGAGGTAGAGAATCCAAGGCGCTGCCCGGGCAAGCGCCGTACGGCCGGTACGGCCTGCGTGATCCATCCCGACTCCAGGCTTGGTCTGTTGCATAAGCCTCGCTCGCCGGCGGTCGTCGATCGGTTGTGTCCGGAGCGGGAACTTACCTGAGGTTGATCAACGGTATCCTGACTCGATGACTATGAGCCACGCCCGGCCGCATTGTCAAGGTATTTGGCCGGCCGCGGGCCGTCGGCACGGCAGGGTCCGTTTGCGTCGGAATCGTGCCCATGGGCACTTCGGGCAGTTGGGCAAGAGTGAGGAGCGAGGCCGGCCTCTCTGCGGCCCACCGGCCGTCGTGTCAGACAAGGCCGAGGCGGACGGCCATCGATCTGCGCCGCCCGCCGCCGGGTCGCTAGGCTCGTGCAGGCTGCGGCGCCCAAGGCGCGAGCAACTCCTTGAGCAGCCCCAGCAGCTCATTGGGATCGACGGGCTTGCTGAGAAAGCGAAGATGCTCGTCGCCATCGACTTCCCGGTCGACCTTGCAGGTGTCGGCGGCGATGAGCACCCCGTTGAAGTCGGGCCCGAGGATCTGCCGCACGGAGGCGATGACCTGCTTGCCGGTCTGCCCATCGCCCAGACGCTGCTCGGTGATGACCAGCTTCAGATCGCGTGATTCGTGCACGCGCTCGATCGCCTGCGCGAGCGAGGTCGCCGTGGCGACGCCGTAGCCCACCGCCGTGAGGAGCAGCCTGGTTGCGTTTAGCACCGCAGGCTCATCGCCGACGACCAGAACCTGGTGCGTGCACCCGGCGCTTGCCGCGGCGGCGCAGCTCACCTGCGAGTGCCCGAGCGGAGGGAGGGTCGCGATGCCCGCAGGCACTTGCAGCGCGAATGTCGAGCCCTTGCCGGCCTGCGACTGGACATCGAGCGTGAGGTTCAGGAGCTTCACGATTCGGCTCACGATGCTCAGGCCCAGGCCGTAGCCCTCTCGGGTGGCGTTCGCCGGCACGCCGATCTGGTAGAACTCCTGGTAGATGTGGCCGAGCTCCTCCGGTGCCATGCCGATGCCGGTATCGCTGACCTCGATGCGCACCGCCTCGCCCGCGGTCCGCGCGCACAGCCGCACCCTTCCCCGGTGAGTGTATCTGACGGCGTTGGAGAGGAGGTTGCGAAGCACCTGTCCCACGAGAAAACGGTCGGAACGCACCCACAGGGAAGAGCCTTCCACCTCCATCCGCACGCCCTTGGCCGTCGCGAGGCTCTCGAACTCCCCGCGCAGCTGCTCGAACAGCGTCGAGATCTGCCAGTCCGTGAGCGTCGGGGTCACCGCGCCGGATTCGAGCTTGCTGATGTCGAGCAGCGCGTTCAGCAACTGCGACATCACGCCGATTGCCGCGTCCTGTCGTGACAGTGCGTCGGCGGGATCGGTATCCCTGCCCATGCGACGCAGCGCGCCGTTGAGCAGAGATATCGTCTGCAGGGGCTGGCGCAGATCATGGCTTGCCGTCGCGAGGAACGCGCTCTTTGCGCGGTCGGCTTTTTCGGCCGCGGCGCGTGCATCGCGCAGCTGCTCGAGCACGCGCTTGCGCTCCGAAATGTCGCGAATGGCGCTTGCGACCTGCAGCCCGCCGGATGTGGCGACCGGACTCAAGCTCACTTCCACGGGAATCTGCGAGCCGTCGCGGCGGCGCGCGAAGAGCTCCAGGCTCGTGCTCATGGCCCGCAGCGCCGGCTCCCGAACGTAGGCGCTGCGGCGGGTCGCGTGGTCGCTGCGGTATCGCTCGGGTATCAGCATCTCGATCGGCTTGCCGATCAGCTCCCGCCGGTCGTAGCCGAATAACGTCTCGGTGCGCGCATTGACCATGACGATGCTGCCATCGCCGTCAACGACGACCATGGCGTCCGGGGCGCACTCCATCAGCGCCCGAAAGCGCTCCTCCGCTCGCTGCAGCGCGAGCAGGTCGCTGCGGATGCGCAACGTGGCGACCAATCCGATGAGCACCGCGAGGGCGCTGCCGGCCAGGATCAAATCGAGCGCCCGGTTGCTGGCGCGGGAAATCTGCATCTGCCGCGCACTGAGATGCCTGTGCTCCTCGGCGATCATCTGGGCGACATTTGCATTGATCGCGTGCCGAAATTCCTGTCCGGCGCCGCTGAGCAGCAGCGCGGCCGCGGGCGCAACGCCCTGAGTGCGGCGAACGCTCAGAGTCCGGGCCGTGAACGCCTCAAGCTGACGGACCATGCCGGTGATCACTTTCAGGCGGCGCTGTTGTGAGGGCTCGGTGCTCGTCAGCTCGTGCGCCCTGCGAAGGGTCGCGCCGGCGGCGACGACAGCCTCGTGGTACATCTTGAGGTACGCATCATCGCCCGTGAGCACGTAGCCGCGCTCAGCGGTCAACAGGTCGGTATCGACGGGAAAGATCGCACGCAGCGCGCCGGCCACTTGCTGTTGGTGCGTCGCCCACACCGCGTCATCGCGCATCCGGGACGCGCTCCAGTAGGCGAGCATTCCGATCGCCAGCGCAACGACCGCTGCCGCTATGAATGCCGTGACGAGCTTCTGCTGTGGCGCGAGCCGCATGAAAATGATCGAAGGAAAACGCCCCCGAGGGCAGCCGCAGCGCGTACTGCCCAAATGAAATCGACCTTACGGATCTTGCGGCGGCGGCGAAATACGTACAAACCCGAAGCTCGGCTCGCAGCGGGCGCAGCATGGCCGGCCGCCTGCCTGCCGCCGCAGGCCGGACGCGATGGGGGTATGACCCATCGGTCCTCGCGCCTCGCACCGCGGGGGCGCGCCGCCGAGCCGCCCGGGAGTCAATCCGATCCCGGTCGAGACAGCTTGCACCGAGTGGACGAATCAGTCCTCACTCAGGCGCGACCGCGAACGAGAAGCACCGGTACGGCACTGTGGCTCACGATGTACTGCGCATCGCTACCCATGAGCAGTCGCCTCAGCCCGCGCCGGCCGTGCGTGCCGCACACGATGAGCTGCGCGGGCCAGTCCCGTGCCTCGGCGACGATGAACTCCCCGGCCCGATCGCCCGGAGCTTCGATCAGGCGATGGTCGACCTCGATGCCGGCGGCGCGCACGGCCGCGCCGGCTTCGTGGATGATCGTCTCGCCCGTGCGGCGCAGGTGCGTCAGGATCTGCTCGAACACCTCCGGCGTGGTGCCGGGGTACAGCCACGGCCTCTCGCTGACGACGTGTAGCAGCCGTATGCGGGAGGCCAGGCGGCGCGCAAGCCCGATCGCCTCGCGCAGCCCCAGCTCTGCGGTTTCGCTGCCGTCGATCGGGACGAGGATGTTCTGGTACATGGAAGTGCTCGGGCTTCATTGCCGGTGGGACGGCCGAACGGGACGCACGGGCCGCAGCGAGGGGGCGGGTGTCGGCTGGCACTGATCGGCGCGCCAGCTCATTGCCGCCTCCCGCGCCGCGCACAGCTGCGCGGGCCGCGCCGCTGCGATGACCCCAGGCGCCGCCATGGCGATCTGCCCCGGATCGATGATGTCCACGCTTCAGGCATCGACTTAGGATTGCACCTGCGACCTGCGCGGCAAAGCCGCACTCACCGCGTCTGAATACGCACAAGTGGCGTTGGCGCCGGGCAGGGGTGGGGCGCGCTGCGGGCGAGGCGCGGGACACGCTGTCACCCGCGTTGACCGGGCCCACCGGTAGGGAAAGGGCCTTGCCGGCGCCTGGACGGGACCGAACGGCCCCCTCGGTGCGCGGACCGCGATCTTCTCAGGCGTGCCTCCGAAGCGCGCGGCCGCGTATTCAGCCTCCGCGGGCGAGGGCGCGACTCACGATCTGCCCGGCTTCCCGCACCACGCTCTCGAGGTGAGCCGGGTCACGGAAACTCTCGGCATAGATCTTGTAGAGATTCTCGGTGCCGGAGGGGCGCGCGGCGAACCAGGCGTGCTCGGTGATCACCTTCAGCCCGCCGATGGGCGCGCCGTTGCCCGGCGCCCGTGTGAGCTTGGCGAGGATCGGCTGCGCGGCGAGCTCCGTCTGCGTCACGATCTCGGGCGCGAGGCGGGCGAGCACCGCTTTCTCCCCGGGGGTGGCCGGCACGTCGATGCGCGTGTAGTAGGGGGTCCCGAGCATATCGGCGAGCCGGCGATAGTGCTCGCTCGGGTCCTCGCCCGTGACCGCGGTGATCTCGGCGGCGAGCAGGTTCATCACCGGCCCGTCCTTGTCCGTCGTCCAGGCGGCCCCGTTGCGCTGAAGCAGGGTTGCCCCGGCGCTTTCCTCGCCGCCGAAGCACAGCGACCCATCGAGCAGTCCCGGGGCGAACCATTTGAAGCCCACCGGCACCTCGTAAAGCCGGCCGCCGAGGTGCGTGACCACTCGATCGATCAGACTGCTGCTCACGACGGTCTTGCCCACCGACGTGCCGGGACGCCAGTCGGGGCGGTGGTTGAGCAGATAATCGATCGCCACCGCCAGGTAATGATTCGGATTCATGAGGCCCTGCGAGGGCGTCACGATGCCATGGCGGTCGGAATCCGGATCGTTGCCGAATGCGAGCCGGAAACGGTCCTTCAGCTGCACCAGTCTCGCCATCGCGTAGGGACTGGAGCAGTCCATGCGGATCTTGCCGTCGTGGTCCACCGTCATGAATGCGAATCTCGGGTCCACCCGCGGGTTGACCACCTCGATGTCAAGACCGTAGCGCTCATTGATCGGCTCCCAGCAATAAAGCGCCGCGCCGCCGAGCGGATCGACCGCGAGCGAAAGGCCTGCGCGCCGGATCGCCGCCATGTCGATCACGAGCCCGAGGTCATTGACGTACGGGGTGATGAAATCGGCCCGATGCGTGGTGGCCGCCTTCAATGCCGAGGCATACGGTACGCGCTTGACGTCGCGGTTGCCGCCGACGAGCAGCTCATTCGCTCGCCGCTCGATCCAGGCGGTCACTTCGGCGCCCGCCGGCCCGGCGTGCGGCGGGTTGTACTTGAAGCCGCCGTCACGCGGAGGATTGTGCGACGGCGTCGCGATCAGGCCGTCGGCCAAATGCGAGGTTCGCCCTCGGTTGTGCGTGAGAATGGCTCGGGAGAGCACCGGCACGGGCGTAATGCCCGTGCCCTGGGCCAGTACGACCTCGCTGCCGTTCCCCGCCAGGACCTCAACCGCCGTGCGTTCCGCCGGTATCGACAGCGCGTGCGTGTCCTTGCCGACGAGCACCGGACCGTCGATGCCGAGGCTCTTGCGGTAGTCGCACACGGCCTGGGTGATGGCCAGAATGTGCGCCTCGTTGAAGGTGCCATCGAGCGAGGAGCCGCGGTGGCCGCTGGTGCCGAATTGCACCCGTTGCGTGGGATGGGTCACATCCGGACTGCGCTCGTAATACGCGCGCTCGAGAGAGGCGAGGTCCACCAGCATCTGCGGTGTGGCCGGCTGGCCGGCCAGGGCGTCAATCGGCATCGTTTCGACTCCAGTTATCGCACGCCTCGCCGGGCTTGCGCGCACACTCGCGGTCGGCCGCCGCCTGCACCATTGCCTGCAGGGCGGGGGTTTCCCGGTTGCGGCTCGAGCGCGGGCGCATGTTGACGCTGCAGCCGCCGGCGTTGCGGTGAGACCCGGCCGGTGCGCCGCTCAGAGCCGGTACGCCTGCTTCGGCAGCCGGTAAGCGAGGTCGCGCGCCACCTCGAGCGCCTCGTCCTGCGGCAGGCGGTGCTCGGCGACCAGACGGGCGAGGAAGGCGCAGTCGACACGCCGCGCCACATCGTGGCGCGCCGGAATGGACAGGAACGCGCGCGTATCGTCATTGAAACCCACTGTGTTGTAGAAGCCGGCCGTCTCGGTGGTCTGCTCGCGAAAGCGCATCAACCCCTCCGGGCTATCGTGAAACCACCACGCCGGCCCGAGCCTCAGCGCCGGGTAGTGTCCGGCGAGCGGTGCGAGCTCGCGGCTGTAGCTCGATTCGTCGAGGGTGAAGACGATGACCCTGAGGGTCGGCTCGTTGCCGAAGCGGTTAAGCAGCGGGCGCAGCGCCCTGACGTAGTCGGTCGGTGTGGGCATGTCTGCGCCGATGTTCGGCCCGAAGCGGCGGAACAGCGCCGCGTTGTGATTGCGCCAGCAGCCCGGGTGAATCTGCAGCACCAGTCCGTCATCGAGACTCATGCGGGCCATTTCCGTGAGCATCTGGGCCCGGAAGGCTTCCGCGTCGGCGCTCGCGAGCGAGCCGGCGCGCACTGCGCGCAGCACGCGCTCGAAGAGCGCGGCGGCGGCGGCGGCGTCGAGGTCGGCGGTGCGCGCCGTCGGGTGACCGTGGTCGGTGGAAGTGGCGCCAAAGGAGGCGAAGAACGCGCGCCGCGCGCGGTGCGCATCGAGGTAGCCGCGCCAGGTGAACGGATCGGTGCCGGTGAGCGCCCCGAAGCGCTCCAGGTTTGCCACGAACCCCGGCGTTTGCGGGTCGATCACCGGATCGGGGCGGTAGGCCGGGATGACACGCCCTGGCCAGCCGCTCGTGCGCAGCGCGGCGTGATGCTCGAGCGTGTCGAGCGGTGATTCTGTAGTGGTCAGGACTTCGATGCCGAAGCGCTCGAACAGCGCGCGCGGGCGGAAGGCCGGTTCGGCGAGTCGTGCGTTGATCCGCCGGTACGCCTCATCGGCATTGTCCGGGGTGAGCGGCACGTCGGCACCGAAAACCTCAGCGAGCACCCAGTCGAGCCACAGCCGGGTGGGGGTGCCGCGGAAGAGCCGGTAGTGCGCGGCGAAGGTGCGCCAGATGGCAGGCGGGTCCGGTGGACTTTGCCGCTCCTCCCCCCCGGGGGCTACGCCGAGCGCCTCGAGCGCGACGCCCTGACTGTACAGCATGCGGGTAATGTAGTGATCCGGCGTCAGAAGCAGCGAGGCGGGATCGCTGAAGGGCTGATCGGCGGCGAACCAGCGCGGGTCGGTGTGCCCGTGCGGGCTGATGATGGGCAGCGCCCGCACCGCCGCGTACAGCCGCCGTGCGATGGCGCGCGTGCCGGGCTCTGCGGGGAACAGCCGGTCCGGGTGCAGCGCGGTGGGCTCGGAATGTGCGCTCATGCTGACGGCTCACTCGCCGCTGTGTGTCTCATGGGTTCGGATCGCATACGATGCGGCTCAGCGTGGCACCGGCGCATCGTCCGGCGGACAAGCCGGCCCGGCTCCCGGGGTGCCCTCCACGTACGGGATGCAGAACGCCTCATAAGCTTTCAACGTGTCCGGCGGTCGTGCAACCCCGGGCGGCAGCGGCAGATGCGAGATCGACTGGAAGTACGCGATGCTCGCATCGCGCCACCACTGCGCATTGTGCACCTGCAGCGTGAGAAAGTCTGCCGTCATGTCGAAGCGGTACGGATCGACGTAACGGGCAAGCTTCAGCCAGGTGCGGCGCATCCACTTGACCGTATCGACACCGCGCACGTAGTGCAGCACGAGCGAGTCCCAGAGCGTGCGGCCCGAAGGCATGCGGTAGGTCCAAGGCAGGTGGTGAAACCACAGCAGCAGGTCCTCGGGGCAGTGCTTGAGACTGGCGAACTTTGCCGCCACGTGCGGGGCGTATTGGGCGATGGCGTCGCTGCCGCTGGCGGTGCGGTCAAAGCCGATGCCGGTGGCGTTTGCGTGGCTGTAGTACGTGCTCGACCAGTCCGGAGGCATGTGCGGGCCTGGATGAACCCAGGGACCGGGACCGAAATGGGTGCCGGCGGCCATCTGGCTGGCAAGGCCGAGCGGGTCCATATAATCGACCACGGCCTCGCGGGAAGCCATCATCATGCCTACCACCGGACGGAGGAGCGCCGGGTTGTTGCTGAAGGTCATGCGCACCCACTGACCGGCGATGGTGCGCGCGGAGGCCTCGGGGTTCCAGGCGAGCCGCCCGAACGCGTACCAGTTGGACTGGTTGAAGATCGAGCCGCACCAGTCGCGGTCCGAGCCGATGTTGGCGACGCCGGCGATGCCGGTCTGCCGCTCGCCGTAGAGCGAGCCGTCAATCACCCGCGCCACGGTCGATCCGCGGCCGCGTGCCCAGGTGTCGGCGCGCAACGCCTCCTCGAACAGCGTGCCGAGGTACGCGAAGCTTGTCTGCTGGCCGAGGTACTCCTTGGTGATCTCGAGCTCCAGCATTTCGTTGCTCTTGGGCATGGCGCCGAACAGCGGATTGAACGGCTCGCGCGGCTGGAAGTCGAGCGGGCCGTTCTTGTTCTGCAAGATGACGTTCTGGTCGAACTTGCCGTCGAGCGGCTTGAAGATGTCGTACGCCTGCATGACGCGATCTTCGGAATGCGGGTTCGTCGAATAGACGAACGTGCGCCACATCACGATGCCGCCGTAGGGCGCGAGCGTCCGTGCGAGCAGATTCGCGCCCTGCGCCTGGGTGCGCCCATACTGCTCCGGTCCCGGCTCGCCCTCGGAGTCGGCTTTGGTCAGGAAGCCGCCGAAGTCCGGCACATCGCGGTAGATCTCGGCGACCTTCTTGCGCCACCAAGCCTGCACGGCCGGATCGAGCGGGTCGGCGGTCTTCAGGCGCCCGACCGTGATCGGGGCGCTGAACGGCACCGACAGGTAAACCCGGATGCCATAGGGGCGCAGCACGCCGGCGAGCGCCGCGACCTTCTCCAGATAGAGCGGTGTCAGGATGTACGGGCTGGCGTTGACGTTGTTCAGCACCACGCCGTTGATCCCGATCGAGGCGCAGGCGCGCGCGAAGGCGATGTAGCGGGGCGAGAGGTACCGCGGTAGCTCGTCCCATTTCCAGATCGAGTCCCCGGCATAGCCGCGCTCGACCGTGCCGTTGAGGTTGTCCCAGAAATCGAGGATCCGATGGCGAATTTTCGGGCGCGAGACGATGGCGAGCGCGTCGATTGGCCGGCGAGTCTGGATCTGCCGCAGGTAGCGGAAGGCCCCGTAAAGCACGCCGATGTCGCTGTTGCCCGCGATGACGGTGGTGCGGTGGCCGAGCACGGTCAGGGTGCGGATCACATAACCCTGCGAGCCGACCGCGCGCAGGCCGAGGCGCAGGGAGCGGATGAGCGGGGAGTCGTGCGGCGTGCCGAACAGTATCGCGCCGTTGGCGGTGACTGTACGCACGCTGGGCACCCGCTTGCCGAGCATGCCGGTAAGCCCGCGCTGCAGTTCGGCGCGTGCCGCGCGCAGGGTCGGTGAGAGCGGACTGCTCGCGGCGAGTTCGGTGGCCGAGCGGCGGTAGCGGCCGAGCCACACCCCATGCACCGGTACGTAGCGCAGCCACAGACGGTAGCCATCCCCGGCATGCGCCGCGGCGGCCGCAGTCAGCCCCGCCAGGCCCAGGAGCACAGCGAAGAGCACGCTCCACCCACGACGGTGCACGGAAGCCGTCGACTGCATCATAGTCCCCCGCAATGACGAAATGCGTTGCAGGATGATAGCGCTACCATTAGGCTGGATTCAATGACTCGACACCGGCTCAGCGCAGCGACTCTGTCCGAGGCCCGGCCGCAGACGGCTCGCCCGGCCTATGCCCGCGAGGCCTGCCGCGTCGGCTGGGTGCATTTCGGTCCGGGCGCTTTCCACCGCGCGCACCAAGCCTACTACGCCGAGCGGCTGCTTTGCCGCGACCCGCGCTGGGCGATCAGCGCGGTCTCGCTGCACAGCGCGGCCGCGCGCGATGCGCTCGCGCCGCAGGACTACCTTTACTGCCTGGCCGAGCTCGCCGAGCGCCCGCGCATCCGCGTGATCGGCGCGCTGCGCGAGATTCTGCTGGCGCCGGCGGACCGGCCGGCGGTGTTTGCCCGCCTCGTCTCGGCCGACACCCGGCTCGTCACCGTGACCGTGACGGAGAAGGGATACTGCCTTGGCGGGGCCGGACAGCTCGATGTCGAGCACCCGGACATCGCGCACGATTTGCGCGCCGGCGCTGCCCCATGCAGCGTCATCGGCTTTCTCGCCGAGGGGCTGCGCCGGCGGCGCGCGCAGGGGCTGAAGCCCTTCGCGGTGATCAGTTGCGACAACCTGCCAAACAACGGTCCGACCCTGCGTTCGGCGTTGGCGGCGTTCGCGGCGCACACGGATGACCGCTTCTCCCGGTGGATCGAGAGCGAGGTCGCCTTCCCGCGCACCATGGTCGACAGCATCACGCCCGCCACCGATGCCGAGCTCATCGCTCGTGTCGCTGCTGCGAGCGGCCTCGAGGACGCCTGGCCGGTTCAGCGCGAACCGTTCACCCAGTGGGTCATCGAGGATCTGCCTGCGGTACGCGTGGCCGATTGGGCCTCGGTCGGCGTGACGCTGACGGCTGACGTGGCAGTCTATGACCGCGCCAAGCTGCGCATCGTCAACGGGGCGCACTCGACGCTCGCCTACATCGGCCTGCTGCGCGGTCGGGCCACCGTGGCCGAAGCGATGGCCGATGCGCCGCTCGCCGGTTTCCTCGAGCGGCTGCTGCGTGAGGACATTGCCCCGAGTCTCGGCGGCGCCGGTGCATTCGATGTCCACGGCTCCATCGCCGCGACGCTGCAGCGCTTTCGCAATCCGAGCGTTCGTCATCAGCTGGCGCAGATTGCCTGGGATGGCTCGAAGAAGCTGCCGGTGCGGCTGATGCCGACCGTCGCCGAGGCGCTCGCAGCCGGCCGGCCGCTCGAGCGGCTCGCCGTGCCGATTGCGGCCTGGATGCGCTTCGTCATCGCTCGGGTCCGCGCCGGCGGCGTGCTGAACGATCCGGCCGCCGAGCGGTTGCTCGCGCTCGGTCGCGACTGCGACGGGGATGCGCGGCGGGACGTCGCGCGCTTTCTGACGTTGCAGGACATCTTTGCACCACCGCTGGCCGCCGCGCCGGCGCTCGTGCGCGCACTGGTCGCAGCTTACCGGGCGCTCGGCAGCGGCGGGCAGCTCGGGTGCGAATAGAGCGTTGCTGCCGCGGCGCGCAGTGCCTCGGCGAGCGCCCGGGAGAATTCATGATCTTCAACCGGGTCTCGCAGGGAACCTATCGGCAGCGCGCGTGGAAGGTCCTGCGCATCTGGAACGGGGATCAAACCGACTGGGGCCTGAATTTCACTTCCATCCCCCAGGTGCTGCACGTGCATCCGGCCACTTATCGGGCGTGAGGAGCGGTTCATGAGGCAAAGCGATCTCATTGGCGGGCGGGTCACCTTCGCTCGCGTCACGCCGTGGCTCGGCGCGTGCGCCTGCCTGCTGGCGCACGTGGCTGCGGCGGCGCGGGTCACCGGCGCGGTCGAGCGCATCGCCGATGGCATCGTCGTGACGCCGGCCTCGGGCGCCGCCAGACGGGTGCGACTGGAGGTGGTTTCGCCGCAAATCGTGCATGTGACGGCCTTCCCGGGCACGAGCCTGCGGCTGCCGAAGAGCCTGATAGCGGTGCGCACCGGCACGACGGGCGTGCCGTTCAAGGTGCGTCAGACCCCCACGATGGTGGCGCTTGCCACGCACGATCTGATCGTGCAGGTGCGCCTCGCCAATGGCCAGGTGATATTCCGCAACGCCCAGGGCGGACTGATCACCCGCGAGCTGCCGGGCGGCAGCAGCTTCCGGCCGGTGAGGGTAGACGGCCGGTCGTTCTACCAGATCCGCCAGCAGTTTGCCTCGACCCCGGGCGAGGCGTTTTACGGTCTCGGCCAGCAGCAGACCGGACGCATCGATTACAAGGACCGGAGCCTGACGCTGGCCCAGCACAACATGAGCAGCGCGGTGCCGTTCGTGGTGTCGAGCCGCAACTATGGCATTCTGTGGGACAACGATTCCATTACGCGCTTCGGCAATCCGCGGCCATGGCAGCCGCTGTCACGCGGCCTGATTCTCTTCAATGCGCAGGGCAGGCGCGGCGGACTGACCGCGCGCTACTACGTCAACGGCAAGCTGGTCCTCACGCGCACCGAGCGCAACATCGACTATCAATATCTCACCTGGCACGACCACTATCCGCGCTCCTTCCCCAAGGCGCTGGTCGATCTGCCGCAGGTAAAGGTTGTGTGGAGCGGCAAGATCGAGGCGCGCACCAGCGGATTGCAGACCTTTACCCTCTACGGCAGCAATTCCCAGCGACTGTGGCTCGGGGGGCACAAGGTCATCGACACGTGGCGGCAGAGCTGGAATCCCTGGTTCGACAACTTCCGCGTGCGCATGCGCGCCGGCAAGCCGCTGGCGATCCGGCTCGTCTGGAACCGCAAGGGCGGGTATATCGCATTGCTGCAGCGTCCGCCGCGCCCCAAGGCCGTGCGCGGCCGGCTGTCCCTGTACTCCGAGTTCGGCCACGCGATCGACTACTATTTCATTGCCGGGCGTGATCTGCATCAGGTGATCGCGGGTTACCGTGACGTCACCGGCCGCGCGGTGCTGCTGCCGCGCTGGGCGTACGGCTACTGGCAGAGTCGCAACTACTACGAGACGCAGCAGCAGCTACTGAAGGTGGTCGAGACATACCGCCGGCTCGGCCTGCCGCTCGATAACATCGTGCAGGACTGGCGGTACTGGCGGCGGGACGCCTGGGGCTCGGACCGCTTCGACCGGCGGCGCTATCCGGCGCCGCGCGCCATGATCGCCAAAGTGCACGCGCTGCACGCGCACTTCATGATCTCCGTGTGGCCGAAGTTCTACCCGCGCACGGCCAACTTCAAGCAGCTTGCCGCGCACGGCGACATCTTTCCGCTCACTTTGAAGCTCGGCATCAAGGATTGGGTACGTCCGGGCTTCAGGTTCGGCTTCTATGATCCGTTCTCGGCCGCGGCGCGTCACCGGTATTGGAACCAGATCGAGCGCAACCTGGGGGCGCTCGGCGTGGACGCCTGGTGGTTGGATTCCGACGAGCCGGACATGGTGTCAAATGCCTCGATCGCCGAACGGGAGGCGTTCATGACGCCGACGCCGCTCGGGCCGGGCGCCGCGGTGTTCAACGCCTATGCGCTCGAGCACGTGTGCGGGGTGTACCACGGCAACCTGCGTTTTCGGCCCGATACAAGGGTCTTCATCCTGTCGCGCTCGGGATTTGCCGGGTTGCAGCGCTGCGCAGCTGCGGTCTGGAGCGGCGACACCGCATCGAGCTGGTCGGACCTGAAGGACCAGATCGCCGCCGGCATCGGCTACTCGCTCTCCGGGCTGCCGAACTGGACGATGGACATCGGCGGCTACGAGCCTCGGCAACGCTACGTGCGCCCCGATGCGGCCAACCTCGCCGAATGGCGCGAGCTCTATACCCGCTGGTTCGAATTCGGCGCGTTCTGTCCGATCTTCCGCTCCCACGGCATGCCGCCGTTCCGAGAGATCTACAACATCTCGCCGCCGGGCACGAAGATCTACGACATCCTGGCCTCCTACGACATGCTGCGCTACCGGCTGATGCCCTACATCTATACCCTCGCGGGCGACACATGGCTGCGCAACGGCACGATCATGCAGGCTCTCGAGATGGACTTCCCGCACGACCCGCGCGTGCGCAGCATTGCCACCGAGTACATGTTCGGCCCGGCGTTTCTGCTGAGCCCGGTGTACCGCTATCGTGCGCGGCGCTGGCCGGTGTATCTGCCCACCGGTGCGCTCTGGTACGATTTCTTCACCAACCACCTGTATCGTGGCGGGCGCTCGGTGACCGTGGCGGCGCCGCTGGCGCGCGAGCCGCTGTTCGTGCGTGCCGGCTCGATCGTGCCCGTGGGGCCGGCGATTCAATACACCGGCGAGCGACCCGGCGCGCCCATGACGCTCCTGGTCTACACGGGGGCGAGCGGCGCCTTCACGCTGTACGAGGATCAGGGCACCACGCTCGGCTATCGGCATGGCCAGTACGCGCTGATTCCGTTCACCTACGATCAGGCGAGCGGCACGCTCACCATCGGCCGGCGCACCGGGAGCTATCCGGGCATGGCGCACACGCGGCAGTTCACGGTCCGCTTCATCGGCCCGGGCTCACCGGCCGGTGATGATTACGCGGCACCGGCCGATCGCCTCGTGCAGTATTCGGGTACGCCGGTGCGGGTGCGCTGCGCGGCGTGCGCACACGAAGCGGAGGGCAACACATGATGCGCGCAATTACGGCCGACCGCCGGCGTGGTCGCCGCGGCGAGCGGATTGGGTGGGTCCATAGTGCCGGGGCCGCGAGGCGTCGTGGCTGGGGTATGCCCGGATGGGCGCTGGCCGTGGCCGCGGCGGGCCTCTTGGCCTGCGGCCCGGCGCTGGCCGGCGCCCATGTGCTCGCGCGCCGGCCACCCATGGGTTGGAACAGCTGGGACGCGTACGGCAAAACCCTCACCGAGGCGCAATTTCGCGCCAACGTGCGCTGGATGGCGAAGCATCTGCGCCGCTACGGCTGGCGCTACGCGGTGATCGATGCGGGGTGGTCCGTGTCTGGCGGCGGTGCGCGCGCAGGGGTTCTGACGATGGATCGCTACGGTCGCTACCTGCCGGTGCCGGACCATTTCCCCTCGGCGGCCGGCGGCCGGGGGTTCGGCCCGCTCGCGCACTACGTGCACTCGCTGGGCTTGAAGTTCGGCATTCATATCATGCGCGGCATACCCAAAGAGGCGGTGAGCGCGAACCTGCCCATTGCCGGCTCGCCCTTTCACGCGCGGCAGGCGGCTGATCTGCACGCGCCGTGCTCGTGGGACCCCCACAACGATGGGGTGGCTGACAACGCCGCCGGCCAGGCGTACTACGATTCGATTGTGCGCCTCTATGCCCGTTGGCACGTCGATTTCATCAAGGTGGACTGCATCTCCAGCCGGCCGTACGCGGCGGCCGACATTCGCATGCTTGCCCAGGCGATGCGCGCCGCCGGACGGCCGATCGTGATCAGTCTCTCGCCCGGTCCCACGCCGCTCGACAAACTGGCGCAGCTGCGCCGCGACGCCAACATGTGGCGCATCTCGAACGACGTCTGGGACCTGTGGCGCAGCACAAGCGCCTTTCCGCAGGGTGTCGCCAACCAGTTCGCGCCCCTGGCGCGCTGGGCGCCCCTTGCCCGCCCCGGGCACTGGCCGGATGCGGACATGTTCGCCATCGGTTATCTCGGGCCGCACCCCGGTCTGGGCGAGGCGCGCTGGAGCCGCCTGACCCACGCCGAGCAACGCACGTACATGACGCTGTGGTGCATCGCGCGCTCGCCGCTGATGATCGGCGCCAATCTGACGCGCATGAATCGCTGGACCCTCTCGTTGCTCGACAACCGGGCGGTGATCGCCGTCGATCAGGACGCGACGGACGCCCATCAGGTTCTGGCCCGCCATCGGTTCGTGGTGTGGATGTCGCGTCCGCAACGCGGCGGCGGCTGGTATCTGGCGGCGTTCAATCTGGCCGGCCGGGCGCGCACCCTGAAGCTGCCGTGGCGCGCGCTGTCGTTGCCGGGGAAACGCTACCGGCTGCGTGAGCTGTGGCAGCGGCGGTCCCTCGGCTCTGCGGGCGCGCTGCGCGTGCGGCTCGCAGCGCACGGATCGCTCCTGTATCGCCTGAGACGCGTGCCAGCGGCGGCGCGGGGATGACACTCGCAAGGTATCCACAGCGATGCGACGACAGCTCTTCGGACGGATGGCCGGCAAGGTGGCGGCAACCTCGGCACGGACGCCGCTACGCGGCCTGGGGGCGTGTCGCAGGTGCAACCGCTGGGCGATCCCGCTGCGCGGCGCTGGCAGCAGACCGGCGCAGCTTTGCAGGTCGAGCTGCCCAGGCTTGCCTGCGGGGCAGAGTACGCGGTGGCGCTGCGGGTGCGTCTGACATGATGGACGGGGCAGGTGGGGACAATTCGCATTCGAGGTGTCAGATGACAGAGTCAGCGGTCGCAGAAATCTCTATCGCGCACGGCGATTATGCGCTCGAGATCTTGCCGGGGCTGGGCGGAGCGCTCGCCGGCCTGCGTTTTCGGGGAGGGGAAGTGCTGCGGCGCACCCCGCCGGGCGCCACCGAGCCGCTGGACAGCGCCGGCTTCCCGCTCATGCCGTTTGCCAACCGGATCGCACATGGCCGCTTCCGTTTCGGGGCCCGGCAGCTGCAGCTGGCGCGCAACGCACCCGGTCAGGCCCATCCGTTGCATGGCCAGAGCTGGCGCGCGCCCTGGACGGTGGAGTCTCACGATACGCACCAGGCGGTACTGGCGTTCGAGTATGCCCCGGGCGATTGGCCGTGGCCGTACCGGGCGCAACAGATGTTTACGCTGCAGAAGTGGGGTCTTGAGGTGCGGCTGACGCTCGAGAACCGCGCGAGCGAGCCGATGCCGGCCGGAATCGGCTGGCATCCCTACTTTCGCCGCACGCCCTTGACGCGCCTGCGTGCCGAAGTCGCCGGTGTGTGGCTCGCCGATGAGCAGTGCCTGCCGACCTCGCCTGCGCCGGCGCATCGGATTTTGGACTGGAGCCGAGGCGAGCGGCTGCCCGAGAAACTCATCGATCACTGTTATACGGGCTGGAGCGGCCGGGCTGACCTCGTGATACCGGAGGAGCAGCTGTGCGTACGGCTCGAGGCCGACGAGCCGCTTCGCTGGTTGCATCTCTACGTTCCGCCCGGGGAGTCCTTCCTGTGCCTCGAGCCCGTCAGCCACATGCCCGATGCGCTCAACCGGGCGGAGGCGCCGGGGGTGAGCGGCCTGCGCGAACTGCGGCCCGGTGAGTCGCTGACGGGTGCGATCAGGCTCGCGGTGAGTCCTCAGCCGTGCCCCGCCTGACTGGCCTGACGCGGCGGCCGCGCCGCGCGGGTCGTGAGCGCGGGGCGCTCAGTTGAGCGGTTCGATATCGTGGAACCGGCGGTAATCGATCTGGTCGATGCCGTCCTCGCCGCGGCTGAGGATGTCGGCAAACGTGTGCTGCCAGCGCAGCAACTCCGGCGGGTACTCCTGGCGTGCGATCAGCGTCTGGCCGGTCGTCTCGTCTATGCCCCCGATGGTCAGGATCAGGAACGTATTGTCGGTGCGCAGCGTCTCACTCGTCGCCCCGGCGAGCGGACTGTCGGGGGTCAGGGTGTGCATCAGCGTCCACCCGTAGAGGAACGCAGGCTGCTCGCTGCGGCGCAGCGGCAGATCGTGAATGCGGCGGATCGAGTAGCCCTCGACGGTGCGCTCGTCGCGCACCAGGCGCAATCTCGCCTGCGCCTCCATGATCACGTTGTGCCGTTCGTTCGCCGCGCGCAGCATCAGCGTCGGCTCGCCATCGAGCGGGCGGATGACGGCGTAGCGGGCGAAGAGGATGCGGGCCGTCGGACGGGAGAAGCGCGCAAACATCATGCCGGCGATGACCGCGAGGCTCATTACGCCGGTGAAGATCTCGACCGAGGCGACGATGTGCGCGAACATGGTCTGCGGATGCATGTCGCCGTAGCCGACGGTGGCGAGCGTCTCGACGCTGAAGAAGAAGCAGCCCCAGAACCCCGGCGGGTTGAGCTGGGCGATGCCCCCCTCGCGCAGCCAGTAAACAGCGGCAAACAGCAGATTGAACACCGTGAGGAAGGCGGCGAAGCTGGCGAACAGCCGTGGCCAGCTGATGGTCATGTAGACGTGATACAGGTCCTGCCAGCGGCGCCGCGGCAGGCCGTGGCGCACGAAGCGGCGGCCCGTGTTGAGCGTATGAACGACCGGAGCGCTACGGGGCACGGGGGCTCCTGCACGGCGGATGACTGTCGGCCCGCGAAGGGTAGTCAAGCCGCTGCGGCCGTTCAAGCGCCGGCGGCGGTTTCGGTGCGTGTCGCTCGAGTGACAGCCCGGCGGGACGGCGGGGGAGGCCGCGGCTTCGCCCGCCGATGGCCGGCCGTCATCCTCAGCGGGGTGGCTGGCAGGGGCACGGCGCCGCGCTCGTCCCCGGCGCGGCTTCCGCTAGGGAAGGGGTTGCCGCTGGTTACCCTATCATGGGATAACCAGCCGGCGACATCGAGGCCGGCGGCTTCGACGACCGTCGCCCCAGCGACGTCGACTGCCGGTCGTGCGTGTTCCGGGCCTCCCCGCAGGGCCCCTCCATAGCCCGCCGGAAAGCCGCACGGCAACCGCTTGCACCCGCTAGGACATCTCGCCTCGGTCTGCAGTGTCACCGAGAAATCCTACCGGCACTGTTGGCACCAAAATCAGCGGGACCGCCGTTCTGCGCTGATTCGTCCAAAAAAGGGGGACGTGACAAAGCCCCGCTGATCGGGGCGTCGCGCCCGCGCGGCGGGTCACGAGCGCTGCCGGATGACCGAGCGAACCGGCCGCGCCGCGAATCGAGCCCTGCCGCAGAACTCCGCCGGGGGCTTGGCCACGAGTGCCGCTCGTCGTGTGGACCGAAGCGACGGCTGTCAGCGCAGCAGCACGGTTAGGCCGCCGTGGCGTGCGACGCCACAGTGCGCACCGGCGCCAGGACGGGAACCAACACCGGCACACGTGCCGTGCGCGAGCGCCGCGGTGCCGTAGAGAGTCGCGTATTGCCGGACCCCCCAGGACGGCGGCGTGACAGCGAAGATCGCCGTGGCGGCCTGATCAGGCGCGACACTGTGGTGCACGTCATCGAGCGGCGCCACGCGCCAGCCGCCGGGGGCCTCGAGGCTGAAGGTGACGTTGTGCAGCGTCTCGCTGCCGCCGGCGCCGAGCGACACGCGAACCACGGAGCCGGACCCCGGTGCAAAGGCGCTCGGCGCAGAGACCGTCACCCGCCGGCCACCGACTGCGTCCTTCATCGTGTAGCGAGCGGTGAGCGGCAGATCCGCGCGAGCCGAGGAATCTCCGACGTAGACGCGATAGATGCCCGCAGTCTCGGTCCAGCCCTTGTGATGCCACCACCATTCCTCACGCGGCGTGATCGTGAAGCGCAGCCGCTTCGATTGGCCGGGCGACAACGTGACGCGCTGAAAGCCCACGAGTTCGCGCGGCGGCTCCCCGCTCGCGGTCGGCTTGCCGAGGTAGAGCTGGGCGACGTCGGTGCCTGTCACCCGCCCGACATTGATCACGCGCGCGCTGACTTCGACCGGGGTGACGCCGTTGACGGAGCTGCGGCTCAGACGCAGGTCGCTGTATCGGAAGCGTGCATAGGACAGCCCGAAGCCGAACGGGAACAATGGCTTGATGTGCTTCGCCTCGTACCAGCGATAGCCGACCAGAACCCCTTCCGAGTAATGAACCTTGCCATTGACGCCGGGGAAACGGGCGCGGCTCGCAGCCGGCACGTTGGCCAGACGCTGCGGGAAGGTTACCGGGAGGTGGCCGCCCGGATCGACCTTGCCGAAAAGCAGGTTGGCGAGCGCCGTACCGTTGGTCTGTCCGGGGTACCACGTGTCGAGGACGGCGGGTACCTGCTGCAACCACGGCATGACAATCGGCGCGCCGGCCTGCACGACGACCACAGTGTGCGCATTGGCTTTCGCGACTGCGCTGATCAATGCGTTCTGCGCCGAGGGCAGGCGCAGATCGGGCCGGTCGGCGCCCTCGGACTCGGTATTATCGGCCACCACGACGACGGCGATCTGCGCCGATTGTGCCGCCTTCACGGCCCGCGCGATCGCGGCACTCACGATCGAGGGTGTCGCCCAGGTAAGTGTGTCGCCCGGGGCGTAGCCGCTCACCGTGAGCGCATAGGTGCGGCCCTTGGTGAGCTGCGCGGCGGCCGAGTAGGTCGCCACCGGAGGCGTGCCGGGATTGTTGATCAGGGTTGTGCCGTCAAGGGCGAGGCTCGCGAGGCGGTAGCAGCCGCAGCCGTTCGTGAGGCCGATGATGTAGGTGCCGGATTGAGGCGCTGTCAAGGTCTCGGCATACACTGCGCCCGCATTCTTGCCGGCGTGCGCAGCTGACAGATCCGTGGCGGGAATCGGCGTCAGCTGTGCGTTGCTCGGCAGACCCTGGGCATAGCGGATACGGCTCTTGCCGGCAATCGCCTCGATGCCCGCAAGGGGCGTCACCGTCGCAGAGGGTATGACGTGGGCGCTGCCGCCACCGGCGTACGTCGGTTCCGCGGCCGCTGCCGGACCGATCAGCACGAGCCGCTGCGCGGTCGACAGGGGCAGCAGATGGGCACTGTTCTTGAGCAGCACGGCGCCGGCTTCGGCCACCTGGGTGGAGATCGCCCGGTGTGCGGCCGTCGTCGCGAGCGCGCGCGTCGTGGCCGGTCGCGGATGATCGAAGAAATCGAACCGGAACATCTGGTAGAGAATGGGCTCGACCATCGTGTTCAGCCGCGCCGCGGAGACGACGCCCTTGCGCAGCGCTTGCCGCAGCGCAGCACCAAAGAAGCGGTTGCCGGGCTCTTCGATATTGGCGCCGGCCTTGGCCGCCGAGACGTCGTGAATGCCAGTCCAATCCGAGGTGACGAAGCCGTTGAAATTCCACTCCTCCCGCAGCACGTCGGTGAGCAGATACTGATCCTGGCAGCTGTAGTGGCCGTTCACCGTCGCATAGGAGCACATGATCGAGCCGACGGCCGCCCTGCGCACGGCAGCGCGGAATGCCGGCATATAGATCTCGTGCAGCGCGCGCTCGGAGACGAGGACGTCGTCCTGCGGCGTATTGCGGTTCGTTTCCTGGTTGTAGGCGTCGAAGTGCTTGACCTGTGCAATGGTTCCACGGCTTTGAATGCCGCGTATCTCAGGGACAACGAGCTGTGCCGCCAGGTAGGGATCTTCCGAGAGACTCTCGAACTCACGGCCCCAGCGCGGATCGCGGTCGATGTTGACGGTGGGGCCAAGATCGACCGCAGAGCCCTTCGCGGCCTGCTCAGCGCCGATCACCCGTCCGTACCGATAAGCCAGCCGGCGCGAGAACGTCGCCGCCAGTGCCGCGCCGGAGGGCAGAGCCGTTACGCCAGTCATTCCGTCGCCGACGCCGTTCGGCCCGTCCTCCAGGCCGAGCGAGGGCATGCACAGTGCCGTGTTCTGCGGGACGTCGCCCACATAGGGATGCGTGCCATGACCTTCAACCACGGCGATCTCATCGCCTGGGGTCATCTTGCGCATGATCATCGCCACGCGCCGCGCGATCGACACGTGCGAATCGATCCACGGACAGTTCGCGACATGGCCGGCACGCCCCCCGGGCGGGCGGCTCGGTGCGGCGCTCTTCGAGCCGCCGGCGCTCAGCCCAAGCGCCGCAACGCCGATGCAGGCGACCAGGGCGGAAGGGGCTGCGCGGGACATTTTTCCGCTGACGGGCAACTGAGCACCTTTGGCGGCAAGATCCCCAGGAGCCGTGCGGCCCGCGTGAGTGCCGTCGGTGGAACGGGTTCCGGAGGATGGCCGATGAGAGCGCTATCATAGCCGATAAATCAGGGCACGGCACTCGAGAGCCCGGCCCGGATGGATCTGCGCCTCAACCGGCGATGTCCTCATCCGGGCCGACCCGATCGCAACCCCTGGAGCCGGGCGGCACCGCCTCGGCGGCCGGGTGCCTGCGGCTTGCGCGGCCGGGACCAGCCGTCCGTGCTCTGGGCCATCCAAGATATGAATACGTTCGCCGTGCATTGTCGTGTCGGTAGCGCCCTCACGGCAGGATCATCATATCAATCAGGGGAAACGAGGAAGATGAGCGAAAAAACCGCCGCCTGTCTGAAGCGTGGATTGGAACAGAACGGAGTCGTTGCCGATCTGGCGGACAGCGGGGAAGATGGCTATCACCTGGCCGAGGCGAGAGGTCCTGGCTGATTCAAAAAAGGTCAGGCGCGACGAGGAACTCGCCGGTCACCGAGCCCCGGTTACAGGCGAACGAGTCGCAGCCGCAGCGCATTGCCGATCACCGACACCGAGCTCAGGCTCATGGCGGCGGCGGCGATCATCGGGCTCAAAAGCAGTCCGAAAACCGGATACAGCGCGCCGGCGGCGATCGGGATGCCGATCACGTTGTAGAGGAAGGCGAGGAGGAGATTCTGGCGGATGTTGCGCATGGTGGCGCGGCTGAGCGCGAGGGCCCGCACGATGCCTGTAAGGTCGCCCTTGACGAGGGTGACGCCGGCGCTCTGCATGGCCACATCGGTTCCCGTCCCCATCGCAATGCCGACCTCGGCTGCGGCGAGGGCCGGTGCGTCGTTCACGCCGTCGCCCGCCATCGCGACCGCTCGTCCCTCGGCGCGCAGCCGCTGCACGATGGCATTCTTGTGATCCGGCAGCACCTGCGCCTCGATGTCAGTGATCCCGAGCCGGCGCGCGACGGCTTCAGCCGTGGCGCGATGATCACCCGTGACCATCACGATCCGGATGCCCTCGTGCCTGAGCGCCTCGAGCGCACCGGGCGTGCTCGGCTTCACCGGATCGGCGACGGCGACGACGCCCGCGGCTCGCCCGTCGATCGCCACGAACATCACGGTCGCCCCGTCGCTTCGCAGACGTTCCGCCTGGGCTTCGAGACCCGCGTGGGGAATTGCGAGAGAATCGAGCAGCTCGGCGTTGCCCACGGCGACTGCGCGTCCGTTTACGGTCCCGATGACGCCCTTGCCGGTTTGCGAGCGAAAATCGCTCACGCTTTGCACTGCAAGGCCGCGTTCGCTCGCCGATGCGGCAACGGCGGCGGCCAGGGGATGCTCGCTCGAGCGCTCGAGGCTCGCCGCGTAGCCGAGCACCGCTGCCTCATCGTAGCCTTCCCCCGCCACGACGGCGACCACGCGCGGCTTGCCCTCGGTCAAGGTGCCGGTCTTGTCGACGACGAGCGTGTCGATCTTCTCGAATCGCTCGAGAGCCTCGGCGTTCTTGATCAGCACGCCCGCCGTGGCGCCCTTGCCGATACCGACCATCACGGACATGGGAGTGGCGAGCCCAAGCGCGCAGGGGCAGGCAATGATGAGCACGGACACCGCCGCAACCAGCGCGTAGGCGATCTGAGGCGGCGGGCCAAGCAGCATCCACACGAGGAATGCGGCAAGGGCAACCGCGATGACGGCCGGCACAAACCAGGACGAGGCGAGATCGGCGAGTCGCTGGATGGGAGCACGGCTGCGCTGCGCTTGCGCTACCATCTGCACGATTCGAGCGAGCATCGTGTCCGAGCCGACGCGCTCGGCGCGCATGATCAGCGCGCCGGTGGCGTTGATCGTGCCGCCGATGACCTTGGCCGCCGCGACTTTGGCCACCGGGATGGACTCCCCGGTGACCATCGATTCATCGACGGCGCTCGAGCCCTCGAGCACCACTCCGTCCACCGGAACGGCTTCGCCGGGCCGTACCCGCAATCGGTCTCCGACGCGCACCGCCTCGAGGGGAATCTCCTCATCGATGCCTGCATCTTGGATGCGGCGGGCGAATTTCGGCGCGAGATTCAGCAGCGCGCGAATGGCGCCGCCGGTCGCCTCGCGCGCGCGCAGCTCGAGCACCTGTCCCAGAAGCACGAGCACCGTGATGACCGCGGCGGCTTCGAAGTACACGGGAATGAGACCGTCGGCGCCGCGTAGCTCTCGCGGGAAAAGACCCGGTGCGAGCAGCGCCACGAGGCTGTAGAGATACGCGGCGCTCACCCCGAGAGCGATGAGGCTGAACATGTTGAGCGAGCGGCGGCGCACGGAGTCCCACCCGCGCCGAAGCAGCGGCCATCCGCACCAGATGACGACGGGGGTCCCGAGCGCAAACTGAATCCACAGGGAAAGCACCGGTGCAACCACCCGATGCACCGCGAGCGCGTGGATCTCGGTGGTCATGTCGAGCAAGACCACCGGAGCGGCGAGTGCCGCACCGACCCAGAACCGCCGCGTCATGTCGCGCAGCTCAAGGCTTTGACCCGCCTCACGAGCCGGCTGCACTCGCTCCAGCGTCATCCCGCAGAGCGGGCAGTGCCCCGGCTCGCCTCGACGAATCTGCGGATGCATCGGACAGGTGTAGATCGCTGCGATCGGCGGTTCGGCGGCAAGGGCCGGCGAGCTCGCCGGTGCAGGGCCGCCGTCCTCGTGCCTCGGCTCATGCACGGGCTCGGCTCCCGTCTTGGGGTGATCGGTTACATACCGCTCGGGCGTGGCGCGGAATTTGTCAAGACAGCCGCTCGAGCAGAAGAAATAGGACCGTCCCCCATGCGCCCAGTGGTGACGGGAGTGCGGCGAGACTCGCATCCCGCATACCGGATCCGTCGTATCGCGCTGAGGTGTCTCCGCGAGGAGTTTACCGGAGTCCGTCTGGCTTGCCGTCGAAGGCGTTTTTTCGCCTCGTCCGTGGGTGTGATTCGAATTCATGGGTCGTTCCTACCTCTCAAGGTCCGCGAGTCGCAGCGCTCAGTCGGGCGATCGTCCTCGAAACGCTCTGCGCTCATCGCCGTGCAGCCCTGGTCCATCCGCCTCATGCACGCGACAGCGGCTGCTGGCATCCGCAAGCTTGCGCCCGGCAGGGGCGAAGATTGCCGCGCTGTCGCCAATGCTTGCAACGGGAAGGGCTCGCGAGCGTCATTCGCCGTTGCCTCGAGCCGCTGCTGCACTCCCTGATTCGACCTCGGCGGCCGCATTCCCCATGCCGCATCCATCATCGACCGTGACCCGGAGTCAAGATTCGCCATGCTCGCCAGCGTCGCAACGGTGCCGTGAGCGTCCATCTGCGCAATTGTCCGGCCGCGTGCGCTGACTGGCGAGTCACCGGGCATGTTGACCATTTCTGCAAGCGCTGCTCGTGCCAACTCGGTCCGAGGAGGTCAGAACGCAGTCTATCGGCCCGCCGCCGAATCGTATTGCCTTCGCAGAAAATGAGTCATGAGGACTTCTACGTAATGGATCCGAAGCGCTGCCGGAGCATACTTTTCGCCAACGGCCGGGGCTGGCGGGTGTCGCGCATGAGTGGTCTGGTTTCGTTTTTGCTTTTTGGCGCACTGTTTTTTGTCATGATGCGCTTCGGCTGCGGAGCGCATGTCGGGCACGGCGGTCACGGTGGCAACTCCGCCCGGCACGGCGACAAGAGCGATCAGGCGGCCGCCGCGTCCGCTCAGCACGCTCTCGATGCCGGCGTCGATCCCGTGTGCGGTATGAACGTGGAGCCGGGCACCGGCTACGCGAGCGTGTATCAAAATAGGACGATGCGCTTCTGCTCGCGGGACTGTCTCGATAAATTCGAAGCGCAGCCGCAGCGGTATCTCGGTGCCGCAGCGATGGGCGAGGGCATGCCGGGGTCGTCGAGCAAGAGGTGAGCATCATGAGGACGGGTATCTCTCTGAGAGCGGCCGGGATGGCAACGGGACTGTTTCTCGCCATCGCTTTCTCGCTGTGCGTGGCATTCGACCTTCTCCTACCGCGCCACGCGATGTATCACGCTTGGCTCGGGCTGGTGCCCGGATTCCATTGGCTGACTTGGCAGTCATTCTTCGTGGGTTTGATGGAGAGCTACGCCTACGGCTGGTTCATTGCGCTCATCTGGGTGCCGCTTTACAATGTGTTTTTGCTGGGCGGCCGCCAATCGTGAGCGTGCACATCGCACATTCGGGCGCGTGGGGCCTCGCGATCGTGATGATCGTGATCGCCTCCTGGGTCTTCTATCGATATTTCGCTCCCAAAGGGTGGCGCGAGTGGGCCGGCGCAGGCCTGGTTCAGGCGTTCATCATCGCCCTGTATGCGGAAATGTATGGCTTCCCGCTGACGATCTATCTTCTCGTGCGGTTCTTCCATCTCGACCGCAGCGGCTTGAACGCGAACTTGTGGTCGACGCTGCTCGGCATGGGCGATACGGGAATGATGATCTCCATGCTGATCGGGTATGTGCTGCTTTTTTTCGGCATTGGATTGTTCATCGGGGGATGGCGAGAGCTCTACCGGGCGCACCGGGAGGGCAGGCTCGCTACCGAGGGTCTGTACGGTCTGGTGCGCCACCCGCAGTACACCGGGCTTTTCGTGGCGCTCTTCGGGGAGGGCGTCGTTCATTGGCCGACCGTCTTTTCCGTGACACTCTTTCCGATCATCGTGCTCGCCTACATCCGGCTCGCACACCGGGAGGAGCGGGATATGATCGGGAAATTCGGCGACCGATACGAGCAATATCGGCGGCGCGTGCCCATGTTCTTCCCGGGACGTGGCGGTTGGCACCGGCTCATCGAGCAGAGCAGGCCTTGACCGGCCGATGGTATCCAGACATCACTCAAGCGAGGAGACTCAAGTGAAATCCAGACTCTCAATTGCATGGCCGGGCATCGTCATGGCGCTGGCGGCGATCGCGGCTGCGCACGCCGCGCCCCCGCCGCCCCGACCGGCGCCGGCTCGAGCAAGCCAATCGGCGCCGATGAGCGCAAGGCACCTCGGCGCGATGGAAGCTCGGATGAAGCTCATGCAGGAGCAGATGCGGCGTATCCGCGAGGCGAGCAGTCCGGCGCAGAGAGCGCAGCTGCTGCGCGAGCACATGCACACCATGATGGAGCAGATGCAGGCCATGCGCGCCATGGGCGGGCGGATGATGTCTGCAATGATGCGCCGGGGAAAGATGGGCGGTCCTGCAATGGGGCGCGCGATGATGGGCCGGCGCATGATGGGTGGCGGCAAGCGTGGCGCATCTGCTGCCGAGCAGCATCAGTGGATGCAGGAGCGTCTGGACATGATGCAAATGATGATGGAGCAGATGATGGACCAGATGCAGGCGATGCAGGGAACGAGCCTGGCAGGGAAGGCACCGCACCGGTAGACCATCCTCAGGAGAGCGGTGATCCACGGTGCGCCCTTGCCCGCGACAATGACCCTCGGCGGTAACAGGCGTGAGGTCCCACGGCAGAACCACATCGCGTACACCTCGGTTCAGGGCCCGAGGTGGATGCACCCGTGGGACGTCCGTCGTTGCCGTCTTGTCGCGAGTCGTGTGGGCCACCTGCGCGCAATCCCCGGACATTTCCGCGGTGGCGTTGCAGTCCGAAAGGCGTTAGCATGCTAGGCGCATGATGGGTCGAGGACTTCATTCGCGTTCCCTCACGCTCCTGCTGCTGGCTCTCGTGAGCCTCGGCTACGGCCAGCAGGTCTGGGCGTGCCCCATGATGCTGTCCCCAACTCCGGCACCGATGCGCTGCCCCATGACGGGTCACCGGGCGCCGATGCCCTGTGGCGGCGCGTCGTTGTCCTGCTCAGTCTCGTGCGGGATGACCCGCGCCTGCGGGTGGGTGCCCGCCGGGCCGACGGCTCGAGTCGCCGGGATTGAAGTCCGGACTGCGCATGCCGTGGCTCCGTCCGCGCCGGCAGGGCCTGCCACCTCTTTTGTGGCGGCGCATCGAAGGCCGCCACCACAGGGCCCCCCGCGGGTCGCCATCGTGTCCTCGACCGGGCGCGACCTCTATCTTTCGACCCTCCGTCTGAGACTCTAACACTCCACGTTGCGGATCGGTGCTCGCACGCCAAGCGTGTGCGGGCGCGCCATCGTTTGGGATCTGCAAGTGGAGTGTCTCGTGCGTCACTACTCGAAAAGTCTCGCCGGCGTGGTCGGCTTGGCATTGTTCATCGTCGTGAGCGCAACTCATGCCGCGGGGCTCGCGCGCCGGCACCGCGAGCTGGCGCTTTCCGCGCCCCTCACCGCCGAGTCGTTCACGGCCGCGGTGCTGGCCCGAAACGCAAGTCTGCGCGCCATGCGGCAGGCGCTGGTCGCGGCGGTCTCCGACATCCGCCCGGCCGGTGCGTTGCCCGATCCGATGCTGAGCGTGTCGGCGGCACCGCGCACTTTGGGCAGCGCGATGGGAACGGGCGAGGACATCGAAGTCAGTCAAGCCCTGCCCTGGTGGGGTACGCTCGAGGTGCGCAAGCAGATCGCCCGAGCGGATGCGGAAGCGGCGCGTCACGATCTCGAGGCGCTGCGGCTGCGCCTCGAGGCGACGGCTCGAGGGCTTTTTGCGGACTGGGTATTCGTTCACCGCGCGCTTCGCATCAACGCCTCTAACCAGTCCGTCATCGGTGAGCTGCGGCGCATCGCCTCGGTGCGCTATGCAACGGGCAAGGCGCCGCAATCCGATGTGCTGCAAGCCGACGTCGCGCGCACCCTGCTCGCGCAGCAGCGGCTCAAGTGGCGGCGCAAAATCGCCGTCGTCGCAGCGCGCATGAACGCACTGCTCGATCGGCCGCCGACCGCGTCGATTCCCCGGCCGGCGGCCTTACCGGCGCCGAGGCAACTGCCGTCGGAAGCGGCGCTCCTGCAGCGCGCGCTGACCCACCCGCAGCTGAAGGCGCTCGAAGCCGAAGCGCACGCCGCACAGGCGAAAGAGCGGCTTGCGGCCAAGCAACGCTATCCCAAATTTCAGGTCAGCGCCGCCTATGACAGCATGTGGCCGGATCCAGCCATGCGGCCGATGGTGGGGCTGTCTTTCACGGTGCCGCTCGATCAAGGCAAGTACAGCGCTGAGATTGACGCCGCTCAGGCGCAGGCTCGGCGGGCCGAATACGCGCTCGACAACCAGCGCACCGCGCTGCTCGCCGATCTCTCGGCCACCTACGCCTCGACGCGTGAGGCGGCGAAGTCGCTCGCGCTCTATCGAGACGATCTCGTACCGCTTTCGCGCGATGCGCTCGATGTGGCCTTGAGCGAATACGGCAGCGGCCGGGCCGGCTTTCTCGAGGTGCTCACTGCCGAGCAGCACCAGCTCGATACCGCGCTCGGGCTTGCTCGGGCGCAATCGGAGTACTTCGCTCGGTGGGCTGAGCTCGAGCGACTGAGCGGCAGCGGGCTTGCGGGAGCGCACGAGTCGGGGACCTCGCCATGAAGACGAATTACCGTATCGGATTTTTCACTGCGCTCGCCGTCAATCTGCTGCTTCTCGGCGCTGCGGGGCTGCTCTGGTGGCGGTCGCATCCGGCTGCGGTGGCTACAGTTGTCTCGCGGGCGCCGGCGGTTGGCGCGTCTCGAGCGAGCGCGAATGCCGGCAGCGGCGGGACTGCGCGCGGCTCGCCACTCGCGCCGGTGCCCGTCTCCGCCCGGCAATTGCAGCGCATCGGGGTGAAGATCGGTGCGGTCCGGCGCAAATCCGTCAGCGATGTGATCCGCACGATGGGCACTGTCGCGGTCGACGAACGGGGGCTCGCATACGTGCAGGTGCGCTTCGCGGGCTACATCCAGAAGGTGTTCGTCGACTCGACCTACCAGTACGTGCGCAGGGGACAGCCGTTATTCACCATCTATAGTCCCGGGATCTTGGCCACCGAGCGGGAGTATCTGCTGGCAAGGGAGAGTCAACGGCGGCTCGCACGCAGCCCCGATCCGGCCGTGGCTCGCGATGCGGCCGCGCTGGTGGACGCCGCGGCCGAGCGGCTGGCGCTCTGGGGTATCCCGCATCGGGAAATTGCGCAGCTGCGAGCGACGGGGCGGATCCGGCGCGATTTGGTCATCGACTCTGCGGTGAGTGGCTACGTCATCCAGCGCCAAGCGTTGCCCAATGCGTATGTCAAGCCCGGAACCCGACTCTACACGGTGGCCAATCTGACGCCGATCTGGGTGTTTGCCCACGTATTCCAGAATGATCTCGGGCGACTGAAGGTCGGCGACCGGGCACGCCTCACCGTCGACACGTACCCCGGGCGGCACTTTACCGGCCGGGTGGATTTCATCTACCCCGAGATTGACGCCTCGACGCGCACGGCGCGGGTGCGCCTGCGATTTGCGAACCCCACGTTGAAGCTCGTGCCCGGCATGTTCGTCAACGTCTCGCTCGAGATCCCGATGGGTGAGCGGGTGGTGATCCCGGCCTCCGGGGTGCTACAGACCGGTACACGCGCAATCGTGTTCGTGGATCAGGGTGAGGGATATCTTGCGCCGCGCACCGTGCGGCTCGGCGCCGAGGTCGGCAATGAATACATCGTTCTCGAGGGTCTGAAGCCGGGCGAGCGCATCGTCACCTCGGCGAACTTCCTCATCGATTCCCAAAGCGAGCTGCAGGCCGCGTTGGCCGGCTTTGCGCCACCCTCGGCGAGGCCCCCGGCCGCCGGCGCTGCGCAAGCGCGGCTTGCCGTATCGCTGCAACCGAATCCCCCGCGCGCGGGGCGCAATCTGATCCGCGCGAGGCTCACCGACCTCAAAGGCGAGCCGCTCATCGGTGCGCAAGTGAGCGCGACCTTCCTGCTGCCGGCAATGCCTGCCATGGGAATGGCGGGCAGGCAAGTTGCGGTGCGACTGAGCGCAACCGGCAACGGCGTCTACCAGGGCTCGGTGACGCTCCCGGCAAGCGGCATCTGGCAAGTCGCTGTCGTTGCCCGAAAGGCGGGGCAGGTCCTCGCCACCCATCAGCTTTCCGTCGCTGCGGGGGGAGGGATGTAGATGATCGCGCGAATCCTGCGCTGGTGCGCGGCGAACCGTTTTCTCGTCTTCACCGGGACGCTCCTCGCGATTGCCGCGGGAATCTGGTCGATGATGCATATCCCGATCGATGCATTGCCCGACATCTCCGACGTCGAAGTCGTCATCCACACCCGCTGGGCGGGCCAGCCGCCGACTCTCATCGAAGATCAGGTGACCTATCCCATTGTGACGACGCTGCTCGCCGCGCCACGAGTGAAGGCCGTGCGTGCCCAGACGATGTTCGGCGACTCATACGTGTTCGTCGTGTTCAAGGACGGAACGAACCTCTACTGGGCCCGCTCGCGCGTGCTCGAGTACCTGCAGCAGCTCGAAGGCCGCCTCCCGCCGGGCGTTCACCCCGAGATGGGCCCGGATGCCACCGCCGCCGGATGGGTTTACGAATATGCGCTCGTCGACCGCACCCATCGCTATAGCCTGGCGGACCTGCGCACCCTTCAGGACTGGTACCTGCGCTACCCGCTCGAGACCGTGCCGGGGGTGGCCGAAGTCGCCTCGATCGGCGGCTTCGTCCGCCAGTACCAGGTGAACCTCGATCCCAACAAGCTGCGCGCTTTCCACATCCCGCTCTCGAGAGTGATCGAACGCATCCGCGCGAGCACCAACGAGGTCGGTGGCGGGGTGCTCGAGCTCTCAGGCGCCGACTACATGGTGCGCGGCCTCGGGTACATCCATTCGCTGCAGGATCTCGCCGACATCCCGGTGGCCGTCAACAACGGCACAGCGGTGTTGGTCAAGGATCTCGGCACGGTGAATTTCGGTCCCGCGCCTCGGCGCGGCGTCGCCGATTGGCAGGGTGAGGGCCAGACCGTCGGCGGCATCGTCGTGATGCGCTATGGCGAGAACGCCCTCAAGGTCATCCAGGCGGTGAAGGCAAAGCTTGCCGAGATTGCCCCGTCGCTTCCGCCCGGCATCGCCATCCGTACCGCCTACGACCGCTCAGGTCTCATCGAGGCCTCGGTCCACACTCTCGAGCGCGATCTGATCGAAGAGGCGCTGGTGGTGAGCCTGGTGATCGTGCTGTTCCTGTGGCATTTCCGCTCGGCGCTGATCCCCATTCTCTCCATCCCGATCGCGGTTATCGCCTCGTTCATCCCCATGTACTTCCTGCACGTCTCGAGCAACATCATGTCCCTCGGTGGTTTGGCGCTCGCGATCGGGGTGCTGGTCGATGCCGCCATGGTCATGGTCGAAAACGGCTACCGGCGGCTCGCCGAAGCGGCTGGCGGCGGCGAGGGGATGGCGGCCAATGGCTCCCCGGGCGGGGTCGGGGAAGCGGCGCTGGGCGAGGGCGGCGCCGCTGCCACAGCCCCCGCGTCGCAGGACCGCCGCGCGCTCCTGCTCGGCGCCGCTGAACAGGTGGCTCCGGCGCTTTTCTTCTCGCTCATCATCATCATCGTCTCATTCCTGCCGGTATTCCTGCTCGAGGGGCCGGAGGGGCGGCTGTTCACGCCGCTCGCCTGGACGAAGACGCTCGCGATCGCCTGCTCGTCGATTCTCGCGATCACGCTGGTGCCGATCCTGATGCCGCTGTTCATCCGCGGCCGGTTGCGACCCGAATCGCACAATCCCATCTCCCGCCTCACCCGCGCGCTGTATCTGCCGGTGCTCAAGCTCTGCTTGCGCTATCGCCGCACTGCGCTCGCCGTGGCCGTGATTCTCCTCGCACTGACGGTGCCACTCGCCCGGCGCATCGGCAGCGAGTTCATGCCGGCGCTCTACGAGGGCTCGATGCTCTATATGCCCACCGCGCTGCCCGGCATCTCGATCACGCAGGTCACCCGGCTCCTGCAGGAACAGGATCGTATCATTCGCGCATTTCCGGAGGTCAAGTCGGTGTTCGGTACGGCGGGGCGCTCCGATAGCGCGACCGATAACGCCCCGCTCGACATGTTCGATACCACCATCATGCTCAAGCCCCGCCGGAAATGGCCGAGAGGAATGACCTACGAGAAGTTGGTCGCGCAGATGAACGCGAAGCTGCAATTTCCGGGCCTCACCAACACCTGGACCATGCCGGCCGCGGGCCGTCTCAACATGGAGCTCACGGGCATCAAGACGCCCGTGGGCCTGAAGATCCAGGGGCCGACTCTCGCGGGGATCGCTCGGGTGGGCCGTCGCATCAGCGATCTGCTCTCCCGCCTGCCCGAGGTCGAGTCGGTGTTCGCCGAGCGGGTCGCGCAGGGCCTTTACATCAATATCGCGGTCCACCGGCTCGCGGCGGCCCGCTACGGCCTCACGGTAGGGGATGTCCAAAGCGCCATCGAGTCGGGGATCGGCGGCAAGGACATCGCCGAGACGGTTCAGGGCCGTGAGCGCTTTCCGATCGATGTGCGCTACGCCTACGATTTCCGCAACCACATCGCGCAGCTCGAGCGCGTCGTCATCGCTACTCCCACGGGAGCCCAGATCCCGCTCGATGAGGTGGCGACGATCACGTTCTCCCGAGGACCTTCCATGATCCGGGATGAAGGCGGACAGCTCACCGGCTATGTGTATCTGAACCTCGGCACTTCGAACTACGGCGGCTTCGTGGCGCGCGCCAACCGGATCCTTCACGAGAGGCTCGCGCTGCCTCGCGGGTACACCTATAAGTGGTCCGGGCAGTACCAGTTCGAGATGCAGGCGAAGCAGCGCCTCGAGCTCATCCTGCCGCTCGTCTTCGTGGTGATCTTCCTGCTGCTGTATCTGCTGTTTCACTCCGTGGCCGAGGCGGCCCTGCTGTTCTTCCCGGCTTTGTTCGCGCTCATCGGTGGGCTGCTGCTGCAATGGCTGCTCGGCTACGAATTCAGCGTCGCGGTGGCCATCGGCTATATCGCGCTCTTTGGCATCGCCGTGGAGACTGCGGTGGTCATGGTCGTGTACCTGCGCGCCGCGCTCGAGGCGCGCCTGAAATCGCACCATACCCTGACGCGCGAGGGGCTCGCGGCCGCCGCCATAGACGGGGCCGTGCTGCGGTTGCGCCCCGTGCTCATGACCGTGTGTGCCGTCATCGGCAGCCTCACGCCCATCCTCTGGGAGACGGGGATCGGCTCGGACGTGATGAAGCCGATCGCCGCACCGATCGTCGGCGGCATGGTGACCGCGACGATCGCCGTGATGATTCTGGTACCGATCCTGTTCGTCATGCTCAAGGAGCATGCGCTGAATCGCGGGACACTCGGGCATGGGGAAGCGGGAACTTCTTTCGGGGGCAGACAGCGATGAGGCGCAGCTCGCCTGGTGCTGCCAAGCGCGCGCACACCGTGTCGCATCGAGCGCCACCGCCTTTGCCGTGCGGGCTGGCCTGTGCAATGCGGCGGCCCGCGGACTGTTTATGCGGATTCACGGCCGATGTTCTCGGGACGCGAGCCTTCGGCTATCGCCAATTCGACGGAGGTGACTATCATGAGCAAGCGAATCTTGATCCCCCTGAGCCTTGCAGGCATCATGCTGGTATCAGGCGCGGCGTTCGCCGTGACGACTGCCGAGCTTCAGGCATGCTTCAAGGCGCATAGCCAGCTGCTGGAGAAGCCCGCGCTGCGCAACCTGTATACCTGTTGGCGAGTGCACGGGTATCTGATGAGGCGGCTGCGGTAGACGAGGCGCACTGGCGAACGCCGGCGCCTGCCGCCGGCGTTCGCGACTTGCGGGTCCGGGCGTGTTCGGCGGGTCCCATGCTCTTTCGTGCACTCTGACTGCCAGCCGCCGGCCGGCTCTCACGAGTCTCGCTCGCGTCACCTCGGCGCTGCCGCAACGGCGGATGTCGCCGTGCCGCTGCGGCGTCGACGACAGGCTGTTGCGCTGGCAGGATCGGATCGCCTGCACATTGACGGCAGCCGCCCGAGCGAAGGTGCCGATGGTGAAGCTCTCAAGATCGCTCGTGGAGGTTGACTCCGTACTCGAGTACGGGAGTATACCGGCGTCCACGGTTCGGCAGACGATCGGCAGGCCAGGCATGTCGAGCGCGCGGCAGGCTGTTTCTTGCCCGCGATTGCGAGAGGATCGATCAGGTGATGCAGTTGAACATTGCCGGTATGAGGTGCGAATCGTGCGCGCAGCACATCAAGGCCGCATTGGAGAGCGTGCCGGGCGTGCAAGCGGCTTTGGTCTCCTATACAACGGGCAGGGCGCGACTGACCGTCGCAGCCGGCACCCGGCCGCACGAGCTGATCGCCGCTGTCGATGCCCTTGGCTATCGGGCCGCGCTTGCCGATGGGCCTGAGGCACTGCCACCTTCCGACGGCGCGCACGATCGGGTACGGGAATGCGTGCGCGGAAAAGGTGAGATCGAGCACGGCGGCGATAGCCTGCACATCGCGGTGATCGGCAGCGGGGGCGCGGCGATGGCTGCCGCGCTCAAAGCGGCCGAGCAGGGGGCGCGGGTGACGCTCATCGAGCGCGGCACCATCGGCGGCACTTGCGTGAACATTGGTTGCGTGCCCTCCAAGATCATGATCCGCGCCGCGCACATCGCCCACCTGCGTGCGGCCAGCCCCTTCGACGAGGGCATTACGGCGGCGCCACCCGCCATCCGGCGCGAGCGTCTCCTCGCCCAGCAGCAGGGGCGTGTCGAGGAGCTGCGCCATGCCAAGTACGAGAGCATTCTGGCCGGCATCGCCGCGATCACCGTGCTGCGCGGCGATGCTCGCTTTACGGATGCTCACCATCTGGCGGTCAGGCGAAGCGCAGGTGGGGAGCAAGCTGTGCGCTTCGATCAATGTCTGGTCGCCACGGGCGCAACCCCGGCCGTGCCGGCCATTGCGGGCCTGAAGGACACGCCATATTGGACCTCGACGGAGGCGCTCGCGAGCGAGGGCATTCCGGCGCGCCTGGCCGTCATCGGGTCGTCCGTCGTGGCGGTGGAGCTGGCTCAGGCGTTTGCCCGGCTCGGCAGCCGGGTGAGCATTCTGGCGCGCAGGACGCTGCTTTTGCGCGAGGACCCCGCCATCGGAGAAGCTGTCACGGCCGCCTTCCGCGAGGAAGGGATCGAAGTGCTGGAGCACTCGCAGGCCCGCGCCATCGCCTATCGGAACGGTGAATTCGTGCTCACCATGGCACAAGGGGAGCTGCGCGCGGATAGACTCCTGATCGCTGCCGGCCGCAGCCCGAACACGCAAACCCTGAACCTCGAAGCGGCGGGCATCACGGTGAACGAGCGCGGCGCCATCGTCGTCGACGAGCGGTTGTCGACGTCTGCGCCACATGTCTTCGCCGCAGGTGACTGCACCGATCAGCCCCGGTTCGTTTACGTCGCCGCGGCGGCAGGTACCCGGGCGGCGGTCAATATGATGGGCGGGGAGGCTCGGCTCGACCTTGCCACGATGCCGGCGGTCATCTTCACGGATCCGCAAGTCGCCACCGTCGGGCTCTCTGAAGCCCTGGCCCATGCGAGAGGCATTCAGACCGACAGTCGCATCCTCACCCTCGACAACGTGCCGCGCGCGCTCGCGAACTTCGACATCCGCGGATTCATCAAGCTCGTGATGGAGGAGGGTTCACGGCGGTTGATCGGGGTGCAGGCGGTGGCGGCGCAGGCCGGTGAGCTGATCCAGTCGGCCGCGCTTGCGATTCATGCACGGATGACGGTGGAGGAGCTCGGCGATCAGCTCTTCCCTTATCTGACGATGGTGGAGGGGCTGAAGCTCGCCGCGCAGGCCTTCCGCAAGGACCTCAGACAGCTGTCCTGCTGCGCCGCATAGCGGAGTCCGCAGGGCCGATTGCGTGTGTCGTGCCTCGTGCGGCCCATCCGGGCAGTCCGCAGGCGTAAGGGGCTTGCAGGTGGCCTTAAGGGGGATGCGGATCCGTGCGCCGAACATCGGCTGCGCTGCGAACGCCGTCTGCTGCTTCACAGCGTGTGCCGAATTGCGCCATGAGGGTGTCGGCGCACGAGGACGCCTGCCGGTGCCGTACGATGCCTGCGCCCGCTGCGGACCACTGCAAGGGAACCTGACTGGGATCGCGCCGTCAAACCGATTTGAGGGTGCCCTGCGGCGCGGGTGCCGGGCTACTGTCGCGGGACCGTGCTGCTGCATCGGATCGCGCGGGTGAGCGGCGACGGTGCGCCGCCGGGCTCGAATCGCCACCGGCCGCATGCGGGAGATTGATGGCGCGTCGCAACGACCTGGACGCCCTGCGGGGTACGTTCTTGCTGTTGATGGCGGCGGTGCATCTGCCCACCGCGCTGAGCGCGTACGCGAACGAGCCCTTCGGCTATGCCTCGGCTGCCACGGGATTCGTCTTTCTGTCCGGATTCCTGGTCGGCTCGATCTACACGCCGCTGATGGTTCAGCGCGGCTTCAACCATGTGCGCGGCCGACTCTTTCACCGTGCGCGCACGCTCTACGGCTACCATTTGCTGCTGCTCGCGATGATTTTCATCGCCGCGGTAGCGGCGGTGCGCTGGTTCGGCAGCGCACCGTTGTACAACTATCTGGATGTTTTCTTCCGTCACCCCCTCTGGGCACTCGCGAGCAGTCCGTTGCTCCTCTACAAGCCGCCGCTGCTCGACATTCTGCCGATGTACATCGTGTTCTTGCTGCTCACGCCGGCAGTTCTGCGTGCGGGCGAGCGCATCGGTTGGCTCCCCGTGCTGAGTGGTTCAGTCATGTTGTGGCTGTTCGCGCAGCTGCACGGCGCTCGCCTGCTGTATGGATGGGTGGCAGGGGCCGGCGTGCCGCTGCCGCTCGCTGCGTTCGGTGCGTTCAACTGGTTCGGCTGGCAGCTGCTGTGGGTGGCCGGCGTGTGGCTCGGCTCCGGTCAGCACCGCTGGGCGAGCGCGGACCTGCGCTGGACCCGCGCGCCGCTCGTGCTCGCCGCAGCCTCGACGATCGCCGTCGTGTTTCTCATCTGGCGCCATCACGCAGCCGTACTGTCCGTGCGGGTGACGGAGCATTCGGCGCTCGTCGACAAGTGGAAGCTCGGCCCGCTGCGCATCCTCGACGCGGTCGCGCTCGGTCTCGTGCTCACCCCGACGCTGCTGCCGCTTCTGCGCCGGGCACGGCTGAAGGTGCTCGAACTTCTCGGCCGCAACTCCCTGCAGGTCTTTGCCGCGCATATCCCGGTGTGCGTGCTCGCCGATGCGCTGATCGGCCCGCCGCGCGCCCAGGGCCCGAGCGCCCTGGATCAGGCCCTGGTCGTCGCGCTCATGGCGGTCGTGATGTTCGCGGTCGCCTGGCGCTGCGATGCGGTCCACCGCTCCCGGCGCGCCTGCGGCGGAGCGCGGCTCGAGCGCACATCGCGCTCACGAGGCCGCGGCGACCGATGCGCAAGTCATTGATTCGGAGGTAGTTTGCAGGGCGGCGCTGCTCGAGCGCGGCGATGTGCGATCCGGGGCGCGGCGCGCGGCGCTGCAAGCGGCCGTGCGCCAACTCGTGCGCTGCGTCACAGGCGGCACAATCCGCATGGACTATGGTTCGCACATGTGCGAGCGATATGTGCTGCCGGATCAGGATCTGGCCGAGCGCGAACTTGCACCCCAGTGCAGGTGGTGGCGCTTCTCGGCCAGTTTCAACGTGGCCCCGACTCGTTATGTCCCGGCGGTGCGGCTGTATGCCGGACAGTCCGAGGCCGTGATGATGCGCTGGGGGCTGACTCCGGCGTGGGCCAACGGCGATGCAGCGGCCGGATTCTGGCTGCGCCTGGCGGCCGGATCGCTCGAGGACAGTCCGCTTTTTCGCGGCCCCTGGCTCAACAGCCAGCGCTGCATTCTTCCGTTCGCCGGGTTCTACACGTGGCGCTTGACCCCGGCGGGCTACCGCCAGCCGTATTTCGTCCATGCCCATGGGCGCTCCGTGTTCGCGGTCGCGGGCATCTGGGACCGCACCGAGACGGAGGACGGCGATGTGATCGAGGGTTGCACGATCCTCACAGTGCCGGCGTGTGCGCCGGTCGAGTCGGTCCAGAGTGCCACGCGCGAGATGCCCGCCATCATAGCCGCCGAGGACCTCGAAACCTGGCTGCGCGCAACTCCGGTCGAGGCGCGCGCACTGCTCAGAACGGCCCCTGAGGAGCTGCTGGCCAGCCACGCGGTCAGCCCGCGCATCAATTCTCTGGCCTGCGACGATCCGGAACTCGTGCGCGCGGTCGGAAATTTCACCCCCCGAGTATCGGTGGCCGCGAGCGCCCGGCTCTAATCGAGCACCGCGCAGCGGCCAACTCTCGATCGGGGCATCCGCAGCCGGTTCGAGCTTTGCCCGCAGGTCCGTTCGCCGGGTGCTCCGGAGCGCTTACGCCTCGATGCCGACCGGCACCGGATAGCCGGCCCGGGGCAGCAACACCCGCAGCAGCGGCCCGGTCATGACCGTCGTCACGACGGCCATGACGACCAGCATCGTGAAGACCTTCTGCGGGATGAATCCCAGGTCGAAGCCGATGTTGAGCACGATCAGCTCCATCAGCGCACGCGTGTTCATCAGCGTGCCGAAGATCGCCGCCTCGAGAGGATTGAAGCCGCCGACGCGGCCGGCGAAGTAGACCGGGATCATCTTGCCGAAGATCGAGGCAGCCAGGATGAGCGTGAGCCACCTCCAGTCCGACGCGCTCGTCAGTCCGAGCACATTGGTGCGCAACCCCGTGTAGGTGAAGAACACCGGCAGGAAGAACACGAGCACGAACTTCCCGACTTGAGCCCGCCACGCTGCGACGAAACGCCGGTCGCGATGGAACAGCAGCCCGGCGAGGAATCCGCCGAAGATGGTGAAGATGCCGAGCTTCGAGGTACACAGGCCGACGGCGAAGATCAGGCAGATGACCACCGTCATCAGATTGGGGGGCAGGTGCCCATCCCGGACGGGCATGCGCACGAGCAGCCAGCGGCAGAGGCGGCTCAAGCCGATCCAGGCCACGGCCCCGAGCAGGATGATGCCCCCGATCTGCACCGCGAGTCCGGTTGCCGAGAAGCGCGCCGAGGCGTACGCCGAGATCCCCGCCAGGAGCAGCCAGCCGGTCACGTCGTTGACCGCCGCAGCCGCGATGGCGACGACGCCGATCTCGGTGTGTGTCAGGTCGAATTCGCGCAGGATCCGGCCGAGGATCGGCACGGCCGTGATCGCCAGGCCCACACCGACGAACAGGCTGTAGGTGAGCGGATCGATCGAGGGGGCGAAGTGGTGCGCGGAGAGTTCACCGATGCCGAATCCCAGCCCGAACGGCACGCCAATCGAAGCCGCGGCGATCGCCAGTGCGGCATTGCGGTTGCGCGGCTGCGTGAGGTGCCCGAATTCGAAGTCCGCGCCGATCTGGAACATCAGCAGCATCAGCCCGATCTGGCTGATGATGGTGATCGGCACGGACGTGCCGGCCCCGAACAGCGCCAGCGACGCAGCCGGAAAGAAGTGCCCGAACAACGAAGGTCCGAGCAGCAGCCCGGCGATGATCTCCCCGATCACGCCCGGCTGTCCGAGGCGGCGCAGAACTTGATTGCCGATGCGTGCCACGGCAATCATGACGATCAGTTGCACGAGGACGCTGGAGAGCAGGCGCTCCGTCTGATCGACCGCTGAATGCATGCGTGCGGACCCCCTACGTACTTGCAGGCAACGCCCGCCGGCACGCCGCGCGCAGGCGCGCCGATGAACAGGCAAAGTGGGTTTCCGGCACGGCCCGCGAGCGCGTGCGCTAGAATTAGTATGAACGGGGCAGGGGGCTTCAGGCAAGACCGTGAACGACCGGGGAATTCGCAGCCTGGTGATCGTCGGCGGCGGTACGGCGGGCTGGATGGCCGCTGCCGCGCTCGCCAGGGCCTTGGCCGGGATCAATGTGCAGATCCGGCTGATCGAGGCCGCCCACATCGAGCCGATCGGGGTGGGGGAGGCGACGATCCCGCCGATCATGGACTTCATCCGCCAGCTCGGCATCGATGAGAACGACCTGGTCCGCCAGATCAAGGCGACCTTCAAGCTCGGCATCGGCTACCGCGACTGGACCCGCCGGGGCGATTTCTACTTTCACCCGTTCGGTCCGGCCGGACCGGGGATCGGCAACCTCCCGTTCCAGGCTTACTGGCTGAAGATGCGCCTGGAGGGCAAGGCGCAGCGGCTCGAGGAGTACTCGATTCAGGCCGCCGCGGCGCTGCGCGGCAAATTCTCGCGACCGGTGCACGCGCCCAACACCCCGCTCAACAAGTTGACCTACGCGCTGCACTTCGATGCCGGACGCTTTGCGCAGTACCTGAGCGGCTTTGCGCAGACGCACGGTGTGCAGCGCACCGAAGGCTACGTGCGGCACGTCGCACTGCGCGGCGAGGACGGATTCGTCGATTCCCTCACGCTCGAGTCCGGCGAGCAGGTGCACGGGGATCTGTTCATCGACTGCAGCGGATTGCGCGGATTGCTGATCGAGGAGGCGCTGCGCACCGGCTACGAGGACTGGAGCGCGTGGCTTCCCTGCGACCGGGCCGCGCTGGTGCACAGCGAGCGCAGCGCGCCGCCGAACCCTTATACCCTGGTCACCGCGCGCGATGCCGGCTGGCAGTGGCAGATTCCGCTGCAGCATCGCGACGGCAACGGCTACATCTACAGCGGCGAGTACTGCGCCGACGAGCAGGCCCGTGCGCTGCCGCTCGGCACGCTTGCCGGCCGCCCCCTCAGTGAGCCAGTGGCGCTGCGCTTCCGGCCCGGGCGGCGCAAAGCCGCGTGGAATAAGAACGTGCTCGCGCTCGGACTCGCGGCCGGTTTCTTAGAGCCGCTCGAGGCCACCTCGATCCACCTGATTCAGCGCGGCATCGCCATGCTGCTTAAGTTCTTTCCGGACCGGGACTTTTCCCCGGCCGACATCGCTCGATACAACCGGACGCTGCAAGCCGATTTCTGCAGCGTGCGTGATTTTCTGCTCATGCACTACAGTCAGACCGAGCGCGACGGTCCGTTCTGGCAGCACTGCCGCGATCTGCCGCTCACCGCGAGCCTGCGCGAGAAGATCGAGCTGTTCCGCAGCCACGGGCGGCTGCTGCGCGAGGAGAGCGAGGTCTTCCCCGTGCTCAGTTGGCTGTCCGTCCTGGTCGGACAGCACGTCCTGCCACGTCGGTCCGAGCCGTTGCTCGACGGGCTGGACTCGAGCAAGATCCAGGTGCGCCTCGAGCAGCTGCGCGCCTCGGTACGCGAGAGCGCCGAGACCATGCCGGCGCACTGGGAGTTCATCCAAGCCCGCTGCGGCGCCTGACTGCCGTGTGCCGACTCACACACAGGGGGCATTTTGAAGCCGCACCTCACACTGTCGATGGGACTCGTGCTGGCGTGTGCGTTGAACAGCGCATGCGGCGGCGTGATACAACCGGCGACGGCGGCCGTCGCGGTGCAGGTCGAGGTCATCTGCCCGGATGGTGCAGTGGGCCGGCCGCTCTTCGCAGCACTGCAGCAGGACCTGAAGACGGACGGTTACGCTCAAGACAAGCTCTTCCCGATGGTGTGACTGTTCGTCTATGCCGCGCCGAGCGTGAACAATCGCAAGAACCCGCACGGCTGGAGTATTGCCGTAGCCCATGGTTTTCTTCAACCACTGCTGTTGGCGGCGCTTCAGCTCATGAAGGGGAAGCCGCGCCCGACAGCGACAGATCCGACCGGGAGGCTCATCAGCCTGCTCATTCATTCCCAGAAAACGTTGACGTACCTCGGCGTCATCAACATCGATCGGCTCGATCAGCTCGATCAGCTCGATCAGAAGAAGATTCCGCTCCTTGCCGGCAACATCGTCAACACGTTCAGCAAGCGATGGCCGCCTCATGGTGCGATGGGACCGAAGCCGAAGCTGTTGCCGCAACTGGCGGGCGCACACCCCGGCGCAATCATGCGTGCGCCCGTGAGCGAGGGCCCGCCGAAGCCCTGAGGCGCTGCGCTCGGATGCTCACTGGGGCGCAGACCCTTGACGCGGCGCGCACGCCGGCGCGACCGCAGCGGTTGGGATCGCGCAAGGCTTCAATGTCCCTACGAGGGGCATCCTGATTTCGGTGCCAACAGTGCGGCTAGGATTTCTCGGTGATCTACAGGCTGAGGGGAGATTTCGTAGCTCAGTCAAGCGGTTGCTGTTCGGCTTGCTGGCAGGCCATGGTGTCGCCCTGCGGCAAGGTCCTGAACATGAACGACTGGCAGTCGACGTAGCCGGGGCGGCGGTCGCACAATGCCTTGAAGCGCGCAATCTACACCGGCCGGGTGGCGGGCTACCAAGCCACGCAACCCGATGAAAGGCAGGCTGTGGCGGACGCCCCGAGCCCGCTGGCCACCCTGAGCGGCTGCGCACGAGCCATCGAACCGACGGTTCAACCGCAGGCTTATGTTCAATGACGCCTCCCTCGGGGCGATTCCGGGAGGCAGGCGAGGTGCCGGCCTTTCGTGAAGCGCCGCACTGATTTGCCGCGGATCGTCGGCTATTTTCCGCTCGATGAATGCCATATTGCGAGGTGACTCCCATGGAACTGCACCGCGGACACGTGCAAAAGGTGCGATTCAGTACGCATACGACCGGAAACGATGACTCGGTCTCGACTCATCACATTGCGGCCTTCGAGCTTGACGGGATTGCCGTGCAGGTGGTGGCGGGACGGCCAGTGATGATGGAAAACGGCGACGAGGTCATTGTCGCCGGCAAGATCAGGCGAGGAGTGCTGATGGGAGTTGCCTGCAACAATCTCTCACGCAAGATACTGGATCACCGGGGGTGGATGGTGTCTTTGCTCGTCGGGGTCGTCTTCAGCCTCGTCGGGCTCGTCGGTGCGATCGGCGCCGCTCTGGCGCACAGTCCATTTGGAGCGGCGTTCTTCCTGGTTTTTGCAGCCGTCGGCGCAGGTGCGACCCATGGAGGCATGCAAATCCTGCGGGCGAAGCGCCTGGTCCTGGCTGGCGCCTAGAGTCCGCTTTCTCACGCGTTGATCTTGCCGGCTGCAGGCGCACTTTGCGGACAGCCGCTGAGTGCCAGCGCGCCGATCATTGCGTGCGCTACGTCCTCGTCGTCGGCGAGCCAAGAAAACTGCATGAGCAGCGCTCGCGTGGCGCCGCGGATCCGGTAGCGGAAATTGTCGCGCCCTCGACGGCGAGCCGCCACAAAGTGACCAAACTGCCGGTCTAGCAGCGCGCCGAAGCGCGGCAAGTGCAGCCCGTCGATCCCATCGAGCGGATAGCGGCAATCTACCGCCTCTACCGATGGACGTTGCGAACGGTCCACCATCCCCGCTCTGACAGGCCGGGCGACAATCGGCGCGATTCCCGGCGTCGTCATCGACCGGGACCGCACGCCACCATCGGTCGTTATTCCGATTTGACGGAGCGCCGTACGGACGGTACGTGTTTCGCATCCGCAGGTCGCCGTGGCGAAGCCAATGCGAAATGGCGCCGAAGAGGCAGGCAGCCGGTTACCCTGGCCGCCCACCGCTGCGCAGCGCGGCTGTCAGAGGATCATCACCCGTCACGGTCGGCCGCCGCTCATGCCGGCACCGGTCACGGATTCCATGGGCGTGCTAGCCCATCGGCGGACGCGAATCGAGTATTGCGCGCCGCCGCGCATTACGTTAGCATGCTAAGCAATAGTCGGTGCCAAGGCGACGACTGGTATCCGTGAGAAGGAGCGTCACGATTCGACTTGCCACGCATGTGCGGCAGGTGCGCTCGATGTGCCGAGGATGCACACAAATTACCTTTGTTCAATGGTGTTCCGCACGCGCGGCGTGCGGCAGCGATGCACTGGAGCTCGCATGACACGAAGCCCCGCTGCGCTATGGGCAGTCGCCTGCACGGGCGTGCTGAGCCTCGCCGGCTGTTCTTTTGCGCCCCGATATTCTCTGCCCGCGGTGCAGATGAAGTCGTACACGCACGCCCCCTCGCCGCATGCCACCGTGAGCGCCATCGGGCCGGCCGGACAGGCGCAGCAGTTCGACTACGGGGTCGCACCGGCCGCCAATTGGTGGCGGCAGTTGCATTCGCCGCAAATCGATGCACTCATCCGTCAGGCACTGGCGAACAATCCGCGGCTGGTGCAGGAGCGGGCCAAATTGCGCGAGGCGCAGGCCGCGATGGCTGCCGCCGCAGGCATTTTCTACCCGCAGGTCAATGGAGACCTCGGCGCTTCACGGCAGCGCACGTCCTCAGCCGGTTCCGGCGGATCCTTCCCCGGGCGCATCTACTCGCTGTATTCCGGCGGACTCGCGGTCAGCTACTACCCGGATTTCTTCGGCGTCAACCGCTTGGTTTTCAAGGGCGAAAAGGCGCTGGTCGACTATCAGCGTTACCAACTCGATGCGGCCCGATTGACGCTGATCGGCAACGTCGCCACCGCCGCGATCGGCGCCGCTTCCGTGCGCGCGCAGATTGTGGCGACGCGCTCGATCATCGCACACGAGAGGAGCCTATTGAAGCTCACCGAAACGCAATATCACTTCGGTGCAGTGCCCTACTTGAGTGTGCTCACGCAGCGCGGCCACGTGGCTGCGAGCGAGGCGACGTTGCCGTCGCTGCAGCAGCAGTGGGCGGTCTACCGGCACGAACTCGCGATCCTGGTAGGCGAGCTGCCTGCGCAGTGGCGCGATCGCTCGCCGCGCATGAGCGAAGTGCGGCTACCGGTGCGGATTCCCGTGAGCTTGCCGTCCACGTTGCTGCAGCAGCGCCCCGACATCCGCGCCGCGGAAGCACAACTGCGCTATGCGGACGTCGAGATCGGCGTCGCCAAGGCGCAAATGTACCCGGCGGTGACGCTGACCGCCCAGTTTGGTCAGGAGAGCACCGCACCCGCGGCGTTCGTGCATGCTGCAAGCAACATCTGGAGCATTGCAGGGGATCTGGTCATGCCGATCTTCGCAGGAGGCACGCTCGAGGCGCAGAAACGCGAAGCGATCGCGTCCTATGAGGCGACATTTGCAGCGTACCGGCAGACGGTATTGGGGGCCTTCCAGCAGGTGGCCAACGCCCTGCGGGCGCTCCAGCACGACGCACAAACCCTGCGGGCCGAGGAGCAAGCGCTCGCCGCGAACCGTGCGGCCTTGCAGGTGGCCGAGACGAGTTACCGGGACGGCGCGGTCGATTACCTCTCGCTGTTGACCGCACAGGTTCAATACAGCAACGCGCGGTTGAGCTACATCCAGGCGCAATCGCAACGATATCTGGACACCGTGAGCCTGTTCGTCGCGCTCGGCGGCGGCTGGACGGGGCAATTGCCGGCCGCTCAGCCGCAGCCGGCGGCGCGGTCCAGAGGAGCAGTCACAATGGCCGAGGAGAATTGACCGATGGCGAACCCCGAGCGGCGCATCGTATTGCGCACAGTGCTCATCGTCGCGGTGGCGATTGCAGTGATCGGCGGCATCAAGCTCTGGCGGGAGCACGCCGCGCGCGCAGCCCAGGCGCACCAGGGTCCGTACGAGGTGAGCGTCTCGGCGGCGCCGGTGGTCAAAGTGTCCTGGCGGTCGGAAATCCACACGGTCGCGAGCCTGGTGGCCACCTCCGGCGTCGATCTCACGCCGCAGCTGTCCGGGCAGGTGACCGGCATCTATTTTCATTCCGGCGAGCACGTGCGCAAGGGCCAGCGGCTCGTGCAGCTCGATGACTCGAACCAGCTGGCGACGCTGGCGCAAGATCGGGCCGATGAGGCGCTCGCCCGCATCAATTTTCAACGGGCGCAGCATCTGTACGCCGCACGCGCCACCAGCCTTGCGGCACTGGATACCGCCAGAGCGGACGAGCAGAGCGCCAAGGCGGCCGTGGTCAACGTGCGTGCGACGCTCGCGAAACTGGCCGTGAGCGCGCCGTTCTCGGGCTGGATGGGGGTGCGCCAGATCAGCCTCGGCGAGTATCTCTCGCCCGGTACGGAAATCGCCGCACTCAATGTGTGGAGTCCGCTGCGGGCCGAATTCACCGTGCCGCAAGGGCAGAGCGGCCTGATCCATCCCGGCCAGACGGTCGCCCTGACGGTCGATGCCTTTCCGGGGCAACGGTTTGAGGGCCGGATCACGGCGGTCAATTCCGAGATCAATCCCAATACCCGCAACGTAACCGTAGAAGCCATCGTCCAGAATCCGCAGATGCGCCTGCGCCCCGGGATGTTCGGCGAGGCGCGAATCCTGGTCGGCACCGCGCGCTCACGCCTGGCCGTGCCGACGGTGGCGGTCACCTACAGCACCTTCGGGGATTACGTGTACGTCATCGAGACGCGCAAGGCGGGCAGCCATGAGCTGCAGGTGGCGGTGTCCACGCCGATCAGGGCAGGGCAGGCGCGCGGCTCGCTCACGGAAGTTCTCGCCGGTCTGCATGCCGGAGAGCACGTGGTGACAGCCGGTCAGATCAAGCTGCGCAATGGAACGCCCGTCGTGATTCATCGGCGCGGCGCGCACTGAGAACCAGGGACGGCGCGATGCGTTTTACGGACATTTTCGTACGTCGGCCGGTGCTTGCCACGGCCTTGAGCCTGGTCATCCTGCTGCTCGGACTGCGCGCCTGGACCGAAATGGCGGTGCGCCAGTATCCGAAGGTCACGAGCACGCTGGTGACCGTGACCACCGCCTACCCGGGTGCCAGCTCCTCGACCGTGCTCGGGTTCGTGACCGCACGGCTCGAGCAGGCCATCGCCTCTGCGCCGGGCATCGACTACATGACGGCCACGAGCTCGCAGGGCACCTCGACGATCACGGTGTACATGCGGCTCAACTACAACCCGAATGCCGCCGTTGCACAGATCATGTCCAAGGTGCAACAGGTCCAGAACCAGTTGCCGACCGGCACCCAGGCGCCGGTGATCAATGAAACCGTCGGTAACCAGACCGCGCTGATGTACCTGGCGTTCTACAGCAAGACGCTCAGCCAGCAGCAGGTGAATGACTACGTGTTGCGCGTCGTGCAGCCGGCGATCCAGGGGGTCAAGGGCGTCGGTCAGGCGCAGATCGTGCCGGCCGGCACCGGTCCGAGCGGCGACAGCTTCGCGCTGCGCGTGTGGCTGAATCCGAACCGTATGGCGGCCCTGGGGGTGACTGCGGCGCAAGTGTCCGCGGCGCTTGCCTCAAACAATTACATCAGCGCCGTAGGGCGCACCCGCTCGACCAATATTGCACGGCCGATCCGCGCCGATACGATCCTGCACAACGCCGGCGAGTTCCGCAGTCTCGTCGTGGCACATTCCGGCAATACCCTGGTGCGCCTGGGTGATGTGGCCAAGGTGGAGCTCGGCGGCCAGAATTACAATCAGGCCGTCTATTACAACGGCAAGCCGGCCGTTTTCATCGGCGTCTTCGCCACTCCGAATGCGAACAGCCTGTCGGTGGCCAAAGGCGTACACGCCGCGTATGCGCAATTGAAGCGCTCGCTGCCGCCAGGCATCGAGGCGGCGATTCCGTACGACGGGAGCGTATTCATCCAGAAGTCGATCCATGAGGTCATGACGACCATAGCGATCACGCTCGCCGTGGTCGTGATCGTGATCTTCCTGTTTCTCGGCTCGCTGCGTTCGCTGCTCATTCCGGCCGTGGCCATCCCCCTGGCAATCGTGGGCGGCGGCATCTTCATGATCGCCTTCGGCTACACCATCAATCTGATTACGCTGCTCGCCGTCGTGCTTGCCATTGGATTGGTCGTGGACGATGCCATCATCATCGTCGAGAACATCCACCGGCACATGGAAGAGGGGATGAGCGGATTCGATGCGGCGATTGTCGGGGCACGCGAGCTCGGCAGCCCGATCATCGTGATGTCGACCACGCTCGCGGCCGTGTTCGCGCCGATCGCGCTGACCGGCGGATTGACCGGAAGCCTGTTCTCGGAGTTCGCTTTCACGCTTGTCTTCACGGTTGCGGTTTCAGCCGTCATCGCACTCACGCTCTCGCCGATGCTCTCGTCAAAGGTGCTGCGGCCGTCACCGTCGCATGGCTTCGCCCATGCGCTCGATGCCGGATACGAGCGTCTGCGCCACGCGTACGATCGCTCGCTTGCGGCGGTGCTCAAGTATCGCTCGGCCGCACTGGTGGTGTCCGCGGTGGTCCTCGTGTCGATTCCGGTATTGTTCTTCGGCACACCGAGCGAACTGGCGCCGACCGAAGATCAGGGACTCATCCTGGTCTCGGCGACCGGCCCCGCGACGGCGACGCTGCATTATCTGAATCACTATTCCCGCCAGATCGCGCATATTTTCAGGAGCTTTCCGGAGACCAAACAGGTCTTCCAGATCAACGGCATATCCCTCAGCGGGGCGGCCGATAACGCCCTGATCGGCGGGATGAAGCTCAAGCCCTGGAGTGAGCGCTCCAAGACGCAGATGGCGCTGATGCCTGAGGTGCAGCAAAAGCTCAATCGCCTCACCGGCGTGCAGGCCGCAGCCTTCCCCAGACCGACGCTGCCGGGCTCCGCAGGCGGCTTTCCGGTGCAGTTCGTCATCACCTCAAGCAGCCGCTTCGGCAAGATCGATCAGGTGGCCAACGCTCTCATCGGCAAGGCGATGCAAAGCGGTCGATTCGCGTTCCTGACCAAGGATCTGCGCTATGACTCCCCCGCAGTCGTCCTGCACGTCAACCGCAATCTTGCCGGCGACCTCGGCATCAATATGGCCGACATTGCCGACAATCTCGAGCCTTTGCTCGGCGGCAACTACGTCAACCGGTTTGACATGTCCGGCCACAGCTACAAGGTCATCCCGCAGGTCTCGAACCGGTTCCGTGCTCATCCCTCGATGCTGCGGGATTACTACATCCACAGCGGTACGGGAGCGCTGATTCCGCTCTCGACGCTGATGAGCGTGCGCACGGAGGTGCAACCGGAATTCCTGCCGCAGTTCCAGCAGCTGAACTCCGCGACGATCCAGGGGGTCATGGCGCCCGGCGTGACGCTCGGACAGGCGCTGACGTACCTGAAGACGGAGGCGAAGAAGATCCTTCCGCCCGGGTTCGGCATCAACTATGCCAGCGAATCACGGCAGTACATTCAGCAGGGCCACGCGATCATCATCAGCTTTGCGCTTTCCGTCATACTGGTGTATCTACTGCTCGCCATGCAATTCGAGAGCTTCCGAGATCCCCTGATCGTTCTGGTGACGCTGCCCATGGCGATCACGGGAGCCCTGGTGTTCCTGTACCTCGGCGCCGCGACGATCAATATCTACACGGAAGTCGGGTTGATCACCCTCATCGGATTGATCACCAAGCAGGGCATTCTGATCGTGCAATTCGCCAACGTGATCCAGCAAAGCGAAGGCCTGGACCGCAACGCTGCGGTAGAGAAGGCCTCTAGCATCCGTCTTCGTCCGATTCTGATGACGACCGGCGCAATGGTCTTCGGCGCGCTGCCGCTCGTCTTTGCGACCGGCCCCGGCGCGGTGAGCCGCTTCGATATGGGGCTGGTGATTGCCGCGGGCCTCGCCATTGGCGCGTTGTTCTCGCTGTATGTGGTGCCTGTCGTGTACACGTACCTGGCGCGGGACCGGCGCACCAGCGTCGCTGCGGACGCGAAGCCGTGAGGGTAATCACAACGCGAGAGCGGCAGGGGAAAGCGTTTACGCGCTGCGATGCCTGGGCTGCCGGATGAGGTTTCAATTTACCCTCGGGGTCGGCTTACAGGCGCGTGGGCGGCGCGCTGAGGCGGCTCATATGCGCCGCCTTTGCGAGGATGGAGAGGGCTGCGCACGGCGGGCCGGTGCGGCGGTCGAACGAGGAGTTGCGCGGGTTGCCTAAGTCCTCCGAGGATCCGGGAATCGGTGCGCTTCTCGGTGAAACCGGGCGTGCGTGGCGTTACCGGCTCGATCAGCGCCTCAAACCGCTGGGATTGAGCCAGGCGAAGTGGATTACGCTGCTGAAGCTTTCTTGCGCCGATGACGGCATGACCCAGACCGAGCTGGCCGCTCGCCTCGGCGTGGAAGGTCCCACGCTCGCCCGGCTGCTGGATCGCATGGCGGCTGACGGCTGGGTCGAGCGGCGCGAATCGGATGCAGACCGACGCAGCAAGACCGTGCACCTTCGTCGCAAGGCCTGCGCGCTGCTCGAGCAGATCAACGCCGTGGCGATGCAACTGAACGCCGACCTGCTGGAAGGTGTGCCGGCAGGCGACCTTCGCTGCTGCATGGCAGTATTGCGACGCATCAAGGAGCGGGCACTCTGCCTGGACACCGCTGCCGAAGGGGGTGAGGCATCGCCGAGCGGCGGAACCGCAAAGAGTGCGCACCGTAGCGCCAGCGTACGGGTACGAAAGAAGAACGAGTAGAGAACGCCGCGCGGGTGCCGGCCACGCCAGCGAAGGCGCGCAGGTTTTCCGGTAGAGCGCGGCAGACAAGCTGTAAGGAGTGAGCCGGATTACGCGGCCGGCCGCGGCCGAGAGCATCGTAAGGCCGTCGTTGGTCCACGCCTGCGAGCCGACTGCATGGTCGCAGAAGAACAGTCCGGCGGGATCGTATTTGCGCCTGCTCCTGGCGAGCCGCGGGTGTTTGGCGCCCGAGAATGCCTCCTGCCATCCCTTTTTGAGGTAGTTCGGCCACCGCCTCTGGCCTCAAAGTCGGCGAGACCGTGCCCTTGGGACCCTACCGCGACCCCTACACGGTCGTCGGACTGACGCGCGGGATGGATTGAGCTCAAGCGGTGATCCGATGGGCTGGGTGACGCTCCTCGACGCGCAGGCGCTGCAATTCGCCGTGCCGCCGGCGCTCGCGCTCGGACTGCGCGCCTTCGCGATCGGTCTTGCGCTCATCGAGCAGGTGAAAGGACGGTTCCCGAGCCGGGTGCAGATCGAGCCGCGGGACCTTTTGATCATTCTCACCATCGTCGTCGCGGTCTGCTTGCCGGGTCGATGCTCGGCGTGAGGGCTGCGCTCAAGGTCAATGCGGCGGAGGCCCTGGCCAAGTGGCTGAGACTGCCGCCGCCAGGCAGCCCCGCATCGAGCTGCGCGCCATCAACAAGTACTTCGGCGGCGGCGAGACACGCGTCGATGCGCTCGTCGATATCGCACTCACGGTTATGGGTGGCGAGCGCGTCGGACTGCTCGGCCCTTCCGTGTGCGGCAAGAGCACGCTGCTCAACGTGATCGGCTGCGTGACCTAGCCCACGAGCGGCTGGATGCGACTTGACGGTGAGCCGGTCTACGACGGGCGGTTCCTTCGCCGCGACCTGCGGCGGCTTCGTCTGCGGAAAATCGGCTGCATCTTCCAAACTTACAGCCTGCTGCCATTCATCAACGCCACTGAAAACGTCGCCGAAGCAATGGAGCTCGCCGCAACTCGGCCCAAGGAGGCTCGCCGGCGCGCGCAGGCGCTACTCGATTATTTCGATATGCACCAGATGCGCGTCTATCCGTCCGAGCTCTCCGGCGGCATGGCCCAGCGCGTGCCGATCGCGCGCGCAATCTCCAACACTCCACACGTCATCCTCGCCGATGAGCCGACCGCGCCGGCCGACTCGGCACGCACGCAGGTGGTGATGAGCCTGATCGGGCCTGCGCCGTTCGGCAAGTTGCGCCTACCCCGGTAACAGGATGTGTCACACGATTCTGTGCAAGATGAATCGTGCCCCCCGGAGACGCCTGCGGTGTCATCGACTCGGAGAACCGCCTACCGGCCGCCCCGGGCCTCATTGACCATGTTGTCACCCTTCAGAGGATTCACGACCTTGATGCCGGCGATCGCCTGGCCATCGTTGAAATCCTCGCTCAGGAGTTCATCGGCATCGACTTCCTCGGCCGATGCCACGATGAGCGCATCCCAGAAGGAAATTCGGGCCAGATCCGAGATTTCTGTAGCACGTGTGACGGTTTCGACCGTCGTGGCGTGGTGTACCCAGACGCCATATGTCTTGATGACTTCTCGTGCCGTGGAACGTGCAATAGGCGTAGCGAGCTTTTGCGTCGCGTTGACGTAAAACTCCTGTAACACCTGGACGGAAAGCCGGCCAGTCCCTGAATCCCACAGCTCGCGCAGCCTCGCCGTCGCACGCTCACGCTTCACGCCTGCGTCCAGGTCGTGCGCGTGGATCAGGATATTGCTATCAACGAAGGCGACGGCGCTCATGCAGCTCTTCGCGCCGCAAAGGCACTCCCCCCAGGGACAGAGGATTCTGAAAGAGCGACAGCGCCCGCCTGCGCGCCGATGCATACCGCGCGTCTTCATCGACAAGCTCACGCAGCTCATCTGCCAGCAGTGCGCTCACGCTTTGCCCGCGCCGTGCAGCCACTGCCCGCGCCTTCTTCAAAAGCCCGGGCTCGATCGCTACCGTGATGTTCGCTTTAGCCGCCATTCACGTAAAATACGTGAAGGCGCGCTCGGCGTCAATCAGCGTCGCGCCAGCGCCGCCCGGACGGCCAACGCATGAAGGACGGTACCGAAGCGCAGCACTTGAGGCGGAACATCGTCTAAGGGCAACAACGAGGGGTAGCGAGCAGCCGCTCATCAGATGAACCCTCACGCCGAGCTGTAGCGCCGCAGTCGTCAGCTGCTCTGGGGTGGCGGGAATGTACATGCCCGCTGACGTCACCACGTACCCGTCCGCACTGGCTGCGCGGCCGTGCGGATGGACGTCATCGTAGCGGCGCCTATCCTCGTGCGAGCAGGGCAGGATCAGCATCGATACCGGTTACCACTTCGCCTCGGCATGCGATGAGGCGCGCGAACGTTCCATCGCCGCCGCCGGCGTCAAGGACATCGGCGCCTTTCACAGAACCCATCAGATCGAGGATCACGCGCTGCTCGAGCGACTCGGTGATGGCGCCGAGCCCGGACGCGCACCAGGACTGATAGTCCGCTGGGCTGATTCGGATTGGCGCAGGCGTCGCCCTCACGCGAGCGCGCGAGCCAAGTGCTCCACGACCGCCTCGATCTCCTCCTGCGTCGTGTGGCGGCCGAGACTGAAGCGAATCGCACCCATCCCGATCTCGGGGGACACCCCCATGACGGCAAGGACGGGCGACGGGAGCACCTGCCCGGAATGGCAGGCCGAACCGGTCGATGCGGCGATCTCGGGCATCGCTTCGAGGACGGCGGCGCCCACCTGGTCGACAAACGAGACGTTGAGTGTGTTCGGCAGACGCAGATCTGGATGCCCATTCAGGACGACCCGGCTGCCGAACCGTCCTTGAAGGCGATCCCAGAAGAGGTCGCGCAGGCGCTGCATCTCGGGTACAAAACTCAAGTTTTGTGCGCTCACGCAAGCCTTGCCGAGGGCGCCTGCCAACAAGGCGCTCTCCGTACCGGCGCGCCGTCCCATCTCGTGACCCGCCCCGTGGATCAGGGGTTCCAAGCACGTTCCGGCGCGGATGTACAGCGCACCAATCCCCTTGGGCGCGTAGAGCTTGTGTCCGGCGATGGACAGAAGATCAACTCCAAGGTCCTCCGCGCGTGTCACGATCTTGCCCACCGACTGAGCGGCATCGGTGTGAAAGAGGACACCGCGCTCTCGGGCGATCCGCGCACACGCCTCGATCGGCTCGATCGTCCCGATCTCGTTGTTCGCGTGCATGATGCTGACGAGCAGGGTGTCGGCGCCGATGGCGCGTCGCAGATCGTCCGGATTGATTAGACCTGTGCGATCGACGGGCAGGCGCGTGATGCGGGCGCCGCGATGCTCGAGGAACGCGCACGGCGCGAGGATCGAGGGATGCTCGATTTGCGTCGTGATGATGTGAACCGGCCGATCGCCGGCGGCGAAGTAGACGCCCTTGAGCGCCAGGTTGTTCGCCTCGCTCCCGCCGCTGGTGAAGACCACTTCCTCTGCGGTGCAGCCGAGGAGGGCGGCGACCTCTTCGCGCCCCGTTTCCACGAGCCGCTTCGCAGGCGTTCCGGCCCAGTGCAGGCTCGAGGGATTGCCATAGGCGCCCTCAATCGCCGCGCGCATCGCCTCGGCGACGCGTGGATCGACCGGCGTGCTCGCGTTGTAATCGAGATAAATGCGGCGCACGGTATCAGAAAGCGATGACTTTGTCGGCAGCAAGCGTCTCGGTGGCAAGATCATCCATCGTGCTTCGCCGGGCTCCTTCGAAGAGCTCTGCCTCCGTGAGCCCCCGAGCGTCCATGCAGGTGCCACAGAGGAGAACCTGGCCCTTGCCCGCGAGTACGCGTTTGAGCATGCGCTCGAGGTTGTAATAGCCGTCCGGAGTCTTCTGCCCGGCACGGGCCGAGGCGACCGCGTCGGCCATCAGAAAGACGGAAAGCTGCGTGACCGTGTCTTTCTTTTGCAGCGCGAGTGCGAGGCGCAGCGCGTTGTAGCAATGCTCCGTGCCGTAGGGCGGGTCGTTAAGGATGAGAAGTATCTTCATAATGCATCTCTCACTTCGCCCGGCGAGCGAGCCGCTCCTGAGTAAATGGGTACAGTCAGCGCTGCTGGTCATGCCGCACGGTCGACAGTCCGCTGCATCGTTCGCTCCCTGAGCGGGACACTGCTCGCGCCAGGCAGGTAACCGTGATAAAGCTCATCGACCGGACAGACAGCGAGGAGTATCACGGTCCCGCTGTGCTCCGTGAGCGATGGCTCAAGACAGTCAATCGCCGAGCGTGCGCCGACGATCCTCGAACTCCTCCTTATCGATCTCGCCACGCGCGTACCGCTCCTTGAGAATGTCCAGTGCCGTGCGCCCGGGTGGTGCATGAGGTGGCTGGATCGGGTGAGAGGGACCCGCAAGCCAGCGGACGAGAAGAACCGCGGCCGCAATCACCAGTGCCAGTACGAGGATCATAAACAGCGGACCCAAGAACATGCCGTACCACCCTCCGCCCCAATCCATCATGTAGCGACCGCACACATACCGCTCAGGAGCAGGCAGCTGTTGAGCCAAAGACGAAGCAGGCGACAGACCAATAGCGCCCGTTCCATAAGTTAGAGTCGTTGACGCTCTGTTCATACGTCCCGTCCCGCAACCGTGAGGGTTTATACAATGGTTTGAGCGACTGTCCACGCCACACGTCTGCCACGGGCACCTCGCGGATTTTGGAGCGAACGGCGTCTCGACGGAATTCGGATAAATGCGTATTCATCCGCTGCATTCCAGCCGGTGACGCGAGCGTTGAATGCATCTGGCCGCGGGAGCCGGCCTGCAATGCGCGGCTATCGCGCATATTGCGACTTGCATGCCCGGCCCGCTTGCCGCCGAGCGCGAAGCACCAGAATGTTTGCGCCCACCAGGCAGAGAAAGCCCGCGCCTTCGATGCCGATCGATTCGACCTTCAAGCCCGGTGGCAGCAATTTGCTCGCGGTCACGAGGAGGAATCCGGCCACCCCGAGGAGCACCACGAGACGGTTTCGGTCCCGCCGGTAGGAGGCGACGAGACCGGTGGCCGCCAGCGCGGAGAAGAACACGATGACCGGCGCGCGGAAGGGAATGGCGATGCTGATTCCGATCAGTGACAGGATGCTCAGCACCGCTGTGATTCCGTAGCACGTGAGCATCGCCATGATCGTGCCTGCAGGCGCCAGCCACCTGCCACGCCCGACGGTGTCCGCTCGCCGAGATTCGGAATGGTCATTCGACACGGCTGACGCCTCGGCTAGCAGGCGATCTTTATCGCGATCGAATTGCGCCTGGCTCATGCCGCCGTCGCCACGGGCCGTCCTGCGGCCCACCATTGAGGATACCCGTCCGCGAGGCGGCGCGCGTCGTAGCCTTTGGCCCGAAGCGCGGCGACGGCCTCCACGGCGAAGACGCAGTAGGGGCCGCGACAGTAGGCGATGACCGGGCGCTCGGTGGACAGCTCGTGCAGGCGGCGCTTCAGCTCGTCAAGCGGGAGGCTGATCGCACCACGGATGTGTCCGGCGGCAAATTCCTCCGCGGGCCGCACATCGATCAGGGTCACGAGGCCGCGCCGCAGCCGACGGGCAAGTTCCTCGTGGGACAACGGCTCTAAGGTGTCGCGCTCATGAAAGTAGCTGTGAACGATTCGATCGATCTCAGCAACCCCGCGCTCGGCCGTACGGCGCAACGCCGTCAGCAGATCCATCACGTCCCGATCCGCTAGGCGATAGAGCACCCGCTTGCCGGAGCGTCTGGCGGTCACCAAGCCGGCCCGGCGCAAGAGCTGCAAGTGCTGCGAAGCGTTCGTGACCGTCAGGTCCGAAAGCTCGGCCAGTGCCTCGACGCCTCTTTCCCCCTGCGCCAGGAGCTCGATCAGCTCCACGCGATGGCCGTTGGCGATGGCCTGCGCGACGAGCGCGAATTGCTCGAAGATGTGTTTTGCGCCGCTGTTCGCCATCGTGCTAGCATCATTCCAGTAATAATTGGAATATATAGCGCTGAAGACCTGAACTTGTCAAGAAGTTCCGCCGTTGGAGCAGGGCGGACGAGGAGAGTTCGATGATCGTTCGCCAGTTTCTCAGCGCCGATCCGGTGGCGCTTTCGTATGTGTTCGGCTGCGGCGGCCGGGCGCTCGCCGCCGTGGTCGATCCCGTAGGACCCATTGCGCCCTACCAGCGTGCCGGCAAGTCAACGGGCATGCGCATTCGTTATGTGATCGACACTCATATCCACGCCGATCATGTCTCTTCGGGGCGCGAGCTCGCCGCCGCCACGGGCGCCGCGTACGTCCTTTTCCGTGGTGCGCCGGTGAACTTCGCCTTCGATGCCGTCGAAGACGGCACGGTACTCGAGCTCGGCAACGTGACCGCTGAAGTGCTGCATGTACCGGGGCATACACCCGAGCACATTGCCCTGCTGGTCACCGACCATACCCGGGCCGAGGAACCCTGGCTCGTGTTCACCGGGCACACGCTCATGGCGGGCGATGTCGGTCGCACGGAGCTCGCGAGCAGCGCGGCGGAAGGGGCGCGCGCGCTCTTTGGGAGCCTGCAGCGTCTGAAGGCTCTGCCCGACTACGTGGAGGTGCTCCCTGGAGCGTATGCCGGCTCAGTCTGCGGCCGAGGTTTGAGCGGCAAACCCGCCTCGACAATCGGCTTCGAGAGGCGATACAACGCGGCATTCGCGGCGACCGACGAGGCTGAGTTCGTGCAAATCATGCTGGGCGAGACGCCACCGGCCCCGGCGAACGCTGCCGAGCACCGTGCGGCCAACGCCGGCCGAGCTTGCGCGCCGAGGTAGCACTCGTGTCGCTCGCCACAGCGGGCGCGGGGACTGCTGCTCACCCGCGGGGCATCCGGGTCAATCTCGGGCAGTTCACCCTGCAGACCGTGCAGGTGTTCTTCGTCGGACTCGTCATCGGCATGGAGCGCGCGGTGCTGCCAACCGTTGCGGGCGATTTTGGAGTGGCCCGCGGTGCCTTTCTCTACCTCGCGAGTTTCGTACTCTCCTTCGGCCTAGTGAAGGGCACGCTCAATCTCGTGGCCGGAGGCCTCGCAGACCGATTCGGCCGCAGACCCGTCCTGCTCGCCGGATGGCTTGCCGCCATCCCAATTCCCCTGCTGATCTACTTCGCGCCCAACTGGTGGTGGATCGTCGCGGCGAATGCGCTACTCGGCCTCAATCAGGGTTTTACCTGGACGATGACCGTCACCAGCCAGATTGATCTGGCGAGCAACCATCAGCGCGGGCTTGCCGTTGGCATCAACGAGGCCATCGGTTACATCGCCGTAGGTCTCGCCGGACTTGGGGCGGCGTACCTCGCTCACCGATTCGGCGCCCGGCCGGCATTGCTGCTGTTTGGTCTCGTTACGATCGCTGTGGCGCTGGGGTCGCTCGTGCGAGTGCGCGATACCCTTGCGTGGGTCCATGCGGAACACGCCGAGACGCACGGAGCCGGGCCGGCCGGCGAGTCGGCGAGTCTTGCCGCCACCTTCCTGAGGATTTCCTTTCGCGACCGAGCGGGAAGCGCGCTGTGTCAGGGCGGAGTGGTCAACAAGATCGCCGATACCCTGGTGTGGGTGATGTTCCCGCTGTACTTCACGGCGCACGGCGCGGGACTGGTGCAGATCGGCTGGTTGACGGGAATGTACGCGGTGATCTGGGGGCTCTCTCAGCTCTGGACAGGGCACCTGGCCGATCGCATCGGTCGCAAGCGGCCGGTGGTCGCGGGTTTCTTCCTGCTCTCCGGAGGAATTGCCTTGACCGGGTTTGGGCGAGGGGAGGGACTCTGGCTGCCCGCTGCCGTGATCATGGGCGTCGGGATGGCGCTCCTGTATCCGAACCTGATTGCCGCGATGTCCGACCGGGCGCCACCCCTCATTCGCGGCAAGGCACTCGGCACGTACCGCTACTGGCGTGATACCGGCTATGCCATTGGAGCGCTGCTTCTCGGGTCGATCGCTCAATTTTCGCACGCCGCGCTGCCGGCGATCTGGATCACTGCGGTACTCGTGGCTGCCTCTGGCCTATGGATTGCGCTTGCGGTGGAGGACAGCTGCGGTATCAGGAGCTGATCAGTAGACACGGGTGCCGGATTGCACAACAGGCAACCGCTGCTGTCCTCGGTCAGTGGCTTCAGCGAACTGATTTGCCTGGCGGCGCGCCCGGTTTCAAATCCTGCAACATGTCGGCACAGCGAAATTCCGGTAACTGTCAGCCAGAAAACTCAATGGCTTACGACTGATTTGACCATAAACCCGCAAGTCCTTTACAAATAGCCACTTGAGCCTCGTCGCAGCGAATTCTGTCAAATACCAATACAAATTCCGGTAACCTGAGTATTCATCCAGATTATATACGTGACACGCCTTTATGGTAAAGGCTATGAATAAGCTTGCGCTTCCGACGCTGGCCGCCTCTCTCCGAGAAGCCTTCGGCGGCGCGATACTGGCCGAGATGAGAGGAAGTCGACCTGCGCCTCAAGATCGGCCCTAAAGGGGCTTGGATTAGCCAGGATGGGGAACCGGTAGGGGAATTATTCGACGGTACTGGAAGTCTTGAGGTAGGCGTAGACGAAGACAGTGTCGCCATCGCCCCCTCCGGGACCGCCGTCGTAGCCTAAGTTGTGGAGAGACCGAACATGGCTCTTCGACGAGAGAGCGATCCAAATGTGAGAGAGACTGGAAAAGCAGTGGCGCCTCCTAGTGTAGTGGTGCGTAAATAGATAGACATATTTCGCCCGTTGTGGTATACTGCTGGGGTGAGCAGAAACCCCGCAGTGACGTTGAAGCTGGAACCGGACGAGCAGGAACTGTTGGAAGGCTGGTTACGGGCGCACGGAACGCCACAGCAGGTGGTGAAGCGCTGCCGGATTGTGTTGTTGGCACATCAAGGTCATGCGGATGTGGAGATTGCCGAGGAGCTTGGGCTGAATCGGCACACGTGCCGGCTATGGCGGGAGCGCTTCACACGCGAGGGGCCGGAAGGCTTGTGGGAGGTGGCCGAGGGACGGGGGCGCAAGCCGCAGGCGGGCTTGGCGCAACGGATAGTTGAGGCGACTGTGAGCAGCAAACCGGCCGGCCAGACCCACTGGAGCACCCGTACAATGGCGAAAACCCAGGGAGTGGATGCGAGTACGGTGTGCCGAATCTGGCAGGAGCATGGGTTGCAGCCGCATCGGCAGGAGACCTTCAAGCTCTCGCGCGACCCGCAGTTTGTGCCAAAGCTACTGGACGTGGTGGGGGTGTACTTGAATCCGCCCCAGAACGCGGTGGTGTTGTGCGTGGACGAGAAGACCCAGATTCAGGCCCTGGATCGGACGCAGCCAGGCCTGCCGATGAAGCGAGGACGCTGCGGAACGTGGACGCCCGATTACGTGCGTCACGGCACCACGACGCTCTTTGCCGCCCTCAATGTGGCAGCCGGCACAGTCAGCGGCCGTTGTTTCCCGCAGCATCGGCACCAGGAGTTTTTGCGCTTCCTGCATCAGCTCGACGCCGAGTATGAGCAGGAACTCGACTTGCACTTGGTTCTGGATAATTACGGCACTCACAAGACTCCGCAGGTACAACGCTGGTTGGCGCGGCATCCGCGATTCAAGGTGCATTTCATTCCGACCAGTTCCAGCTGGCTCAATATGGTCGAACGCTGGTTTGGCGATTTGACCGGCAAAGCGGTCCGGCGCGGCAGCTTCGCCAGCATTCCGGACTTGGTGGGCGCCATCGAGGAATTCATCGCGGCCTGGAATCGTGATCCCAAGCCTTTCATCTGGCAGGCGCGCGCGGAGGACATCCTCGCCAAAATCGAACGCTGCCGCCGACGGTTGGAACAAATCCAGCCCGGTTGTACTGTCCGCAGACGGAGAAAGAAGGCCGCCTGAGATGTGTATAGCTATTTGCGCATCACTACACTAGCCTTCCGCGGCGGCGTGTTCCGGGTTCTCGAAGACAGTCTCGGCACCGCCTGGGCGCTGCTCCTTTCGGCCGCCATCTTCGGCCTCCTGCACGCCCTCAATCCCGGTGCGACGGTACTCTCGACTCTGGCAATTGCGCTTGAGGCCGGGCTGTTGCTCGGAGCAGCTTATGCTTTCACGCGCAACCTGTGGTTCGCGATCGGGCTGCATCTGGGGTGGAATTTCACCGAAGGCGGCGTTTTTGGCGTTTCCGTTTCCGGCTTCTCGGCCGGCAAGGGCGCATTTGCCGTTGCCCTGAGCGGACCCACGCTGCTGACGGGCGGAAAATTCGGACCCGAAGCATCGATCGTTGCGGTCGCTGTGTGTCTCGCGATGGCTCTGGTTCTGATCGCACTGGCCGTACGAAGAGGACTCTGGAGACCCGCGCGCGCACGCCTCATCCTTGACTGACGGCGGCGCCAAGAAACACGACGGTATAAGAGAGCACGTGGATCAGCGAACCCGTCCGGTATTCCACGTCTTGCCTGACGCGTGTCGGTGCAACCAGATTTCGGTAACGCGGCGGACCGACACAACAAGTCGAGGAGAAGGAGGACGGCATCTATAATTTAACATAATATATATTATGCGTACTATGAGTGGAAGTTCCCGCCGCACGCGACAGCCCTGGCTCACTCGTCAAGCCACCTCGGCTCTGCCGTGCCGAGTTGGCGCGCCGGCTGGTCCCAGCACAGGGCTGCCTCACCAATCCGGATGGGAGGCAGAAGTCGGTCGCGTGCTCGATCTGCACGTGATGGCGCGTATCGCGGCAGCCGCCGCCGGTCGCATGATCGAGCGCTCGGACGGGCAGCGGCACGGGCTTGTCCGCTCCTTTCCATGTCATACCGCGCTCAGCGATGCCGGTGCTCATCTGCACGAGACTGTACTCCGCCACCGGCCGCTCCGTTTCGGTTCCACCATTGCGCCCACGAGTTGCCTGCGTGGCGTAAGCGATCGGACGCAGCTTGCGGCCGCCCTCATCCACCGGCGGCCGCGCCGGCGCACACCGTGCGCGTGGCAAGTCAAGGAACTGCATCACACCGACCCGCACCGCGCCCGCTCGTCCGCCGGCAATGCCCGCTGGTCGGATGCCTCGCGAATATGGGCGCCTTGGCGCGGAATCCGGGGTGGCGATTCATTAGACTGCGCCCCTAACGCATTTTGGGAGCGGCAGAACCCGTGCGAGATTCGACATCGGGCCGAGACTTTCGCCTGAGACGGCGGCGGGGATTTACCCTCCTCGAGCTGATGGTCACCCTGGCCGTCGCCGCCATACTGCTCGCCATCGCCGTGCCGGCCTTGAGAGTGTTCATCCAGAACAACCGCGAGGACGCCGAGGCGGACTCGCTCCTCTCGAGCCTCGACTACGCCCGCAGCGAGGCGGTCAAGAGAGACGCGAACGTCGAGGTGTGCGCCTCGGCGGTCGACACCAGCACCACCCCGACCTGCAGCGATTCGACGGCGTGGAACACCGGTTGGATCGTCGCAACGACCGGTCAGGCGCCCACCGTGCTAGAGGTGAAATCTGCGCTCGCGGGCGGCAACACTCTCTCCGGGACGTTCAATGGCGCCGCGGTCACCCAGGTCACCTTCGAGCCAAACGGCTTCGTCGAGGCCGCGGCCGGCTCCGGGCTGTACAACACCACCTATTTCACGCTGTGCGATGCCCGTGGCGCGCAGTACGCCCGGGATATCGAAGTGAGCGCGGTGGGCGCGGCCCAGGCTTCCCCGAAACCCGGCCAGACGATGACCGGTCAAGCGCTCACCTGCCCATGAGGTCACCTGTGAGGTCGATTTCAGTGCGCACCCGCGATCCCACGAGCAGGCTGCCGGCGCTCTTCGGTCCGGTTGCCGCGGCCACAGCCGATACAGCGACTGCGCGCAGGCAATGCGCCGCCGGCGGTGGCGCCGTTGCGCGCGTGGGCGGCTTCACCCTGGTTGAGGTGCTGGTCGCGGTCCTGGTCATCAGCATCGGCATGCTCGGCGTCGCGAAACTGGTGCTCGCCGCCGTAACGGCGAACGACAGCGCCTATTTTCGCACCCAGGCCGCCAACCTTGCCTATTCGATTCTCGATGCGATGCGGGCGAACCGCGCCTACGCGAGCACGACGAGCGGATACCAGCTCTCGCTCAGCCAATCTCCCAACGCGACCATCATGTGCGATGCCTTGGGCAGCGACTGTACGCCTGCCGAGATGGCACAGTACGACCTGTACCGCTGGCGGGCGCAGCTCGCCAGCGCGCTTCCGCAGGGCAACGGCCAGGTGGCCATCACCCCTGCGCCCGCTTCCGGTCAAGTCGCTACCGCGACCATTACGATTCAGTGGGACGACAGCGTCGCGCAATGGGCGTTGGTGAACGACAGCAACGCCCACGGGACGGCGACGGACACGACGCCGGATACCCAGACCTTCACCCTGGAGAGCGCGCTGTGAGCCTGATCACTCATGGCCATGAGTCGCGAGCGCGCGCGCGCAGCGGTGCCCGGGGCTTCTCGCTCATCGAGCTGATGATCGCCTTGACGCTGGGATTGATCGTGACCGGTGCCGTCATCGCCACGTTCGTCAGCGTCCATTCCGCTTCCAAGGATACCGCGGCGATCGGCGAGCTCGCCGACAACGGCAGGATCGCGATCGACATTCTGCAAGAGACGCTGCGCGGCGCCGGCTACATGGCCTGCAACAGCACCATGTGGGGGGGGCAGATGGTGGTGAAGGGCGGTCTGGGCGTGAACCAGTCGCCGCTGCAGCAGGATTTCAGCGAGGCGCTCGCCGGCTACGAAGCCCAATACAATGGAGCAGACACGGGTCCGGGCTCGAGCATCACGCTCTCTGAAAATCCACCGGGCGTCACTGCGCAGTCGGACTGGACGACTTCAGCCGGCCTTGGCGGCACCCTCGACTCCACGGTGATCAGCGAGGGCCAGATGAAAAACGACGCCGCACTGCCGATCCAAGGCAGTGATGCCATCGCGGTGCACACCACCTACCCGGAGGTCGATCCCGTGTACACGACCGCAGCATCCGGGGCGAGCTCCGTGACCGTCCAGAGCGCCGCCGGCCTGAGGCAAGGCGAGACTGCGATCGTCTCGAATTGCGCTCAATCCGTGGTGGATGAGATAGACGACGTGAGCGGCGACACCGTTCGGTTCGACCAGTCGTTGGGCCAGAGCTTCGGCGCCGGCTCGCAGGTGGGGGTGTTCGACACCATCGTCTTCTACATCGGCACGGGAAGGGATGGCGACGGCGCCCTTTACACCTTCTCGAGCGCCGGGCAGCCGCAATTTGATACCCCGCCGGCGGAGCTCGTGCCGGATGTCGAGAACATGCAGATTCTCTACGGCGTAGACACCAACGGCTCGATGGCCGCCACCGAATACGTCACCGCCGACCAGGTTTCCGCCGCCGAGGCGGGCAATCCGGACTGCCAGCCGCTGCCCGGATCCGGTCCGGTCGACTTCAACTGTGTGATCAGCATCAAGATCGCGCTGCTGGTCGCAAGCCCTCCTGGCGCCGTTCCAATGCCCACCCAGGCGCGCACGTTCGACCTGCTCGGCACACGAGTCACTGCACCCATCGATACGCGCATGCGCCAGGTCTTCGAGACGACCGTGTCGCTGCGCGACACCACCAATTGAGTCTTCCCGGATCCGCCATGACCGCCCAGGCAACCCGACCCACAGCCCCCGCACCACGGCAACGCGGCGCCGTACTGTTCGTCGCGCTCATTTTCCTTCTGGTGCTGACCTTGCTCGCCGTGATGCTCGCCCGCATGGAGACCACCGAGGAGCGGATGGCGGAGAACGACGCCAACCAGGACCTCGCGCTCGAGGCCGCCGGAGCGGCGCTGCGGTTCGCTCAAATGAACCTGCGGACGGGTAACCCCCAGTATTCCGACTTTTCCCAAAATGGCGCGGGGCTCTACACCCTCGATCCGGCGCAGGGCAGCCAGTATTCCCTCATCAATTGGCAGGATCCCGGCACAGCGGTGCTCACCTACAACGGCCTGGCGCCCGGTTCGGTTTCCGCGCCGCCGGAATTCATCATCGAGAAACTCACGGGATTTGGCTTGCGGTCGGGCATGAAGCTCGGCGACGGGGGTTACGGCGGCAACGGAACGGTGGAAGTCTATCAGATCACCGCCGTCGCAACGGGCGCCGACCAGACCGGCAGCGCGGCCCTGCGCAGCATCTACTACATGGTGGAGTGAGTCATGAGCACCCGCAACTCAGCGCATCGCAGGCTGTACCAGGGAGGCATTGCGCGCCGGCTGCTGTTCGCCGCGCTCGCCGCCGCATGGACCTCCGGCACCGCATTTGCGGCCGCGCCCTCGCTCAATCTCGCGCAGACACCGCTTACGGTGACGATACCCGCCCATCCCCAGGTCGTCATTGCGATCGGCAATTCACAATCCATGGACGGCACGCTGGCCGGCGCGATCATGACCGGCGCGGGCTCGCTCGGCTCCGGGGACTCCCTCCTGGCGAGCTCGAGCTCGCCGGTCGATTACTCGGTGCCGGCCGGCTTCACGCCCCCGATCGATGCCGGATCGGGCGGCAGCGCACCGAACACGGTGCCCTGCCCGTCGAACTCGAGCGAGCTGTGCGACAACTCCGCGAGCCGCCTCAATGTGGCCAAGGCCGCCATCGCATCGGTGCTGCAGTCGTTTCTCGCCGATACGGATTTTTCCCTCATGGACTATCAGACATCGAACCTCGGCGAGTACCAGACGTGGCTTTACGCCATGAGCCCGTCGGACGGCCCGTTCGTGTTCACCAATTCGCAGACCTCGGGCGACAGCTACATAGCCAATCCGTGCTATGACTACACCAACCTCTCATCGGGAAATACCGTCTACCAGGACTGCGCGAACATAGCCGCGAGCGGCCAGGTGACGATAGCGGGCGGACTTACCCTCGCGACCGCCCCCTACATGCAGGTGAGCGACACGAGCGACGATCCCGCCATCAACGACGTGCTGTATGCGTCGCCGTATCAGATCGATCCGGTCTGCCTGGTATACGGAGGCCCGAACCCGGCGAACCCCTGGCCGCCGAATTACGATCTGGCTGATTACAACGCGAACCCGAACAACATCTCCGAGTCCTATTCCGGACAGGTCAATTACTGCGCGACCGAGACCACCCCGACGAACGCGGGCTATGTGCCCTACTCGCCGCAGACGATGTACATCGCGCGGGGATTCGGCTTTGACGCCACCTCTCAGTCCTACGAGCCGCCGAGCGGCGGGTACTGGGCGCCGCTCGTCACCTTCGCGCAGGGTGAGGCCGGGCAGAGTCCGACGCCATCGACCATCAGCACCGCGCTCTCCTACTTTACACCCTATCTCGCGCCCGAGACCAACTCGACCGGCACGAGCGAGATCAAGGCGAGCGCCGAGCAGTCCCCGCTCGCGGGGCTGTTGGGCAACGCGTTGAATTACTTCAAGTACGCGAACCCGCCCTCCTCGAACGGCTGCACGGCCCAGCGCTACGTCATCCTGCTCACCGACGGGCTGCCGACCAAGGACCTCTCCGGCGCCTCCTGGCCGCCGCCGGGCTCGACGGCGGCCGAGGAGTATGGCGAGACCGTGGCGTTCAACAGCGACGGATCGCTCGATGCGAGCGGCACCAACGATCAGGCGGTGCTCGATACGATCGCCACTCTTCAGTCCTTGAAACAGGCGGGCATCAAGACGTATATCGTCGGTCTCGGCTCCGGGGTGACAGGATCGGTTGCGAGCCAGGTGCTCACCGCCATGGCGATCGCGGGCGGCACCTCGAATTACTTCGCGGCCACCGATCCGACCACGCTCGTCAAGGATCTCGACGGCATCCTGGCTCAGGTCCAGCAGGCGACGCAGTCCGTTTCCTCCTCGGCAGTCAACTCCACCGGCATTCACGTGGGCTCACTCGCCTTCCAGGCCCAGTTCAACACCTCCGACACCTATCAGGACTGGACGGGAAACCTGTATGCGTTTCCGATCAATCCCGCGACCGGGGTCGTGGACACGAATCCCTCGGATGCCGTCTGGAATGCGCAGGCGCAGCTCGACGCCCTTCCCTGGCAATCGAGGCTGATCGCGACCTGGGATCCGGTGAGCAAATCCGGCATCCCGTTCGAGTGGACCTCCGGGAGTCCCACCTCCGGCATCGGCAGCACCACGGCACTCGGGCAGCAGCTCAGCACCAATCCGGCGGACCCGAGCGGCCAGGACGCGCTCGATTACCTGAGGGGCGACCGGGCGCTCGAGCAGGTGAACGGCGGGCCGTATCGCACGCGCTCTCACGTGCTCGGCGATATCGTCGACAGTGCCCCGCTTTACGTCGGGCCGCCGAACGGGCCGTACCAGGGAGCCTCGTACACGCAGTTTGAGCAACAGTATGCGAACCGCACGCCGGTCATCTACGTGGGAGCGAACGATGGGATGCTGCATGCGTTCGATGCGCAGACCGGCCAGGAGCTGTTCGCCTACATTCCGAATGCCGTGTTTCCGAATCTGATCAAGCTCACCTACCCGCTCTACAACCAGAACCACCTGTTCTTCGTCGACGGCTCCGCGGGCGCCTGGGACGTGCAGTTCGGCGACGGCTCCTGGCACACGGTCCTCGTGAGCGGAGAGGGGGCAGGCGGCGAGAGCGTCTTCGCGCTCGATGTGACCAATCCGGCCGCCATGACCACCGAATCGAGCGTCGCACAGAACGTGCTCTGGGAGTTCACCGACACCGATCTGGGCTACACGTTCGGCACCCCGCAGGTCGCCACGACGAATGCCGGGACATTCGTGTTCTTCGGCAATGGCTACGACAGCGCCTCGGAGACCCCCTACCTCTACGCGCTCGACCCCCAGACGGGCGCGGTGGCGGCGAAGATCGACCTGTGCAGCTTCGATACGAGCGCCTGCAATCCCAATGAGCCGAACGGGCTCTCCGCCGTCACGGTGGTGAACAGCAGCGGCAGCCTCACCGGCGCGAACGTACTGTACGCGGGCGATCTGCAGGGCAATGTCTGGCGCGTCGACCTCTCGAACAGCAACCCGGCCGATTGGACCGCTTCGCTCCTGTTCAAAGCCGTCGATTCTTCGGGCAACCCGCAGCCGATCACCATGGCGCCCATCGTGACCCTCAATCCGGATTTCCCGCGGCTGCCGGGACTGATGGTGTTCGTCGGCACCGGGCAGCTGCTGACCACGAGCGACCTCGCTTCCACCCAGGTCCAGAGCCTGTATGGCCTCTACGATGCGATGCCCAACGGCTCGGTCATCACGCGCTCGCAGCTCGTGCAGCAGACGATCACCGCGACTACGGTGACGACCGTCAACGGCACCACGGTCGATGCTCGAACGGTCACATCAAATCAGGTTGACCTGCCGTCAAAGATGGGCTGGTACATTGATTTCAGCCTCTCCCCGGGCGAGGCGGTCGTCACGGAGCCGGCTCTCATCGACGGGGCTCTGTTCGTCACGACCGATCAGCCGTCGGGAATCAGCTGTGAGGGCGGGTTCAACTCCTGGCTGTATGCGTTCGATTACCGCGACGGCGGCCTGTTCCCCGTGCCCATCTTGGATGCGACCGACAGCGGAACGGTGTCCTCGACCGAGCCGAACGTGTCCGGCGTGTCGCTTGGCAATGTCTATGCGTCGGGGCCGCGCACCGCCTCGGGCTCGTTCGGCGCCGCCAATCAGGCCATTTTCGTCAATGAGTCCGGCAGACCGACCAGCGCGGGCGCGGACACCGGCTACGTCACGGGAAGCGGCACGGGCGTCTCGAACAATGACCCCATTTTGACGAAGCTCGCGAGGATTGGCGGAATGGGCCGCACGGCCTGGTGGGAAATCCGCAACCAATGACCTTCGCGGGAGCGCCCCTTGCGAGCTACCATTACGGTGAGGAGAGCAAGATGAGCACGAGAGACCTCGCAGCGGCCGTGGCGGCCGTGACGCTTGCGGTGGGCCTTGCGCCCGGCACGGCTCGGGCGAACAAACTCGTTTACGATATATCGGGCGAGGTGACAGCCGTGCCGATCGGTCAGAGCATCACGGTGAACGGCCGGACCTACCGGATCGCCCCGGGCAGCCTCGCGAAGCGGCAGGTGAGCGACATCATCCAGGGCGAGAGGGTGCGGGTGATACTCGATGCGCCGGCGGACTCGAAGTCGGCGCAAGTGGTGGCGGTCCATGCAGCCCGCGGCCGCTAGCCTGCGGGCAAGGGCGCCGCGGGCGGCGGCCTCGCGCGGGTTTACGCTGATCGAGCTGATGGTCACCATCGCCATCATCGGCATCCTTTCGGCCATAGCGATTCCGGCCTACCGGGCGTACGTGGAGCGCTCCGATCGCACCGATGCAACGACGACGATGTTCAACGACGCGCAGATCCTGCAGCGGTGCTACTCGCAGACTTATAACTACCAGGACTGCCTCACCACCACGGTCCCGACCGGCGTGACGGGGGTGGCCGCCGGTCCGATCGCCTCCCCGGAGGGCTACTACGACATCACCGTGGAGCCGACGGCGGCCGATGAGTACACGATCGCGGCCACGCCGGCGGCGAATTCCCCGCAAGCCTCCGACACGGAGTGCACCAAGTTCATCCTTCAGAGCAATGGGGAGCAAAGCTCCGAGGGAACCGCCACAAGCGAGACCTGCTGGGGCAGCGAATAGGCGCTCCGACCTCGGGGTTCCCGATCGGCCCGCGTGCTGCGCTGCGGGCGGGGGCTTCGCCGGGGATCCCTCGCTTCGGTCGCGAGGCGCGCTGCTCGCGCCTGCACGCCTCGATGGGCTGGACCGCTTGCGGGCAAGGTCGATGCCCCGTCCCGCCGCGACCGGCACGAGCGCCTCGCGCGGCTCGCCGATCCGCTCGTGCCCGCCGGCGCAGGCAAGAAGTGCCACCCGCCCGTTGATCGGCACGGGGTAGAGCTTGCGGGTGAGGCTGATGCGGGTGCGCTCGCGGCAATTGCCGGCCGGCTACACAGGCGAGCGCCGCGGACTTGAAACCGCACGGCCCAGCCCCACCACTGCCGGAACCGAACCGTTTCCCGCGGGTCGAACCTGCGGATATCTACCGGAGCACGCCATGGATTACCAGACCGCGGAAAACCAAGCCATCCAGCTGCAGAATCAGGCCAATCAGGTCGCCCAGGAATTCAAGGAGCTGGCCGACAAGCTGCAGTCCAAAGTGACCGACCCCTCGCTCTCGCGCGAGCTGATGCTCGATCTGCGGGAGGCGGCGGTCGCCATGCAGCAGCAGAACCAGTCCTCGGTCGCGCTCATCCAGCAGATGGCCGAGTACATCCACTCGCTCGAGACGCACATCAACTCCCAGCCCCAGCAGACCTACCAGACCCGCGGCTGGTCGCAGCAGTCCTACGCCGGCTCCGGCGGGGGCTTCATGAGCAACGTCATGTCGGGCCTCGGCATGGGCGCGGGCTTCGGGCTCGCGAGCGATCTGGTCGGCAGCCTCTTCAGCGCGCTCTGAAGGAGCGCGCTCTGCGCGCACCCATGAGCGCCCGCGCCGGCTCGGACCGCCGCGGATTCAGCGAAGCCTCCAGGTGAGGTCGAGCCCGGCGGTGAGGGGCGGGTTGACGGTGTAGCGGGTGAATGCCGCCGTCTGCAGATCGATCTGCGGCTGCGGATCGAGCAGCACCTGCTCGTTCGTCACGTTCTCCACGAACAGCGCCGCCTTCCAGCGCCCGCCATCGAGCCCCAGGCGCAGGTTCACCTGGCTGTACGAGGGCAGGTGCACCATGTACTGGCCGATGTTCCACAGCGTGATCGTCTCCCCGTACGGCGCGTCGGTGCGCGAGCCCACGTAGTCCCATTCCAGCGAGGCGAACGCCGCGAGCGTTGCGGACAGATCGCCCCGCCAGTGCAGGTCCGCCGCAGCCGTCACGCTCGGAATATCGGGCACCGGCGTGCCGGCCGGATAGCCGATGATGGCGCTGCCATCGACGAAGCGGGCATGGGTGTAGCCGCCGTTTACGTGCAGGGCCCAATCCCTGCCCAGCAGCGCGCGCATCTCGGCCTCCATCCCCTCGATCCGGGCATCGGCTCCGTTGGCCGTGATGCCGAAGCCGGCGAGGTTCGTCGCGAGCTGCGGATGGAGCCAGCGCTCGTAATACGCCGAGACATCGAGCGTCAGGCGCCGGCGCAGGAAGGCGGATTTCTCCCCGAGCTCGTAGCTCCATACCGAGTCGGAGCGGAACCGGGTCGGGGCCTGGAGCAGCAGATCGGGATTGCAGCGGCCCGGGCCGAGGAGCTTCTCCTGCAGGCCGCACTCGTTGCCCACCAGCACAGCGTTGCCGTTGGTGGCATGCGCCACCGGGATGGGCTGGTTGACTCCGCCCAGGCGAAAGCCCTTCGATACCGTGGCGTACACCATGTGGTTGCGGTCGAGGGTGAATTTCACGCCGAGCTCGGGCACCGTGCCTTCAGCGCCGTTCGAGGCCGAGGTGTCGTACGGCACCGCGTTGCCCGCGAAGCCGTACACCGTGAAGAGCCCGTACTCGCGATTGGACTGGGTCAGGCTGTAGTGATAGTGGCGCAGTCCCACGGTGGCGGTGAGGTGTGGCGAGATACGCCAGGAGAGCTCGCCGAACTGCGAGCTCTGGTTGATGTCCTGCGGCTGATGATCGACGTAGATATTCGGTCCGCCGAGCACCGGCGCGGCCTCGGGCGCGAGCACCCACAGATCCCAGGTCGAGCGCAGATCCTGATAGAACCCGCCCACGAGCCACTCGAGCGCTCCGGAGCCGGTGGAGGCGAGGCGCAGTTCCTCGCTCACCTGGCGGGTGTGGTCGCGCTCGCTCGCCCCCGGGGCGCCGGGCGCAGGTCCGGTCGGGCCGAGCCCCCCGGGAGCGCCGTACACGGGGAAGGTCGCGTTGAGCGATGCGGCGGTTTCCTCGGTGGCGTCCTGGGACACCCGGGTGTCGCGATTCCAATAGCCGCTCGCCGAGATCACCTTGATCGCCGGCAGCCGGTACACGAGCGTCAGGCTCGCCAGCGCGAAGCGGTCGCGCTGGGGCTCCGGCGTGGCGTAGATCTGCCAGTGCGCCTCGATGCGCGGCATCACCGGATGGGTGGGAGCACCGTTGACATCGACGGCGTCGGGGGCGCCCTGGCGGGTGAGCTGATACATCGCAAGCGGCAGGATCGAGAGGTGCTTCACGGGCTTCCACAGCATCGAGGCGCGCACCAGGTCCACCTCGGTCGTGTTGACTCCGCCGATCCTCTCCTGCAGCGGGGCGGTGTAGAAATTCGTGGGCCGTGACACCGCGGGGAAAGTGCCGGCATCGACCGCGACCGCCCCGTTTTCGATGACCCGGCGCTCGATCCAGCCGCTTTGCCGCTCCAGGGAGGCGGCGATCCGCAGCGCCGCCGAGCTTGCGAGCGGCAGGTTGACCATGCCGTTCTCGGTGCGATTCACGCCGCCGCCCGAGACGGTATCGGAGAGGATCGTCTCGCCCGCGGCCTCGAACCGCCTCAGCCTCGGGGCGTTCGGCACCAGGCGGATGGTGCCGCCCATGGAGCTTGCGCCATAGAGAGTGCCCTGCGGGCCGCGCAGCACCTCCACCCGGTTCAGGTCGTAGAGGTCAAGATCGATGACCACCTTGCCGAGCTGCGCCGAGGCCGGCGCGGACAGCGGAACCTCCCCGAGGTAAAGGCCCACCATGGAGGTGTTGCCGCCCGAGGAGTTCAGGCCCCGCATCTCGAATTCGGTCTGTCCGGGTCCGGCGGTGCGCATGGCGAGCCCGGCGATCGACTGGGCAAGCGAATCGAAATCCGTAAATCCCCGCCTTGCCATTTCCGAGGCGGTGATTGCCGTGATGCTCGCCGCCGTGCTCTGCACGGTGGTCGCACGTTTGGTCGCGGTGACGATGATCTGGGCGAGGTGCTTGGGCTGAGGGCTGAGCCTGTTCCACCGCCGCCGCGTGCCCCGCGCACGCTTGGGTGTGCGTGTGAGGCGCCGCGGGAGGGACGTCTGCGCTCGCACGGTCCCTGTGCCCGCAGGGCGCCCGGAGGATCGAGCGGGCGTGCGCGGCACGATGGCGATCGCCGAGCCGCTGACCAGCCGGAACGAAAGGTCCGTCCCGCTGAGCAGACGCCGCAGCGCCCGCGTGATCGTGAAATAGCCCTGAAGTCCGGGCGCGCGCAGGCCCCTCACGGCGCCCGCCGAGGAGAGCAACGTGATATCGGCCTGTCGCGCGAAGGCGGTCAGCGCCGCGGCGAGCGGCCTCGCCGGGATATCGAAGCGATGCAGGGACTGGGCCGCCTGCGCCCGGGAGCCGACCCAGCCGATCGCGGCCAACAGCCACAGGCCCCGGAGGCGCCCGCCGGACCGGCGAGTCGGCCGGGCCCCCGCGGGGCGGGGTGAACCCATGGTGCACAGCACCTTGAAGAGTCGCTTGTAATTACTTGATATTATTTGATGTATCAGTTGTGAGCAGCGACCACGGCGCCAGGCTCCTTCCCCCGCCCAGCCGAATCATGCCCCTCCATTGGCCGAGCCATGATGGCGCGTCCGCCCTGCTCTTGACAAGCGCCCTGCCTGCACTGCACGGCCCACGCCGCGCGCACCGCCCCGCCCCGATCGCTCCAGCCTGAGGGGGGTGCACGCGAGCGCCGCAGCGGTCGGCGCGATGCCTCGATCCGCAGGCATCGCCGCCGCCGCGGGCGCCCGCAGCGCCTCGCCCCCCTCCCGATTACTTCCCGAAGCGGTAGCTCACGTCCATGCCATACGTGATCGGCTGATTGACGATGAAGCGCGTGTACTGCGGAATCGCAATGTTGATCTGCGGCAGCGGATCGAGCAGCGTTTGCTTGTTCGTCGCGTTGTCGACAAACAGAGCCGCGGTCCATCTCGCCGTGCGAATCCCGGCGCGCAGATCCAATATCCCGTAGGACGGCAGATTGATCTCGGTCTGGTTGATGTTGTTGAGATATACCGTGACGCCGTACGGCAGGTCGTACCGCGACCCGACATAGCTGTAGGTGGCATTGCCGATGAACGTCGCCTCGTCCGTCAGGTAGTGATGGTAGTTGAGCGACACGGAGCCGGTGACCTTGGGCGTATCCGGCACGGAATATCCGGCGGGTATGCCGTCGATGGCGCTGTTGGTCAGGAATTTGCTGTGCGTGTACCCCCAGTCCGTCGCGAAATCGAAGCCGTCGCCGAGATCGGCGCGGAACGAGGTCTCCATGCCGTAGATGTTGGCGTCACCGCCGTTCACGGTGAAGCCGAAGCCGGCGATGTTCGTCGCGATCTGCGGACTCATCCAACGCTCGAAATACCACGTCATGTTGAAGAGAGCGCGATGGTGGAAGAACTCGTTCTTGGTTCCGATCTCGTAGTCCCACACCGAATCCGACCTGAACTGCGGCACGCCCTGTGAGTTGACATTGGGAAAGTTGGCGAGCTGCGTGTAGGTGGTGCCAGCCTGGGTGGGCGTGGCGGAAAGCTTGGCCTGCAGGCCGCATTGCTGAATCACCACCAGCGACGAGGGCGCCTGGCAGTCCGCGGGCGTCACCGGGTGATTGTAGCCGACGAAGGGCTGATCCGTGCCGCCCAGGCGAAAGCCCTTGGCGATGGTGAGGTACAGCATGTGATCGGAGTCGATCTGCCAGGTGAGGTTGAAGCGCGGATTGGTTCCACTCGCGCTGCCGCCCGCGCTGGTGACCAAGGCCCTGGTGTTTCCGGCCACCGTCGGCGTGCCGCTCAGCAGATTCTCGAAGCCGTACGGGGTGAAATCGCCCCACTCGGTGTTCCTCTGGGCATAGGAGTAGTGGTACCAGCGCACTCCCGCCGAGGCGGTGAGGCCGTGGGCAAACTCCCAGGAGATGTTGCCGAAGAAGGCGTTCTGCAGAATGGTCTGCGGCTGGTAGTCGACGTAAATATTGGCGAGAGCGCCCGCCTGCGGCATGACCGACCACATGTCCCATTCGGACTCCAGGTCCTGGTAGTAGTATCCCGCGAGCCACTGCAGCGGTCCCCCGCCCGTGGAGGCGAGACGAAACTCCTCGCTCACCTGGCGGGTGTAATCCCGCTCCTCGACCCCGGGGCCGAACGGGCCCGGGCCGGTCGGGCCGAGCCCGTTGCCGCCGAAGCCGTCGTTGCTCGGGGACGGGTAGGGGTAGGCGGGATCGGACGGATTGACGTTGTAGGGATAGGCCTGCGTGGCCGACCCCAGACCCGAGGAGCTCTCATTTTCCTCGGTGCCGTCCTGCGAGAACAGGGAATGATTCGACCACAGGCCGGTGATCGAGGTGAGGCCGATGTCCGGCGTGACCGCGTATTCGACCTTGAAGCTGCCCAGCGTGAAGCGATCCCATTGCGGCTCGGAGGTCTGGTAGATCTCGTAATGGCCCTTCGGATTCGGCATGGTCGGGTTGGCCGGGGAGCCGTTGACGTCGACCGCATTCGGCGCGTTGGCCGTGTCCTTCTGCCACATGATCATCGGTATGATCGTGAGCCGGTCGTTGGGCTTGTAGAGCAGGATCGCGCGGAACGAATTGTCCGTCGAGGAGTTCACGCCCGTGGTGGTCGAGCTGATCGGCGCCGTGTAGAAATTGCCGGGCCGGTAACACGGAGTGCTCGCGCAGGTGTCCGACTGCACGGAGTTGTCGGCGAGAACGTAGCGGTTGAGCCAGCCACTGGTCGAGGAGGCGGAACCGACCAGCCTCAGGGCGACCGTCGAGCCGAGCGGCAGGTTCACCATGCCGTTTTGCGCGAAGTTTATGCTGCCGCCGGAGCCGGTGTCCGAGACGATCGTCTCGCCGCTGGCGTCGAAAGTGCTCAGTTGCGGCATGGCGGGAATGAGCCGGATCGTTCCACCCATGGAGCTCGATCCGTACAGCGTCCCCTGCGGTCCGTGCAGAACCTCCACCCGCTGCAGATCGTAGAGGTTGGGATCGATGATCACCTTGCCGAGCTGTTCGGAGGCGGGAGCCGAGAGTGCGATATCGTCCAGGTACACTCCGACCATCGAGGTGTTGCCGCCGGAGGAGTTCAAGCCGCGCATCTCGTATTCGGTTTCATTCGGACCGGAGGTGCGCATCGCAAGACCCGGAACGCCCTGCGCCAGGGTGTTGAAATCCGTCAGGCCGCGATTGGCGATGTCGGCGGCGGTGAGCACCGTCATGCTGATCGGCGTATCCTGCGCAAGGGTCTTGCGCTTGGTCGCGGTGACGATGACCTCGGCGAGCTGCCCGGGAGGGGCGGCGCCCGGTTGAGCGGCAGGTGCGAGGCCGGAGACGCTCGACCCGAGGCTCGCCGCCACCGCCAGGGCCACCAGGTGGTTTGTACGCATCATGATCTGACTCCCAAGATGTTGTAGGAACGGGCGCGCCGGCGCCGCCAGCCCGCCTCGGTCGATGCACTGCCCCCCCTCGCACGGCCTGGGGCCCGCCCGCCCGGGCCTCGATGCCGCGTCCGGGAGCCGCGCCGGCGGATCCGGCGGGCTCTAGCCATGACGACGGGCGAACGGGAAAAATCCGCCACTCCCGGCGCCGGTCTTGTGTCAGACGCTGCAATTTCCGCACCTGCGCACAGGGCAGTTTCGTTGCGTTCAGGCAACAAAATTGCCCTCAGGCGCGGCTCGCCCCTGCGGCAGACTAGCGCGGCTCGATGAGGATTCGGTTCGGCGGGCGGTGGATGACCCGCACGGGCAGTGCGGTGGCGAGCGCCTTGAAGAACCCGGGGGCATCGTTGGTCCTGAACCGGCCGCTGATGCGCAGCCGCCCGACCACCGGCCCCTCGAGCACGATGCGCGCGCGGGTGTAGCGAGCGACCGCGGCGGCCGCCTGCGCGAGCGGCTCATCGTCAAACACCAGCGCCCCGTGGCGCCACGCGAGATCGGCCGCGAGCCGCCGGCGGCTCACCGCGACGACCTTCATGCGCCCGCCGTCGATCGACAGTCGCTCACCGGCGCTCAGGGCGCGGACCCGCTGCGGGCCGAGCGCGAGCGGGAACGGGCCGAAGCCCTGTGCGGGGCCGCTCCCGGTACGCACCTCGACCCGCCCCTCATTGACCAGCACATCGATGCGCCGGTCGGTGTGCAGCCGCACCTCGAAGCGGGTGCCGATCGCCTGCACCACCGCCTCGCCGGCGTGGACGAAGAACGGCCTGGCCGGATCCGGCGTGTCGTGGAAATGCGCCTCGCCCCGCAGCAGGTAGATGTCGCGGCGAGCACGGCTGAAGCGGACCTCGATCCGCGTGTGGGTATTGAGGACGAGCACCGAGCCGTCCGTGAGCGTCACGGTGCGCTCCTGCCCCACGGCGGTGGAAAACTCCTGCGTGCCGGCCACCCGTGTCAGCCACCAGCCCGAGCCGATCACCGCCAGCGACAGCGCGGCCGCGGCGACCCAGCGCAACGAGCGCGGCCCGCGCGGGTCGCGGGGGTCGCTTCGGCGAGTGGCCGGCGCCAGGGTGGCGATTCTCTCCTCGCGTTTGCCTGCAGAGAGCCGATCGAGCGAGCGCCAGGTCTGGCTGAGCTCCCCGAAGGCGCGGCGGTGGCGGGCGTCCTGGCGCAACCAGCTCGCAAGCTGCGAGCGCTCCTCGGGGGTGAGCACCCCGCGATCGAGCCGCCAAGTCCACGCGGCCGCCTCCTCGTCGACCTCGGCTTGCGGCTTGAGCCTCACCACCCTGTTCATGGGCTTTCCCCGTCCGAGCGCTTGCGCAGCGGCGGCTCGACGTCCGGCTCATCGAGCAGTCCCAGCTCTCGCAGCCGGTCCCGGCAGCGCACCAGCCCTTTCGTCACGTGCTTCTCGATGGTGCTGTGCGCCATGCCGAGCACTTCGGCGATCTCCTCGTGCGAGAGCTGGTAGACCTTGCGCAGCACGAACACCCGCCGGCAGACCGGCGGCAGCTCGTCCACCGCGGCACAGAAGGACTCGAACCGGCGGCGCGTATCGGCCTTCTCGTCAGGCCCCGCCTCAGAGGATGAGACGTCCAAGGGCTCGAAATCCGCCACCGGGTCAGTGGCACGGGCGGCCGCCTGGCGGGCGCGGTCCACTGCGAGGTTGCGCGCAATCCGAAAGATCAGCGCGCGCGGCGATTCGACCTCCTGCCCTTGTGGCATGGCGCACACGCGCACATACGCTTCCTGCACCAGGTCGTCGATGTCTTCGGCGCCGGAGGTGAATTTTCGCAGATACCGGTGCAACGCGACCCGGTGCCCGAGAATCTGGCTCAGCAGCTGCTTGCGGCGCTCATCGACCAAGCTCGCTCCCCGACTCGCACGGCAGTCGTGTCCGGGAGTGTACCCATGCCATGCCATAATCTGAAGTCCGCGCCTGTGCTTAAGGACGTGGCATGCCTATCTTTACCCTGGTCTCGGCCGTGATTGCCGTGGTCGCCTTGAGCAGCTATGCGACCCATAAGCTCGTGCGCCTGCCCGAATCGATCGGCATCACGGGCGTGGCGCTCATGATCTCGGTGGTCACCGTGGCGGTGGGTCCGTTCGTGCCGCAGGTGACCGCCTGGGGCATGCAGGTGGCAAAAGCGGTCAACTTCCCCGCGCTCGTGTTCCACGGCGTCCTCGGCCTGTTGTTGTTCGCCGGGAGTCTGCACGTCGATGTCGTGGGCCTCGCGCGCGCGCGCTGGGTCGTGATGCTGCTCGCCACCGTGGGTGTGGTCATCTCGACCGCTGTGATTGGATGGACCTTCTTCTACGTGACGCGCCTGTTGGGGACACGGCTGCCGATGCTCGACTGCCTGCTGTTCGGGGCGCTCATCTCGCCCACCGATCCGATCGCGGTCTTCGGGCTGCTGAAGAAGGCCCGCGTCCCGCAGTCCCTGCTCACCAAGATCACCGGCGAGGCCCTGTTCAACGACGGCACCGGCGTGGTGCTGTTCGTCGTGCTGCTCGGGCTGACCGGCACGGGTATGCCCAATGTCCAGCACGTGGCGATCCTCTTCGCCCGGCAGGTGTTCGGCGGGATCGGCTTCGGTCTCGCGCTGGGGTTTGCCGGCGTGCTGCTGCTGCGCACCGTCGACAGCCCGACCGTGGAGATCCTGATCACCCTCGCCATGGCCACCTCCGGCTACGCCGCGGCCGAGGCGCTCGCGGTCTCGGCACCCATCGCCACGGTCGTCATGGGACTCATGGTCGGCAACGACAGCCGCAGGTTCGCCACGCCCTCGCCCACGCGCGAGCGGCTGTTTGTGTTCTGGGAGCTCACGGACGACCTGTTGAACCTGCTGGTCTTTGCGCTGGTGGGCCTCGAGCTGACGGCCCTCGCCGGCGCGGTGCGCGAGTACCTGCTGCCAGCGGCGGCGGCACTGCCGCTCGTGCTCGCGGCGCGCTACATCAGTGTCGGGATACCGGCCGGTCTGATGCGGCCCTTTATGGAGTTCGAGCCGCACTTCGTGAAGCTCATGACCTGGGCGGGGCTGCGCGGGGCGCTGTCCATCGCGCTGGCGTTATCGCTGCCCGCCGGAGAGCCCCGGGAGCTGATCGTGACCGCCACTTACCTCATAGCGGTCTTCAGCATCCTGGTGCAGGCCACGACACTCGGGCCGCTGCTGCGGCGCTGGGTCGGCACGAGCCCGGCGGCGCCCTGAGCGGCTCACCGTCCCTGGACTGCCGCGCTCGGGCAGGCTTGCCGAGGCTCAGGTCCAGCCCCCGCCATCATCCCCTGCGTCCCCGCTCCCATCGTCCCAGGAGCCCGGATCGGACATGCCGAAGTCGTTGCCGCCCATGTCGGCGTTGACCTGAGGATCGATCGGCTGACCGGCGTTGGCATCGGGGATCATCCCGCCGCCCGGGTTGCCCCCGAGCAGGTGATCGACCAGCCCCTCGCCCGCGGCCATGCCGGCGCCCATGGCAAGGCCCGTGCCGAGTCCGCCCAGGAGTCCGGAGCCGCCCCCGGGGCCGTACCCGGGCGCGCCGCCCGGCGGATAGCCGCCGGGCCCCATCGGCCCAGCCGGTCCGCCCGGGGGCATGCCGCCGGGGGCCTGGCCCGGGTAGGCAGTGTAGCTTGCCGCCGCCATGCGCCGGCGCACGATCATCCACACGACGATGACCCCGCCGATCAGCAGCAGTGCCCAGCCGAGATTCGAGCCATGGCGGTGGGCCGAAGGCGAGCGTGCGAGCCCGGCGCCCGGGGCTTGTCCGAGCTGCCGGCGCAGCTCGCGCACCGCCTCAGCGCTCGCAAACGGCAAACCCGGCGCAATCGACTCGGCCTTGGCGAGCTGCTGGCGCGCGAGGCCGAAGTTGCTGGCGCGGGCATCGATCTCGGCCGCCACGAAGTGCGCCTTGGCGCTGCCGGGGTGATCGCGCAGCACCTGCTCGATCATCTGCTGGGCTTGCGCAACATGGCCGCCCTTGAGTGCCAGGTAGATCTGATGCGCGTTGGGATCAGCCGCCAGGGCTGTCCCGGCGAGCAGCGCGAGGGCAAGGCCCAGGGGAAGGGTCAATCGTTTCAGCATGGGACTCCCGGTGGCGGACCCGGTTGAGGTCCTTGAGGTTCAATCCCCCGGCCGCGGGCCGGGCTCATCGAGGCCTGTGGCCGACCTGGGGCCGCGCGGGCGGCACTGCAAGCCCTCAGACCTCGCCTGTGGCCCATTATAGGACAGGTGCCGATCACCCCGAGCGGGCCGCAGGGACGCGCCGGGCTTCCCCGGCCAGAGAGGCGGCCGTCATCTGCGCAGGATGAGCATCTCTTGCGGGGGCGAGCGCACTCGGATGCGCGGGCCGCGCACGCGCTTGGCCGCGAGCGCCGGGGAGCCAAGCCCGCTCGGCGCCGGGCACGAGCTGCTCGAGGGATCGGCCATATAGCCAAGCGCAGCGCTCAACACCGCCTCGTTCGGATCCCCGAGCGGGTGCGAGAAATCATCCGCCACCGAGCAGCCGGGGAGCGTCACGCCGGGGGAGGAGGCGGTGTTCGCCGGCGAGAAGCCGTCCCCGAAGTCCCCGAACCCCTGGGCGTTGACGCCCTTGAACTCGATGGAGAAGTAGGTCGTGCCGCAGTTGTCCTGCGGATAAAACCCATAGGGCTTGCCGCAGGTAGTCGAGCCGAACTGGTACACCTGTACCCCGACGCCGCGCAGCCCGTTGATGATCGTTTCGCTCGCCGAGCAGGTATCCGGTCCGGTCAGCACGTACAGCCGCGACAGGTCAAGTGTCGGCAGGGGTTGCCCGGCGCTCACCGAGAGCCCCTGAGTGGTGTCGAGGAACGGCACCGGGGTGATGGGCTTGCCCGTGACGGGGTTGGTGCTCGGGTGCTGGTCGTTGAACTGTTGCAGGTAGAAGGTCTCGCCGGCCGTGAACTGCGGGCCGGCGATCATGTAGGACAACTCGCTCGCCAGCTCGAGCAGGCCCCCGCCGTTGTAGCGCAAATCGAGCACCAGGTTCCTCACGCCGTCGGTCTTCAGGGTATCGATCGCCTGGATCAGCTCCGATTCGGCCGCCTCATCGACCTGGTCGTTGTACAGGATGTAGCCCACCGTACCCGCGGCGCTCGAGAGCGTCCTGACCAGCAGGACCGGCTGGTCGGTGACGGGCTCGGCCTGCAAGGTGAAGGTGCGGGGCGTGCTCGAGCCGGGATCGAGCACGGTGAAGGTGTGCGTCTCGCCCGCCGTCGAGGGGGACAGGGCCGCGTTGATGGTATCGATGCTGGCCGTGTCGGTGGCGTTGACCACATCGACGCCGTCGACCGAGAGCAGTTGGTCCCCGCGCACCAGGTCCGCCGGCGAGGCAGCCGCCGGCGTGCCTGGGAGCGTGTAGGCGACCTCGATCTGGCGTGGCGGGGAGGCCTGAACGATCGCCCATTGGACCCCGTAGCCCACCGACTGCCCGTACTCCATGGCCTGCCACTGCAGCGTCGGATAACTGAAGTGGAAGCGGTCCTTGGGCGCGCCGTTGGCATCCGTCTGGGTGGTCTTCATCAGATCGAAGTACTGGGGAGTCGTATACAGCGAGGGATCGACGTCCTGAACCTCGTCGTACCAGTAATACAGATCGTGGGTCCAGGAGCGCAGCCAGTTGTTCTGATCCGTGACCGTGCCCTGGACGTCGGGGTAGGCTTGGTGGGTGTACGGATCGACACCCGTACGCGGCGTCGCGCATTCATTGGCGAACGTGGATGCGGGTTGGTAGAGCCCCGGCGTCCACGAATCGCTGCTCGCGGGCGTGCGGGTCCCCGTGCCGCCGGAGGCGGGACTGCCGCCGCCGCAGGCGCTCAGCGCCAGCCCCGCGAGCGGCACCATCCAGCGAGCGGCCCGCAACACCGCGCGCGCCTTGGCTGAAGAGCCCAGGGTCCCGCCCGGCATCCGCCGGTACGCCTCTTGCTCCAAGCACCCTCCCCGCTGGTCGCCCCTGGCCGGATACAGGTGGATCATTTTGTCTTAAGACGAGCGAGCCGGTGCGAGCGGCAACGCACTGCTGCGTGCATGGGGTGCGCCGCGTGCCCGGCAACCCAGCCATTATGGGAACTCAAGGGGTCGAGCGCCACAAGATCGTCGGGCCGGGCGCTAAGTGATGCCGGCCAGCAGGTCAAGAACGTACCGCCGAGCGTTCCAGCACGCTTCCCCCAGCGCTTGCCCGCGGGCCAACCCAGCCGCGATAGCCGAGGCGAGCGCGCAGCCGGTGCCGCGCAGAGTGCCGGCGAGGCGCGCCGAGGAGAGCCACTCTCGCGTCCCATCGGCCCGAGCGAGCAGGTCGGCCGCCTCGGTGCCGGCGGCATGGCCGCCTTTGATGAGCACCGCCCGCGGTCCGCGGGCGAGCAGCTGCGCCGCCCATGCGAGCCGTGTCGCGGTGTCGGACCCGGCCTGCGGCTGTCCGCCGCACAGGCGAGCGGCCTCCGGAATGTTGGGTGTCAGGAGCGTGGTCATGGGGAAGAGCCGCTCCTGCATCGCGCGCCGCCCCGCCTCATCGAGCAGCTCCCCGCCCGAGGACGAGCGCAACACCGGGTCGAGCACGAGCGGAACGTCCCGCTCGCGCGGCAGGCTCTCGGCGACGGCCTCGACCGCCGCGGCCGTGCCCAGCATGCCGATCTTGACCGCACCGACGCTGCGCGACTCGAGCGCCGAGAGGATCTGCGCGCGGATCAGCTCCGGCGGCACCGGATGCACCGCCCACAGGCGCGAGTCGCTTTGCGCGGTCACCGCCGTGAGGGCGATGAGCGCCTCAACCCCCTGACTCTCGAGCGTGCGCAGATCGCGCGCCAGCCCCGCCCCGCCACTGCTGTCGGAGCCTGCGATGACCAGCACCGCGGGCGCCGTCGCTGCGGATGCGCTCATGCGCTCACTCTCCCAGCGCGATCAGCGCGATCTCGCGCGACTCGCGGGCAAGCAGCTCCCGGCCCGCCCGCCAGGCCCTCACACCCGAGCGGCAGCACAGCACCACCCGGGGGCCGGGCGGCAAAAGGTGCGCCTGCATCTGCTCGACGCCGAGGCGCAGCGCGGCGGGGAACGCGGAGACGGGGGCCTCGGTGAGGCTGCGCAGATCGACGATGATATCGGTCTCCCTCACCTGCCCCGGGGCGATGAAGCGCAGCTGCGGCTCGGCAGGCTCGACGGCCGAGGCGAACGAGAAGCCTCCGAAGCGCAGCGTGCGAAAGTCGACGCTCACCAGCCGGCCGAGCACCGGCGGATCGAGCTCGAGCAGATGGGCCAGTGTCATGTGCGCCTGCAGCGTCCCCATCACACCGACCGCCGTGCCGAGCACGCCGGAGCTTGCGCAGGAGCCGGCCTGGCCGGGCATGTCCGGAAACACCGCCCGGTAGCTCGGCGCTCCCCCGCAGAACGCCCCCACGTAGCCGGCGAGTCCCAACACCGAGGCGCTGACGAGCGCCCTGCCCTGGCGCCGGCACTCGTCGCTCAAGATGTAGCTGAGCGCCAGGCTGTCGGCCGCATCGACGATGAGCCCGGCGCGCGAGACCCACGAGGCGGCGTTCGCCGGCGTGATCCGCTCGGCCGCCGCCTGCACCGAGATCTGCGGATTGAGCCTGCGCAGGCTCGCCCTGGCTGCGAGCGCCTTGGGCTGCCCGAGCTCCTCGTTGCGATAGAGCGGCTGGCGGTGCAGATTGGAGATCTCCACGCGGTCGGGGTCCACGATGAGCAGCCGCCCCACTCCCGCCGCGCACAGGTACTCGAGCACCGCGCAGCCGAGCCCGCCGGCGCCCGCCACCAGCACGCTGGCGGCGCCGAGGCGCGCCTGGCCCCGTGGGCCGACCTCGGGCAACACCATCTGCCGGGCGTAACGCTCGTTACTCGGCCCTTCGCGGGCCTCGTCCCTGCGGGACGGGGCCTTCGCCGCGCTCGAAATCGCCGCCGGCGATTTCATCACGCGCCCACCTCCGTGGGCCTGGCGGAGGAAATCGAGTCCGCGGTCACGAGCCAGGCCGCCACGCGCGCCTCGGGGTGGGAGGCGCGCACGATGTCGGTCACCACGGCGGCAGAATCGGCCCCGGCGATGAGCACACCGGGCAGCCGCCCGAGCGTGATGCCTCCGATCGCCACGAGCGGCCGCTCGCCGATGCGCCGCCTCCATTGCCCGATGCGTGTCAGTCCCTGCGGGGCAAAGGCCATGACCTTGAGCACGGTCGGATAGATCGGGCCGAGCGCGACATAGTCCGGCTCGAGACCGAGCGCGCGCTCGAGCTCCGCCTCATCGTGCGTGCTGATCCCGATGCGCACGCCCGCCCGGCGCAACGCCGGCACATCCGCCGTGTCGAGATCGCCCTGCCCGAGGTGCACAAAGTCGCAGCCCTCCTCCAGCGCGGCCTGCCAATGGTCGTTGACCACGAGCTGCGCCCCGGCGCGCGCGCACAGCCCCTTCGCGGCGGCGATCTGCGCGCGCAGCTCCTCGGCCGTGTGCTCCTTGATCCTCAACTGGATCAGTCGCACGCCGGCGGGCAGGAGGCGGCGCACCCACTCGCTGCTCTCGACGATGGGATAAACGCGTGGCAGTTTCATGGGTCACCCGAGGAAAGCGGTGCCGATCACCGGAGTGGAGGGGACCGCCATGTCCCTCGGCTCCATGGGCCCGGCAAGATACGCCTCGCGTCCGGCCGCCACGGCGCGGGCAAACGCGCCCGCCATGCGCACGGGATCGACGGCCTGCGAGACCGCTGTGTTGATGAGCACCGCATCGAAGCCGAGCTCGAGCGACTGCGCCGCGTGCGAGGGCACGCCGATCCCGGCATCGATCAGCATCGGTACCTCGGGAAAGCGGGCCCTCAGGGCCTTCAGGCCGAACAGATTGTTCAGTCCGCGGCCCGAGCCGATGGGCGAGCCCCAGGGCATGAGCACCCGGCAGCCGGCCTCCAGCAGCCGCTCGGCGCAGATCAGGTCCTCGGTGGTGTAGGGAAACACCTCGAAGCCCTCGCGGGCGAGGATCCGCGCCGCCTCCACCAGGGCGAACACATCGGGCTGCAGAGTGTCATCCTCGCCGATGACCTCGAGCTTCACCCACGGGGTGCCGAACACCTCGCGCGCCATGTGCGCGGTGGTCACCGCCTCCTTGACGGAGTGGCAGGCGGCGGTGTTGGGCAGCACGCGCACCCCCAGATCGCGGATGAGCGACCAGAAGCCCTGGCCCGCGCGCTCGCCGGCGGCCTCGCGCCGCAGCGAGACCGTGACCAGCTGCGCGCCGCTCGCTTTCACCGCCTCGGTCAGGATCGCGGGCGAGGGGTAGCGCGCCGTGCCGAGCAGCAGCCGGGAGTCGAGCTCGACACCGTAGAGCCTCAGGCTGTCAGGAGTTGGCATTCAACCCCCTTGCATGGGCGAGAGCACCTCGAGCCGGTCGCCCTCGGCGAGCCGCGCCGCCGCACGGGAGGAGGCCGGCACGAACTCGCCGTTGACCGCGGTGGCGACGACCGTGCCCCCGAGCCCGATCTCCTCGAGTGCGCCCGCCAGGTCTTGCGCGCCGATCTGCCGCCACTCCCCATTCACCTGGATGTTCAATGCATCACCTCGGGCGCTTCGCGCCCCGTCAACAACAGATCCGCCGCCCGGCGCGCGAGCGCCGGCGCGGCGAGGAAGCCGTGCCGGTACAGGCCGTTGACATACAGCGTGTCTGCCCGGCGGCACAGCCGCGGCAGGTTGTCGGGAAAGGCTGGCCGCACGCCGGTGCCGATCTCCACGATCTCCGCCTCGCCGAACGAGGGGTGCAGCGCGTAGGCCGCCCCGAGCAGCTCGAGCATGGAGCGGGCGCTGATGCGGGTGGCCTGATCGCTCTCGATCATGGTCGCGCCGATCATGAAATGCCCGTCGCCGCGGGGCACGATGTACACCGGCACGCGCGGGTGCAGCACGCGCACCGGGCGCGACAGCGAGAGATCGGGCAGACGCACCACCAGCATCTCTCCCTTCACGCCCCGCAGGTCGGTCAGCACTTGGCGTGCGGCCAGCCCCGTGCAGTCGATGATGCTGTCCGCGCCGTGCGTCTCGCGATCAGGCGCAGTGGCGGCGCCGTAGCGGATCCGCCCGCCCAGGGTCTTCAGCCGTTGGGCAAGCGCGGCGAGCGCCGCGCGCGGGTCGAGATGACCTTCCTCGCGAAAGTACAGCGCGCGCTCGAACCGGCCGGCGAGATCGGGCTCGAGCGCGGCGATGGCCTGCCCGTCGAGCCACTCATAGCGCTCGGTGCGCCGCGCGAAGTGCTTGAGCTCCCCGCGGTCGCGGCCGTGCGCCACCACGAGGCTGCCGCCGAGCACGGTGCCGGGGAACTTCTCGCGCCACCACGACAGGCTCTCGGCTCCGAGCTCGGCAATGAGCGGCTCGGCGCTCTCGAGCTCGCACCAGGGCGCGAGCATGCCGCCGGCATACCAGGAGCAGCAGCCCGAGCCCAGGCGCTGGGTGCGCTCGAGCAGCTCAACGGCGAGGCCGCGCTCGGCGAGCTCCACCGCGCACGCGAGCCCCGCGACCCCGGCGCCGATCACCGTGGCGCGCATCACTCAACCGGCCTCGTCCGCCCGAACATAGAGCTGCCCGCCGCCGGCGCGGAACTTCTCGGCCATCTGCTCGAGGCCCTCGCGCCTCGCGGCCTCCTCGCGCACCTCGTGCGAGATCCTCATGGAGCAGAACTTCGGCCCGCACATGGAGCAGAAGTGCGCCGCCTTGTGCGCCTCCTTGGGCATCGTCTCATCGTGAAAGGCGCAGGCGGTATCCGGATCGAGCGAGAGGTTGAACTGATCCTCCCAGCGGAAATCGAACCGCGCCCTCGAGAGCGCATCGTCCCGGTCCCCCGCCCGCGGGTGTCCCTTGGCGAGATCGGCCGCGTGCGCGGCGATCTTGTAGGTGATGACGCCGGTCTTGACATCGTTGCGGTCCGGCAGCCCCAGATGCTCCTTCGGCGTGACATAACAGAGCATGGCCGTGCCATACCAGCCGATCATGGCCGCCCCGATCGCGGAGGTGATGTGATCGTAGCCGGGGGCGATGTCGGTGGTGAGCGGACCGAGGGTGTAAAACGGCGCCTCGCCGCAGGCCGCAAGCTGCCTGTCCACGTTTTCCTTGATCTTGTGCATAGGCACGTGTCCCGGTCCCTCGATCATCACCTGGCAGTCGTTTTCCCAGGCGATGTGCGTGAGCTCCCCGAGCGTCTCGAGCTCGGCGAACTGCGCCGCGTCGTTGGCATCGGCGATCGAGCCCGGCCGCAGGCCGTCCCCGAGCGAGAAGCTCACGTCATAGGCGCGGCAGATCGCGCAGATCTCCTCGAAGTGCTCGTAGAGGAAACTCTCGCGGTGATGCGCCAGGCACCACTTGGCCATGATGGAGCCGCCGCGCGAGACGATGCCGGTCACGCGCGAGGCGGTGAGCGGGATGTGCCGCAGCCGCACACCGGCGTGGATCGTGAAGTAATCGACGCCCTGCTCGGCCTGCTCGATGAGGGTGTCGCGGAAGACATCCCAGGTGAGCGCCTCGGCGAGGCCGCCCACCTTCTCGAGGGCCTGGTAGATCGGCACGGTGCCGATCGGCACCGGGGAGTTGCGCAGGATCCATTCGCGGATGGTGTGGATGTTGCGTCCCGTGGACAGGTCCATCACCGTGTCCGCCCCCCAGCGGATGGCCCAGACCATCTTCTCGACCTCCTCGGCCATCGAGGAGCTCACCGCCGAGTTGCCGATGTTGGCGTTGATCTTCACCAGGAAGTTGCGCCCGATCACCATGGGCTCGGATTCCGGGTGATTGATGTTCGCCGGAATGATGGCCCGGCCCGCGGCCACCTCGGCGCGCACGAACTCCGGGGTCACGTAATCCGGGATGCAGGCGCCCCAGGCGTTGCCGTCGCGCGCCCCCGCCGCGCCCCGCTCGCGTCCCAAGTTCTCGCGGATCGCGATGAACTCCATCTCAGGGGTGATGATCCCGGCGCGCGCGTAGGCGAGTTGGGTGCACGCGCTGCCGGCGCGCCCCTTGAGGGGGCGGCGCAGGTTCGGGAAAGGCGTCGCCGCCGCGATGGCGGCGCCGAGGTCCTCGTCCTGCGGGCGCATGGCCCTGTCTTCGCAGGGCTCGACATCGCCGCGCGAGAGGATCCACTCCCGGCGCAGCGGCTGAAGCCCCCGCTCGATGTCGATTCGCACCGCCGGATCGGTATACGGTCCGGAGGAGTCATACACCACGAGCGGCGGCTCGCCCGCGGAAGGGTGAACCGAGATCTCCCGCATCGGCACCCGCACACCGGCATGGATCGAGCCCTGCCGGTGGACCTTGCGGGAAGCGGGCAACGAATCGCAAACGATTCTGGGAACGGCGTTCATCGTGGGGGCTCCTTGCGCGGATACCGCGAAAGATCCAGCCACGCCGCGAGAAAGAGACGAGCAACTTTCCTACGCCAGCATCAACTGGATCAGGTTCGAAGGGTCGCCACGCCGCGCCTTGAAGCGCCGTTGGCCTCTCAGCCCCCTGCCGGGGCTCCCCTAGTCTCAAGCCGCCGACGATAGCCCCGCGCCGCCCGCCGGTCAACGCCGTCCGAGCACGACTCGCGTGTCTTTCCAGGCTGCACCGGCCCGCGCCACGACGCTCGCAGGAGCGTTGGCCTCTTGACCCCCCCGAGGCTTCCCATGACGCCGGCGGGCTCGGCCAGGCGCGTCTTTGCGCCGAGCGAGCCCCCGGGGGCGGTCACTCCCGGTGAACGGGGGTGTGGTGGCTCGCCTGGCCGCCCTTGCGTCCGGCCTCGGCCGCCAGGCGCCGGTTCTGCGAGAAGCTGCGCTTCTCGTCCGGAACGCTCTGGCCGCCCTTGCGTCCGGCCTCGGCCGCCAGGCGCCGGTTCTGCGAGAAGCTGCGCTTCTCGTCCGGAACGCTCTGGCCGCCCTTGCGCCCGGCCTCGGCCGCCAGGCGCCGGTTCTGCGAGAAGCTGCGCTTGTTGTCCGGTACCGCCCTGCCGCCCATGCTGGCGATCTGGCGCTGCCGCTCCTGACTCATGGATGCGAATCCACGGCCCGCAATGCCCTTTTGCGTCTGCGCTCCCTCATAAGTTGGCTGGATCATGATCACTCTCCTTCGATGGGGGTCACGAACTGATCCGATGCGGCCTCAGCCGCACGACATATTATGACCTGACCTGCGTCCTGGGGGTTCCGGCAATGAAGGTCCCCCAGGGCTCGCCGGTCGGTCCTAGTCGCGCCAGTTAATTCTTTTTCGGCGCAGTAGGCGCCATATTTGCCCCAAGTTTGCTGTCGATGCCGGCAATTTCCCGCCTCAGCACGACTTTTACGTTCTCCGGCGGATTCATGGCAAGGAGCTTGCTGAAGCGCGCACGCGCCAGGGTGAGCTTGCCTTGGCGCAGCGCCGTCGCCGCCCCGAAAAACAGCGCCTTGGGCGAATTCGGATCAAGCACGAGCGCCCGATCGAAGAGCCGTCCCGCCCTGCCGTCGAGCGAGCTGTCGTGAATCATGATCATCGCCTCGGCTTCGTCGATCAGCGCCGGGGCGCTGCGTCCGTGCGCGACCTCGTCCGCCCGCTCGAAGGCCCGCACTGCCAGCGGATACTCCTGCAGGATGTCGTAGGAGCGGCCGAGCTTCAGCCAGTCATCGAGATCGCCCGGATGATCGTCGAGGTGGTGAACCAACACCTCGATCGGGGATTCGGGCGAGGCGATGCCCGGATTGAGCCGCCACGACCAGTTGCTGAACTTCAGATACAACGCCGTCGATCCTCCGGCGAGCAGCACGCAGCTGAGGATCGCGGCCCAGGGCGCCGGCGGCAGCTGCGTGCGCAGCGGCCGGATGAGCGGGATCACGACCAGGGCGGCGGCGATCGCGGTGAGCATCGCCGCGGAAAGGATAAATACGATCATCAGTTGTGCTTTCCTGGACTGGCAACGTCATCTTCACCGGGCACATCCTCGTCGTTGTCGTCGGTGGCCGCCAACGCCGCGCGCCGGCGGATCACCCAGCCGGCGCTGACCGCGCCGGTGATCAGCAGCACGCCCGGGGCGAGCCACAGCCAGGCTGTTTTCAACACGAAGGGGGGTTTGAACAGGATGAAGTAACCGTAGCGGGAGACGAAGAAATGGCGGATCTGCCGATCGCTCTTGCCGGCCAGCAGCATCTGGCGGATCTGCCGGCGCATGTCCGCGGCGAGGCTCACCGGGGAGTTCGCAAGCGACTCGTCCTGGCACTGCATGCAGCGAAAGCCGTGGATCAGCCTCTCGTAACGGGCCTGCAAGGCGGGGGTCGGCATGCGCGTTGGCGCGATCGCGTGGGCAAAGGGCGCGACGAGCAGCGCGAGCGCGGTCAGCAGCGCCGTGCGCACCGGCGGGAGGCGCCTCATGAGCCCGCCACCGCATGTCCCCCGGGCAGCCGCGGCAGGAAATCCCGCCTCCAGGCCCCCGGCGTAATCGGGCCGATGTACTTGTACACGATGATGCCCTCGGGATTGACGAGGAAGGTCTCCGGGGCGCCGTAGACGCCCCACTGGATCGCCTCGAGCCCACCCGGATCAAACGCGATCTTCTGGTACGGATCGCCCTCCCGGTGCAAGTAGGTGATCGCGTCCGAGCGCGTGTCCTTCCAATCGAGGCCGATCAACGGCACCACTCCTGTGCGGGCAATGGCGAGCAGCTCCGGCTCCTCCATGCGGCAGGAGATGCACCACGTGCCCCACACGTTGAAGAGGTACCAGTGTCCGCGCAGCTGCGCCGAGGTGACGAGCGTGCGGGGATTTGCAAGACTCGGCAGCGAGAAGACGGGCGCGGCCTTGCCGATGAGCGGCGAAGGCACCAGGTCCTTGCGCGGAGCCTGACGGATGCCGAGCGCGAGCAGCAGCGCAATCACCGCGAACACCCCGAGCGGTATGAGGTAGCGGCTCTTCATTGCGTCCGGCCTCCCGCCGGCAGCGCCTTGGCCGCCGCCTCGGCGCTCGAGGGCTCGATGCGATAACGCTTGTCGGTGAGCGCAAGCAGGCCGCCGGCGGCCATGATGAGCGCGGCGATCCAGATGTACAGCACCAACGGCCGCACCTGCAGGCGGAAGCTCCAGCGGCCGTTGCCGAGATCCTGACCGAGCGCGACCAGGATGTTGCTGCCGTCGTGGATGAAGATCGCCGAATGCGTGGTCACGATGTGCTGCACCCAATAGGTGCGCTTGGCCGGGTACATCACCGTCACCGGCCTGCCGTCGCGCGTGACGATGATCCTCGCCTTCACTCCGCCATAGTTCGGGCCGTGAACCGCCTCGGTGCCCTTGAACTGGAACGTGTAGCCGCCGTCGCGGGCGCTCATCCCGTTCCTCAGCGCCACGTCCTGCTCGGCCGTGAAGGCCTGCACGGAGGTGATCGCGAACACGAAGATTCCGAGCCCGATGTGCGCAATGGTCATGCCGAGCACCGAGCGGGGGATGGAGATGCGCCGGCGCAGCCGCTCGATCGGATCGATCAGCGAGGAGATGATGATCCACGCCCCGAGCGTCATGCCGATCGGGGAGAGCACGCCCGCCCCGGTGAAGACGCCGAAGGCGACGGCACAGCCGATGACCGCCGCGGCTGCGAGCGCGAGCAACAGGATGCGGCCGCGCCCGCCGAGGCCGCCGCGCTTCCAGCGGGCGTGGATCCCGAGCGGCAGCAACGCCAGCAACGGCAGTATCGACATGAGGAACGTGGGATCGAAGTACGGCGGACCGACCGAGAGCTTGCCCAGGCCGAGGGCGAGGGAGACGATCGGGGCCATCTCACCGGCGAACACCGTGCCGCAGGCCGTCACGAGCAGGATGTTGTTGAAGAGCAGGAAGGACTCGCGCGCGGTGAGCTCGAAACCGGACTCGGATTTCAGCAGCGGCGCCCGCCAGGCGTACAGGGCGAGCGCCGCGCCGATCATGATGACGAGGAAGGTGAGCAGGAACTCCCCGCGCCCCGGACTCGCCACGAACGAGTGCACGGAGATGAGCACCCCGGAGCGCACGAGGAAGGTGCCGACCAGGCTGAGTGAGAAGGCGAGCACCGCGAGCAGCAGCGTCCAGCTCTTGAACAGGCCGCGCTTCTCGGTCACCGCCAGCGAGTGGATGAGCGCGGTGGCCATGAGCCAGGGCATGAACGAGGCGTTCTCGACCGGATCCCAGAACCAGAACCCGCCCCAGCCGAGCGTGTAATACGCCCACCAGCTGCCCAAGGCGATGCCGCAGGTGAGAAACGCCCACGCCGCCGTCGTCCACGGCCGCGTCCAGCGCGCCCACTGCCGGTCGAGCCGACCTTCGAGCAGGGCCGCGCCGGCGAACGCGAAGGCCACCGAGAGTCCGACGTAGCCGGTGTAGAGCATCGGCGGGTGGATCGCGAGGCCCGGATCCTGCAGGATGGGATTGAGGCCCGCCCCGTCGGGCCAGGGCGGACTCACCCGCAGGAACGGATCAGAAGTGATCAGCGTATAGAGCAGGAAGCCCAGGCTGACGGTCCCGAGCACTCCCAGCACCCGGGCGGAGAACTCGCGCGGCAGGCGCGCGGTGCCGAAGGCGGCGGCCACCGTCCAGCAGTTGAGCAGGAAGATCCACAGCAGGAGCGAGCCGGAATGCGCCCCCCAGACCCCCGCGATGCGGTAGAACAGCGGCAGCGCAGAGTTGGAGTTGTGCGCGACGTAGAGCACCGAAAAATCGTTGGCCACGAACGAGGCCACCAGGCACCCCATGGAGGTCGCGACCATGACGAACTGCCCGGCCACGGCGGGGGTCACCGCCGCGGTCCAGCGCTCGCGCCCGAGCGCAGGCCCCGCGATGCCGAAGAAGGACTGCGCGCCCGCGAGCAGCAGGGCGAGGATCAGGGCGAAATTGCCGAGCTCGGGGATCATCGGTTGCTCCCGGAATTGGCGGCCAGCTGCTCGATCGCGCGCGATTGCTGCGGCGTATACAGCGCCGGATCGCGCGGGTCGCCGTGGCGGACGCCCCATGCCTGATGAATGCCCGGCGGGCGATAGTACTGATTGTGCTTGGCGAGCACCTGATCGGCGAGGAACACACCGTCGGGCAGCAGCTTGCCGTGCACGATCACCCCGGCGTTCTCACGGAACAGGTCGGGAAGCACACCGGTGTAGATGACCGGCACCTCGTTCTTCAGGTCGGTGACATCGAAGTGCACCTCCATGCTGCCGGGCGTGCGGTAGACGCTCCCCTTGGCCACGAGGCCTCCCATGCGGAAGGTCTCCCCGGGATGGACCTTCCCGTCCACCACCTGCGTCGGAACGAAATAGAAATCGACGTTCTGGCGGAAGGCGCTGAGCACCAGAGCCCCGGCCACCGACACGCCGGCCACGATGCCGAGCACCAGCAGCAAACGACGCCGCCGCGGGGTCATACCGACGGCTCCCCGGCGGCGCCGGCGAGGGCGGTCTCCTCCTGCACGGCGAGCCTGCGCCGCGCGGCCTGGTGCGCGCGGCGCAGCAGCCGCTTCGCCCAGTAGACGTTCAGGCCCATGACGGCGAATGTCACCGCGTAGGCCGGCCAGACAAAGGGGGCGTAGCCGCCCATGTCGAGGAAACCGTAAAAGGAGTGAAACGAGCTCATGTGCGAATCGCCTCGCGTACCCAGGTTGCCGTGCGCTCGCGCAGGAGCACCTCGCCGCGCAGGCGCATCATCAGTACCGCTCCGAAGAACAGCGTGAATCCCAAGAACATGACGAGCAGCGGCACCAGCATCGAGGGCGGCATGGTCGGCTTGCCCAAGTACATGACCGACGGCCCCTGATGCAAAGAGTTCCACCACACGACCGAATAATGAACGATGGGCACGTCGACCAGCCCCACGACTGCGAGGACCGCACTGATCCGATCGGCCCGCTGCACGTCCTCGAACGCCGCGCGCAGACCCATGTAGCCGAGGTACATGAAGAACAGGATCAGCTCGGAGGTCAACCGCGGATCCCAGGCCCAGTAGGTGCCCCACATCGGCTTGCCCCACAGCGAGCCGGTGACGAGCGTGGCGAGCGTGAACGAGGCCCCGATGGGGGCGCTCGCGGCCGCCACGGCATGCGCCACCTTCATCCGCCAGATGAGCCCGATGCCCCCGGCGACTGCCACGATCGTGTACACCATGAGCGACAGCCATGCACTGGGGGCATGTACGTACATGATGCGATAGCCATCCCCCTGCTGGTAGTCGGGGGGCGCGAGATACAACCCGCCGATGAGCCCGGCGACGATGAGCAGCGCCGCCGGCCATGCGAACCAGGGCGTGAGGCGGCCCGCCGTCCGATAGATATGGGGCGGGGAGGCGAGACGGTGAAACCAGGTCCAGGCCATTGCTCAGAAGTCCTCACTCCAGATTGATGCGCACGGCCGCCGCGACGGCGAGCGGAGCCAATGTGAGCCCGAGCACCGCCAGGCCCGCAAGCAGCGTGAGCGGCGCCCCATAGGGCCGGGCCGCGATCGCCAGCTTCATCGCCCGCGCCCCGAAGATCAGCACCGGGATCTCGAGCGGCAGCGTCAGCAGCGACAGCAGCGCCCCCGCGCGCCTCACCCCCAGCGTGAGCGCCGCGCCCACCGCCCCGATGAGACTCAGCGTCACCGTGCCGATCGTCACCGAGGCCAGCACCCCCGGTAGCGCCGCGTTCGGAATTCCGAGCGCGGCGCCGGCGAGCGGCGCCATCAGCGCAAGCGGCAGGCCCGTGAGCAGCCAGTGCGCGGCGGTCTTGGCGATGAGCAGCCCGGTGAGCGAGCGGCCCGAGAGCGCGTATTGCTCGAGCGTGCCGTCCTGGGCGTCGTCGCGGAATAAAAACTCCAGGGCGAGCAGCGAGGATAGCAAAGCCGCCGCCCACACCACACCCGGGGCGATGTGGCGTAGCTTGGCCAGTTCCGGCGTGACGGCGAGCGGAAAGAGTGTGATGACGATCGCGAAAAACGCCAGCGGCTGCACCAGCTGGCTCGCCTTGCGCGAGGCGAGCTTGAGGTCCCGCGTGAGCATCAGGCGCGCCAGGGCGAGCGCCGAGGGCGCTTGCGGGTCCTCGGACATCAGCAATGGCTCCGTCGGGGCGCGAGCGGCAATCTCATTCACAGCTGCAGCTCCAGGCGCCGCAGGCCCTGCGCGGAGACGGTCAGCTCATGGTGCACTGCGGCGATGGCAAGACCCCCTTCGGCCAGGTGCTCGTCGATCAGCCGTCCGACGAGCCTCTGGCCTTCCGTATCGAGATTGGTGGTCGGCTCATCGAGCAGCCACAGCGGAACGCGCATCAGCGTGAGGCCTGCCAGAGCCGCTCGACGCTTCTGCCCGGCCGAGAGGGTGCGCACCGGCCGGTCCGCCCAGCGTGCGGCCCCCACCCGCTCGAGCGCCTCATCGATCCCGGCCTTCGAGAGCCGGCGCCGCACGCCCACCCAATAATGCAGATTCTCACGCGCGGTCAGCTCCAATTTGAGCGGGGGCTCGTGGCCGAGGTAAGCGAGCTGCGCATGGAAGGCCGGCAGATCTGCGCGCACGTCCGTCCCGCGCCAGCTGATCCGCCCCTCCTCGGGATAGGACAGGCCGCATACCGTGCGCAGCAGGGTGGTTTTGCCCGCGCCATTTGGCCCGGTGAGCTGAAGGCAGTGCCCGCCGGTGATCGAGAAGTGCACCCCGCGCAGTACGTGGCGATCGCCACGCCAGAGATGAACGTTCTCGCCCTTGAGTGTGGAATCGGACATGTCCCCCGATTGGAAGTCTTTGGCCCCGGAAGGTTCGCGGTAAGACCAAGTCTCGCCAATTTATCCGCACATCTCCATAGGCACCCTCCCGTATTGATTTGCGGCCCGTTTTGATCCAAGGCAAATGCCCGAATTCGGCACAGTCCTCCCCTTTTGCCTCGGTTCCCTCCTCACCCGTGGCTGTCGTCCTTGTCCAGTGGCTGCGCAGCGCGAAGGGGATGCCGCCCTCGAGCCCGTGCCGCCCCGGTGCTCAAGTAACGCTCCGCGGCCCTGAGCCGCGGTCCGTGAACCACCGCCGCGGACAGCCCGGCACAGATCCCCGAGCCGCGCGACTGAGCGACCGTCCTCATGAGCTCGAAGACCCGCCGAGCGCGGACTCCGTTGATCGAGCATCGCAGAACGCGTCGCCGCCGAGCCGCAACAGGGTTGGCGTTCGCGGCAGCGCCCCCCTGGCGCGAGCCCCCGCCCGGGCCAGACGAAGCACTCCGAACGCCCGGGATTCGGACGAGTCGGTCACGGTGTACACTTTGGCGCTCTGCTGCAAGCCGGCGCCACGGAACGGCCGTGAAGCGACTTCGGGAACGCCAGCGAAGCGCGCGCGCTGCAGCGGGCCTCTCGCAAGGCATTGAGTTCAATAGTCTGCCCGGGTGGCGAAATCGGTAGACGCAAGGGACTTAAAATCCCTCGGGGGCAACCCCATGCCGGTTCGAGTCCGGCCCCGGGCACCACTCAAGCATCCGCAGCCATCCGCCAGCATCCTGACCGCTCGGCAAATCCCCTGAAAACCCGTACTTTCCGTCCGCGAGCATCCGCCACCATCCGTTGGCAGCCTAGCACATCCGGGGGTATTTTGGGGGCACCTTTTCTGAATGTGGGTCCTGGTTCGGGGTATCACGGGGTATCTGATGAAGCTCACTGACACGAAGATCCGCACCGCCAAGCCGCGCGAGAGGCCCTACAAGCTGTTTGACGGCGGGGGGCTATACCTCTTGGTGTCCCCCCAGAAAGACGGCTCAGCGGGGCGCTACTGGCGCCTGAAGTACCGTGTGCACGACAAGGAGAAGGTGCTGGCGCTCGGCGTCTACCCCGAGATTGGACTGCGGGAAGCCCGGGAGGCGCGCGACGATGCCAAGAAGCTCCTGGTGCGCGGCACTGACCCCTCGGAGAAAAAGCGCACCAGCAAGATCGTCCAGGCCGACACGTTCCGGCTCGTCGCCGAGGAGTGGCTGGGACTGCAAGCAAAGAAGCTCGCCGACGTGACGCTCGAGAAGGGCCGATGGATGCTCGAGGCGTTCATCTTCCCTCGCCTGGGGGACAAGCTCATCAACAAGATCAAGGCGCCGGAACTGCTGGCCGCCCTGCGCGTCATCGAGGCCAAGGGCCGCCACGAGACTGCGATGCGCACCAAGCAGCGCTGCGGCCAAATCTTCCGGTACGCCATCGCGACGGGCCGAGCCGAGCGCGACATCACCGCCGACCTGCGCGGCGCGCTGGCGCCCGTCCCGACGAAGAACCGAGCCGCGATCACCGACCCGGTCCGCGTTGGCGAGTTGCTGCGCGCCATCGACGGCTATGCGGGCGAACCAGCGACCGCAGCGGCTCTGACGCTCGCCCCCCTCACCTTCGTGCGCCCCGGCGAGCTCCGCGGTGCGGAGTGGCGTGAGTTCGACCTCGAGGGCGGCGAGTGGCGCATCCCGGGCGAGCGCATGAAGATGGGCGACGCGCACATCGTCCCCCTCTCCTCTCAAGCCGTTGGAATTCTCACCGGCCTGCAGGCGATCACCGGCAGTGGCCGCTATCTGTTCCCGTCGCTGCGCTCTCGTGAGCGGCCGATGTCCGAGAACACCCTGAACGCTGCGCTGCGCCGGCTCGGGTACACCACAGACGAAATGACCGCGCACGGGTTCCGGGCGATGGCCTCGACGCTGCTCAACGAGCAGGGATTCCCGCCCGATGTCATCGAGCTGCAACTGGCTCATGCCGAGCGGAACAAGGTCCGCGCCGCCTACAACCGGGCGCAGCGCCTACCTGAGCGCCGCAAGATGATGCAGGCGTGGGCGGATTACCTCGACGGGCTGAAGGCCGGGGGCGCGAAGGTGACGCCGATCCGGCGCAAGGCATGACGCGATTCACTATCCGCGGCAATCCGTCACCGTCCGTTGACAGCCGTATAGCGCGCCTATACACTGCTCACCGTGATCCGCTCGTTCCGCCATGCTGGACTCGAGGCGTTCTTCCGCTCCGGCTCCAAGGCAGGGATTCAGCCGAAGCATGCAAAGCGGCTCCAACTCCAGCTCGGGCAGTTAAGCCGGGCGAGCGGACCCAATGACATGGCCGCACCGAGTTGGCGGCTTCATCCGCTCCACGGCGACCTGAAAGGCCATTGGGCTGTCTGGGTGGATGAGAACTGGCGGCTCACGTTCACATTCGAGGGCACGGATGCCGTACTCGTCGACTACCAGGATTATCACTGAAGAGGCCACCATGACCCAGATGCACAATCCCCCCCACCCCGGCGAAGTCCTGCGCGAGTGGCTTTCCGAGATCAGCGTCACGGACGCTGCCCAGCGCCTAGGAGTGACGCGCGCGGCACTGTCGCGTGTACTGAATGGCGCGGCGGGCGTGAGTGCTGACATGGATCTTCGCCTTGCGAAGGCCCTCGGCACCACCCCCGGGCTCTGGTACGGCATGCAGGCCGATTACGACCTGTGGCATGCGCAGCGCCAGTTCAGGGCCAAGGTGCGCCGCATCACCACCCCGCCGGCGGAGACTGCCGACGCGGCCTGATACGACCGGATGATGCAGGCAGCACCGCACTACATCGATCTGCTCACGGACGGCGCCATCGGCGTGGCGATCGGGCGCGAGGCATGAGGCGATAGACTGGATGCGCCGCGGCTAGGCTGATCCCCGAACGCCGGCCCCTTCACCGGCTGCCGCGGCGCTTCTTTGAAGGGCTGGAGAAGGCCAGCATGAACGAGCACGGCGTTACGTGGGGAGATGTTGAGGCATGCAAGGTCGGCTTTGATGCCGGGCTGCTGCCCATGCTTCGTGGGCAGTGGGAGGCGCAGGGCGACCTCAGAACGCCGAGCGTGAAGGATCTCGGGCTTTCCCAGGATGCCCCGCCGATCGCAACCCTGTTCACGCTTCTGAGTTGTGGGCTTTATCCGCCGCCCGAATTGCTGGCCGCTCTCCTCCAAGGGTTCCACGAATATCTGGAAGGCGAAGGCACCGTCTCCCTCGAGGTGGCATTCTTCGGAAAGCCGCCCAAACGAGCCGGCAACTATGCGCGGCGCCGCAAGCAGGCCGAACGCAACTTGAAGATGGCAGTCGATTACGGTCTGCAGCGGAAGAAGCCAAAAGGTGAGCGAGGCGCCCCCAGCGCCGCAGAACGCGCAGCAGCCCACCAAATCACGGGACACAGCCTCACGCGCATCATCGGCGAACAGCCCTCCCTCAAGGCGATCCTCGACAACGAAGAACTGCTGCAGCTCGCCGCCCGTGCGTTGGCGCCCGGAAAGCCGCCCCCCTCACGCGCAAAATAAGCCGTTTCTTTTGCGCCGCACTTTCGTGGCGCCTGCCATTTAATTGCTGTCGCCCGCTGAGGGCCGCCGTTGGCAACCGCCACGGCGAACCGTTGGAGTGCGACATGTCCCCCGCTTCCGTTCGGAAAATTCTGCGCCTGCCGGCAGTGCAAGCGAAGACCGGCCTTGGCCGCGATTCGATTTACAGACTCGGCCGGCAAGGCCTTTTCCCGGCTCGCATAAAGCTCACGCAGCGCTGCTCGGGCTGGTTTGAAGACGAGATCGAGAGTTGGCTCGCCGAGCGTGCGGCAAAGCGTGGCGCGCCTGAAAGGGCTGCGTAGTGCGCGCGCAGGGCGCCGGCCCCCGGGTGGCTCCGGGGGTTGCGGCTGATTCCAAAAGGGTCGCCCGAATAGTATCACTGGTGCGCCCGTGAGCACCACGAAGCGCACGGCCTGCCCGGTCTGCAATCGTGGAGCGAAAGATACCGCCCTCAGCGTCACGACCGACGAGCGCGGCACAGTCTCGTACTGCCATCGCTGCGGCTTCACGCAGGCCGAGAATTTCGAGCGGCGCCCGGCGTTTGTTCCCGTGCCGAGCAGTTCTGACAAGCCGCTCGACTGGAGTGAACGCGCCGAGGCCATCTGGCGCAAGACGCAACCGCTGCGCGGCTCTGTCGGGCAGACGTACCTCGAGCACCGAGGCTGTGTGTTACCTCCACGCGATTCGCACCTGCGGTTCCTGCCGGCGAGCGACAAGTATCCTTCATCGCTCTGCGCCGCAGTCACGGATGCGAGGAGCGGCCAGCCGATATCACTACATTTCACGCGCCTGGCGGCCGACGGCCGAGGAAAGGGCGGCACCGAGCAAGACAAGCTCCTGCTCGCAGGCCACCGCAAGAAAGGCGCCTGTATCCGGCTCTGGCCGGACGAGGCTGTGACATACGGACTCGCACTCGCCGAGGGGATCGAGTCGGCACTTGCCGCCGCGCATCTCGCGACACCCGTCTGGAGTTGTATCGACGCATCCAACCTTGCGGCCTTCCCGGTGCTCGCCGGTATCGAGGCGCTGACGATCTTCGCCGACCACGACGCGGCGGGCCTGAAGGCAGCCGGCGAATGCGCGAACCGCTGGCGGAAAGCCGGGCGCCAGGTGCGCGCGCTGCGCGCTCGGCTCGCAGGCGCGGATGTTGCTGACTTAACGGAGGGCGCGGCGTGATTGACTCCAAGGTGCTCGAGGCGCAGCTCGAGGAAGTTTTCCCGCCTGGTGCCGATGGTGCCGGCCCTCCCGACTTCGAACAGATCCCGGTTGAGGCGTACACCGATGTGCCATCGACAAGTGGGAAGGATCGCCCCAAGAGCGCGGCGAACGCTTCGCGCACCCTCGTCGGCATCGACTTCGGCGAGATGCGTCCGCACCTGAAGGACGGCTATTCGATCAAGGGGCTCATCACGCCGAACAGCCTGGTGGGCATCATCGGGCAATCCGGCAGCGGCAAGACCTTCTTTGCCACCGACCTCGCCATGCACGCCGCAGCAGGTCGCCGCTGGCGCTTCAAGAACGTGCGCAGCGGGCTCGTGGTGTATGCCGCACTCGAGGGCCCGGTCTCAGCTGAGAACCGTTTCGTGGCCGCCAGGGAGCGCTCAGGCTTCGAGAAGACCATCCCGCTACGGCTCACCCCTGGCCCGATCAACCTGCGCGACGCAAACGACGTAGCGCTGCTCATCGAGTTCATCCGCGAAGCCGAGACCCTCCACGGGGCGAAGTGCAGCATGATATTCGTCGACACCCTCTCGCGGGCTCTCGCGGGCGGCGATGAGAACGGCCCGGAGGATATGGGAGCCCTCATTGCCGGGGCGGATGCCGTGCGCCTCGCCACGGGCGCTGTAGTCATTCTGGTGCATCATCTCGGCAAGGACGAGAGCCGCGGCGCCAGAAGCCACAGTAGCCTCAAGGCGGCGCTTGATACCGAGATCGAGGTGACGGTGCGGGACAAGCTGCACGTCGCCACCGTGACCAAGCAGCGCGACCTGCCGAGCGGGGATCAATTCCCCTTCAGGCTGACCACGGTCGAGCTTGGCTTCGATGAGGACGGCGAACCCGTGACCTCGTGCGTAGTCGAGCCGGTCGACGAGGTGCCCGCCCTGCGCATGCAGCCCCGCGGGAAGAATCAGGCCAAGCTCCTGGCAGCGTTGCAGGAATGGCGCCGGAACAACCCCGACCGCGACTTCATCACGACCATTGACTACCGCGGCATCGCCAAGGCACAGGGGCTCGATCGGAACCGGCTGCAGGAGGCCACCGAGGGACTTGAACGCTTCGGCTGGCTTCAGACCTTCGCGGGCGGATTCAAACTGCTGGAGGAGCGCAAGCCGTGAGCATCCGAATTCCGAGTCCGAAGTGCCGTCCGAAGTCCGAAAGTCTAAAGACATTTCGCACATTTCGGACGCCCATGCACCGCCCGAATTCGTCCGATTCGGACACGATTCGGACATTCGGACGCGGCAGCGGGAACGGCGAGTGACTCATGCCGCACTTCCCTACCCCAGCACGTTCCGGTCGGGCCTCAATGGGAGCCGCACCCGTCGCACCGCCCTCGGGCATGGCCCGCTGCTCGGCGTGCGCACACTTCACGGCGACCCCGGACAAGACCCCGGACGGCTGGTGCCGCAAGCACCGCACTGAAGCGTTCGCCACGCCGGTATTCGACTGCCGCGGCTACTGGCCGGCGGATCCGACTCTCGTCGACCTGGCGCGGCGCCGGCACAAAGTGGCCGACCAGCTCCGCGCGGACCCGGCGCTGCGATATGCCTTCGACGCGGTGAACGCGACCCCGACCGCCCCGGCGAGCGACCCCGTCAGCGTCGTGCTCGGCCTGCGCGACGCCTCGGGGGTGATCGTCACCGGCGAGTTGTGCATACCGGCGGCTCGCTGGCCCGGGCTGGCCGCGTTCGCTGAGCACTGGCGCAAGGCCGCCGAGGCGCCGCCATCGTGAGCGAGTGCCTCACACGCGCCGAGACATCCGGTTCCAACTGACTCACCCAAAGGAGCGCAACGCTCATGATTCCCGCACTCTCGATCTTCGTCGTCGGCTGGCTGCTGGGCTTTCTGTTTCCTTGGCGCTGGACGGCCCCAGTGGTGCGCGTCCTGCTCGAGCGCGCGCGCTTCGATTTGGAGCGCGGCTGGCCTGAAGCGGCATACGACTGCCTCGGGCGCGCACTGGCGCTGCTGGCCGCACAGCCAAAGGAGACCAGCCATGATTGACGCGTTGATCGCCGGCCGCATCTTCGGCAAGCCAGAATCACGGACCGCTCGCAACGGTTCCGCTTTTGTCACCGCGAAGGCACGCATCCCGACCTCGAGCGGTGAGGCGCAGTTCGTCAACGTCGTGGCCTTCCGCGAGTCGGTCCGCACTGCCCTCCTGGCGCCCTCGGATGGCGATAGTGTGGCGCTAGCCGGTGAACTGAAGCTCACCGCCTACCTCGGGCGCGATGGGCAGCCGCATCCCGGGGTCGACCTGGTCGCTTCCCAGTTGCTCACCGAGTACAGCATCATCAAGAGGCGCAAGGCGTTTCAGGACGCCAATGGGCAGCCGCAAGCGCCTCGCGACGATGCCCCCGCACCTGCGGCTGCCGAGCCGGAGTTCGATGATGCGTTGCCCTTCTGACGGACACCCTTGGCGTGCGCCACGGTCTGCCTCCCCGGCTGCCGCCGGCCCGCGGCCGTGGAGCGAAGCGCTCGAGCGCGCGATCTCTCGCATGCACGAGGCCGGGCACAGCGTGCAGGCGATCGCCACGGCCATCCAGCTGCCCGAGCACCGCGTGCAGCAGATTCTGCGCGAGCACGTGAGGGCGCCACGGTGAGCCGGCGCCTCGCGATCATCGAGGGGCAGCGGTACGCGTTGGCTTACGCGCCGCCCAGCGCCGACCTGCAGGCGCTGGTGCTCGAACTTCAGGCCGAGAACCGCGAGCTGCGCCGCCAGGTGGCCGACCGATCGGCGCAGCCGGACGCGCTCAGCGAGCACAACCGGGCGCGCCAGGCTGACGGTGAGCGCCTCGATGCCGCGATCAGCGCCGCGCTGGCTGCTGATGCGGGCTCTGGCACCTGGACGGCCAAGGAGGTCGGCCGGGCGCTCGAGCGCGCAGGCTTCACGCCATTACCCGCCCGCAGGACCGTCGCCGATCACCTGAAGGCGTTGCGCGCCCGTGGCGGGACAGTGTGCCGCCTCCGCAATGCTTGAATGGCCCCCCGGAGCATTTCACGATGCCGCACATGAACACTCAACAAAACACCGTCCCGCGTGCTGCGTACAGTCTGGACGAGACCGCCGCCTCCCTCGGACTGTCGCGCCGCACGCTCTACGGGCTGATGGATTCCGGCAAGCTTGCCACCGTGAAGCTCGGGAAGCGGCGCCTGGTGCCCGCCCAGGAGCTTGCGCGGCTCGTGCGGCCGGTTGCGTCACTGCAAAACAGCCTCGAGCAGTGATGAGCACCGAGCCGAACAGCGAAAAAAAAACGGCGGGCCTGCGGCCCTGGCGCAAGGGGCAGTCCGGCAACCCGCACGGGCGGCGCCCCAAAGGCCTGGCCACGGTTGAGCGGCTGCGCAATGCGTTGATCGGTGACTTGCCGGACATCCTCAGCGCGGTCGTGACGGCTGCGAAAGGTGGGGACCTGCAGGCCGCACGGACGATCCTCGAGCGCGTCCTGCCGCCGCTGAAGGCCGTTGAGTCGCCAGTGACGCTCGATGCCATCGAGGGCAACCTCTCGCAGCAGGGCGCCGCGATCCTCGGCGCGATGGCCGGGGGTACGCTGACGCCCGCGCAGACCGCGCAGATCCTCGGCGCGCTCGCGCAACAGGCCAAGATTGTCGAAGTCGATGAACTTTCGCGCCGACTCACGGCGCTTGAGCAGCGCGTTGACGGAGGGCCCCATGCGAGTTGAGAACCGAATCGAAGCCCTCGAGGAGCGTCTGCGCCCTCGCGGCGCGGATGTAGTGGTCATTACACAGGACGCAGACGGCAATTGGCCCGCCGATCCACCCGAGGCCGCCACCGCGCGCCTTGTGGTGTGTCTGCACCGCCAAGGCATCCTCACTGACGTTGCCGTCGAGGACCCGATATGACCGACCCCGCACTCACCGTCACGCTGCCGCGCTCCATGTGGGTTGCGCTGCTCAGCTCGCTCGGGCAGCGACCCTACGGCGAGGTCTGCGAGGTCATCGAGGAGATTGTCCGCCAGGCCGGCGCGCAGCTCGAGTGCGAGCCCCGGCCGTCCGAAACGCAACCGAAGGGAATCAACTGATGGCCGCCGCTGCCGTTCTGCCGCCTGAATTAGCCGCCAGCTTGCCGAAGGGCGTACCAGCCGCCGCGCCGCCCCCGCAAGGGGCACCCGCGCTGCCGGCATGGGCGCGTGCGGTCGAGGCGATCGGGAAGCCAAGCCCTGGGGTGCCCTCGGGTCCTGCACCGGGGGCGCTCAAAACCGCGCCAGTCACGCCAGCAGCGCCGACGGCTCCTGTTGAGAGCGCTGGTGCCGCGACGCCAGCTTGGGCGATTGCATTCAAATCGATCACCAAACCAGGAAGCGTTAGCCGCGCGCAGCTGGCGCAGCTCCCTCCAGAGTTCGCCGCTCTGCTGCGCAAGCCCGCTGCTGCGAAGCCACCCACGCCCGCGACCTGGGGGCAGTGGGCCTTCGGGCCCACCGTGAATCGAGCGCCGGGACCGCATGCAATCCGCAATGCGTTGCTCGTGGGGCCGCTCGAGGCGTCGCTCCATGCGCTGACGGGTACAGGTGCGCAGATCGCCGGCGGTCTTGCTGGCCTTGGTGACTGGGCGCTGTCCGGGGGAAATACTGCGGCTGCCGCGCAGACTGTGCAGCGCGTCGAAAATGCGCTGACATACGACCCGCGCACACGTGCCGGCCAGATGGCCAGTCGCGCCCTGCAGCTGCCCTTCGCCGAGTCGGGGCACCTTGCCGACCGGGCCGGCCAGAAAGTTGCTGACTGGACCCACAGCCCGCTGCTCGGCACCGTCGTCAACACCGCCATGCAAGGCGCGCCGCTCGCCATCGGTGCGAAGCTCCCCGAGTTCGGGGAGGCCGCAGCCCCGCCCGAGGTCCCCCCGGAAGTGGCCGCCGCTCGCGATGTTGGTATCAAGCTCACGCCGAATCAGGCGCAGGCACCGGGGGGCGTCATCGGCCGCACCCTCGAGTCGCTCGCCGGCCATGCGAAGCTCGAGCGCGCCCTCTCGCGGGTGAACGCCGAGACGGTGACACGCGCCGCGGGCAGTGAGATCGGCATCCCCGGGGACACACCAGTCAATCGCGCCTCGATATCCGCCGCGAAGGCCCCACACCTCGCGGTCTACAACGAAGCGCGCGGGCTTGGCGCCATCCCGACGGACGATGCCTTCCGCGCCAAGGTGGCCGCGATTTCCAACCCCGGCGCAGGCTCTTTCGGGTTCGACGTTCCCGCCGACATCGCGCGACTCAAAGAAGGTTATGGGAGCCTCAAGTCCTTCGGCGCCGGTGATGCCGTGGACAAAGTGCTACGGCTGAGGATGAGTTCGGGTCACCTCAGAGGGCTTCGCGTCGGCGCTGCACGGCCAGGGCTAGGGCCGCCGCCCCTCCATAGCCGCGTCGATTCTCCGGCCGCAACGAGATCCCGCATCCCCTCGGAAGGTACAAATCACGAATGACACGAACCCATTCGACCTCCGCATACCCCTCACAAACCAGCAGCACCGTGGTATTCGTCCGTGAGATTCACGCCTCGCTTTAACAAATTTTCGCAATATCAGCGTCTTGCCCCTTGCGCAACGGTGGCGGGGTCGAAGGGACCGGGTGGCGAGAAGGCCTGAGGCGGGGCGTATTCGTGATGTGGCGGCCTCGACTGGCGGAGCCCTTATCGGACGGGCCCGTCGATGTCGCGGAACTCACGCGTCCCGGAATGCTTTCCTCGACGCTGCCAAATGCCGGGTGAATTTCGCGGCCAATCTCTCTGTATCCGTCAGAACGACCCAACGCCGCTCTGTCGAAGGCGAATCGACGTTATTGCTAGGCTGTCGGCAGGAGCACTTCAAAACCCGCCTCCTTGAAATGTCGATCGGTCGTCAGGGCGGCCCGGATCTCCAATTCGTCCATGACGACAAAACTCGCGCAGTCGGTAAAGGAATACCCGTGATCTGAATGCTTGCGGAAATACTGCTTGGAAGCCAGGAACCTTTCGCCGCTAAGCATCTTAAGGTCTATGGCTTCCGAGCGCTCCATTCTATCGAGCAACGTCAGCGTGGTTCGTGCGTCGATGCGTGCCCTCGTGAGGGTAAGTGTTTCGTCCACAACGTAATCTGTGGTTACGACCCGAACGCCAGATTTCAGCAGTTTCTCGTACGCGACGACCGCAGGTCGATGAGCTGGATCGCGCTTGGCAACCAGCGCAAAGAAGAAGGAGGTGTCGCCGAAGACTCCTCTAGAGGCCATAGACGGTGCGGTCGATGTCCTCATTGGTCGTCGGACCAATTGGACCGTCGTAGCAGTATTCCTCTACGCGCAAGAGCGGATCATCAAGCGGTCTGGAGCGCTTCTTCGCCTTGCGCGCAGGCCGGAGCTCCGCAACGGGCACACCGGCGCGGGCGATCACGATTCGTTCTCCCCGCTCTACCCGGGCTATGAGGCGCGAAAGCTGGGTTTTCGCGTCGTGGATATTGACGGTCTTCTCGCTCATATAAACAGCTTAGCTAACCCGGATAGACTAATCAAGTCATTTGGCGCGCCAGGTCATCGATAAGCCCGTGCATCCCCGCTTGCCCGCGGCGTCTCTCGTATGCTTGGTTGACGGACGAAGCCGAGGGCGTGCCACTCGGCGTCGGTTACTGACGGCCGGGGCTGACAGGTAAAGTGACGGATGGTTCCAGGAGAATTCCCCTTGATTGGCCGTTTTCTCGGGCTTACAGTGATCCCCGAGACACAATAGCCGATAGCGTGTCCGCCCGCCCGCGAGGGTCCGCATCAAGTGTGGGATAACCAAGAGGCTCGGCGTACAAACCCCGTCCGAGTGGCGGGGTTTGCTTTTGGGGCGCGAACAGCAGGACGTGCAGGTTGCCACGTCGTTAGCGGACGGGAACATCGACGTCTCGGCTCTCGCGCAGCCGAGGTGCGTCTCGCGACGCAGCCAAATGCTGGCTGAACTTCGCGGCCAATCGCTCCGTATCCGAGAGAACAGGCGGAAGGTGCTTCGCGAAGTACCGCACGTCCCCGGCCAGGATGACCTCACCCTGGCAGCCCAGCGTGGCCGCGATCTTCAACCAGTTCGCGACAACAGCCTTTCGTGTTTCGATGAGCTTGGCTCGGGCCGCAGGCTCGGTGAAGCGGCCATTCTTCATCAGCTCGGCCGCGATCATCGTCACCTTTTCGCGCAGCGCGTTCGAATCGCGCTGGCCCTGTGCGCGAAGAATTCCGTCGTGCTTCTTGCCTTTGTTCCGGCCGCGTACGACGCGCGGCGTCGCGTTCGCGGCGATCCCCTGCTCTCTCATCATCCGCGCAAAATCCTCGCGCCATTCCCTGAGCATGGGTTTGCCGATATGGAGTCGTCTTCCATGCAAGTCCTCGGCCTTGACGACCAGGTGGACGTGAGGGTGGGCTTGGTCGGTGTGGAGGACCAGGGCATATCGGTGGCGGATCCCGAATTTCTCTCTGGCGAATGTCCGGGCTGCGGCCAGCACCTTATCCGGTGGGGTCGGCGCCGGCATCGAGAGGACGATGTTGTGGACCAGCTTGGTCTTGCGTGCATCCGTGCGCTGGTCGTGGGGATCGCGATACTGGCCGGCGGACAGTTCGAGATGCCAGCCGGCGAGAAATGCTCTCTGCGCGTCCTTGCCGGCGATCCGCTCCCCGTCGTCGATCTCGATCTCGAGCTTGCCCTGCCGGCTGATGTACGCGAAATGTGCGACCACGGCACCGGCCTTCGTCCCGCCGCCCGTGACCTTGACCATCACCTCCGGAGTCCGCCTCACCGTCCGTCTGATCTGCTCGATCTGCGCCGGACTGAACTGGCCCCCGGTCGGTCCTGATCGGCCGAGGCTGGCCACCTCCAAAAATGGACGCTCGCCAGCCGGCAGGCGGTACGGTCGTCTACTCATACCGTGACTCCCAGCTTTGAAGCGCCGCACGCGCCAGGTCACTGCTGCGCTGCTCCACGGTGGCGAGGACACAGCGGATCTTGCGCCAAGGCCTGGCGCACTTCGGCCGGTAAAGGGCTTCCCTGAGCGCCAGAGCGGGCAATCCGCGAGAGGACCCGCCCCACCCCCGCGAGCACGACCACGGCTTGCTTGACCGTATGGAGCTCATCGGCGGTGAGGATGGGACTGGCACCGAGATGCGCGCGAACTAGCGCCGCGAGATAGGTGGAGGCCTTCACGCCTCGCTGGGCCGCACGGGCATCAAGGGCCGCGCCATCGCCAGGGCGCAAACGGATGGTGATCCGATCCGTCGCCGGCACACGAGGCCGCACGGTCGGGATATGGAGCGCCTCGGCTCCACCTGGCGCCAGCGCCGCGTGAATGGCTACCAGGGCCAGTGCGGATTCCGAGAGCCCATGGCTTGCCGCCAGCTCGACGAAGCGCCGCTTCTCCTCCGGAGTGAGTCGCACGGTGAGGGTCTGCAATCGTGAGCGGGCCCCGCTGGTCACGAGAGCTGATCTCCTCGTGCTGCACAACGCGGACCGCTCGCTATCCTGCCATCAACCAGACACCAACTCGAAATTGCCGCTGCGCGTCTGAACTGCGGCGCGTGGTAACGGATCATAGGGCAAACCGCACAGCGGCTCGTCCACATTGACGGACGCACTGACCTGATTGCGTCGTGGCCGTGTGAACCGTCACGGTTCGCTGTGCAATTCATGGCAGCGTCTTCCAAGCATTCAGCCCTTGCCGGCCAGCCGGCGCGCTCGGCTCGGCGGCGGGAGAAGCCCGAGAGACGGCCGCCTCGGTAGGGTCCGCAATGCCTGAATGGCCGGGCTCCGGGTGGTCGTCAACCGCTTGACGAGCGCCGAGATCGCCTCTGCGGAGATGAAGCGCCGGCCCCCGATGACCACGCTCGGCAGCTCACCGGTCCGCAGCAGGCCGTAAATCATGTTCCGGGACATCTTGCCCATGAGCTCCCTAGCCTCAGTGATGGAGTACAGAACGCGATCGTTCATGGCAGTGACCTCTCTGTGAAGAACCTCGGGATCAGCGGTGGATTCTGTTGGACATGAAATTGACTATCGTGACTCAACATGTGCTCCGAGTGTATGTCGTCAGACGAAAAATGAACGTCTCAAAATGCACATTGTTCGTCGGTATTCCAACTCATCCGCCCGTTACATGACGAATTGAGACATGCAGCTGTCTAAGAGAGTAGACCCCGGGGGTTTCACCCGGAGCCCCTCGCAGAACTGTACGTGACAGTCTCCCGTCATACAGCTCCCATTGTCCGTACCGCGACTTTCCCATAGGCGAGCCAGTGAACAAACAGCCGGGGTTGCCGGCTGACCACTTTCTTCAGCCATTCGCGGGCCCGTGTCGGCTTTCCCGCCAATTTGCGGTACTTGCGCTGAGCCCATCGCACCAGCTTCTGATCGATGTGATCGTATAGCCGGTACAGCGCTGACTTGTAGAAGTGACTGTAGTAGTTCATCCAGCCCCTGATTTTGGGATTGTAACGCCTGGCCAGCTCGTTCAAGCTGACGGAGGTGCGTCTCGGGAGGTTCCACTCACGGATCTCTTGCCTGATCCGCTGCTTTGCCGATGCACTGATAGCCGGCAGGAAACCCGTCCAGGTTTTCCCGTCGCGGCTCTTGGCGCTTCGTGGCCGAAACTCGTACCCCAGGAAAGTGAAGCTCACCTTGGGATACTCCTTCCGGCGTTTACTGTCCTTGCAATACACGATGCCGGATTTCTCCGGATGCATTTCCAACTTGCATTCCTTCAACCGCTCGGCGATAGCTGCCAGCAGTTTCCTCGCCTCAGCTTCGCTGCGGCAGTGCGCTACGGCATCGTCGGCGTAGAGAGAAAATGGATTGTCGGGGTGTTCCCGCGTCATCCATTTGTCGAAGGCATACGTCATGAACAAGTTCATCAGCACGGGTCCGACCACTGAGCCTTGCGGTACCCCTTTGGTCCGTCGGACGGGTTGCCCGTCCGGCGATACCGCTGAGGCTGTCAGCCACCGCTCGATGTACAGCAAGCACCAAGGGTCCTTCACGTGCTTTGCAATCGCCTTTCTCAACAGGTCCCAGTCGAGTTCATCGAACGCACGACAGATGTCAAATTCGACAACCCAGTCGTACTCCCAGCATCGCTTGCGGGTATTGGCTACCGCATCTACGGCCGATTTTCCAAGCTGATACCCGTGCGAGTCCGGGTGAAAGACCCCAAAGAGGTCTCC
>JAJYUA010000007.1 GCA_021792755.1 Pseudomonadota bacterium
AATCAACAAAGTCAGAGTGGATCCAAAATGGCTCCAGTTACTGCTGGACATTTTGGTCACTCGGTCTTAGCGCCAAAGGCTCTTTGACACGAGTCCCCACACAAATTACCTGCCAAACTTTTAAAGAGCTCCCGTGCGGCTTGCGCCCGGGGTTTCGAGTGCGGCCGCCACGCTTCAGGTGGCGTCCTCGCTCTCGAAGGGGCGGGCAGTATATCCCTCGTTTTGCGCCCGTCAACCTTCTTTTCGCCATTCCTTTGTCGGGTTCCCGCAGCCGCCGACGCATTGCGCTCTCGGCTGCAGGGGGCGCGCAGTATAGCCCTGAACAAGGCCTTGTCAACGAATTGAAATAATTTTGCGCTTGCCGCTGCCGCGGAGGCGGCACAGCGGCGGCGCGGCGCCGGCGCCCCCTTGCGGCCCTCGAGCCTGAAATCGCATTGGTATCAATATGTTGCGCGCGTCTTGAGGCGTTTTGATTGCCGGTATCGGCGACGTCGATACCTGAATCAAGGCTGTCTTGAGGAGTCTGCCGGCACGGTCGGCCGCCGCTGTAATGCCGGCGTTCACGTTTCAAGCTCTAGCTTTATCCTGGCAAAGCGTCTTGAGCCCACCTGCAGCACGTGATCGGACCCCGCCCTGAGGGTCAGAGCGCGATCCGTCGTCCGTACGCCGTCGATGCGCACCGCGCCCTCCTCGATCTTGCGGTTGGCTTCCGAGGTGCTGGCAGCGAGCCCCGACGCCTTGAGCAGATTCGCCAGCCTCATCCCGGCGGCATCGACCGGCACTACCTTGGGCGGCAGGTCCGCCGGCACCGTCCGCTCGCTCACACGCGCGAGAAATTCCCGCTGCGCCGCGGTGGCGGCGCCGGCCCCGTGGAAGCGAGCGGTGATCTCGCTCGCCAGCTCCAGCTTGATGTCGCGCGGGTTGCGCCCTTCGCTAGCCGAGCGCCTGAGCGCGGCGATGTCCGCGAGCGGCCGGAAGGAAAGCAATTCGTAGTAGCGCCACATGAGATCGTCCGAGATCGACATCACCTTGCCGAACATGTCACCTGGCGGCTCACAGATGCCGATGTAGTTGCCGAGCGATTTCGACATCTTGTTGACCCCGTCCGTGCCCTCGAGTAGCGGCATGGTGAGCACGACCTGCGGCTCCTGGCCGTAGGCGCTTTGCAGCTGCCGCCCGACCAGCAGGTTGAACTTCTGATCGGTGCCGCCGAGCTCGACGTCCGCCTTGAGAGCCACCGAATCGTAGCCCTGGGCAAGCGGATAGAGGAACTCGTGGATGGCGATGGGCTGGCCGCACTTGTAGCGCTTCGAGAAGTCGTCCCGCTCGAGCATGCGCGCCACCGTGTAGTGGGCCGCGAGGCGCACGAGGTCGGCCGCGCCCATCGCGCCCAGCCAGCGGGAATTGAAGTCGACCCGGGTGCGATCGGGATCGAGGATCTTGAACACCTGGGATTCGTAGGTGCGCGCATTGGCCTGCACCTGCTCGGCGGTGAGCGGCGGCCTGGTCTGGTTGCGTCCGGTGGGATCGCCGATGAGCCCGGTGAAATCCCCGATCAGGAAGATCACCTCGTGGCCGAACTGCTGGAACTGGCGCATCTTGTTGAGCAGCACCGTGTGGCCGAGGTGCAGATCCGGCGCCGTCGGGTCAAAGCCCGCCTTGACGCGCAGCGGCACGCCGCGGCGCAGCTTGCGCGTGAGATCGGCGGTGAGCAGCACTTCGTTGGCGCCGCGCTCGAGCTCGGCCAGTTGCTCGGCCGGTGGATCGACCAATTCATCGTTGATTGCCATGGCTGTGAACGCTGGGGTCCGGTTCGCGCGGCGGCAGGGCCGCGTGGAAAGTGTATGCGATACTTGCCGGACATGGACGCCCCCGACCTCAAATCGCCCCGGCTTTACATCAACCGCGAGCTTTCGTTCCTCGAGTTCAACCAGCGCGTGCTCTCGCAGGCCTTCGATGAGACGGTGCCGCTGCTCGAGCGGTTGCGCTTCCTCTGCATCTCCTCGGGCAATCTCGATGAGTTCTTCGAGATCCGTGTGGCGGGCCTGAAGCAGCTGCAGGAGCTCGGCTCCGGCCAGCTCGCCGCCGACGGTCTGTCGCTCGAGGAGCAGCTCGCGGCCATTCACGAGCGGGCGGTGCGGCTGGTCGCCGAGCAGTACCGGTGCCTCAACGAGGTGCTGCTGCCGCAGCTCGCGGCGCGGGACATCCTGCTGCTGAGCCATGGCGAGTGGTCGGCGCAGGCGAACGAGTGGCTGGAGCGCTACTTCGAGCACGAGGTCGAGCCGGTGCTGAGCCCGCTCGGCCTCGACCCCGCACGGCCCTTCCCGCGCATCCAGAACAAGAGCCTGAACTTCATCGTGCGCCTCGAGGGGCAGGACGCCTTCGGTCGCGACAGCGAGCTCGCCATCGTGCAGGCGCCTCGCTCGCTGCCGCGGGTCGTGCCGGTCCCGACGGACGGCGCCGGGCGCACGCTGGTGCTGCTTACCGGGATCGTGCAGGCGTTCGTGCAGAGGCTGTTCACCGGCATCCGCGTGGCCGGCTGCTATCAGTTCCGCCTGACCCGCAACAGCGATCTGTTCGTCGACGAGGAGGAGATCGACGATCTGCGCCGGGCACTAGAGGGCGAGCTCGCGCACCGGCGCTACGGCGCCTCGGTGCGCCTCGAGACAGGCAGCGACTGCCCCGAGGACATCGTGCAGTTCCTGCAGCGCCAATTCGCGCTCGGGGAGCTCGACACCTATCACATGGCCGGCCCGGTCAACCTCAACCGCCTCTCGGCGGTGTACGACCTGGTGCAGCACCCGGACCTGAAGTACCCGCCGTTCACCCCCGGGGTGCCGCGGCGCCTCGCCGGCGGTGCGGACATCTTCGCCTGCATGCGCCAGCAAGACATGCTGCTGCACCATCCGTACCAGAGCTTCACTCCGGTGATGGACTTCGTGCGCCAGGCCGCGGCCGATCCGAACGTGCTGGCGATCAAGCAGACGCTTTACCGCGCGGGCGATGACTCACCGATCGTCGATGCGCTGGTTGCCGCGGCCAATGCCGGCAAGGACGTCACGGTGATCATCGAGCTGCGCGCGCGCTTCGACGAGGAAGCCAACATCGAGCTGTCCAACCGCCTGCAGGAGGCCGGCGCGCACGTCATGTACGGCGTGGTCGGCTACAAGACGCACGCCAAGCTGGCCCTGGTGGTGCGGCGCGAGCCCGGGGGCATCCGCCGCTACTGCCACCTCGGCACCGGCAACTATCATCCGCGCACCGCCCGCCAGTACACCGACTACAGCCTGTTCACCTGCCGCGAGCAGGTCGGCCAGGACGTGCACGAGCTGTTCCTCGAGCTCACCAGCCTCACGCGCACGCCCCGACTGCTCTGCCTGGTGCAATCCCCGTTCGGCATGCACGAGGCGGTGCTCGCCAAGATCGAGCGCGAGATCGAGCATGCGCGCGCCGGCCGCAAGGCCCGCATCATCGCCAAGATGAATGCGCTGGTCGAGCAGCGGGCCATCGAGGCGCTCTATCGCGCTTCGCGCGCCGAGGTGAGGGTCGATCTGATCGTGCGCGGGGTGTGTGCACTGCGGCCCGGCGTGCCGGGAGTGTCTGAGCACATCGAGGTGCGCTCCATCGTGGGCCGCTTCCTCGAGCACTCGCGCACGTTCTACTTCGAGAACGGGGGCGAGCCGGAGATCTTCTGCGCGAGCGCGGATTGGATGGAGCGTAATTTCTTTCACCGCGTCGAGGTGGCCTTTCCGATCGAGCGCCCCTCGCACCGCGTGCGGATTTTCGAGAACCTCGAGCTCGCCCTGCAGGACAACTGCCAGGCCTGGCGGCTGCTGCCCGACGGCCGCTACGAGCGGCTCTCGCCGGGAGAGGCGCCCAAGCTGTCGCTGCAGGCGGAACTGCTCGCACGCAACGCCGCCGGATCGGTGTTCGGCGCGGGCAGCGGCTGAAGCTCGAAAGGCCCGCTCCCTCGCTCAATGGCCCGGACCGACAACGAGCCGCACGCGCACCGCGCGCAGATACTGCACCTCCTGCTGCAGGTCCGCGAGAGTCAGTGGATGATCCCTCAGCCAGCGCGCCGGAAACACCAGCCGCAACGACTTGCCGCGCGCCGCCAGCCTGAAGCGCGGCAGCTCGTCCCTGCCCCGTCCGCGGTGCAGCAACACCGCCAGGCGCAGCAGCACGATCAGGTACAGCGCCTGCCGGTCCCAGGGCGGCACGAGCTCGCGCAGGCTCTCGCGCGAGAGCTTGCGGCGCTGGCCGCCGACTACGCGGGCGAGCAACCGCTGCTCGTCGCGTGAGAATCCCGGCATGTCGGCGTTCTCGAGGAGGTAGGCGCCGTGGCGGTGGTAACCGCTGTGGGCGACATCGAGACCCAACTCATGCAGCCGGGCCGCCCACTTCAGCACCAGGCCGGCTGCCGGCTCCCCCGGCAGTTTCCAGGCCTGCCGCGTGTCTTTCAGCAGTTTGAGCGCGGTCGATTCCACGCGGCCTGCCTGCTCTGCATCCACGTGATAGCGCAGCTGCATGCTGCGCACGGTGCGCTCGCGGGCGTCCTCGTCGGTGAATCGTCCGACCATGTCCTGCAGCAGCCCTTCGCGCAAGGCGCCCTCGGTGATGCGCATCTCCCTCAGGCGCAGCGCCGCGAAAATCTCCGCGAGGATGGCGAGCCCGCCGGGAAACACCGGCCGGCGGTCCTCGGTGACGGCCTGGAAGCGCAGGTTCCGTATGTGCCCGGCCGCCACCACGGCCTCCAGGACGCGCCTCAGCCCTGCGGGCGTGATGACAGTAACACGGGGGTTGAGCTCACGGACCGCCTCGCCGATGGCGCGCACCGTCCCCGAGCTGCCCGCACAATGCTCCCAGCCGCGCTGGCGAAACGCGGCCTGCACGGGCGCGAGCTGCGAGCGGACGGCCACCCGCGCCGCCTGCATGCGCCTGGCCGAGATCTTGCCGTCGCCGAAGAACCGCTCGCTCATGATCACGCAGCCGACGCGCAGGCTCTCGAGCTCGATCGGCACGAACCCCTCGCCGATGATGAGCTCGGTGCTGCCACCGCCGATGTCGATGACCAGGCGCCGCCCGGCCGCGCGCGGCAGGTGGTGCGCCACCCCCGAGTAAATCAGCCGCGCCTCCTCCCTGCCGGAGATGATCTCGATGGGATGGCCCAGGGCCGCGTGCGCACGCCTCAGGAACGACTCCTTGCGATGGGCGACTCGCAAGGCGCTGGTGCCTACGGCGCGGACATTCCCGGCGCGCATGGTGCGCAGCCGCTGTCCGAACCGCTCCAGGCAAGCGATCGCGCGCGCCGCGACCGCCTCGTCGATACGGCCGTTTTCCTCGACGCCCTCGGCCAGACGGACCATCTCGCGCAGGCGATCGATGATGACCAGTTGGCCGTGCGAGTATCTCGCCACGACCATGTGGAAGCTGTTGGAACCGAGATCGACGGCCGCCAGGACGTCGGGGTGGGAGGCGGCGCGGCGGCGTGGGAGGGTATTGTGGGAGCCGACCGGGCGCGAACGCACGCTGTGCCGGAAATTCAGGCGGAGAACGAGGAGCCGCAGCCGCAGGTGGTCGAGGCGTTGGGGTTGCGGATGACGAACTGCGCCCCGTCGAGGCCCTCGCGGTAGTCGATTTCCGCCCCCATGAGGTATTGCACGCTCATGGGGTCGACCAGCAGCTTGACGCCCTGGTTCTCGATACAGGTGTCGCCGTCCTGGATCTGCTCGTCGAACTCGAAGCCGTACTGCAGCCCCGAGCAGCCGCCGCCCTGCACGAACACGCGCAGCATGAGGCTGGGGTTGCCTTCGCCGCGAATCAGATCGCCGACCTTGCGGGCGGCGGCGTCGGTGAACAGGAGGGCGGGGGTATCTTCGATGACGTCGGTAGCACTCATAGCGGCAGTCTAGGAGCTGCAGCCCCAGAGGTCAAAGCCCGCAGCTCTCAGGGGGTGGAAATGGCGCTCCAGGGATAGGTCTGGATGAGCGGCGCGATGTCCTTGCGGCTCGAGCGCACCGTCACCGTGAGACGGGCGGGCCGGAAGCCCGGTGGCAGCACCAAGTCTTCCCGCATCTGCTGGTAGTAGCGGAAGTGATAGGCCAGGTCGGAGCGCTGGCCGGTGAGTGCTTGATTGCTCAGCGCGGTCCCGTTCGGGCCCTCACCGCCAACTGAGAAGTCCACGGTCCCGCTGACGGTGCCGTCGGGCCGGTCGGCGCGCAGCAAAGAGACATGAACGACGTAATGCAGCGGCGTCTTGCCCGAGGACAGGCGCACTTCCCCGATCCTCATTCCGATCGGCGGCGTGCCCTTGGCGACGATGTTGCGGTAGAAGGCGAGCTTCACCGACTGGCGGGCAATCCTTGCCTGTAGATCGCTGATGGTCTGCGTGACGAGCTGGACCTCGTGCCGGTGGCCCGCGTCCAGGGTCTCGAGCCGGATTACGTGAGCTTGCAACGTCTGATTGGACGCCTTGAGCTTCGCGATGTCAGCCTGCAGCGCCGCACGCTGGTGCATCGCCGAAAGGATGCTGTAGCCGGCGACATAGCGGCCCGTCTCGAAGACCAGGTACAGGACCAGAAGCGCGAGGAGCGCCAGCACCATCCTCGTCACCGCTGGGCGCAGGCGGGTCCAGCGCATGCCGGAACCGGGGCCTTGCGGATGCGACTCGGCCGGGCTCAGCGGCATTCAATCCGCCCGGGACGCCGGCTGCGGCCGCTCGCTCGACACCTCGTCCCACCAGTGCGGCAGGGCGGGCTGCCCGCTCGGGAACGCGAGCGGCGCCAGCTCGGTGAGCGCGCGCTGGTAGACCTTGCGCTTGAAGTAGATGACCTCGCGCACCGGCTCCCAGAACTGCGCCCAGCGCCACTCGTCGAACTCAGGCTCCCCGGTGCTGGAGAAGTCGAACGCCACCGGCTCGCGCCTCAGACGCAGCAGGAACCAGCGCTGCTTCTGCCCGATGCACAGCGGCTGGCTGTTCCGTCGGACATAGCGCGCCGGCAGGCGGTAGCGCAGCCACCGGGCCGTGCGCCCGATGACCTCCACATCGCCGGCGAGCAGGCCAACCTCCTCGTGCAACTCGCGATACACGGCCTGCTCCAGGCTCTCGCCCTCGCGGATGCCGCCCTGGGGGAACTGCCAGCCCCGTGCGCCCGCCCGCGCCCGGCGGCCGAGGAACACTTCGCCGCACTGGCGCATCAACACGATGCCGACGTTGGCGCGAAAGCCGTCCGAGTCAATGATGTCTCTTGCCATTCGTTCATCGGCGGGAAATCCCCGCAGCGATTTCCGCGAAACCCTACACGATTGTCGCGAGCCCTTTGCGACCCGCCTGCGCCAGAGCATACACCCCGGGAAACGGAACGGCCCTGCGTCCGCCCTTCCCTGCCACCGGCGGTTGCCCGGGGCCCTTCGCATCGCATGAGCGGGTCTCAGGGGGCGCCCCCGGGGCCTCGCCCCTACAGGGCCGCTGAGCGCCGCGGCGCTCAGCGCGCCGAAAGGGCCGTGGCTCGTCCCGTGCCCCTCAGGCGCGCCGCTCCGCCACGGAGCGCCGATCTTCCAGATACTCGCGCCCTTGGCGCATCAGTGCAACGAATACCTCGTGATCCCGTGAGAGCACCGCGGTACGGATGCGCTCCACGGCCTTGGACAGAGCCTCCAGCGACTCAGCGCCGTAGTCGTTGAGACTCTGAATTTCGAAGTAGAGTTCAGGGCTCTCCTGCGCCACACGGCTCGCCACATCGAGCTGCGCATCGAACGTGGTGCTCGACATCTTCGCGAGTTTCGGGGCCGCCTCGCCGCTTTCCGCGAGCGCCGTGAAGAACGCGATATTGAGCGCGTGCGAAAGGCCCAGCACGTAGGCGATCAGCCGGTCGTGATCCTCGAGGCTCATCACCACCTGCTCGGCCATGGTGGGAGCGAACAGCTCGCGCGCCGCCTCGAGAGCCTCGGGGTTGCCGAGATCGACGAACACGACGTGCCGGCCGGAAAGCAGCTCGGTGTCGGGCCCGAACATCGGATGGATCGAGGTCACCCGGCATCCGTGCGACTTCAGCGCCATGAGACCGGCACGGAGCGGGGATTTGAGCGAACCGACATCGAAGATCACGCCCGCGGGCCGCAGCAGCGCCAGATCGCGCAGGATCGCATCGGTCGCGCCCAACGCCGTGGCGACGACGATGTAGTCGTGCTTCAGATCAGTGGCATGCCAGTCCGGCACGCAGGCCACCCCCTCGGGGCCGCCGCGAGGGTCCGCCACCTCCACATTGAAGCCCTGGGAGGCGAGGAACTGCACGAACCAGCGGCCCATCTTGCCGCCGCCGCCGATCACCAGCGCGCGCCGGCCCGACCCGGTCCCGCGCGCCGCAACGCTCGCCTGCTCCTGCGTGGCGAGCGAGGAGCGGATGAGCAGGCGCAGCAGTTCCTCGGCCAGAGCCGGCGACACGCCAGCCTCGAGCGCGGTGTTCCGAGCGCCCATGATCACGTCACGCTCGCGCGCGTAATCCCTGGTCGGGTGTCCGGTGGCGCGTTTCACGCGTGCGACCTCGGTGCCGAGCGCAGTGCGCTCGGCCACGAGCCGGATGAGCTGGCGATCGAGGTCGCTCAGCCGTTGGCGTAGATCATCCAGCGTCACGTCGCAGGTCATCAGGCCGTTTCCGAGTGCATTTCAGGTTGGACCTCGTCCTTGTATCGGGATGAAGCGGGCCTCGCAAGTCCAGCGAGTCTCAGTCTTTGCGCCCGTCCCCCTAGGAAGGCGAGCTCGAGGCTCCTCGCGCCTACCCTGCAGCGGCAGGCGGATTTCCCGTACCATGCCGCCATGACCGCTTCCCTGAACACCCTCTCCGACCCCCTCCCGGCAGAGCCGCTGGCCATTCTCGAGCACTGGCTGGCCGAGGCCTGGCGCCAGCGCTTGCAGCCCAACCCCAATTCGATGGTTCTCGCCACCAGCGATGCGCACGGCCGGCCCTCGGCCCGCGTGCTGCTGTGCAAGCAAGTCGTCCCGCGGCCCGGCTACCTGGTGTTCTTCACCAATTACCTGTCGCACAAGGGCCGGCAGCTGGCGGAAAACCCGCGGGCGGCGGCGGTGCTGCATTGGGATCACCTGCACCGCCAGGTACGGATCGAGGGCCCGGTGCTGAAGGCGCCGGCGGCCGACAGCGATGCGTATTTCGCTTCCCGGCCCTGGCAGAGCCGTCTCGGGGCCTGGGCGAGCGCGCAAAGCGAGCCCACGGCATCGCGCGAGGCGCTGCGGCAGTCGCTCGCGGCCGCCGCCCACCGCTTCGAGGCGCCAGTGCCCGGCCACTCCACCGCCCAGGAGCTCGACGTCCTGATCCCACGCCCGCCGCACTGGGGCGGCTATCACCTATGGGCCGAGTCCGTCGAGCTGTGGGTAGAGGGAGAAGCTCGAATCCATGACCGCGGACGCTGGACACGGACGCTGGCGCCCTGCCCTGATGGGTTCGAGCCGGGTGCCTGGAAGGCCACGAGGCTGCAGCCCTAGCCGGCCGCGGGGGCCGCATGGGGGTGCCAGCCCCGGCGCCGCCGGAGGGTGCGTCCGCGCAGCCGACATCGTGCCTGCGTGCGGGCTACCGGATCACCCGTAGGCGATGGGCCATTACAAATCGCCGAACCGATGCTGCAGCAGCGCCAGGGTCGCCACCGCCGCGGTCTCGGTGCGCAATACCCTGGGACCGAGGCGCAGCGCCGTGAAACCCTGCCCGCGCGCGGCGCGCTGCTCCTCCTCGCTCAGGCCGCCCTCGGGACCGATCAGCACGATGAGATCCCCCGCCGGGGGCGGCAGACTCTCGAGCGTCGCGGCCCCCTCGGGGGACAGCAGCAGCCGCGTGCCGCCGGGCGAGAGGCCCAGCAGGAACTGCGCCAGCGTGGCCGGCGAGGCCACTTGCGGAATGCGATCGCGGCCGCTCTGCTCGCACGCGGCGACGGCAACCCCCTGCCAGTGGCGCTGCTTGCTCTGCGCCTGCTTCGGGTCGAGCCGCACGAGGCTGTGCTCGCTCAGCACGGGCACGAGCCGGGAGACGCCAAGCTCGGTCGCCTTCTGCACCACCCAGTCCATGCGCTCGCCGCGCGGCACGCCCTGCGCCAGGGTGAGCGACAGCGGCGACTCGCGATCGACGAGCTGCCGTTCGAGCACCGCCACTTGCACCGTCCCCTTGCCGATCGCCTCGATGCGGGCCGTATACTCCCCGCCCGCTCCGTCGAACAGAATCAGCGCATCTCCCGCCGAGAGGCGCAGCACGCGCGCGATGTGCCTAGCGGCAGCGCCTTCCACGGTGCACATCCGGCCCGCCGCCAGGGGTCCGGGCACGTGCACCCGGGTCAGTCGCACGTGGCAAGCTCTATGCCCTCTCGCGCGACCTCGATCATCAGGTCGATCTGCTCCGGCGTGATCACGTAGGGAGGCATGAAATACACGACATCGCCGATCGGGCGCAGCAGCACGCCCCGGCCGAGGGCGTGGCGATAAATCTTCAGGCCGCGCCGCTCCTGCCACGGATAGGGCTGCCGCGCGACCTTGTCACGCACCACCTCCACAGCGGCGATCATGCCGTGCTGGCGAACCTCGGCGACGTGGGGGTGGGATTCGAGCTCGCGGGACCGCCGTCCCAGGTGCGCACTCAGGGCGCGATTGCGCGCGAGCACGTCGTCGGTGCGGAAGATATCCAGGGTGGCGAGCGCCGCCGTGCAGGCAAGGGGATTGCCCGTGAAGCTGTGCGAGTGCAGGAAAGCGTTGAGCTTGACGTACTCGTCATAGAACGCTTCGTACACCGGCTCGGTGGTCAGGACAGTCGACAGCGGCAGGTAGCCGCTCGTCAGGCCCTTCGACAGGCACATGAAGTCGGGGCGGATATGGGCCTGCTCGCAGGCGAACATCGTGCCGGTGCGGCCGAAGCCCACTGCGATCTCATCGGCAATCAGATGCACGTCGTGGCGGTCGCATGCCTCGCGCAGCAGCTCGAGGTAGACCGGGTCGTACATGCGCATGGAGCCGGCGCATTGCACCAGCGGCTCGACAATCACGGCGGCGGCCTCGTGCGCGTGCTCTCGCAGCGCCGCCTCCATGTGCGCGAACTTGCGGCGGCAGTGCCCGGCCCAGCTCTCGCCGGGCTCGCGCTCGAAGCAATCGGGCGAGGGCACGGTGATCACATCCATGAGAAGGGGCTGGTAGATCGACTTGTAGAGCTGCACGTTGCCGACCGCGAGCGCGCCCAGAGTCTCACCGTGGTAGCTGTTGGACAGCGTGATGAAGCGCGTCTTGGCGGGGCGTCCGACATTGCGCCAGTAGTGGAAGCTCATCTTCACCGCCACTTCCACCGCGGAGGAGCCGTTGTCGGCGTAGAAGCAGCGGGTGAGGCCCCTCGGCGCAAGGGCGGTGAGCGCCTCTGAGAGCCGGATCACCGGCTCGTGCGTGAAGCCGGCCAGCATCACCTGCTCCAGGCGCTCGAGCTGCTCGCGCACCGCCGCATTGATGCGGGCATTGGCATGGCCGAAGAGGTTCACCCACCAGGAGCTGACGGCATCGAGGTAGCGGCCACCCTCGAAGTCCTCGAGCCACACCCCCTCCCCGCGACGGATGGGAATCATCGGCAGCTGCTCGTGATCCTTCATCTGGGTGCAGGGGTGCCAGACGTGGGCGAGGTCGCGGGCGACCCAGGCGGCATTGTCGGTCGTCATGGCGGCCATTGTGGCATGATTGCCCATTCCTTCGCGCCGCCACCGATATGCCGGTCTATCAGCTCCAGTATTTCCCCGTCAGCCTGCCGTTCCTTCTGATTCTCTGGGGGCTGCTGGTGGTCCTGATCGCACTGGTCGCGCTGCGGCTGCTGCGCTACGCCTCCGAGACGATGGGAATCAAGGAATCGTCGCTGATCGTCATCCTGGGGCTGTCGCTCCTCGGCAGCTACATCAACATCCCGATCGCCTACCTGCCCGCGCACCGGATCCTTACCGCCGGCGAGATCAGCTTCTTCGGCATGACCTACGTCATTCCCATGGTGCGCGAGACCGGCGCGACGGTGCTCGCGATCAACGTGGGAGGCGCGGTGATTCCGATCTTGCTGTCGGTCTACCTGCTCCTGAAGCACAGTCTGTACGTGCTCGGGGCGATCGGCACGGCGTTTGTCGCGGCGGTTTGCCACTTCCTGGCGAGGCCGGTGCCCGGTTTCGGCATCGCCTTGCCGATATTCGTGCCGGCGTCCGCCACGGCCATCATTGCCATGGCGCTCAGCCGGCGCCGCGCCGCGCCGCTTGCCTACATCAGCGGCAGCTTCGGGACGCTGATCGGGGCGGACCTGCTGAACCTGGGCGCCGTCCGGTCCCTGGGCGCCCCGGTCGCCTCCATCGGCGGCGCCGGTACCTTCGACGGGATTTTCGTGACCGGCCTGCTGGCCCTGCTCTACGCGGGCCTCGTCCGGTTCGTGAAAGATTGAAAGCGTTCCGCAATCGGAGGGCTCATGGGCCGCACCTTCGCTGTGGCAGGATCGGGATGGCGCCGCAGTGGCGCGCCCTGCCGGGCAACGCCCCGTGAGCGCCGAACCCAGAGCCCCTTTGCTTCACATCGACCCGGCCACCGGCCTGCTGGTCGGCGTGCGGCAGGTGCTCTCGCCGCACTGCGACGAGCGGCCTTCGGGTGTGGCCCCCGAGCTCCTCGTCATTCACGGCATCAGCCTGCCACCGGCGGAATTCGGCGGCCCGTGGATCGAGCAGCTGTTCGCCGGGAGCCTGCCCGCCGAGGCTCATCCGGCCTTCTTCGATATTGCGCGGCTGCGCGTATCGGCACACGCGCTCATCCGTAGAGACGGCACGATCACGCAGTTTGTGCCCTTCGGCAAGCGCGCCTGGCATGCGGGCCAGTCGCAGTATCGGGGACGCAGCGCCTGCAACGACTTCTCCGTCGGAATCGAGCTGGAAGGCACCGACACGACGCCCTACGCCGAACCGCAGTACGAAAGTCTCGCGGCTTTGGTTGCGGCGCTGCTCGCGACTTACTCGACGCTGTCGGCCGAGCGCATCGCAGGTCACAGCGACATCGCACCCGGTCGCAAGAGCGATCCGGGACCGGCATTCGACTGGTCGCGATGGCGGGAAATGGTATCGCAGCGCCTGCGGGGCTGAGGCACCTGCCGGTACTTTTTGTTGTTATCAGGCAACATGATCGAGCATCCTTGACGAGTGCGTCAAGATGGCTATTATTGCTTGCATCGCAAAAAAACAATATCGTTCGGGGACACGCTGACGTGTCCGATAAGCCACAGATGTGAGCTCCCCGGGGGCAGGTGGTCTCGCGGCGGCCCCGGGGTGCGGGGTATCGAGGGGGGCGGGCAAGGCCGCGTGAGTGATCACGCGGCCTTGTTTTAGGAATGGCCCGAAGCGCTTCGCGCTCATTGCACCGCTTCGCTGCCGCGCCGAGCCCTTCAGCGGACTGCCGCCGTCCAGAATCGCTCGCTGCGATTCGGTGAGCGGGGCGGCGCATCGAGTGTCTCTCCGTGCCGGCCATGCGTGGCGCCTCGAGGCAGGCAAGCCGAGCGAGCGCAGGGCGCGCCCTTATCCGCGCCGCGAGCGGCTGGTGGTTGCACCACCGGGCGGATCACGCGACCATCGCGCCGTCCGGCGGAAAATCCGGGCTGCACCATCACCCCCCCTCAAGGAGTCGCCACGGTAATGAAGATCGAGCTGACTGCGCTCGAGGCGCGCGTGATCGGATGTCTCATCGAGAAGCAGATCACCACCCCCGACCAGTACCCCCTGTCGCTCAATGCTCTGGTCAACGCGTGCAACCAGAAAAGCAACCGTGATCCGGTGCTGGAGCTCGACGAGCCCGCCGTGCAGCAAACGCTCGATGCGCTGGCGAAAAAACACCTGCTCCTGCAGCGCGGCGGCTTCGGCAGCCGCGTCTCGAAGTACCAGCACCTGTTCTGCAACACCGAGTTCGGCACGCTGAAATTCACGCCCCAGGAGCTTGCCATCGTCTGCGAGCTGCTGCTGCGCGGTCCGCAGACCCCGGGCGAGCTTCGCAGCCGCGCGAGCCGCATGGCTGCCTTCGCCGAGGTCTGCGAGGTGGAGGCGGCCCTCAAGGCGCTGAGCGAGCGCGAGAGCGGCCCGCTGGTGGTCTGCCTGCCGCGCGAGCCCGGCAGGCGCGAGGCTCGCTATGCACACCTGTTCAGTGCCGGTCCGCCATCGGTGCCGGCCACGGTCCGGGCACCGGCCGGCGGTGGCGGCGACACCGAGGAGCGGGCAGGAGCAGGCGAAGCCGCGGCGTCGACGACCTCGTCGCGTTCGGCGCTCGAGACCCGACTGCTGAAGTTGGAATCCGAAGTCCAGACGCTCAGCCGCGAGCTCAGGGAGCTGAAGGCGCAGCTGGGATGCTGAGCGAGGGGACCGCGTCCGAATATGCTGCCGGCGCCGCGCCGCATCGGCCGGTGCCGGGCCTGTCCAGCGAGGCAAGCACGCGCATCCGTACCCGGCCCCCACAGGACCGACACGCGCCTCAGCGCAGGTTTGGCCCGCCCTCGGTCCCGCATCGAGGCAATCCGCGCCCCCGGGGTGACGGAGTCTCGGTCGCCGCCGCTTTTCGGATCGTTCCGAAAGGCGAACCCGATGCAAGTTGTGTCGGATGAGCGGGCTGCGAAAGGCCGCTGTGCACTGAGCGGGTCATTGCGGACCGCCCCCGGTTCTCGAGTGCGTTCTTTGATCGGCGTCTCACCCGCGGCGTCGCTCGATGACCGATAATGCCGGACATTGCGATTCTCCATCCCCGTACATGCGCCGTCCCGCACAGGCAGAGGAAGATGAGGCAAAGAAATATCGCGCGACTGGCGGTTGCAGCAGTCTCGGCGTGCGCGCTTGCCGCGTGCGCGGCGCTGCCGCAGGCGCCGCAGATCGTGGAGGGTCCGACGCCCGCTTCTCTGAGCACGTTGAGGTCGCATCCCGACAATAAATTCGTGTTCGTATCAACCGATACGGCGGGCCGGAATATTGACGTGTTTCAGGACTCTTCGTGGATCTGGGCCTACGGTTTTCTGACGCCTTCCGGCCAATACAGAATTTACAATGCCCTGGACATAAGCAGGCTCTCCAGCCTGAATTCCGTCCAGAGCACTCAATACGACCCCGGAGAGGGAACCTTTGCCAATGGAACGGCGAAAGTCACCATGAGAGACGGCCGCACGTTCGTCACCAAGCTGTCCAGTCTGCACTTGTACGCCTGCCCTACGGTGCACACGTGTCACTTTGCATCGGACAACGGCGAGGCCGGCCGCGGCCTCAGTCCCGCGCTGCAGGATCTTGGCTTCAGTTATGTCGGGGGCGAACTGTGTGTTCCGCTTGCATCGATGTATACCGACGACGAGATCAATACGTACAGCGATACCCTCAATTACTACTCCAGATCCGGCACCTGGGCGTCCTTTTTGTACCCCAGCCCGCATCTGCATGGCGCGTTCGACCCAGTCACGCGATCGGTGTCGATAAATCCGGATCTCGCGGGCGTTCAGAACGCCATCAAGCGCAGACTCGATGATCTGATACGGCAACGGCGGCGATTGGCGCAAGCAAGGCGGCGGCGCGCGCAACAACGCAGGCTGAGGAATCTGCGAGTTGCGCGGCGGTTTGAAAGAACGGTCAAAGTCGGAGCGCGGACGAATTGCGGACCGGTTCTTCGGCTGCGCGCCGGCATGGCGAAGGTCTACTCGCCCGTCAAGGATTACGGCAATGAGCATTGGATTGCGCTGCGTGCACTGGCGCCGCCGGGGTATGGTTGTACATTCCTGAACGGCAGGTACGTCCCGCCCGGTTTCCTGCAATAACGCACGCCGCGCCCGCTCATCGGAACGGGAGTGTGGTGCTCGCGCAAGTCGGCGCCGCGGCGCGGCCGGCTACCCGAGCGGCACCTTGATGACCTCGCCCGCCCCGAAGATATGGGAGGTGACGTGCGTCGGATCGGAGTGCAGCCGCACCGTGCCCGCGCCGTCGATGTGCACCCGTACGCTGTCGGTCGGAGCGATGTCGACCGTGCCGCTGCCATGAATGACTACCCGCGCTCGGGTTTCGGTCAGCTGCGCCAAGTGGATGTTTCCGGCGCCGTCGATCTCCAGTGCGGCAGTGCCCACCGAGCCGCTGCCGCGCACCGTGGCGCTGCCTTCGATTTTCAGCCGCAGGCGGTTTTGGTGAACGCCGTCGAGATCGATGGTGCCCGTGCCCTCGACCTTGACCGAGCGCAGCGCAGGCCCCGTGAGCTCGACGTCCACGTTCTGACCGATACGGTCCCCGAAGCCGATGCAGAACGGGATGAGGGAGAAGCACCCGCTCGACTTCGCCTTGATCACACCGTTTCCCACCACCAGCCGAGGGAACGTGCGCTCGGGCGCCCGGATGCTGAGATGCCAGCTCGGGCCCGGGTGGAAGCGCACGTCGGCCGGGACCTCGAGCGTCAGCCGGTCGGAGCTCCACGGATAATCGCGAGTGACGAGCCGATACGGGCCGGCGTGCGCCAGGGACGGCAGGGCGAGCGCCAAAGCGGTCAGTCCGATGGACAGCCCTGCGGCAATAACGGCGAAGATGAGCTTGGCGATGCGGTTCACGGGGCGCTCCTCAGGCAGCTTCGCCGAAAGAACACACCGGGACTGCCGAAGTTGCGCCCCGGGGCCGCAGTGACTCGACAGGCGGCCCGCGGGGAACGGAAGGTGTCCCGCGCCGCCGGGCGCGCATGGGAGGCCAGGCAGCCCGGCCGGCATTGCCTTACCCGCCGCCCTCCTCCCGGCGATCGCGCCGCCAGAGCACCTCGGCGCCCTGCTCGTGGCGCGCCAGCACCCGGGCGAGGACGAACAGCAGGTCCGACAGGCGATTGAGGTAGCGCGCGGCCTCGGGATTGACCGTTTCCACGCCCGCCAGCGTCCACAGGCGCCGCTCCGCGCGCCGCGCGACGGTGCGGGCCAGGTGACAGGCCGCCGCCGCCGGCCCCCCTCCCGGCAGGATGAATTCCTTCAGAGGCGGGAGCGAGTCATTGAACCCGTCGAGTTCGGTCTCCAGACGCATGACCTGCGCGCCGGTGATGACCTTGTAGCCTGGAATGCACAGCTCCCCGCCCAGATCAAAGAGCTCGTGTTGCACCTCGGTCAGGCAGGCGGTGACCGCCTCCGGCGAGCCCGGCACGGCAAGCAGCACGCCGATCGCGCTGTTGAGCTCGTCCACGGTGCCGAAGGCCTCTACGCGCGCACTGTCCTTGGGCACGCGGGTTCCGTCGCCGAGACCCGTGGTGCCGGTGTCGCCGGTGCGCGTGTAGATCTTGCTCAGCCGATTGCCCATGAGCGCCTCCGGCGGGCATTGTGCCAGAGCGCGCGATTGACAGCGGTCCGCGCGGCCGGCAATTTGGGCTTCCCATGCCCTCAGCAGAACTTCAGGCCGCCCTCGAGGCGGCACAGGCCGCCGCCGAAGTGATCGGCGGCTTCTACCAGCGAAACCTCGCGATCCACACCAAGGCCGACCAGACCCCCGTCACCGAAGCCGATGTACGGGCCGAGCAAGCCATCCACGCAGTCCTGAGCAGGCGCTTTCCCGGATACGGCTTTTACGGCGAGGAGACCGGCCGCCACGGGGTGGGCGCCGAGAGCGTCTGGCTGGTCGACCCCATCGACGGCACCAAGTCCTTCGTGCGCGAGTGCCCGTTTTTCTCCACCCAGATCGCGCTGATGCGAGCCGGACGCTTCGTGCTCGGCGTCTCCAGCGCGTCGGCCTACGGGGAGCTCGCCTGGGCCGAGGAAGGCTCCGGCGCCTATCTCAACGACAAGCCGATCCGCGTCAGCGCCACGGCCGAGCTCTCGGCCGGCATCCTATCCACCGGCAACCTGAGGAGCCTCGCCCGTTCGCCACAATGGCGCAATCTCGGGCAGCTCATCGGCCGCATCAGCCGTATCCGCGGCTACGGCGACTTCCTGCACTACCACCTGCTCTCGCGCGGCGCGCTCGATGCGGTCATCGAGTCCGATGTGAGCATACTGGATATCGCCGCCCTGAGCGTCATCGTGCGCGAGGCCGGCGGCGCATTCACCGATCTGGGCGGCGGACAGCTGACGCTGGCCACGACTTCGGCGCTGGCGAGCAACGGCCGGCTGCATGCGCCGCTCATGGCGGCACTGGCATGGGGGGGCACGGCCGAGGATTGAGCCGCAAAACCGCTCAGCTGCTTCTGCTCACCTGCGCATCGGCCCCAGGCTGCAGCCCCTGCTCCTGCCGGCGGGCCTTGCGCTCATACATCGCGCGGTCGGCAGACGCATAAAGACGATCCACATCCTCGCCCTCGTCGGGATAGATCGAGAAGCCGACGCTGGCGCGAACCGCCAGCTGCCGACCCCGAATCGCCATGCCGGTGTAAAGCGCGCGCCGCAGGTTCTGCGCAGCGCGGTCGGCGGCGGCGCGATCGGGGACATCGGTGAGCACGACGGCGAACTCGTCACCGCCCAGTCGGGCCAGCGCATCCTGCTCGCCGAGCTGTGCGCGAAATTGCCTCGCCGCGCACTGCAGCACCTCGTCTCCGGCGGCATGGCCCAGCGTGTCGTTGATTTCCTTGAAGCCGTCGAGGTCTATCACGACCAACGCCATCCGTGTGCCCGCGGCTTTCGCCCGACCCATCGTCTCGCGCAGCCGGCGCCCGAACATTCGCCGATTGGGCAGACCGGTGAGATCATCGTGCAGCGAGGCGTACTCCGCCTTCGATAGCTGCTCCTCGAGCAGCGTGAACGTCATGCCGGTGGCGACCAGGAACTTCGGCAGATTCCACACCTCGGCGTCCACATGCACGTGCGGCCATAACACGGCCATCAGGTCGCTGACGGGAAAGACGAATGCCCAGGCGATGAAGCTGATCATGGTGAAGCGCACGCTCGCCGAGGGTTGCGGGGCGGTCGCCCGATAGAACTCCGCGACGGCCAGATAGTGCCAGACCAGCATCCACGTGACGCCCTCGCCCGGATGGTGCAAAGCCACCAGCGCTCCCTGCACCGCGTAGGCGGCCACCACCAGCGAGGTGCGCCAGCGCAGGCTCGGTTGCCCGGTCGCGCCGTGCCAGGCGCGCAGCATCCACAGCATCGAGCCCGTCCCGAGGACGGTGAGCGCCGCGTAGAGCCAGGTGGCGTGAATGCCGTACTGGTCGCATGTAAGGAACGCGACGTCCGGCACGGCGCTGAGCACCACCATCGCCAGGTTGCGCCAGCGGATGTCGAGCTGATCGTTGCCGGCCCACAGGAAGGCGTTGGCGGTCATGACCAACATCGCAACAGCGACGGACCACGCACCGTTGGCGCTGCCGGGGGTATTGTCGGCCACGAACTCCGCGACGATGTGAATCAGCAGCATTCCCCATCCGACCAGCCAGAAGTTGAGCCGGCTTTCCCGGGTGCGTCGCAGGAGCGTCCAGAAGACGGCAATCAGGCCGCCGATGGCGACGAAGTCTGGTACGACGGAAAAATTCACACCGGCGCCGGATGCCCGCCTCGCTCTGGGGTGTACTCAACGCTGAACGTGTCCCGGCCGATGATGCGGGAAATGCCCCGCCGAGACGCCGAGTGAAGTCACATCCTCCTTCCCCTCAGGTCGGCCAAGGGCCGAAAACCTTGAGGCCCATAACGGTCACGCCCCAGTTACCGCTCGATGCGGTTCTCTATCGGGCGACGTGCGTCTCGTCGGCGATCATGTTTTCGAGCCGCTCCAGGTCCGGCACGAGCGGAAGCTCGTTGGCCATGCGCAGCTGGCAGATCACCGCAGAGCGCTCGGGAAAAGTGGCCGAGCCCGGACTGATCACATCGGAGCTCACCCGCACGAGCTGCGGGAACCCCTGCGAGACGATCGCGAAGTGCGCCAGGCGGGTGCCGAGACCGACGAACACCACCATGCGAGCGCGACCGGAGGCGGGCGGCATCGTCCGACCGCAGACCCCCTCGAAGGACACCAGCGGCACCGGCTTGCCCGTCCACAGCACGGTGCCGAGGTACCACGGGGGCGCGCCGGTCATCTCGGAGGACACCGGCAGGCCCGCCACTTCGGCAACGCATGCGCGCGGCACGATGAGCCTGCCGTCCGACAGCGGAATCAGCAGGCTATAGATTTCCTGGACACGCTCGGCCATGGCTATTGCATGCGCTGCACGCTGCGCGCGCCGGAAAGAATCGCCTTGCTCGGCTCCTGCTGAGCCCCTTGCGCTTCGCCATCCTGCCTCGGGCGAGCCCTGGGCGGCCTCTTGCCTGCCTTTCCTGCTGCGCGATCTTTGCGGGGCAGGCTCCTGCCTGCCCGTTCTCGGCTCTCGCCGCCCGCCCTGACCGCCCGCGCGATGCATGCATCGCCCCCCCTTCGGGGCCGCGGCCGCGCGGCGTTGAAAACCGCTTCGGGCGATTCTTTCATCGATCATTCTCCTTGAGCGGCGGCGGTGTCAGCCTCGGCGCCGGCTTCACGCGCCGCGCGGGCGCGCTCGACCAGCGGCGCGATGGCCTCGAGCAGCTCGGTTTCCTGATAGGGCTTGCCGAGATAGTCATCGACCCCGAATTCGATGGCGCGGGCGCGATGTTTCTCACCGACGCGCGAGGTGATCATGATGATCGGCACATCCTTCAGGCGCGCATCGTTACGCACATGCGCGGCCACCTCGTAGCCGTCCATGCGCGGCATCTCGATGTCGAGCAAGATGATGTCGGGTACGTGGTCCTGCAACAGCGCGACCGCGTCCATGCCATCGCGGGCGGTGAGCACACGCATGCCGTTGCGCTCGAGCAGACGCTGTGTCACGCGTCGCACCGTAATCGAATCGTCCACCACCAGTGCAAACGTGCGCCGGTCGTCCTTCTCGCGCGACACCGACAGCACACCGCGGCCGCGCCACTCGGCACGCACCAGCGCGCCGATGTCGAGAATGATGACGATGCGGCCATCTCCGAGAATGGTCGCGCCGGAGATCCCGCGGATGCTCGAGATCTGCGGCCCGACCGACTTGACCACGATCTCGCGGTTGCCGATCAGCTCATCGGCCACCAGGGCCGTGGAGTGTTCGCCCGCGCGCACCAGCACCACCGGAACGGTGGCGTCCTCACTCGGGAGGAGCGAGGGTGTCAGTCCGACGAACACCGCAAGATGCTGGAAGCGGTATCTCTGGCCGCCGTACTCGTAGGTGGCGGCGTCCGGCCCCAGATACTGCTCGACCTGTGCCGCCGGCAGCCGCAGCACGGCCTCAACGGTCGGCAGCGGCAACGCATACAGCTCGTCGGTGCTGCGCACGATGAGCGCGTGGCTGATGGCCAGAGTGAACGGCAGCCGGATGGTGAATTCCGTGCCTTCGCCCTGCTGCGTCTGCATGTGCAGCGCGCCCCCGAGCCGCTTGATCTCGGTGGCGACCACATCCATGCCGACGCCGCGGCCGGCCTGCTGCGTGACGCTGCCCGCGGTGGAAAACCCCGGCTCCAGGATGAGCTGCATGGCCTCCTCGTCGCTGATCGGCCCGGGTGGAATGAGTCCCAGTACGCGCCCCTTGGCGCGGATGGCATCCAGGTTCATGCCCGCACCGTCATCCTTCAGGCACACCACGACCTGTGCCCCCTCGCGCCGGAGGGTCAGCTCGATCCTTCCCGTGGGCGATTTCCCCAGACTCTGGCGCTCCTCGGGGGGCTCGATGCCGTGGACCACCGCATTGCGCAACATGTGCTCGAACGGCGGCAGCATCCGCTCGAGCACCTGCCGGTCGAGCTCGCCTGTGGCACCCTCCACCACGAGCTCTGCCCGCTTGCCGGTATCGGCCGCGGCCTGGCGCACGATGCGCGCCAGACGCTGAATGTGCTGCTGGAACGGCACCATGCGCGTGCGCATCAGCCCGTTCTGCAGCTCCGTCATGGTGCGCGCCTGCTGCTGCAAGAGCGTCTGGGCGTCCTTGCTCAGGTTCTCCAGCAGTTGCTGAAGGCTCGCCACGTCATTGGCCGTTTCGGCCAGCGCGCGCGAGAACTGCTGAATGGAGGAGTAGCGATCGAGCTCGAGCGGATCGAAGTCGCCGCGGTGGCCGCTTTCCTGGTCGTGACGGTTCAGGATCTGCGCCTCAGTCTCGATCTCCAGGCTGCGCAGCTGCTCTTTCAGCCGCGTTACGGTGCGCGAGAGCTCGCCCAGGTTGAAATCGATCGAGCTGACCTGCTGCTCGAGCCGGGAGCGCGCGATGCTCGCCTCGCCTGCCACGTTGAGCAGCTTGTCGAGCAGCTCGGCATCGACGCGAGCCATCTCCGCGCGCTCGGCCGGCGCAACCGGCTCACGTCCGGGTGGCACTGGCTGCGGGGCGGCCAGGGGAAAAACCGAGGACGAGGGAGCCGTCGAGGTGGTCTGCGGCGGCTCTGCCGGCACGGCGGTCGTCGGCTCGATCGCGGCAGGCCCCCGCCCTGGCTGGGCGGGCTGCAAAACCGGATAATCCTCGGGCACGCTCGAGAGGGTCCCCGGCTCAGAGGCGGGGCGGGGCGGGAGGCTCTCCTGAGAGGTGAATTCAAGGATCTCTGCCACCGGGTCGGCAGGCACGAGCACGGGCAGCTCAGGCTCGCGCCGCTCAAGCACGGGCAGCTCAGGCTCGCGCCGCTCAAGCGCGGGCAGCTCAGGCTCGCGCCGCTCAAGCACGGGCAGCTCAGGCTCGCGCCGCTCAAGCGCGGGCAGCTCAGGCTCACGCGGCTCAAGCACGGGCAGCTCAGGCTCACGCGGCTCAAGCACGGGCAGCTCAGGCTCGCGCGGCTCAAGCACGGGCAGCTCAGGCTCGCGCGGCTCAAGCACGGGCACCTCAGGCTCGCGCGGCTCCGGTTGCGCTTCGGGTACGGTGGCAGCGATCGCATCGGTTGCGGCCCCGGCAGCCGGCAAGGGGATCTCCTCTCCATGCTCCCGGGTGGCCGGCGCCTGGACGGCGGCCGGCTGTCCAGGATGGGTCAATTGGCGGATACGCGCGATCATCGCCCGCGCCGGCGGCACGCCCTGTCCGTTTGCCACGGTCTCGCGCATGCGTGCCAGCTCGTCCAGGCTGGCCTGGATGACATCGAACACGGCTTCGCCTGCGGCAATCGCACCGCCCTCGGCCTGCGCAACCAGGGTCTCGAGCTCGTGAGCGAGATCGCCCATGTTCATGATGCCGGCCATGCGCGCCCCGCCCTTCAGGGTGTGCAGAGCCCGCTTGAGCGCGAAGGCGCGCGCGCTGCTCGCAGGGGCGGCGCGCCACTCGGCGAGCGCCCGCTCGGAAGCGTCGATGAGCTCCAGGGCCTCTTCGGTAAAGACAGCGGCGACTTCGGGATCGAAGTCGGCAGCGGCTTCGGGGTACTGCACCGGCGCATCGGCAGACGCCGGCGCCGAGGGTGGCGCAACCTTCGCCGGACTCGCCGTTTCGCGCGCCGCCAGGGCAATGCGCTCATCGAGCGCCTTTTCGGCCTCGATCAGCCGCTCGACGAGCAACCGGTGATGGGCAAAGTAGCCGGTCGGCTCCTCCAAGTGCTCGGCCACTGACTCCATGGCCGTCATGCAGTCGCAGAGCAGCGCGAGGTCCGCGGTGCGCAAGCCCACGCCGCTCGCGAAGGTCCGCCGGATCCAGTGATCGAGTGGCTCGGCCAGACGCACGCCGTTGCGCGCCTGCGCCGTCTTCGAGCTGCCGGCGAGCGTATGACAGGCTCGGTAGACTTCTTCCGGCAACGCATGCGGCTCGGCCGCTTGCGCCTCCCGCTTGAGGAACTCCCGCACCGTCGCCACGTGCGCCTCGGTTTCCCGGGCGTAGATCTCGCGCAGCGCCTCGTCGATTCCACTTTGTGGCGGCAGGGGAGCCGGCGGCTCGAGCGGCGCCTCGGGGGTTGCGATCGGAGCTTGCTCGGCGGGTGCTTCCGCGATCTCCGCAGGGGCGGGTCCGACGGCTGCCCCGGTGGCCCCCGCCGCCGGGATCCGCTGCGTCTGCTGCGCTGATACGGCCTGCGGCGGGACCGCCTCGCGTCCCGCAGCCAACGCATGCGCGGCGGCGGCGATGGCAGCCGACTCGGTGCCGGAGAGCTGTCCGCTGCGCAGACGCTCGATCAGCCGCGGCAGCGCGGCGATGGCCTGGCGCAAAGTCTCGACGATCGCCTGCGTACGCGTGAGCGTGTTGTCGAGCAGGCGGTTGAGCAGGCTCTCGGCGGCCCAGGCGAGCTCTCCGAGCTCGCGCGCGCCCACCATCCGTCCGCTGCCCTTGAGCGTGTGGAAGGAGCGTCGCACGACCTCGAGCGCATCGCGATCGAGCGGGTTCTGATCCCAGAGCGGAAATTGGCGCTGGATCTTCTCGAGCTCCTCCTGCGCCTCCTCGACGAACAGCCTCACCAGCTCCGGGCTCGCGTTCTCGGCGAGCGCACTCATCTTGGCGGTGGCCGACAGCCCCACTAACGAGGGTTTGGTAAGCCCGCTCCTGGCCAGATCCGGAATGGTGGCCGACACGTGTGCGTCGGCCTGGCTCATCAGCACCGTCTTGGCGAACGCCGCCGGCTCGATCGGAGCGAGCGGCGCGGCCTCGGCCTGCGGCGTGCGCTCGAGCGCCTGCAGGCAGGAGTGGGCATTGTCCAGCATGTACCAGGGATCGCTGCGGCCGGCCTGCAGCGTCTCCATGTAGTACTCGATGCTCACGATGGCATCGGCAAGGCGATCGAGCCAGCCCGGCGGCAACTGCTGCGCGCCGGGGCGCATGATGCGCCGCAGCTGCGTGGCGATGCCCTCGAGGATCTCCACCGCGCGGGTCTTCCCGAGCATCAGCAGCGCCGCCTTGAGGCCTCTCACCAGACCCTGCCAGCTGTCGAGCGCGGCGGCATCGAGCGAGCCGCCCAGGCTCTGGGTGACCGCCTCCTTGATCCAGGCCACGTTCTGAATGCATTCGCGCAGCACCGCAGCCTGGACCTCGCGGAACTCGCGGTCCTCGTGCTCCCCGCCAGCCTCGCTCTCGCGCGTGGGCCGGATCATGCCGACGAGACTGTCGTCGAGCCGGTCCTCGACCGCGATCAGGGATGCGGCGATCTCGACCAGCGCCGGCTCGCCGGCGGCCTCGGCCCCGCTCAAGATCCGCTCCAGCCGCTCGGTCTGCGTCTGCACCGTGGCGCGCTGCTCGCCCAGGCCGAGCACCCCGAGCGTGTCGCCGATCTTGCGCAGCATCAGCACCTGCGGGCGAAGCTCCTCGCCCTCACGGGCGCCGCGGCGGGCGAAGTGCTCGAGGGCCTCCTTGACCTTGCCGAGGTCCTCGCGAATGGCCACCGCCACGGTCTGCATGAGCTTCACGCTCGGGGCCGAGAGGCTCTCGCGCTCCTGCTCGATGCTCTCGTCGAGCGGCAGCAGCTCCGAGAGGCGGAAAGAAGTGCGCACCGCCGACACCCGGGGGCCCGCGCTGTGCGCGCGCCCCACGTAATACAGCAGATTGTTCAGCAGCTCGACCGGCGGGCTCTGGCAATAACGGGTCTCGCCGAGCTCGTAGAGCCGGCGGATCTGCCGGTCCGCCAGTCCGAGCAGGCGCTTCACCGACACCCCACCCTCGAGTCCGCCCTCGCGCAGCGCCTCGATGAGCGCGCCCACCACCCACCAGAGCTGGAAGACCGGCTGGCGCGTCGCCGAATGCTCGAGCTTTTCGGCCACCTGCGCCAGCGCCGTCAAGTTGTGCTCGATGCGCTCGCCGCGGATCCAGCCGATGAGTCCCGCCTGGAACTGCGAGCGCAGCCGCCGGCACCACTGCTCGACGGTGAGGTGCGGCTCGTCGACGGCGGAGGCGAGCGGCTGCGCCTGTCTGTCCGACTTGAGATTGAGCAGCAGCAGCGTGCCTTCCGAGAGCAGCGCACTGCCGCGAACGGCCCTGAGGTCGTTGAGCAACGGCAGCAGCACCAGCGCGAGGTCGCGCCCGCCGGAGAGCACCCGCTCGAGATATCCCGGCAGTTGCACGAGCGAGCGCAGCAGCGCGTCCAGGCTCTCGGCCTGTCCCTTGCGCTCGGTGACGGTGGCGATGAGATAGTCGGCCACCTGCTCCATTTCCTCGGCCAGCAGCGCCGCCCCGTAGATCTCCAGCACCCGCAGCACGCCCTGCGCCCGGTGCAGCTCCTGCTTGCAGCGCTCGAGGAGCGACACATTGTCCGGCTGCTCGACGTAGCTCTCGATGGCCGTGCGTGCGTCGGCCAGCGTGTGGTTGAGCTCGCGCCCGACCAGCTCCAATGTTTGCAATGCGATTTCCGACATCGGGCCCCCGGGCAGGTCTCAGCTTCCGCCCAGGGCAAGGGGCTTTGAGCCCGGGTGCGTCCCGGGACCGGCGGTCGGGCCCTCCGGGAGCCCCGACGAAGCCGCCGCGGCCCCGTGAGCCCCGCCTGGCGAAGAAGGGGCTGGTTCCGGGAATCGCTCCGCGGAACGAGCGCCGAACCGGGTCGCGCTGGCCGAGAGGGTGTCATGCGGTGGCGCCTCGGACCGCTTGAAGGCGCCGCTCGCCGCGCTCGGCGCCCCCGGCAGACGGAAGCCGGCCGCCGCCCGCCGCAGCCCGGCGGAAAGCTCGGCGAGTTGGGAGATGGCCGCCGAGGTGGCATTGGTCGACTCGGTGGTCTGCACGCTGATCTCCTTGAGCACCTGCATGTTGCGCGCGATGTTCTGCGCGCCGCTCGCCTGCGCACGGGCGCTGCCCGAGATGTTCTGCACCAGGCTGGCGATCTGGTTGGAGACCTGCTCGATCTCCCCGAGCGCGGCTCCCGCGTTCTCGGCGAGCAGCGCCCCGCCGACCACGTCGGTCGTGCTGCGCTCCATGGATACCACCGCCTCGTTGGTATCGGTCTGGATGGTGCGCACGAGCACCTCGATCTGCTTGGTGGCGTTGGCCGCGCGCTCGGCGAGGCGCTGCACCTCGTCGGCGACCACTGCGAAACCGCGGCCCGCCTCCCCGGCCATGGACGCCTGGATCGAGGCGTTCAGCGCCAGGATGTTGGTCTGCTCGGCGATGTCGTTGATCAGCTCGACGATGTTGCCGATCTCCTGCGAGCTCTCGCCGAGGCGCTTGATGCGCTTGGAGGTCTCCTGGATGGTCTCGCGGATGGCGTTCATGCCGTCGATGGTGCGGCGGACCGCATCGGCGCCTTTGTGGGCGATCTCCACCGAGTGGCGGGCCACATCGGCGGCCCGCTCGGCGTTGCCGGAAACTTCGGCGACGGAGCTGGCCATACCGGAGGCGGATTCGGTGGCCGAGGAGATCTGCTTGGACTGCGCGCTGCTCGCCCTGGCGAGGTGCTGCGAGAGCGCCTGGGTCTGGCGCGCGGCGCTGTCCAAGTGGATGGCCGACTGGTTGATGGTGGTCACGAGGCCTCGGAGGGCATCCACCGCGTAATTGATCGAGTCGGCGATCGCCCCGGTGATCTCCTCCGTGACGGTCGCCTGCACCGTCAGGTCGCCGTCGGCGAGGCTGGAGAGCTCATCGAGCAGACGCAGGATCGCCTGCTGATTGCGATCGTTCTCCTTGCGCTGCATGTCGGCCGCGAGCCGCTGGTCCTCGACCGTTTTGTTGATCCGCCTGCCGACGACGACGGCCGCGTAGAGCAGCACCCCGGCGGCCGCAAAGGCGATGACCACGGGCAGGTAACGCACCCAGTCGGCCACCGAGGCCGGTCCCAGCGCCGTCATCGCCGCATAGGCGAGGCCGCTCGCGGCGGTCAGGCCGCCGGCGAGGCTCATCAGGAAAAGCAGAGCCTGGAAGCGTCCTTTGGATGCCGGCGGCGCGCTCATGCCGCCGCTTCCATGAACGCGGGGCTCTCGAGCAGCGAGCGCAGGCTGAGCACCGGCCACTGCTCGTCGCCGCGCCGAAAGGCCCCGGCGAGATAATGCTCGCAGCGAGCCATGGTGGGCGGCGCCTCGCCCGAGAACTCCGCTTCCGCGAAGCGGCGGAAGCCGAGCACCTCGTCCACCAGGAGCCCGGCGGGGATCTCGCGGTGATTGACGGCCACGACGCGGGTGGTGCGGCCCACGGGGGTGGCGCCGCTGCCGAGGAACTGGCGCAGGTCTATGACGGGCAACAACTGGCCACGCACGTTGGCGAGCCCCTTCACCCACGGCTTGGCGCCCGGCACCCGTGTCATGCCCGCCGGCACACCCAACACCTCGCGCGTCTCCTCGCGCGCGACCAGATACAGATCGCCCGCCATCCGCAGCGCCACTCCGACCCACTCGCGCTCCGGCGCTCCGTCCTGGCCGCTCTGCGCCGAAACGGCGCGGGCCCGCCGCTCGAGCTCGCAGAGCAGCTCGAAGGGGCGGTCTCGCAGCGCATGCAGGGACGGTGCCTCACTCATGAGGGTGGGCGCAGCAATGGGAGGTCTGGAGCGGTGCCTTCATGGATGTCAACTTGCAAGCGCCGAGCGCGCCTTGGCGATGAGCTGGTCGGGCGAGACGGGCTTCACCATGTAATCCACCGCGCCCTGGCGCAGCCCCCAGATCCGGTCGGTCTCCTGTCCCTTGGAGGTGACCATGATGATCGGAATTTCCCGCGTGCGCGGATCGCTCACCAGCGCGCGGGTCGCCTGGTAGCCGTTCATGCCCGGCATGACGATGTCCATGAAGATCAGGTCGGGGCTCATCTCGCGGGCGAGACGCACCCCTTCGGCGCCGTCGGCGGCGGCCGCGGTGCGGTAGCCGTGCTTCTCGAGCGCCTTCTGCATCACGTGCACCTCGGTCGGGGAGTCATCCACGATCAGAATCAGCGGCATGGCCGTCATCTCCCGATATGCGTCTCGATCGCGCTCAGGAGCTCGTCCTTGGTGAAAGGCTTGGTGAGGTAGTGCTCGGAGCCCACGATCCGGCCCCGCGCACGATCGAACAAGCCGTCCTTGGAGGACAGCATGATCACGGGGATGGAGCGGAAGACCTTGTTGTGCTTGATGAGCGAGCAGGTCTGATAGCCGTCGAGCCGCGGCATCATGATATCGACGAACACGATATCCGGCTGGTGGTCGGCGATCTTCGAGAGCGCATCGAACCCGTCGATGGCCGTGTAGACCTCGCAGCCCTCCTTGGCAAGCAGGGTCTCGGCCGTTCGCCGGATAGTCTTGCTGTCATCGATCACCAGGACCTTCAGGCCCTGGAGCTTCGCGTTGCTGCCGTTCACGGCCATGCAACTCCTTCCGTCAGGAAACTGGAGCGGCCGGTGGAGCCGACCCCCAAAGCCCCCGAGCGTACACGCAATGTCCGCAGAGCCACCAGCGACTCTTCGGTCCCGAGAACTCGGGCAGGTTTTGTTTTAACATATCGGCACGACCCCCGCCATGTGGTCTGCTTCACGTTTTCAGCGAGCCGCGCGGACGAGTCGCGGAAAAATCGCCGGGCGCGGGGGGTGCCGCGCGCGCTGGCGAGCGTGGCGCCCGGCGCCGATCGGACAGCCGCCTCGGCTTTTGGCATCATTTCGCCCTATGTCCCACCCCTCCCGTCGTCTCGGCGTCGTCATGGATCCGATCGACGCCATCCATTACACCAAGGACTCGACGCTCGCCATGCTGCTGGCGGCCCAAGCCCGCGGCTGGGCGCTCCATTACCTCGAGCAGCGCGATCTTTCGCTGCGCGACGGGGTGGCCTGGGGCCGGGGTCGGCCGCTTTCGGTCGCGGCCGACCCCGGGCGCTGGTTCGAGCTCGGCGACCCGCGCGCCGAGCGGCTCGCCGAGCTCGATTGCATCCTGATGCGCAAGGACCCCCCATTCGACGTCGAATACGTTTACACCACGTACATTCTGGAGAAGGCCGAGGAACAGGGCGTCCTGGTCGTCAACCGGCCCAGGGGACTGCGCGACATGAACGAGAAGGTCTACACCGCCTGGTTCCCGCAGTGCTGTGCGCCGACCCTGATCACCCGCGACATGGACGATATGGCGGCATTCCTGCGCGAGCACGGCAAGATCGTGTGCAAGCCCCTGCACGGCATGGGCGGACGCTCGATTTTCGTGCTGGAGCGCCAGGACAAGAACATGGCGGTGGTGTTCGAGACGCTCACCGACTATGGCCAGCGCTTCGCCATCGTCCAGCGGTATCTGCCCGAGATCGTCGAGGGGGGAGATACGCGGGTGATACTCGTCGACGGCGAGCCGCTGCCCTACGTGCTCTCGCGCATCCCTCTGCCCCACGACAACCGCGGAAATCTGGCCGCCGGCGCGCGGGCTGTGGTGCGACCGATCGGAGAGCGCGAGCGCTGGCTCGCCGGGCAGATCGGACCGGCGCTCGCCGCCCAGAGCATGCTGTTCGTCGGGCTCGATGTGATCGGCGGCTACGTCACGGAAATCAATGTCACGAGCCCGACGGGGATCCGCGAGATCGAGCAGCGCTTCCCCATCGATATTGCCGGGCGATTGCTGGATGCGATCGAGCGGCGGCTCGCCGCGGGCCCGGCCGCCGCGCCCTAGGCCACATGGCTTCGCGCCAGGCAACCCGGCGGGCAGCCCGCGCCCCTCGCGATCGGCTGCTCGTCATGCTGTTTCTCACCGCGGCGCTGCACGGCGTGCTGATTCTGGGCGTGACCTTCCACTCTGCGCTCGCCGGCGGCCGGGGCGCTCCGGGTCTGCAGGTGCTGCTGGTCTCGACCCGGCTGCCGAGCGCGCCTCGCAATGACACGGCGGCCTATCTGGCGCAACGGACCCAGCTCGGCTCCGGCAATACCCGCGCTAACGTCGCACCCCGAAGACCCGCACCTTCGGGGATGCCGCACGGCGCAACCGCAGGCACCGCCGCGCAGCCCGATGGCGGCAGCGCGCGCCGTGATAGCGCCGAGCCGGTGCTCACCACGCGGGGCTTCAGCTGGCGCACGCAGGTCAACTACCTGACCGCCGGCCTGGCCGGCGCGAGCCAGGCGGCGCCGCCCGGGGGGCCCGTGCAGAGGGCGCGCGGATCGAGTAACGGGCCTGTGCGCCTCAGCGGGCCAAAACGCGAGCTGTGGGTGAGCCCGGACACCCGCTCGACTCTCGTCGCCCCGTATCTGGTGGCCTGGCGGCGCAAGGTCGAGCGCATCGGCACCCTGAACTTCCCGGTGGCCGCCCGCCGCGCCGGCCCGCACGCCAATCCCGTGATCGAGGTGCAGATCGATGCCGATGGCACGCTTGCCCGGGCCGTCATCCGCCGCTCCAGCGGCGACCCGGCGCTCGACCATGCGGCGCTCGCCATCCTCCGTCTCGCCAGCCCCTTCGACCCCTTCCCCCCGGCTCTCGCCCGCCGCTACTCGGTGCTGCGTTTCACATATGAGTGGCAGTTCGAGGGCGGGCGGATGCAGGGCACCGTGACCGTGCCTTGAGCCGCGGGCGCTCCATCCCCATACTTGGGCCATGGGCGAGCACGGCAGCAAGGCGGGCGGCGCAGAGCCGGACACCGAGGTCGGCCCGGAGGACGTGCGCGGGCGCAGCGGCAAGGCGGAGCACGCCGGGCAGCCGGACGCGGCGCGCTTTGCCAGTCTGACCAATAATCTGCTGATTGCGATGCCCTCGCTCAGCGATCCGAACTTTGCGCAGACGGTGGCGCTCATCTGCGAGCACACCGATCGCGGCGCGCTCGGCATCGTGCTCAACAAGCCGCTGCCGATGCGCCTCTCGGACGTGTTCTCGCAGATGCAGATCACCCCCGCCAGCGAGATCATCGCGGCCCAGCCGGTGCTGCGCGGCGGCCCCGTGCATACCGACCGGGGATTCGTGCTGCACCGGCCGGGCGGACACTGGGATCACACCCACAAGGTCTCGGAGACGATCCAGGTGACGACTTCGCGGGACGTGCTCGCCGCCATGGCGCGAGGTGAGGGGCCGGCGGATGCGTTCATCGCACTCGGCTATGCCGGCTGGGAGTCCGGACAGCTCGAGCGCGAGATCCGCGAAAACGCCTGGATGTCCGTGCCGGTGGACGCGCGGGTCGTTTTCGAGCTGCCCTTCGAGAAGCGCTGGACCGGAGCCTGGCGGCTGCTTGGTGTCAATGTCGGCCAGGTGAGCCTCACCGCCGGACATGCCTGAAGCCGTACAGACCGTTCTCGCCTTCGACTTCGGACTCAAACGCATTGGCATCGCTGCCGGAGACACGCTGACGGGGAGGGCTTCGCCGCGTCCGGTCGCCCGGGTTGGCGGCGGCGGACCCGACTGGGCCGCCATCGAGCGTGAAGTGCTCTCGCTCAAGCCCGCGCGGCTGGTGGTGGGAGCCCCATATAATGTGGACGGCACCGCGGGGGCGCTGCTGCCGAGCGTGCGCCGGTTCGCCCGTGAGCTCGCGCGCCGCTTCGCCCTCCCTGTCAGCCTGGTCGATGAGCGCTTCTCGTCCCTGGAGGCCAGCGCAGCGCTCAAGGCGCGGCGCAGCGCTGGCGAGCGGCGGCGGACGCGCCGCACGGATATCGACAGCGCCGCCGCGGCCGTCATCCTCGAGCGCTGGCTGTCCGGAGAGCGAACAGACGAACTGACGTGAACACGATGACGAGCAAGCCGAAAGAAGTCATGACCCAGCAGCTCCATCCGGACGGCAGCCTGAGACATCTCATCACCCTCGAGGGGCTGCCGCGGCTGCTGATCGAGCGGCTGCTCGATCGTGCCCAGAGCTATGTCAGGCCGCTCGGCGAGAAACCGCCGGCCAGCCGGGCTCTGGCCGGCTGCACGGTCGCCAACCTGTTCACCGAGCCTTCCACCCGAACGCGGGTCTCGTTCGAGCTGGCGGCCAAGCGCCTGGGCGCTGACGTCGTGAACCTGGAGGTGCAGCTGTCCTCACGCGTCAAGGGCGAGAGCATGCTCGACACCGTTTACACGCTCCAATCCCTGCACGTGGATGTCATGGTCATCCGGGATGCCGAGCCTGGCGTGCACGCCACGGTGGCTGCCCACGTTGCGCCGCACGTTAATATCCTCTCCGCAGGAGAAGCACACGTGGCGCATCCGACCCAGGGCCTGCTGGACGCGTTGACCGTTCGGCAGCATAAAGGGCGGTTCGACAACCTCGCAATCGCCATCGTGGGCGACGTACGCCACTCACGGGTCGCACGCTCGGCGTATCATGTGTTCAGCGTCCTTGGCGTAACCGACCTTCGGATCGTCGCCCCGCCCGTCCTGATGCCCGAGCGCGACGAATTCAGCGGGTGCACTCGCCATACCACCCTGGAGAGCGGGCTGAAGGACGCCGACGTCGTGATGATGCTGCGCATCCAGAAAGAGCGCATGGCGCAGGCGGAGCTGCCCGATGCGGACCGCTACTTCCGCAACTACGGCTTGACGCCGCAGCGGCTCGCGGCGGCCCGCCCGGATGCCATCGTCATGCACCCGCAGCCGATGAACCGCGGCATCGAAATCGCCTCGGACATAGCCGATGGGCCGCGCTCGGCCATCCGCGACCAGGTGCGCAACGGCGTGGCGGTACGCATGGCGGTGCTGGCCGAGGTGATGGCCTCCCGAGGCGCCCCGTGACGGAATCGCCTGCAGCGATTTTGGACGGCGCCAGCCGGCCCAAGGGGGTTGCCCCGTGAATCTCCCCTCCGGAACGCGGATCTCGCAGGGCGCAGGGACGGAGCCTCGCGACCGCCAGACACGCGGCACCCTGTACCTTGAGGACGGCGCCATCCTCCAGCACAGCGCGTACGAAGGCGGCCAGTTCGTGCTGCGGCTTTCCGCTCCCGCCTGCGCCGCGCGTGCCGAGCCGGGCCAGTTCGTACACCTGACCTGCGACCCGGCGATTCCGATGCGCCGGCCGCTGTCGATCCTGCGCGCCTGCCGGGAGGAGGGTTGGATCGAGCTGCTTTACAAGGTCGTCGGTCAGGGCCTCAAAGCCCTCGCCGCACGCAAGGCCGGCGAGACGCTCAGCCTGATCGGACCGATCGGCCGGCCGTTCACGGCGCATCGCGAGCGCCCGCGCGCCGTGCTGATCGGCGGGGGCGTCGGCATCCCACCGATGATCTTCCTGGCCGAGCGTCTGCGGGCCAGTCCCGAGCCTTACGAGCCGCTGGTGCTCATGGGATCGGAGATTCCATTTCCGTTCCGCCCGCGCCCTTCGACCTTCGTGGTGCCCGGCATGCCGGCGGGCACCATTGCGTGCATGCCTCTGCTGGAGGAGTGGGGAGTGCCGAGCCGCCTGGCGAGCCGTGCGGGCTTTCCGGGATGTTTCGAGGGCTATGTCACGGAACTCGCCAGCGAGTGGCTGGGCGCGCTCCCGGCCCGGGAGATCAAGGAAGTGGAGTTGTTCGCCTGCGGGCCGACGCCGATGCTGGCGGCGGCCGCGCAGCTCGCCCGCCGCCACGAGGTGCCCTGCCAGGTTTCGCTGGAGGAGTTCATGGCCTGCGGGGTCGGGGGATGCGCGGGCTGCGCGGTGCGGGTGCGGACGCCGCAGGGGGATGCGATGAAGCGGGTGTGCGTGGACGGACCGGTGTTCGACGCACTGAGCGTTTTCTAGCCGAAATTGATTTTGGCTTCGAGGTTGGCGCGCGAGTCGGCGTTGGCGAGCGCGTCGGCGAGCTCGACCCGGCCTTGCTTGTACAGCTCGTACAGCGCGATGTCGAAGCTGCGGATGCCGCGCTCGCCGCAGGCGGCGATCGCCTCCTTGACGCCGACGATATCGCCCTTGCCGATGAGGTCCGAGATGTGCGGCGTGTTGAGCATCACTTCGACGGCCGCGACCCGATGCCCGTCCTTGCCCGTGACGAGGCGCTGCGAGAGGATGCCGCGCAGGTACTGCGACAGATCGAGAAAGATCTGCCCGCGATGCTCGGAGGGGAACAGGTTGACGATGCGATCGAGCGCCTGGGCGCAGTTGTTGGAGTGCAGCGTCGAGAGCACGAGGTGCCCGGTGCCCGCGAGCTGGATGGCCGCTTCCATGCTCTCGCGATCGCGCACCTCGCCGATAAGGATCACGTCGGGCGCTGCGCGCAGTACCCCGCGCAGCGCGCGCGAATAAGACTTGGTATCGAGCCCCACCTCGCGCTGGTTGACGATCGAGCGCTTGTTGGCGTGCAGGAACTCGATCGGGTCCTCGATGGTCAGAATATGGTCCGAGACGTTCTCGTTGCGCAGATTGATCATGGAGGCGAGCGTGGTCGACTTGCCCGAGCCGGTCGCGCCGACCACGAGGACGAGCCCGCGCTTCATCATCGCCAGGTCGGCGACGGCGTGCGGCAATCCGAGCGCCTCCAGGCGGGGCATGTCGGCCGAGATATAGCGCAGCACTACCGCCGGGTTACCGCGCTGCATGAACACGTTGACGCGGAAGCGGCCGAGACCGGGCTCCGAGATCGCGAAATCGAGCTCGAGCTCGCTCGCGAAGCGCTCACGCTGCTCCGGCGTCATGAGCGCGAGAGCGGTTTGCCGCACCATCTGCGGCGTGAGCACGTGCTTGTTGACCGGCAGGATCTGCCCTTCGATCTTGATTTTGATCGGGGCGTTGCAGGCGAAAAACAGATCCGAGGCCTTGCGTTCGGCCATCAGCTTGAACAGCGGCAGGGTATTGATGTGCGGTGCGGCGCCCGGGGCGCCCTGAGACAGCGCGCCAAATCCACCCGTGCTCTCGGCCTTGGACTCAGGCTGCGGCGGCTGTATCAGGGTGGTCTCGCTCACGGTGACTTGCCCTCTTTCTCATCGACGATGCGCAGGCCCTCGTCCTCGAGTTTCGGGGCCTGCCTGCGACTCTCGAGCTTCACGCGCAACCGCAGCTCGTTCTTGGAGTCGGCGTTGCGCAACGCGTCCTCGTAGGAGACGAAGCCCGCCTCATACAGCTCGAACAGCGCCTGGTCGAAGGTCTTCATGCCGAGGCGGTTCGAGCGCGCCATCACGTCGCGGATCTTGACCACCTCGCCTTTGAAGATCAGCTCCTGGATGAGCGGGGAATTGAGCATGATCTCGGCAGCGGCGATGCGGCCGCCGCCGCTCTCGCGCGGCACGAGCCGCTGCGAGACGAAAGCGCGGATATTGAGCGACAGGTCCATCAGCAGCTGCTCGCGCCGCTCGTCCGGAAAGAAGTTGACGATGCGATCCAGCGCCTGGTTGGCGTTGTTGGCGTGCAGGGTCGAGAACACCAGATGCCCGGTCTCGGCGAACTGCACCGCATATTCCATGGTCTCGCGGTCGCGGATCTCGCCGATATAGATGACGTCGGGTGCCTGCCGCAGGACGTTCTTGAGCGCCACGTGCCAGGAGTCGGTGTCGACTCCGATGTCCCGGTGGGTGATGACGCATCCTTTGTGCTGGTGGACGAATTCCACCGGGTCCTCGATGGTGACGATGTGGCCGCGCGTCTTCTCGTTGCGGTAGCCGACCATCGCCGCAAGCGTGGTCGACTTGCCCGAGCCGGTGCCGCCCACCACCATCACCATGCCGCGCTTCGATAGCGACAGCTCCTTTAGGATCGGCGGCAGGTCGAGCTCCTCGAAGGACGGGATCTTGGCGTTGATCATGCGGATCACGCAGCCGGTGGCCGCCTGCTGCACGAAGGCGCTGACGCGGAAGCGGCCGATCCCGGGCGGGGCGATCGCGAAGTTGCACTCCTTGGTGGCATCGAACTCGCGCGACTGCCGATCGTTCATCAGTGAGCGCACCAGGGTGGCGGACTGCTCGGCGGTGAGCGTCCGCTCGCTTTGCGGGCGCACCTCTCCGTCGATCTTCAAAGCGGGCGGGAAGCCGGCGGTGAGGAACAGGTCCGAGGCCTTCCTCTCGACCATCCGCTTCAGCAGGTCATGAATCAGCTTGATCGCTTGATCACGGTCCATAGTAATACTCGGCCTCCAGGTCTGCCCGGCGCGCACCGCCGCTTCAGGCGCGGGGTTCGCCCCGGGGCGCTTCGCGCCGCCTCCCGTTCGGGTTGCGCGCAGCGGACTTCGTTCAATCCTGCACGCATTGCATCAAAGCGCATCTTTGTTTTGAGCCTTGAAGCGCGCCTCCTCCTTGCTCACCAGTCCCTTGGAGAGCAGCTCCTGCAGGCACTGGTCGAGCGTCTGCATTCCGCTCGCCTGGCCGGTCTGGATGGACGAGTACATCTGGGCGATCTTGCCCTCGCGGATCAAATTGCGGATCGCCGGCGTGCCGATCATGATCTCGTGGGCGGCGATACGGCCGCCGCCGATGCGCTTCAGCAGCGTCTGCGAAATCACCGCGCGAAGCGATTCGGACAGCATCGAGCGCACCATGTCCTTCTCGGCTGCGGGAAACACGTCGACCACGCGGTCGATCGTCTTGGCCGCGGAGCTGGTATGCAGGGTGCCGAATACCAAGTGACCGGTTTCCGCGGCGGTGAGCGCCAGGCGGATCGTCTCGAGGTCGCGCATCTCGCCGACCAGGACGACGTCCGGATCCTCGCGCAGCGCCGAGCGCAACGCCTCGCTGAAACCGAGCGTGTCGCGGTGTACCTCCCGCTGGTTCACCAGGCAACGCTTGGACTCGTGCACGAACTCGATCGGATCCTCGATGGTGATGATGTGGTCGGGACGATTGTCGTTGCAGTGATTGACCATCGCTGCGAGCGTGGTCGACTTGCCCGAGCCCGTCGGCCCCGTCACCAGCACCAGGCCCCGCGGCAGCATGCACAGGTCGCGGAAGATCTTCGGGGCGCGCAGGTCATCGAGCGACTGGATGACCGAGGGAATGTTGCGGAACACCGCGCCGGCGCCGCGATTCTGGTTGAACGCGTTGACGCGGAAACGCGCAAGCTTCGGGATCTCGAACGAGAAATCGGTCTCGAAGAACTCCTCGAAGGCCTTGCGCTGCTTGTCGTTCATGATGTCATACACCATGCTGTGCACTTCCTTGTGGGCAAGCGGCGGCATATTGATCCGCTTCATGTCGCCGTCGACACGGATCATGGGCGGAACACCGGCGGACAGATGCAGGTCCGAGGCGTTGTTCTTGACGGCGAAGGCGAGCAGTTGCGCGATGTCGACCATCGGATCTCCGTACGAGTCGGGCCTGGCGCATCCGGTGGCCGGACGGTCCCGGCAGTATAGCGGAGGGGTTCGGGCATCCATATGTTAAGGGTTTCGCAAAATATGCCGGAGCGTGTGCGCCAGCTTCGGGCGCGCATCGCGGCGGCGGCAGAGCGCGCGGGGCGAAGTGCCGATTCGGTCACACTTCTGGCCGTGGCCAAGACCCAGCCGGCGGCACTGATCCGCGCGGCCGCCGCGCAAGGCGTGCGAGACATCGCAGAGAGCTACCTCGATGAGGCGCTCGGGAAGCTCGCAGTCCTGGAGGATCTGCCGCTTACCTGGCACTTCATCGGCCGGTTGCAAGGCAACAAGACCCGGCCGGTGGCGGAGCGCTTCGCCTGGGTGCACGGGATCGATCGCCTGCGCATCGCCCAGCGGCTCTCGGCGCAACGCCCCTTCCATGCCCCGGCGCTCAACGTGTGCATCCAGGTGAATCTGGCGGCGGAGGCCTCCAAGGGGGGGGTGCCCCCCGCGCAGCTGCCAGCCTTTGCGGGGCAGCTCGCAGCGCTGCCCCGCCTGAAGCTGCGCGGCCTCATGTGCATTGCGCCGGAGGAAGCCGACCCGGCCCGCCAGCGCCAGTGGTTCGCGCAGCTGCGCCAGCTCCAGGAGAGGCTGAACGGCGGCGGCGCACACCTCGATACCCTGTCCATGGGCATGAGCGGGGATTTCGAGAGCGCCATCCTGGAGGGGGCGACCGTGGTGCGCATCGGCACCGCGCTGTTCGGCCCGCGGCCGGCAAAGGGCCGCTAACAAGTGCCCGATCCGGGCATCGCGCCCGGCCCCTGGACGCGCGCGGCGCGCAAAGAGCGGGGTCTTTGCCCGCTGCCCGCCTTGCGCTGCGGGTGCGCTATCCGTGCTGCGCACAGGCGCGCAATGCTTTGCTCAAAGCCACCGCCGCGCTCTTGCGCGACGGGCGCATCTCCGTGCCTGCCCCTCATGGCCCACGGCCGCCTCGGGCGCAAAGGCCCCGGCAGCATGAATCCGGCCACGGCGGGTCGCGTCAACCGCTAGAATCTGGCGCCTATGACTCAGCTCGATCTGGCGATTCTCGGGGGCGGCAACATGGGCCGCGCACTGGTCGGAGGCCTGCTGCGCCAGGGATTGCGCACCGAGCGGATCACCGTCGGTGAGAGCGGCCGGGAGGCACGCGAAAGGCTATCGCGGGAGTTCGGCGTCGCGGCCACCGCGGACAACGCCGAAGCCGTGCGCCGCGCCAAGATCGTGGTGATCGCGGTCAAGCCCCAGGACGTGGAGACCGTCCTAACCCCTCTGAGGACGCAGTTCGAGCAATCGCATCCCGTTTGTTTGTCTATCGCGGCCGGGATACGCACCCGAGCACTGCGCCGCTGGTGTGCCGCGCAGGTACCCGTGGTCCGCGCCATGCCCAATCGGCCCGCACTGGTCGGCGCCGGCATCACGGGCCTGTTCGCCGGCGCGGAAGTCGATGCCGCGCACTATGCGTTGGCCGAGGAGGTCATGCAGTCGGTGGGCGAGGTCGTCCGTGTCGACACGGAAGACGCCCTGGACGTGGTCACTGCGGTCTCCGGCAGCGGACCGGCCTATTTCTTCCGACTCGCGGAGCTGATGGCGCAGTCGGGCGCCGACCTCGGCCTCGCGCCGGAGGCGGCGCGGCGGCTGGCGATCGCCACCTTGCACGGCGCGGGACTGCTGGCGCACACCGGCGGGGATCTTGCACGGCTGCGCGAGGAGGTGACCTCCAGGGGCGGCACCACCGAAGCGGCGCTGCGTACGCTGGAAGCCGCCGGGATCGGAGAAATCGTCTCGCGCGCCATCGAGGCGGCGACCCGGCGCAGCCGCGAGCTTGCGGAACAGTTCGGCCCGACCTAAGCGGAGCTTTTCGACACCATGAGCGCCCTGATCTACATCATCGAGACGCTGCTGTCGCTTGCGCTGTTCGTAGTGCTTGCGCGACTGTTGCTGCAATTGACGCGAGCTGATTTCCGCAATCCGCTCTGCCAGGCGGTGGTCAGGCTGACCAATCCGCTCATCGTGCCGCTGCGGCGCGTGCTGCGGCCCATCGGCAAGGTGGACACGGCCTCGGTCGTCGCAGTGGTGCTGGTCGCCGCCGTCGAGGTGGCGGTCATTTTCGCGCTCGAGGGCATCACCTGGGCGGGCCCCTGGATGTGGGTGCATGCCGTGGCGCTCGAGATCGCCCGCACCCTGCTGTGGACCTATTTCTATGCGATCATCGTCTACGCGCTGCTCAGCCTGGTGGCACCGGGAGGCTATTCCCCGCTGCAGTCGGTGCTCGCCTCGCTGTGCGAGCCGGTGTTGCGGCCCTTTCGGCGCCTGATCCCCGCGATCGCAGGTCTGGACCTGTCCCCGCTCTGGGCGTGCATCATCATCCAAGCGGTGATCATTCTGCTGCATTCGCCTATGTTCTGAGCGGACTCGGACTGTAACGGCGGGCAAAGCGCGTAGTCTTTGCTCGCCGCTGTCGGCGACGGGGACATTGCGCGGCACCGCTCTGCTGCGCTGCCCCTGGCACGCAGGCGTACCGGGACTACCGCACGCTACGCTATCTTCGAGATCGCGCGAGGAACGATGGGCAACTGGTATGAATTTCGTGGGCAGGACTGCCTGCTGCACGTGAGGGTTCAACCGCGTTCGTCCCGTGAGGGAATCGACGGTGTGCGCGACGGCAGGCTTCGCGTACGGGTTTCGTCGCCTCCGGCGGACGGCGCTGCCAATGAGAGGCTCATCCGCCTGCTGGCACATGCACTTGGCGTGCCTAAAACACACATTTCACTGCTCCGCGGCGCCAAAATTCGCGACAAGGACCTGCTGGCACGAGGTGCCGGCGCCTTCGGAAGCGATATCGGCGCTCTCCTGGCGCCCGAAAGCGCAAATGCGGGGCGCGCCAACCCGGGCGCAGGCGCACCGGTATCGAAAAAGCCTGAAAAAAAGCCTTTTTAGCGCCTGCCCGAACGAAAAAAGAGTTGCGCGGACGCCCCCATGTGCTATTTTCCGCGGCGATTCCAATCGGCGCAGCTGCACAACAGCGCGCACAATCTTTCACTCGAGGAGTGGCGCAATATGGCGAAAAAGGGTAGCGCTCCGACCAAGTCGGAAGTCTTGACTCAAATTTCCAAAGACACGGGGCTCTCCCGCAAGCAGGTCAGCGGTGTGTTCGATTCGCTCAACGGTGTGATCAAAAAGAGCCTGCGCAGCAATGGCCTGTTCACCATGCCGGGATTGCTGAAGATGAAGGTCGTCAAAAAACCAGCCACGAAGGCGCGCGAGGGAATCAACCCGTTCACTGGGGAGAAGATGATGTTCAAGGCAAAGCCGGCCAGCAAGAAGGTCCGCGTGATGCCGCTGAAGAACCTCAAGGCGATGGTCAACTCTTGATCATGCGCTGAGGCGCAGGTCCAACGGGGTTCGCTCCGCGAACCCCGTTCATTTGACTTCAAGAAGAAGGCGCCGCGCGCCGCTCGAGCAAGGGGTGACGACCTTCAAGCCCCGGAGGCCAGAAATTGCACGACCGTCTGTCGCAGCTCCTGCAGGCGGCCGTGAAAGAAATGCCCGCCGCCGGCAAATCGGCGGACATCGGGCGCGGGAGACTGCCCCTGCGCCCACTCGAACACGGCGGCCGGCTCGATCACCTCGTCCGCATCTCCCTGCACCAACAGCCACCGGCATTGCGGCGAGGGCACGCCCTCCATGCCTACCCGGGTGATTCCAGGCGCCACCGTCACCAGGGCCTCGGGGCAGGCGCGCTGCGCGGCGCGCATGGCCACCGCTGCACCGAAGGAAAATCCCGCCAGCCACAGCGCCGCTCCCGGCCAGCGCTGGCGGCCATAGCGGATGACGGCCAGCGCGTCCTCGGTCTCTCCGCGCCCCTCGTCGTAGCGGCCCGCGCTCGCGCCGACCCCGCGGAAGTTGAAGCGGAGGGCCGGCGCACCGCACTCGATGCACGCGCGGGCGAGGGTGTAGACGACCTTATTGTCGAGCGTACCGCCGTAAAGCGGGTGCGGATGGCAGAGAACCCCGAAAGCGGCCGGCACACCGCCCGTTGCGGCGTCCGCCGTATCGCCCCCGGGACTCTCGATCAACGCCGCAAGTGCGCCGGCCGGCCCCGGCAGAGTCACCCGCTCGGCCCGCGGCGGCCTCACTCGGCGTGATCCGAAGTGAGGCACACCAGCAGGCGATTGAGCCGTTGAACGAACTCCGCCGGGTCACCGAGCTGACCGCCCTCGGCGAGCTGCGCCTGCTCGTGCAGCAGGAGCGAGAGCTCCTTGAACCGCGCCGTGTCGGTGAGCCCCTCGAGGTATTTCACCAGCGGATGGGCGACATTGAGCTCGAGCGCGGGCTTGGATTGCGGAACTTTCTGTCCCGCTGCCTCGAGAATGCGGCGCAGCCCCGTGCTGAGATCGTGCTCATCGAGCACCAGGCAGGCGGGCGAATCCTTCAGGCGAGCGCTGACGCGCACTTCGAGAATGCTGTCGCCAATGGCGTCCTTCACCTTCTTCAGCAGGCTCTTGCTCTCCTTGAGCGCCTCCTCGTGCTGCTTCCGGTCCGCCTCGCTCTCGAGCGTCCCCAGCGCCAGATCGCCGCGCGCCGCGTCCTTGAATCGCTTGCCCTCGAAACCCTCGATCTGGCCCATGACCCACTCGTCGATGCGCTGATCGAGCAGCAGCACCTCCACACCGCGCCCGGTGAGCTGCTCGATGTAGGGACTCTTGCGCGCGGCCGCGACACTCTCGGCGATGATGTAGTAGATCCAATCCTGTCCGGGCTTCATGCGCTCGAGGTATTGCGCCAGGGCGACCACGGGCTCGTCCGAAGCCTCGTGGGTGCTGGCAAAGCGCAGCAGCGGCAGCAGGGCCGGCCGGTTGGCGACATCCTGTCCGATCCCTTCCTTGAGCACGGAGCCGAATTCCTTCCAGAACGTGGCGTACTTCTCGGGCTCGTCCTTGGCGAGCTTCCCGAGCATGTCGAGCACCCGTTTGGTGAGGCTGCCGCGTATGGCCTCCACCTCCGGCTCCTGCTGCAGCAGCTCTCGCGAGACATTGAGCGGCAGGTCGCTGGAGTCGACCACGCCTTTGACGAAGCGCAGATACAGCGGCAGGAACTGCTCGGCATCGTCCATGATGAACACACGTTTCACGTACAGTTTCAGCCCGTGGGCGGCATCGCGCTGCCACAGGTCAAAAGGCGCGCGGCCCGGAACGTAGAGCAGGCTCGTGTACTCGCGCTTGCCCTCGACGCGGTTGTGGCTCCAGGCGAGCGGCTCGGTGAAGTCGTGCGCCAAGTGCTGGTAGAACTGGCGGTACTCCTCGTCGGGAATTTCGGCGCGGGGCCTCACCCAGAGTGCCTTGGCCTGGTTGACGGTCTCGTACTCGAGCGAGGCCTCGCCCTCTTTCCTCATGCGCACCGGAAAGGCAATGTGGTCGGAGTAGCGGCGGATGAGCGAGCGCAGGCGGAACGGGTCGGCGAACTCCTTGGCCTCGGCCTTCAGATGCAGCCTCACCGCGGTACCCCGCTCCTCGCGGGTCACGGTCTCGACCGTGAACTCCCCGTCGGCCTGCGATTCCCAGTGCACACCGCTCGCGGCGGGCAATCCGGCCTTTCGGGACAGCACTTCCACGCGATCGGCCACGATGAACGCCGAGTAGAATCCGACGCCGAACTGGCCGATCAGCTGCGCGTCCTTCTGCCGCTCCCCGGACAGCGAGCGGAAGAACTCCGCGGTTCCGGAGCGGGCAATGGTGCCGAGGTTGGCGATCGCCTCCTCGCGCGTCATGCCGATGCCGTTGTCGATGATGGTCACGGTGGCCGCCGCCGGATCCGCTTCGACGCGGATCGCGAGCTCGGCGTCGCTCGCGAGCAGCTCCGGCTCCCCGATGGCCGCGAACCGCAGCCGGTCATTGGCGTCGGAGGCGTTCGAGATCAGCTCGCGCAGGAAGATCTCCCTGTGACTGTACAGGGAGTGAATCATGAGCTTCAGCAGCTCGCGCACCTCGGCCTGAAAGCCGTGGGTCTGGCGGCCTTGCGCCGCGCTGGCAGAGGTTTCCGGGTTCGTGCTCATAGGCCGATCCTGCGTGTTTTCGGAGCCGGAAACTTGGGTGCCGAAACGCAATTTTCAATGGGCGCAGCGCGCCGGGGGCGAAATCGGCCTCCGAAAGCCTTGCGATGAAGACGGAAGTGCCGCCGGAAACAGGCCCCGGGGCAGATCAATTGGCGGGCGCGCGAGGCGCCGCGGCTCCCAGGCCGGGAGCGCAACCGAGAAACGGCACGCCGGACGGGCTTGGCGGGGCGGGAATGCCTATCGCGCGGGATCCTCGACGGGGAGCGGGTTGCGGGCTGGCATCCGGCGCCATCGGCTCACAGCCGCGGCCCATGCGCCGAACGGAGCACCCACCGAAGCCAGCTCATCGATGACGGTACGCGACACGTGGCGGCAGAGCGCGACCGCGTCATCGAGCTCATCCCAGCACATCAGCAGGAATTCCATCAGTGACTCGGCGGGTTGTGCCCGCCGCGGCTGATTCCCTGGAGCGGCTCGCTCGCCGCCTCCCGTTCCCAGGTGCTGCGCATGCGCTCGGCCCAATTCTTGTAGTTCGACCAGGTATTGAGGTTGCGGGTAATGGCATCGTGGCGTGCGTGCGTCGTCTGCGCTCGCTCGGCCCAATCGGGGAAAGAGTCTGACGGGGGTGCCACCGGTGGAATCTTCGCGGAGACTTCCTGGCGTGCGGCGGGCGGGACTTCACGTCCCCTGAAGGGTGTGCTCATGGACGGACCTCCATTCTCTGCGCCGGCAGGGTACGTCCTTTCGGAACGGCCACGCAGGAACTGGTTCACAGGGCGTGCCAAAGGCTGCCGGCACACCTTTGCCGCCGCTGTCCGCCGCGCGAGCGCACGGGAGGCTTATGTCAGACGGAAAATACGGCCGGAACGTGTCCTCGAGTGGATTGTCCCGGGACGCAACGGTCCGGGGCCGGGGCACGGAACGGAACTCAGGCGACCAGGCGGTAGACCGGGCGATAGATGCTGCCGGGAAGCTTCATGCGGCCTTGGGATACGAAGGCGGCAAGCAGCTCATCGAGCAGCTGCATGACGTGCGCATCGCCCGTGAGCTCGTACGGGCCGTGGCGCTCGATCGCCTGGATACCGTGCTCCTTAACATTGCCGGTGACGACGCCCGAGAAGGCGCGCCGCAGGTTGGCGGCAAGCTGGTGCACGGGCTGGTCGCGGCCGAGCGCGAGCGCACGCATGGATTCGTGCGTGACCTGGAACGGCTGCTGAAACTCCGGCTGAACGGTAAGCAGCCAGTTGAAGTTGTAGGCGTCCCGGCGCTGGCGGCGAAATTCGCGCACCGCCTCGACGCCGCGCACCATGTGCCGGCCGGCCTCGGCCGGATCGTCGATGACGATCTTCAGCCGCTGCAGCGCCTGCTCGCCGAGGGTGCCGCGGATGAAGCGACTGATGTGCTCGAAATAGGCGGCGCTCGAGCGCGGCCCGGTGAGCACCACGGGAACGGGCTGATCGCGGTTGGCCGGGTCGAGGAGAATTCCGAGCAGGTAGAGTATCTCCTCGGCCGTGCCGGCACCGCCCGGGAACACCACGATGCCGTGCGCGACGCGCACGAAGGCCTCGAGGCGCTTCTCGATATCCGGCATGATCACCAGCTGGTTGACGATCGGATTGGGCGGCTCGGCGGCGATGATCCCGGGCTCGGTGATGCCGATGTAGCGGCCGTGGTCGATGCGCTGCTTCGCGTGGCCGATGGCCGCGCCTTTCATCGGGCCCTTCATCGCGCCCGGACCACAGCCGGTGCACACGTCAAGACCCCGAAGTCCCAGCTCGTAGCCGACACGCTTGGAGTACTTGTATTCCTCCGAGCCGATCGAATGTCCGCCCCAGCAGACCACCAGGTTGGGCCGCGACTTGTAATCGAGCAGGCGGGCGTTGCGAAGAATGTGAAACACCGCGTTGGTGATCGCGGCGGAGTCCGCCAGGTCGAAGCGCCCGCCGGCCATGATCTCGTTGGAGGTGTACACCACGTCGCGCAACACCGCGAACAGATGCTCCTTGATCCCCTGGATCATCTGCCCGTCGACGAACGCGCTGCCCGGCGCCTGGCGCATCTCCAGGCGGATGCCCCAGGGCTGGCGCATGATGCGGATGTCGAAGTCGCGATAGCGGTCGAAAATCTCCTTGACATCGTCGGTGGCCGCGCCGCTGTTGAGCACCGCCAGGGCGCACTTGCGAAACAGCGGATACAGCCCGCCGCGGCCGGAGTCGAGAAGCTTGTCGATCTCGTGCTGGGAGAGGTTCTCGAGACTGCCGCGGGGATGGACGCGCGCGTCGATGAATTCCGGCTCGAGGTCGTTGTCCCTGCCGCCGTGGTGCCAGCCTGTCACGGTTCGATATCGATCGGCATACCATCCCGCGTCAGCATCCAGATCTGCATCATGTCCGCATCCGACACGGCGATGCAGCCGTCGGTCCAGTCGAAGTGCTGGTAGTAATAGAGGGAGGAGCCGTTCAGTCTGTTCGGCAGACCGTGAATCATGATGTCACCTCCCGGATTCCAGTGATGCGCCTGCGCACGCGCCAGGTCCTTCGCGTTGGGGTAGGAGATCTGGATCGACATGAAGAACTCGCTGTGCGGATCGCGGCGGATCAGCCGATACCGGCCCACGGGCGTGCGGAAGTCGCCGGAACGCTCCTTGGCCCCCCGCGGATCGAGGCCGAGATGGATCTTGAACGAGCGCACGACCTTATTGCCGTCCATCAGGAAGAGCCGCCGCTCGGATTTCTTCACCACCACGCGGGTAACGTAAGGCAGGGTCGGGTCCGACAGGAACGCCACCCGCCGGATCGGCCCCGCAGCGGCGCAGGCCACGGCGGCGGCACAGAGCGCCAGGACCGCCGGAAGAACTCTCGATGATCGCAGCATAGGCCGATTATAGGCGCTCGGGCCGTCAGCCGCCGGCCGAGACCACGGCGATCCGGGGGATCACGATCCGGGTGCCGGGCTGCAGAACGGAGAAGTCGGTGTTCGGATTGTATTGGCGCAACAGCCAGCTCGGCAGCAACGGGAAGCGCTGCGTGAGGCCCCACAGCGAATCACCGCTGCGGGTCAGATAGACCTCGGTGCCTTCGATGCGGTGGCTGGCGAAGTAGCGGGCCTGCAGGGCCAGGTGGTAGGCGATGCGCCGCTGCTCGAACTGCAGTGGCGAGACTCGCCGGAAGTCCAGGCGGATCCGCTGCCCGATCCGCACCGGCTGATGGAATCGCAAGTGGTTGATGCGCCGGAGGTCCCAGGCGGTGACATCCAGCCACTGCGCGTAGTACCCCAGGGACTCGGCCGCCGCCACGCGGATGGTGCCATTCGGAGCCACGGCATAATTGGTGGGGTCGGCACTTTGCCGCGGGCCGCCCACCGGTGCGAGCGTCGGGCTGATCGCTTTCGCCTGCGCGCCGGAGACGGGCTGCACATCCCCGCCGTCCGCAAAGGCTGCCCGGGCAGTCTGCAGCCGCGAGGCGCGATCGACACCGCGCGAGACCCCACCGTCACGGCCGGGCATCGGCTGCCGGGTCAAATCGTAGGCGACCGCATGCTGCAGTCCTGATAAGGAGCCTCCCGTCTTGTCCACCGCAGCCACGAGCCGACCGGGGGGCGCAGGCGGCGTGCTCGGGTGCGGCAGGAGAATGCGCTCTCCGACGCGCAGCCATGCGTCGGGCTGAATGCCGTTGTACCGAGCCAGGACATCGACACCCACTCCATAGCGCGCGGCGATGCCGGACAGAGTGTCGCCCCAGTGTACGCGGTAACTGGGCGGAACGGGCTGCGCAGCAAAAAGCTCCCGCGGGCCAAGCCGCTGCTCGAGCAGCGCGGCAGTCCATACGGGACCTGCGGCCGGGAGCCGCAGACGGTACCCCTTGGGCACATCGAGTGCGCCCTCCCAGACCAGCGGGCGCAGCGCCGGATTGAGCTCGTGGAGCTTGGCCGCAGCAACCCCCAGGACGTGCTCCAGGGGACCGATGGCCACGTAGGCCGGCATCGGCACCTCGCGGAAATGCTCTTCCGGGAGTTCGTGGATGACGCCGAAATAGCGACGTGCGTGACGCTCGACCTCGAGCGCCGCCAGGAAGCACACGTAGAAGTTACGTGAAGCGAAACCGAACATCGGAGTATGGTAACGGCGCACTATGGTGACGATGTTCTTCGTCCCAACGGCCGCGACGGCCCGCATCATCCCGGCCAACCCGTGGTTGTAGGCAGTGATGGCTAGCGGCCAAGTGCCGAGGATACGGTAGTTGTAGGCAAGCAGCTGTGCGGCGGCCTCCGTGGCACGGAACGGATCGAGTCGATCGTCCACCGCCCGGTCGATGGTGAGAAAGCGCCTGGCCGTCGAAGGCATGAACTGCCAGAGTCCCGCGGCGCCGTCCTTGGAATAAGCGCGGGGATCGTACGAGGACTCCACCAGCGGCAGGGCGGCAAGCCCGGCGGGCAGCCCGGCGCGGGTCAGCGCCCGCGCAATGGCATGCTGCCAGGCACCGGAGCGGACGAGCCCCGCCCGGAAGCGGTTCGACTGACCCAGCTGGAAACGGATGTCGTTTGCGGCCTCGCGCAGGCGCGCCGGAGTTGCCCGCGGGCCCCAGAGCGCCTTGATGCGGCGCTCCTCCGGCGTCAGGGGCCGCCGCCCAGAAGCGATCTGACGCAACTCCTCGGCGATGCGATCGCGCGCGCGATCGACGATGAGCTGGCGTTCGTCGGCCGAGCTCCCCGGCGTGAAATGCAGGGTCCGGTAGATCACGGCCAGGTCGCGTCGATCGTGCAGGAACCCGGCGTTGGTATCGATCCGGGTGTAGACGCGGACCCAAAAGCGCACAGCGGGGGCAAGTTGCGGCGGGTCGGGCAACTCGGCTGCTGCGAGCGTGCCGATGGGGGCGGCATGCGCCCGGACGAACTGCGGCATCAGCAGCGCCAGTCCTGCCCCGAGCCAAGCCCTACAGAGCGGCCGTGCCCGCTTCGTCGAGATCATTTACACCCCGTTCTCCGGCGAATTTACTATTTCAGTCAACGAGTTAAGGTTTCTTGAGCCGGGATTCGCACCCGCGGATCCAGGCCGCGACGTCGGGATAATTTACACCTGTCCAGTCCGTCTTGCATCGAAGGCCGTCGCAACCGCTCCATGCCGTCCTCGGAGGCCAGCGATGGAATCTCGATAGTGTGAATTGGATCACAAAGTGCGCCTCGCGGGCTGCTGCTATGTCACATTCGAGGCCCATAGGTCTGCCGCGACAGCGTACCGGACCGATATGGCACGAGTATTGCTGGCATTTGCCCGCCTGGGACGGGCAATACGTTCCAGATGAGGAGACACCAGAACACTGGAAAACCAACAAGAAAGCACGGGCTCGCAGTGCGCAACAGACGTCGCATGCCGTACCGTGCCGGCCGAAGAAAAAAAACACGACTCGATGCAAGCAAGCGACCGACCCCGCTCCGGCGGGGTCTTCTTTCGGAATCACAGCCGCACACTTCCGGCGCCTTCCGCAACGCCCTGCAAAGTTACCGCCGGCTCGGCAGCCGTGCTTCGCCGGCCGCTCGCCGCCATCGGCGCTTGGCGCGCCGGAAAGACACGAAACCCCGTACGGGCAGGCGCGAAGACGCCCCGGAACGAGCCCGGGCTTGCCGCCTACGTGCTCTTTACCCGCGAGCGATCCGGTGACCGCACGAGCTCGAGGCCGCCGAACACCACTGCCGCCAGCATGGCGGAAGCGAACGCGTAGAAATACGGCACCGCCGGACCCAGCGCGAACAGCAGCCCCATGATCAGATTGGAGAGAAACTGGCCGACGGCCCGCGACACCGACAGAAAGCCCATGCCCCGCCCGAGCCGCGTGTGCCCCACGATCGAGGACACCAGAGTCGGCTCGTAGGTCTCGACCGCACCCATGCCGAAGCCCAGCAGGGCGACGGCGGCATAGAAGGCGGCTTGCTGCCAATGCATGAGCTCGCACACCCCGATGAAACCGGAGCCGAGCGCCGACGGCAGGTATCCCATCAGCCACAGCGAGCGCACCGCCGAGCCGCGGCGCGCCCCGAGCGCATAGCCGCTGACAGCCGACACGCCAAGATACACGACATACGCGAGCACGCCCCACTCGTACCCTGTCCTCGCGTGGCCGGCCACCGCGCTCAGGATGGGGAACCCGAGGTTGTAGAAACTGAAGCCATAGAGAGTCGCGGACACGAGCAGGGCGATCATCAGGGTTCGCGGCGCCGGCGAGCGCAGCCCGGCGCGCGCCGCGTCGGGGGTCCGGGAGGGATATACCGCCGTGCGCCGCACCAAGAACAGCAGCGTCGTCGACACCAGAAGCGGCGCAACGGCATAGAGCATCACGGTGCCGATCGCGGCGTGCCGCCATAGAGCGAGCAACGCAAACACCGCCGACAGCATGCCTCCGCCGATGTCGAGCGCGTGCAGCACGGCGAAGGCCCGGCCGCGCGCTTCGGGCGGCGTCACATTGACCAGCAGGGCCCGCCGGGGCGGGCTGCGAAAGTAGCGCGCCCACCAGCCGAGGATGAACAGCAGTGCCGACAGCCACGGTGCGCGGGCGAGTCCCGAGAGCGCCATCAGCGGAATGAGGGTGTTGCCGGCGATGGACACGGCTTTCTTGTCGAACCGGTCGCCCGAGACGCCGCCAAGATAGGAAATGAATGCTCCGCCGCCGAAAGCGATGGCGGTCACGATGCCGTACACGTACAGCGGAGCGTGCAGCTGGTAAACCAGATAGAGCGGAAACAGGGCTGTCACGCCCTGGTAGCCGAGGTCCGCGAAGAATGCGGAGAAGCACAGCAGCCAGGCGTCCCGAGGAAGCGCTTTGACGGCGGATTCGGCGGAGCTCACGGACGTCCTCGGGCGACAGGCGGGATTGCGGCGATGATCTCATACACGGTGCCGGCGGTGCCGGGATTCCTCGTGGCAGGCGCCGCGGACCGCAAGACCGCTCCGGCGCGGCGCCTGCGCACCGCCAACCGATCAGCCCGACGCGCAATCGGCCATGCCCGTGTCGTGCAGGCCCGCTCCCTCGCAGCGCAACACTCGGCCAACGCCGCCCGCGGCTCACGCAGCTTCGGCGGCTCGGCGAGCAGGCGATCGATGTTGGCGGCCGCGTCCGTCTGCGAATCCACCCCGCGCCCCGGCCAGCCGGGACAATGACGGGTGCCATGGGCGATACCGCTCTGCAGCTGTCCGAGAGCCCGCAAACGCTTGCGGCGCAGGATGGTCCTGGGCGTGCGGCGCAGGTCATCATAGGCGCTTCGCAACCTGCGCTCGGCGGCCTCGCGCCTGGTGTTTTCGGCTGCGAGCCGGCCCGTAGCCGCCGCCGAGCCGCTCAGCCGCGCGTGCCCTCACTTCAGTCGTTTGCGGCGAGGTTGGATTGGTTGTCTCGCGCTGTTTCGGTTGCCTCCGATTCCATCCGCTCGATGCGAGACGCCACCACCGTCCGGGCGACCCGGCAATGTCGCCTCACGCCGACCATCGCGGCGAGGCATGATTCGCGCGGACGCGAGTGATCACCGGCGTGCTTGGCGCACAGCTCGGCCACCGGGGAGAGACACTGCGCCGTAGATAGACAATATCTATCAGATATATAGAATATTTCGATTTCCTCTATCATGAGATCCGTTCTAGAGTCTGCCCCGTTTCCCATCCAGCAACGAGGTGCAAGGCACATGTCTCTCATCAACAAGGAAATCAAGCCCTTCAAGGCCACCGCATTCCATGCCGGGAAGTTCGTGGAGGTCACCGAAACGAGCGTTCGCGGCAAGTGGGCGGTGTTCTTCTTCTATCCAGCCGATTTCACCTTCGTGTGCCCGACCGAGCTCGGGGACCTGGCGGAGACTTACCCGCAGTTCCAGCGCCTGGGCGTCGAGATCTACGGCGTATCGACCGACACTCATTTCACCCATAAAGCCTGGCACGACACCTCGGAGACGATCTCCAAGGTACAGTTCCCGCTCATCGGCGATCCCAACCACGTGCTGGCACGCAACTTCGAGGTGCTGATCGAGGACGCCGGTCTCGCGGACCGGGGCACATTCGTGGTCGACCCGCAGGGTCGCATTCAGATCCTCGAGATCACCGCCGGCGGCATCGGGCGCAACGCCGGCGAGCTGCTTCGCAAGGTCGAGGCGGCGCAGTACGTCGCCGCTCACCCCGGCGAGGTCTGTCCGGCGAGATGGAAGCAAGGCGAGAAGACCCTGCTTCCCTCGCTCGATCTGGTCGGAAAGATCTAAGCGTCGCAACGGATCGCCTGCGTCGGCCGGCAAGGCCGGCGCAGGCGGCCTCCACTCCTGCTGCCGAAACGGACAACCTTTATGCTTGACTCCACCCTTCAGAGCCAGTTGAAGACGTATCTCGAGCGGCTTGTGTTGCCGATCGAGCTCGACGCCTCGCTCGACGAAAGCCCCGGCTCGCGTGAGCTCGAGGAACTGCTGCGGCAGATCGCGGCACTCTCGGACAAGATCCGCCTGCACCGTTCGAACGATGTGCGCAAACCCTCGTTCGCGATCCGCCGGCCGGGCAGCGATATCTGCGTGCGCTTTGCGGGGACACCGCTCGGCCACGAGTTCTCCTCGTTGGTGCTGGCGCTTCTGCAAGTCGGCGGTCATCCGCCCAAGGCGGACCCGCAGCTCCTGCAGCGAGTCCGCGAGCTCCCCGGCGAGTATCGCTTCGAGACCTATTTCTCCCCCTCCTGTCAGAACTGCCCCGATGTGGTTCAGGCGCTCAATCTGATGAGCGTGCTCAACCCACGCGTCCGCCACGTCGCGATCGACGGCGCATCATTCCAGAGCGAGGCCGAGGCGCGCTCGGTCATGGCGGTCCCGAGCGTGTTCCTCAATGGCGAGCCGTTCGCTCAGGGCCGGATGGACCTCGGGCAGATTCTGGCGAAGCTCGACACGAGCCCTCCGGAACGAGAGCGGCAGAAGCTCGAGAACGAAGCGCCTTACGACGTGCTCATCGTGGGCGGCGGACCGGCCGGTGCGGCTGCCGCCCTCTACGCCGCCCGCAAGGGCATACGGACCGGCCTCGTGGCGGAGCGGTTCGGCGGCCAGGTGCTCGATACGCTCGGCATCGAAAATCTCATCTCCATTGCCCATGTCGAGGGACCGCAGTTCGGACGAGCTCTGGAGCAACGCGTCCGTGAGCACGGCGTGCACGTCGTAAGCGCTCAAAAGGCGGCGCAGTTTCTCCCGCCCGCCTCGGCCGGCGGCTTGGCAGCGCTGCGGCTCGAGAGCGGCGCGACCTTGCGCTCCCGCACGATCATCGTCTGCACGGGCGCACGCTGGCGCACGCTCGACGTGCCCGGGGAGGAGCGCTACCGCAATCGCGGTGTCGCCTATTGCCCGCATTGCGACGGCCCGCTCTTCAAGGGCAAACGCGTCGCGGTGATCGGGGGCGGCAATTCCGGCGTGGAGGCGGCCATCGATCTCGCGGGAATCACATCGCACGTCACGTTGCTCGAGTTCGATTCCCGCCTGCGCGCCGACGGTGTGCTGCAGCGCAAGCTTCGCAGCCTGGCGAACGTCGGAGTGCGATTGAACGCCCAGACGACCGAGGTCGTTGGCGATGGAAGCCGGGTGAGCGCACTGCGCTGGAAGGATCTGGCCAACGCAACCCAACACGAGCTGGCCGTGGAGGGCGTGTTCGTCCAGATCGGGCTCCTGCCCAACACCGAGTGGCTGCGCGGCACAGTGGAGCTGTCGGAGCGCGGCGAGATCGTGATAGACGATCGCGGCCGATGCTCCGTGCCCGGCGTTTTCGCGGCCGGCGACGCCACCACCGTCCCGTTCAAGCAGATCGTGATCGCGATCGGCGCGGGTTCGACGGCGGCGCTCTCCGCGTTCGACTACCTCATCCGTCATGGCGTGCGGACGGAGGCCGCAGACGTCGGGATTGCGGCGTGAGTCTGCTTCAGGTCAGGGGTGTCCGGCGGCGGGACACGCGGACAGCTTCGCGATCAGGTGAACGAGCTGGCTCGAGAAGATCGGATCGCTGGAATGCACCGGCAGCCCCGCGGACTGCAGAGCGTCCGCCGTCCAGGTATTGCAGGTGTGCAGCCCATCGTACCGCTCACCCGATGCATAGAACGCACTGTCGGTCCAGGGTCCGGCGCCGAGTCTCACCGGCTTGCCGTGGCGCCGCAGCAGCGCATGGCGCAGATACGCATCGACCTTCCAGACCTCGTTCCGATCGGCGCAGAGCGAGCGATAGCGCGCCCCCGGGGGCACCAGCGCCCGCAGCGTCCGGGCATCTTGGACCAGCAGCACGCTCGGGGAGCTGAACAGTGCGGCGATCGCATCGGAGAAGGTGGGATGGGATGCCATGTAGAAGCGCCGATTGCCCCACCCAAAGCTCACGTAGCGCTCACCCGCATAGGGGGGCAGCAGCGACCTCAAGGGGCCGAGCTCCCGCACCGGCAGAATCAGTCCGCTGTGCCATCCGGTCACCAGCACCCCAATCACGGGCGCGCGCGGCGGCACGCCCGGACGGGCCGCAAGGAATGCACGCGGTGGCGCAGGGACCGATGCGGACATGGGCGGCCCGGCGCAGCTGCACAGCAGCGCCGCGGCCACGGCGCCGAGCAGCGAAAGTACGGCATGGCGCATCATCAGCGGCTAGCATACCGCCAATCACGCGGGCGGCATCGGCGGTGCGGCTTGCCGCCGTCCGCACGCTGTTGCAGCATTCGCCGTGGAACCTTGCCCGATTCGCAGCCTTAGGGGGAGTGCCATGATCAAGGTCAGCGTAATGTACCCGAACACGCCCGGTGCCCGGTTCGACCACGATTACTATCGCGACCGGCACATGCCGCTCGTGAAGCGTCTCATGGGCGAGAAGTGCAGGTACTACACGGTCGACAAAGGCCTCTCGGGCGCCGCGCCGGGCACGCCGCCGACCTACCTCGCGATGTGCCACATCTTCAGCGATTCCCTCGAGACGTTCCAGGCCGGCTTCGGTCCGCACGCCGAGCAGATCCTGGCCGACATTGCCAACTACACCGACCTCTCTCCGGTCATGCAGATCAGCGAAGTCATCGTCGGCAAAGGCTGAGGGCACGCGGCCCGACGACGCCGGCCTCGGTGCGGAGGCGGTGCGCAAGGCGCATCACCAAGGGACGTCGGGAGAGTCGAGATGGGCTCGAGCACGCCACGCTTCGTTTTGTCTTCGCTTTTCGCGGGCTTTGTGTTCGCCGGAACGCTGACCTATGGGCTGCTCTGGGGCGTGCCGCAATGGAACGAGGCCTTTCAGGGGTCGCTCGCCCCGCTCATTTCCACTTATGGCGGCTGGCCCATGTCCATCGGCATTGTGACAGCGGGTTTTCTGACGGCCGGAATCTGCGCCACGCTGAGCTGGAAACGTGCAACCTTCGACTACCTGATTCCGGCGCTCGGCGTGCTGTCCGTGCTGGCGTTTGTGTCCTTGGGGCTGCCGGCGCCGGTCATCGCCCAGATCAGGAATGCGCTCAGCGTTGCCGTAGTGGCGCTCTGTGGACTGATGGTCGCCGGCATACTTTTCTTGGCCTTCAAGGACAGGCTCTCTCGAAGGCGCCGGGTGTTGCCGCGCGAATAGACCGGCCGCCACGGTAAACTCGCGTCTGGGGCTTCGGCGGTCCGCGAGCGCCGCCGCAAGCTCGCGGCAGGCGGGATTTCACCGCGTGGGTGCACTTGGCTCGACCGGACACGCAGGGGAGCGGCGGGCGATTCGGTGGCGACCGATGCTCACTGGCCGACCAACCGCTCGAGGCGCCGGACCCGGCTTTCGAGCTCGCGCTGCGCCTCCAACAGCTCGACGGCGAGCACTGCGCCGCTCACATTGACTCCGAGGTCGCGGATCAGCCTGCCGGCCAGGGTCAGGCGCGGCAGCGCCGCCGCCGGCAGCTGCCACTCCTCCGGGGAGCCGCCCCGCAGCGAGACGAGGCCAAGGTCGGCGAGCTCGATCACTGCGGTGAGTTCGAGCCGGCATAGCCGGCAGATCTCGGCGACGGTGACCCAATCCGCCTCCCCGACCAGGCGCACTTCATGCACGTGCACGACATCGATCACGGCGTTACCTCCTGTTGAGATCGGCGCGTGGATCGAAGCCCGCCAGCTTCGCCCGCATGGTCTCGTACAACGCCCGCGCCTCCGGCGAGGCCGCGGGCGGCAGAACGATCTTGAGCTGCACGTACTCATCGCCCGGCGGCTGACCGGGCAGGCCGCGGCCCCGCAGCCGCAGCTTCTGACCGGACTGCGCGCCGGGCGGAACTTGCATCTCGACCGTACCTCCGAGGGTCGGCACGGTCACCGTCGCCCCGAGCGCGGCCTCCCAGGGTGCAACCGGCAGCGTCAGGACGACATCACGTCCGTCCAACTGATAGAGGCGGTGCGGGCGCACGTGCACCTCCAGGTACAAGTCGCCCGCGCGTCCTGCGCCCGGGGCCGCTTCGCCCTGGCCGGCGAGCCGGATGAGCTGGCCATCGGCGACACCCGCAGGAATGCTGACCCGCACCGTGTGCGAGCGCAGCTCGAGCGTTCCGTCCGCCTTCACCTCGGGGCGTTTCAGGTCGAGTGTGCGAGTGCCCCCGCCGAAGGCTTCCTCGAGATCGATGTCGATGCGGGCATGGTGATCGCGCCCGCCCTGCTGCCGCTGCCCTGCCGCTCCAAAAGGACTGCCGCCGCCAAAGAGCGAGGAGAAAAAGTCGCTGAAGCCTCCTTCCTCGAACACGTGTGATCGGCCGGCACCGGGGGAGCGGCTGCCGCCGCTGAATTCAAAGCCGCTTGCCCAGTCGGGCGGCGGCCGGAACTGCTGGCCGGATTTCCAGCCGCTGCCGAGCTGATCGTAGGCGGCGCGCTTCTCCGGGTCCTTAAGTACCTCGTAGGCCTCCTGCAGTTCCTTGAACTTCTCCTCGGCGTCTTTTTCCTTGCTGACGTCAGGATGGTATTTGCGAGCGAGCCGGCGGTAGGACTTCTTGATGTCTTCGGCCGTGGCCGTCCGCGCCACACCCAGAATCTTGTAGTAATCCCGGTATTCCATCAGCTCGCTGGCCCTTTTGGAAAGATTGAGGATACGCCGAGTGCTGACGTGGGGGCGAGGGGGACGAACCCAAGGCCCCCGCCCCCGGCGCGCTTGAATCGCCGCCGCCCGGCCCCATGCAGCACCCATGAACGCCGAAAACCGCGTCATCGCCGACACCGTGCTGGTGGCCTGTCCGCAGTGCCATTCCCTCGTTCGCGTGCCCGAAGCCCGGGCGCTCGAGCATCCCGGCTGCCCGCGCTGCAAGGCACAGGTTTTCTCCGGCAAGCCTGTGGCGTTGGACGCCGGAGCATTCGCCGCGCACGTGGAGCGCGGCACGATACCGGTGCTCGTGGACTTCTGGGCGCCCTGGTGCGGCCCCTGCCGCATGATGGCTCCGGTACTCGAGCGCGCGGCGGCCGAACGCGCGACGCAGCTTCGTGTGGCGAAGGTCAACACGGATGAGCAGCCGCAGCTCGCCGGGCGCTTCGGCATCCGCAGCATCCCGACATTGATCCTTTTCCGTGACGGGCGGGAGCTCGCGCGCCAATCCGGCGCGATCGACGCGGCCACCCTTGCGCGCTGGCTGGACCGCGCTCTCTCCTGAGCACGCCGCGCCCGCCGCCGCGAAGGGGTGCGGGCACTTCCGGGTGCGACAGCGTCAGCACAGCATATGCGGCCCGCCGGCCGGCCTGCAGGGCCTGCGGCGCCCGCGCCTGCAGACCTGCTCCTGCCGCAGAGCTGCCCGTACGGTTACACCCTGATCCGTCCTTCGGCGAAAAGCGTCAGCCGCCCACGAGCTGCAGCGCCACTGCGCCGCCGAGCTCAAGCACTGGACATCGCGTTCGCGCGCACCGGTGGCAAGCCGAAGGCGCTGAGCGGCGAATCAGACTACGCGTACGCCGCCATCCGGTCCCGGGTTACGCAAGCCGCCCGGGCCCGGCCTTCACCGGTGCCGCCACTTCAATGCCTCCTCGATACCCGCCTGAGCCAGGGGCGCCATCACGGCATAGCCGGCTGGAGACGGATGCACGCCGTCAAGGCCCAGAGACTGCTCAAGCCCCCCGCTGCATCCTTCATCGCGCCGCAATAGCTTACGTACACGTAGCGGTGTCTCACGGCATACGCCCGGATCCACCGGTTTAGCGCAGCGATCCGGCGCGCCGGATCGGGCACTTGCGGGTGCCACCAGTAATGGACGGCCGCCAGCAGCGAGCACAGCAGCGCTGCGATGCCATTGGCCCTGCTCAACTGAGCCATGGATTGCAGGTTGCCTTCAACCTGGGTCAACGTCACCGGACCGCCATTCCCGGCCAGATCATTGGTCCCACCGAGGACCACCACCACCTTGGGATGCAGGTCGATGACGTTCTGGCGAAAGCGGACCAACATCTGCGAGGTGGTTTGCCCGCTGATGCCGCGGTTGATATAGGGTTTGCCGGGGAAAGACTGGCGCAGCTTCCATCCCTCCGTGATCGAATCCCCGAGAAACACCGCCCGGTCGGTGCCCGGCGCCGGCGGGCCCAATCGCCGATCCGCCGCCCGAAAGTGCGCGAGGTCGGCGAAATCCACCAGCAGATTGTGATCGAAATCGGCCCAGTACGTGCCGGACTGCCACGCCGAAGCGACAAGCACGATGGGCGCGTGAGTCTTCCGCGGTCTGGCGGGAAGTCTCATCGCCATGGCAGACAGCGAAACCCCGAGCGCAGCGAGACTCGCCAGCACCAGTGTCAACCGTTTGCGCATCGCCATCTGCGCACCAGTGTATCTGGTATCGTCACGATTCAACCTCCAACCTCGATCCAAAATCCGGGTGCTGACGGGCGATGCGGCTCTTTGCCCTCCTCGCGCCCGAATTGCGCTGCGCCGGAACGACGCCGAATTCATTCGAGACAACCCTTTCCAGCCGTGTTTTGCAGCGCCATCCCCATCCGCCCGATCTCGCCTGCCCCAACGTACGGCAGCCAACGCTCACCTCCTGGCCGCAAACACACGTGCCGCGAACCTGATGAAATAGGGCCAGTTCGGCGCCGGCGTATGGCCGTAAGGCTGGCGGCGGAACCCCGCGTATCGGGAACCTACCATCGTGTTCACTGTAGGGTACGGAATGTGCGTCCCGAGTCCCTTCTCCACGGTGCCGCCGCCCTGGGTCGAATCAGGGGGCGTCGTTGAAATACGAGCGCGGCTGCGCCGCGCAAGCGCGCAATATCTCCGTCGGGAATCGGCACGATGGCCGGAGGCGTGCCGGCCATCGTCGTGCTTCTGACCGTCTTGTCGATCGTCGGGCGGTAGCGGTGCCAGGCGGACGTCATCTCTCCGGCGATGTAGACGATCTCCGGCGACAGCGCCGCCACGATGAGCCGCAGGCCGCCGCCGATCTCCCGCGCCTGCCGGGTCAGCGCGGCGTCGGCGTGTGCATTGCCCGCTTCCGCCAGACTCAGCAGCTCCGAAAACGTGACGGAACGATGGTCGGGCTGCAGCTTCCGGAAGTAGCGCAGCGCCGCCTGACAGGAGGCGAACACCTCCCAGCATCCCCGCTGCCCGCAAGCGCACTCCGGCCCCTGCGGATCGATGGAAATATGCCCTATCTCACCCGCCATACCGTCGTGGCCGGTGATGATGCTGCCGTTGAGGAAAATGGCCGCGCCGAGCCCCTCGGAAGCGGTGATGAGAACCGCGTCGCCGTTGCCCTCGACCTGGTGGAAAGTCAGCTGCGCGAGCAGGCAGGCGATCGCGGCGTTGGCCACGTGCACCGGCAGCTTCATCTTTTTCTCTATCGCGCTCTTGAGGTCAAAGTCGCGCCAGTGCAGGTTTGGCGCGAAGATCACCTTAATCTGTGTGCGGGTCCACGCAGCCCGGAACACTGACGCCGATTCCCTCCACGGACATGCCCCTGAGCTCGACCTTCATGCGCGACAGGGCTCTCAGGATCGAGTCGGTGGAGGCGTCGGCGTCCCGGCTCAAAGGCGCCATGGAGCGGGACAGCAGCTTGCCGTTGAGATCCACCGTGGCGATCGTTGCCAGGCGTGGATGGACGTCTACGGCGCGCGCGACCAGACGCTCGTTGAGGCCGATGAGTGTCGGCCTGCGCCCGCGCTGCGAGACTGCCGTGTGGCCTTCACACAGCCATTTTTCCGCGAGAAGTGGCTCGATGATCTGCGAAACGGTGCTTCGCTGCAGCCCCGATTGCCGGGCGAGCTCGGCGCGCGAGATTGGCTGACGTGTCCGAATCAGCTCGAGCACGATGCCGCGGTTGATGCACCGCGCCGTGCCGCTCGAGGCGAGCTCGACATCCGTCAGATCGACGCAGCGAATCTCCGGCGCGCGCTGGCGCTTTTCATTGTCGTCGTTCCCTCGCCGCCCGACTGCAGCATGGCGCGTGCATCACCCCGATCCGTCCGCGGCGGCTGAACGGCCTGGCCCGAACGGGCACCTTGCTTTGGAAATCTCGGCCGAAATCGCCCCGGGCATGCCAGCCCCGCCGACACTTCGGCACCCTAGCGCGAAACTGGATTCCGGTTCGGGCCATTCGAGGATGTCAGCGGAATCCAGTTGACCGTCACCGCCGAGCTGTAGCCGCTGCTCCTGCCGCTGTTGCTGTCGAGAACGTGAAATCTCACCCTAAGCGGGTCCTCGACGTCGGTCGTGAGAAACCCAGGTCCTCCGGGATTGGCGATGCCGTGTTCCGAGGCTCCGGTGGCGTTGAAGTACGCGTTGGTCACCCGGCCGTCGCTGCATGCCCGAGATCCTGTGAAGACCGTGGTTGAGCCTTGGTAGTTCAGCGGGCTGAATGGGTCCTCGGACGGAAGCCAGCGCCGATCCCCGGCAGGAATCGAATAGGTGTGCGCCGGCAACGGAAGGCTGAGGATGTACGAGTGGCCGTGGGCACAGGCGATATCGAGGGATATGCGCGCTCCGCCGACCAGAGACACGGTTACCGCAGGGTGAAGCCCCCCCATCATCAATTCGTATCCGGCCTTCAGCGTATCACCGGCATGGACTTTCAGCTCTCGCACTTCCGGCTCCCTTCGTGACCCGCCCGGATGCGCTCGGTCTGCAGCGGCCGAATCGATCCGCTCGAGGTGCTTCAATGATGCCACCACGGTTCCGCCCGTGTTCCAGTTGTCCGGAAACCGCGGATCATGAGTCCCCCACCAATCCGTCCAGCGCCGGTAGTCGATGGTGGGAAAGTAATATCCATAGCCACCGACGCCTTCAACGACCCTACCTTTGGCAAATTGACCCATTACGATTGGATATCCATAATTCACGGTGTCGGCGGGGTTTGGGTAGACGTGAACGTCCGTATTCACATCCGCCTTGTCGAGCATGAACTTGTCCACAAAGGCCTCGATGACCGGCACCTCGGCCGGCCGGACCGCGCAGTGCGCATGGTCGCCGTCCAGATAAAACCCGAAGCGGTCTTCGACGCCCAGCGTATCGTACACTCTCTGCGTCGCCCGGGAAGCAACGTAGTTCGATCCGTTCGACAGCCAGTAGAACTCGGTGTTTCCGGTTTCCAGCAGTGCCCTCGGCGCCACCATGTCCATCAACTCATCTTGATCGACCGGCAGCTTGTATACGTTGTCGCCGGAGAATTGCTTCATTTGTCCGGCCCACCAGTTGTAGTTCGTATCGCCGATATCTTCCACGGAGTTTCGGGCCTCGATCTGGTGCGAGAAGCGCCAGGACGTTGCGCCGCCACCCCCGCTCTCCTGCGCTATCGTAAGCGCAACACGCTCGTCGAATGCGCCGGCAAAAAGCGCCATCTTGCCGGCAAAGGAGCAGCCGGTCACTGCCAGGCGTTTCATCTCGATCGGAAGCGGGTGAACCCGCTGGTGCACCGCGATGTCGATGCCGTCGATCAGGCGGTCCATTCCCCAGGTCCAGGCGGCATATATTCCGGAGTTGCTGGCCCCCCTGCAGGCTCCCGCGCACAGATTCGGGTAAAGCAGGTAGAAGGGATCCTTCGTGTTGCTACACAGCCCAGAGGCGCAATACCGGGCCACCTGGGTGCTGACATAGTTGATCGTGGCAATAGGAAGATTCTTGAAGATGCGCGGAGGAAGACTTCCGTAGTTCGGAGACTTCGGCGGAGCAAAGCGGATCGTCTTGCCATGCAAGCGCATCGAGGCGATCGTCATGGGGATCAGCACGGGGAACGGACCCTTGCCCATTCCCTGCGGAAGGTACACGCTCGAAGTCAATGTAACCGTTTTCCCGTTTCGCACGACACGCACGGTCAGAATTCCGCTGCCCCCCGAGGCCGCCGGCGGGACATAGCGAGCCGTAATGGCGCACTGCGAACAGCTCGGAACAGGTCCGATCTCATACTTTTCGATCGCCGCCATGATCTGGTTGCGATGCCTCTCCCAACTTGCGAACGAGGTGTTCCTTTGCCCGCTGAAGAACCGAAACGGATCCGGCAACGGGCGAATGATCGGAAGCCTGCCGAATGACGGCAAGTGAGGCCGCGGAAATCGGGCGCCGGTATTCTGCGCCGAATATACCCGCGGGATGCCGGGGACACCCTTGGTCTTATCGCGCCGCGTGCCCGCTCGAGACGCCCCGACCGTCCCTTGGTCCCGGGCGGATGCCGGGGGTGTCCCAATCTGCGGCAACAGAAGAAGCATCAACGAAAAAGCGGCTTCGGCGAGTGCGACGCCGCTGTAGCGGAGCCGGTTCATAAACCTCATCCCTCTTGCGCGCGCGCAAACGGGACACTGCGCTGTGCGGTGAGCGGCGAAATCGTGCTCGGCGTGTCTTGCGACGTTGTCGCAACGTCATCAGTTGGAATTCTCCAAACTGGCCATGTCGAGCCGTCGAATCGCGGTCCGGTGCTTGGCTCTAATAATTCGGCTGGAAAACTATATGAGACGAACCGTGTTTGTCAAGAAAAAACATGCTCCGTCGGCGCCCCATTTCCAGCGCTAAGCCATCCGCTTCGATCGCGGGTGGCGCGAAGAGCGGGGCAGTCGCCGCCGCATGAGGGCGGCAAAACTCCCCGCGGCCGGTGCGAAAAACGGAACGGCGTCGACGGTAAACCGCCTGCCGGGCAGCAGCAGCGCCGAATACATTCGATACGCGGCCACTTCATTCCTTCACGAGCCACCGTCCATGTTTTGACCAACATGCATGTACAGTCGATGGGCCGCGGAATCATTCAACTGGTTCACACGGGCGCAGGTGCGCTTGCGACTTGCGGTGTCGCCGCGCATTGCTCTGCGCTCTCGCTGCTGTCACGAGCCGTGCGGCTTTGTCGGAACGCCGCGCGATAAATAGCTGAACTGTCGCCCGCGAGTCGGATGCCGAAAGGCATTTGCCTTCTGCGACGTGACGATGAGAAAAGTCACCGCACTCGGCCCCCATTCACGTGCTCTGCTTACCGCTGGTAAAACTGAGCAACCGCGCATGGAATCATCATCGCACCTGCCCAAATATTGCGCGCCGGCGCCGATGGCGTTCTTTGGCGTTGATAATAGTCAATGACAATTCAAGGAGATATGATGGTGATGTGTGGTAGATTTTTTTGGCGAATTGCAGCCGTCGGCTTGATTTGTACGGCCTCGTTCGGGCTCACCGCGTGCGGAGGCGCCGGTTCGGCGAGCGGCTCGGCGGCTGCGACATACAGCATTTCGGCCAAAATTGCAGGTCTCACGTCCAATGGGCTGTCTTTGGATGTGAACGGATCGGGTGTTTCGATTTCCGGCGACACGACCGGTGCCACACTCAGGTCCGGCCTCGCCAACAGCACCGCCTTTACGGTTTCCGTTGCGACACAGCCGAGCGGAGAGGACTGCACGGTGGCCAATGGCGCCGGAACCATCTCTTCCGCCAATGTCGTCGATGTTTCCGTAAGTTGCGGCTATACGGTATCCGGGAGCATCACTGGTCTCGGCGCAGCTAGCGGTCTTTCCTTATTGGCAAACGGGAGCTATGCGACCCAGATTGCGGCGAATTCGACCGCTTTCACTATCGAGTCGAGTCTTGCATCGGGGACCACGTATGACGTAACTGTCGGTGCCGACCCAAGCGGCCTGCTGTGCATGCCGAGTAGCAACACCGGAACCGTTTCCTCCGCCGGCGTTACCGGTGTCGCGGTAAATTGCGGCGTCCCGGCGGAAAAGGTGCTCTATAGCTTCCAGGGAATTCAGTCGAGCGCCGGGATCGTCGACGGATCGGCTCCGGCCGGCAGTCTCGCGCCGGGCGGCAGTGGCATTTATTACGGCGTCACGTATTTCGGTGGGCCGGACAGCGACGGAACGTTGTTCGAATACGATGTGGCCACGAATACGGAGAAGATTTTGTATGGATTCCCTACCGGCACCGATTTGCCCGTGAACCCGGCCGGAAGCCTGGTTCAGGCGAGCGATGGTGACTATTATGGCCTCGCCGGTGGTGGCGCGGACAGCGCAGGGGTGATCTATAAGTTCGATCCCGCTACGGGCGCGGTCAGCACCGTTTACACGTTCACGGACGGAGCCGATGGGGGAAATCCGGAGACAGAGCTCATACAAGCCTCCGACGGAAACCTTTATGGCGTGACCTCATCGGGCGGCACATACGGCAACGGCGTGATCTTCCGTTACAACCCGAGCACAAACCAGGAGTCCGTGTTGTACTCGTTCCAGGGTACCACGGACGGAAGCCCGTCCTCGGCTGGAGCGGGCGGCGGACCGTTGCTGCAGGCGACCGATGGCAACCTTTATGGAACGGCTGGGATGGGAGGAAGCCCGACCTGTGGCTGCGGCGTTTTGTTTGAATACAATCTGAAGACAAATAGCTATTCCGTGTTGCACACGTTCGTCGGCGGAACAGACGGCGTGTTTCCCATGGGAAATCTGATTCAGGATGCCAACGGAAACATCTACGGCGAGACGACAAACGGTGGAGATCCGTCATGTGTGTTCTCTGGGATGCAGCCTGGCTGCGGCACGATATTCGAATATGATCCGGGAACAAAACAGGAATCGGTTGTTCACGCGTTCGGCAGCACCTCCGGCGACGGCCTGTATCCGAACACGGGCATGATGATTGCCAGCGACGGGAACTTTTACGGCATGACCGGCAACGGCGGATCGACGACCGACGTGGCGACTTCCAACGCCGGATATGGAACTGTCTTTCAGTTCAACCCGACAAGCGGTCAGGAGACAGTGTTATATTCGTTTTCCGGCCCGCCGGATGGCACGTTCGACGCGGGCGAAGGAGACTTCGTACAGATGTCGAGCGGTGACTTGATTGGACTGACGACGGGTGGGGGAGCGGCACCCACCGGCTCCGGAACGATTTTCGAGCTCTACCTCAAGTAGAGCGGCCGGGTACGTCCGGGCGCCTGAGCGGCGCCCGGACGTCTACGCTTGATTTTATTCGACAACACGCGTTGCGCGTACGCGCACAAGCCGTCAGTTCGGTAAGCCGGGCCCGGGCATGCATGCCCCGCATGGAGAGGCTTTTGGTCGCCGGCGGACGGCTCCGATGGGATGATTGCGGTACAATGGCGATGCTTTGGCCGATGCCGGCGGCGCACGGCGGCAGGGTCGCCGAGGTTTTTCGTTTCCTCAGCGACGATGCTTGCGCGACACTTCACGAGGCGCAAAGGGCGCGAGGCCTTGATCCGATGGCGCCGGAGAGCCGCTCAAATGCCGGTGAGAGGTGCGCGTGCGATTTCAGGCCGGTTGCCCTTGCTTTGTCAATGACGCAGTACTGGCTCCCACGTGCCCCGTTTGCGTCTGGTATTGCACTGAATGTGCAGGGCGAGCCGGCATCTCACCACCGACCAGGAGCGAGGGTTTCGATCCGGTTGAGCCAGCCCGCGCGCACGGGCGTGTACGTTGCGATGAGGACGGCTCGACTTGGCTGCGAGTGCCGGATGACGCAGTCGGTCTCGTCGAGGGTTTTGCCTTCCATTCGGCGTGATGGGGAACGAGCATTTGACGGCCGTTCTATGAAGAAGCCGCATCGCGCGGGGAAATCCGCGCAGGCTTTTGAGATTGGTCAGGAATCGACTCTGGAATTTCCGCTCACTTTGCGGAAAGTCAACGACACGCACTACTGTGGGCGGCTCGTCCGTGACACAATCGCGCCGCTTCGGGCACCCGGCACGGCCGGGGGAATCGGGAAGGCGGTGAGATTCCGCCACCTGCTCAACGCTGTGATGGCGACCGTCGGCGCGATCCGGCACTGGCTTTGGCCGGGAAGGAGCGCGGGCGCGATCAGCCTCAGTCAGAAGACCGGCCTGGAAGCGATAGCGCGTCGTCCCCGATAGGACGGTTGCGCGCCGTTCGCCATGCAGGGGAAACCGTGAGCGCCAATCCGATCCAGAGCACCGGGTTCTCGGCCGAGGAGCGCGAGGCCGTATACAAGTGCATTTTCAGCCGCCGCGACGTTCGCGGGCAGTTTCTGCCGGATCCCGTTCCCGATGAGGTCCTGGCGCGGATACTGACTGCGAGCCACTACGCGCCCTCGGTCGGTTTCATGCAACCGTGGGATTTCATCGTGGTGCGCGACCAGGCCGTCAAGCGCAAGGTGTGGGAGGCCTTCCAGACCGCCAACCGGGAGGCCGCGGAAATGTTCCAGGGCGAGCGGCAATCGACCTATCAGTCGTTGAAGCTGGAGGGCATCCTAGAGGCGCCCGTCGGCATCTGCATCACCTGTGATCGCAAGCGCAGCGGGCCGGTGGTGATCGGCCGCACCCATCAGGGAGAGATGGATCTCTATAGCGCGGTATGCGCCGTGCAGAACCTGTGGCTCGCGGCACGCGCCGAGAACGTCGGTGTCGGTTGGGTCAGCATCCTGCGCCACCGCGACCTGAGGGCGGCGCTGGGCATCCCGTCCGACATCTGGCCCATCGCCTATCTCTGCGTCGGCTACGTGTCGCATTTCTTCGCCCGGCCGGAACTCGAGGCCGCGGGCTGGTTGCCGCGGATGCCGCTGCGCGAGGTACTGTGGTTTGACCGCTGGCACAACCGGTCAGGATCGGAGGATCTGCTCGGTCAGATCGGCTAACGCGGCGCGAGGCGAGGATCGGCGGATGCCCCGCGCTCGGCTGCGCGCCGGCGGAGGGTATCCGACGGGTCCCGCCGCCATCCTGATCCTTGCCCGGCGCCCTCGCGCACCCCTGGCCTGAGACCGGGCCGCCATCGCCCACCGCCTCGCCGGAACCCCGATGTCGTCACGTCGTTCCCTGCTACGACGAGGATGCCGTGATGCTTACAACTCAACTAAGCGGCGCTGCCGCCAAAAGCAATTCGAATGCGGACTGTTGTGTTCGGGCGACGGATCGCTTCCAATGAGACTCGTTGGCGCGAACACGGCTCGTCCATCAAGAACGGCCGCGGAATCCTTTGCGTCCTCCCAGCAGAGATCGCAAGTGTTGGCGTCTTTCGCAACGATCGGCGCATTCGTCGTGCGGCGCGACATTGGACCGCATTACTCCGGATGCAACCGCTCCGTGCGCAACTTTCGCACGAGAACGATGACGACGCCCACCGTTATCCAGCTCAGTCCAACGCATTTGGCGTTCTCACTCATGTTGAACATCACGAACGCTATGACCGCAAAGCCGATCGCGGGGGCAATTAGATGCCGCAGCCAATTCCGGCTCGCCCTACGCCACAGGAAGTGCTTGGCGACAGATGCGTGCACGAACAGAAACCCCGTCATTGCCCCGAAACTCACGATGCTGCGCAGAAGCGCCAGACGGTGCGAAAAGAAGAGAATCAAGCCCGTCGTGACGACCGCGACCAGCCAGGTCGCGCGGTCCGGCACCTGCCGCCGTGGGTCGACGTGAGCGAACGAGCGCGGCAGGCGACCGTCCCGCGCCATACTAATTCTACTCTGTCACGTTGACATGCACGAAGATCAAGAACTTGCGCCATGAGCCCGATTTGCAGCATCGATCAGCGCTTGCCGTTGTTGGTGTCGAACGCGGATCTGTCTCATCACCTCTTCCTGACTGGCGCGGCGGTCCGGCAACGTGGTTGCGAGCAAGACCTGGATGTCGTAACAGCTCAATAGCGGGTGCGTGTTGCCATGCTCAAGCCTCTCCTGCAGCATGAACAGCATGGCCATCATGACCAGACCCATGTGGCGGTGCCAGGACTGCCACTGCCTGGCTTGATATTGCGCCATCCCGATATGACTCTTGGCATCCTGAAAGGCTCGCTCGATCCAGAAGCGCTGCGCCTGCATGCACGCCAGTTTTACCACACTCGTCGCGGCCGGGGCGTTGCTCAGGCTATATTTGATAGTGCCGGGCGAGCCGACTTCCCTTCGGACGATCAAATGCCAGCAGTTCGGTGTCGGACTGTGTTTGTCCCGCAGCCATACCTTGCGATGCAGCACTTCGACGATCAACCCTCCCTTCGTGGTGCTGCGCAGGGTCTTCCTGCGCCAAGCAGATTCAGGCTGCTTCTTCACCCACTTGCGCACCTCGATCGGCTGCGCGTCGCTGTGATAACGCACGCGCGAACGACCCAGGCCCTGTGGCGGCAGGTACGGAGCCGGATCGTTCAGATAGATGTGTCGATCCGAGTGGATGTCCGCCAGAAAGGTTCCCCCTGATCGTGCATCGATTGCAGGAATTCCAGAGAATTTCCGTACCCGCCGTCGACGCCAACCCACTCGAAGCGCACCCCAAGCTCTCGAGCGTGCCGAATGATCTCCTGCGCCAACTGAAGCTTCCTACGGTGGAACTGCTCCGGTCGCGGCACATCCGCCCGTTCGCAGCGACGCGGCTCGTCAGTCCATTCCTTCGGCAGGTACAGTCGGGCATCAATCAGCGCAACCCGGTCCCGCCGGCCCAGCGCACCAAACACTCCGACTTGACAGTTGTCCTGTTTCCCAAGACGACCATTCCACTGACGCGCCACGCCTACCGACTGATCTCCCTTTTTCGCAAAAGCGCTCTCATCGATGTACAGCCCCGTGCCGACCTCCCCGCCCACCACGGCGTCCGCGTTGTGCGCCACTCGATCCATGACCGGTCGATAATCCCACGACGAGTGCGTCAGAAAGTTCTGCAGCACCTGGTAGTCGCTCTCAGGGCCCGCTTCGACCATGCGCTCCATGTTGCGTTTCTCCGCCTGCATCAGGCCACACAGATACTGCTGTGCCATACCGACCACGCTGTGGTTGCCAAAACGCAACACATCCACGAAGTCTTTGCTGAATCGCCCGAATCTGCCCCCCAGTCCTTCGAGCGATCTGTCATGTTGAATCCCGCCTTTAGCCGTTCGTTTCAGTGAATCTGAGCATGATCCTGTCAGGTCAAAAAAGTGCCTCCGTAACTCAACGCGAGTATATCAAATCTCCTGCATTTTCAAATGCTTAAACGTGACAAAGTGGAATTAGTCACATGGGAAACCCCCCGGCTCTGCCGGGGGGACAGTAGAAGTTCGACAGTTCCTGCAGTATGCAGTCGCAAGAGGGGAAGCTCGTCCGAGGACGATCATGGACTATGGACAGCGTGTGGACTGGAACCGCTCGGGGTGCTGAATGGGATAGCGCTATGACCTTGAACATAGCGACATTCTTTACTCTTGCGTCGCGGGAATGGCCCCTTGGAGGGGCCCCGCGACGTGAAAGCCTCCGGCTTTGCCGGAGGATGGTTACTTGATCAAAAATTGATCAAATGTTACCCACACTAAAGCCGGAAGACCCAGAAAAAGCAAGATTTCTCGCTACGCTCGGGATGACAGGGGGCTCGGGATGACCTGATCAAGACAGCTGCTCACCGCTCCAGCGCGTAGTCCAGCGTCGCCACCACACGCACGGTCTTGTCGATCTGCTGTTGCTGCATCGCGCCCGGTACGGCGTCGCGCGGCAGGATCTCGATCACGCCCTGGCTGGCGCGCACGATGCCGCCGACGCGGCTGCCGGAATCGTGCGCGAACTGCTGCGCGGCAGCACGGGCGTTGCGCGTGGCCTCGGCGATGAGCTCGGGCTTGATCGCGTTCAACTGCGTGAACACGTAGCTGGGTCCGCCGCTGCCCGGACCTTCGTTGCCGGCCGCCAGCGCCACGCCCTGTTCGATCAGCGCGCGGGTATCCTGCGCCGCTGCATCGACGGCGCCGACGTCACGGCTGCGCACCAGCAGCGTCGCGGTGATCACGAAGCGCTGCTTGTAACTGGACTCGCCCCATTGCTGCGCCGCGCGGTCGGTGACCTGCGGGTTGCGGCAGGCGATGGCCTGGCCCAGCGAGTGCGCGGCGAGAAACCCCTGCACCGCGGCCGTGTCCTTCTGGATGCGCGCCTGCACGTCGGCGAGGTCGTTGCCCGCCTCGGCGTAGCGCAGCGGCCACAGCGCGAGATCGGCCTTGACGTTGCGCTCGGCCAAACACTTGACCGTGACCACACGCTCGGCGCGGCGCAGCTCGAAACCGTGGCTGACGAAGCAGCCGCCCAGCGCGAATCCGGCGGCGACGATCACAGCGGAAAACAGGCGGCTCATGGCGGCGGCTCCCCCGGGCTCGGGATCGGTGTCGCGCAGAATGCGGGCAAAGCCGTGACGGCGCGCGGGCAGTTCGGTGCCACCCGCCGTCGCCGTGGCAAACCTGGCGCACCGGATGCGTGTCGCCGCTCGGGCTCTGGCGCTCGACTTTAGTAAGATCGTCGCGTTTCGAAGAGCACTTCAGGGTATTGTCTTGTCAGCCCATCGAGCAGCATCTCCGGTCGGCCCTTCAGGTGCCGGTCGAAGAACGCCAGCGAGCAGGCACCGGTGATGCCTAGCGCCCGCCGTCCATCGGTCGGCCCGGTGACACCCAGCCAGGAGCTGAGCGGGGAGAGGAGCGGGGCATCGGAGAAGTCTTGGTGGAACATCCCGGGCACCTGCACGAAGTAGCCATCCCCCGGAAGACTCTCGAACACCGCCCGCATCGTGGTCAGCGTTTCGTCGATGTCTGCCTGTGACCAACCCTCGAGCTGCATGGTCTCGGCATCACGGGTGAGGAACATGGTCGGCTGTTTCAGGCCTGCCCGGACCATGTCGGCGGGCATCCGCACATCCATTACCAGGCAGGCGCGAAAACGCGGCTCCAGTCGGCAGGCTTCGGCACTGACTATGCCGCCCAGCGATAGCCCGAAGATGCCGGCACGCTGCAGGTCCAGCCGCCCAGTCAAGATGCCGTTCGGGTCAGACCGGTTCAAGGCATCGAGTCGATTCAGCGTGAAGATGGCATCTTGCGCGAGATAAGGAATCGTGGCGTCGACGAATTTGCGGTCGAGCATGCGCGTATCGAAGGTCGCCCGGCGCCCGTCCGGAAAGGCCACGCTGCTGGCGGCATGCGGGTGATCGATGGCCGCGACGATGTAGCCGTGCGACACGAGCTCCTCGACGAGCCGGGTATTCTCCTGGCGAAAACCGCCGCGCCCGTGCGAACAGATGAGCACGGGGTAGCTGGGCGCGCCATTCGCGACGGGTGCGGACTCGACAGCGTTGGTGGTGACGTATTTCAAGGGCCCGAAGATGAACTCCGGCAAATGCAGCAGGCGCGCCAGCGGCGCAAGAGCGCCGGGATTCCGCACGTAGGGAGCACGCCGCGAGGATGGGTCTACCTTGGCCGGATACCAGATCTGCACCATCAGCTCACGACGGTCGTCCGGATCGGCGGTGAAGAGATCCGGGCGACTCGGGTCCACCCAGTGACAGGTCAGCGTGCCGATCCCGCAGGGGCCGGTCGGCTTCGGGAAGCGAAACAGGGTGAAAGTCATCGGCTGCGCTGGCTAGCGTCGGTTCAGCTGCCCAATGCCCAAGCTCAACCGCAGTCTGGCGGCGCGAAGCGGCGGCAGGGTCGGCAGGAGCGCCTTTGGGGCATGGGCGACCTTAGAACGAGCGCCCGTCAACCGGCACCCTCTTGAGCGACGACAACTCGACACCCTCCAGGCAACGCACGTTGATTGCTGCCGTTTCTGCCCCCGAACGGTCCTTGCCGAACCCGAAAGGAGCGCAGCCGCATTTTGAACAAAAATGATGCTTGATGACATGCTTGTTGAAGGTGTAGGTGGACAGGCCTGCCTCGGCCGTGAGCAGCTTGAGTTGCGCACGCGGCACGAACCAGAGCAGGTAACCCTTGCGCCTGCAATGCGAGCAGTTGCACTCCATGACCTGTTCCAGGCTGCCGTCGACTTCGAAGGATATTTGTCCGCAGTGACAGCTGCCTTTGTAGTTCATTTGCTTGCTCCCCAAAACTCCTTAGGACTCACTCAAGACTAACATCACAGTGGATGTACAACGGTCGCATTTTGTTGATGATCCCTTGATGCTGCACGGACCGCGGCCTTCAAGCGCGCAAGGTATCGGCGCGTAATTTTCCGCTTCCTGGCGACTCCGTAGCCATCGTATGGAATGAGTGCCGGGGAGCGGCTTATAGTGGTACTATTCGCCATATTGGCTTAATGGTGACGTATACCATTATGAGAACCGCGGAATTCAACGCCCGGGAGCTCGAGATTCTGCTCGAGCGCAAGAGAGCCTGCACGTTTTCCGAGCTGGCGGAAGCTCTCGGAACAGAGTCGAGGATGACCGTATTCCGCAAGCTCGCCGAGCTGCCCTATCTGACCAGTTACTCGCATCGGGGAAAATACTACACGCTGAGGGCTACATGTCGGTTCGATACCAGTGGGCTCTGGTCTCATCGGGGCGTCTGGTTCTCCACCTACGGTACGCTGCTTGAGACCAGCCGGCGTTTCGTGGAGCGCGCGCCGGCGGGGTACTCGGCGCAGGAACTCGACAATGCGCTGCACGTCGAGACTCGCCAGACGCTGCTCGCGTTGCTGCACCGACAGGTGATCGAGCGCGAAAGGATCGGCGGGGTGTTCATCTACCTCGCGCTTGAGCCGGCGGAACGGCAACGGCAAGTCATCGCGCGAGCCAAGATCGCGCAGGTTGCCGTGGGGGGTGTGTCTGAGGAGGTGCTGGCGCATGAGGTGAAAGCGGGGATTATCCTGTTCTTTGGCCTACTCGATGAACGGCAGCGACGGCTGTTCGCGGGCCTCGAGGCGCTGAAAGTCGGCCGCGGCGGTGATGCGCGGGTGGCCGCCTTGCTTGGGGTGGATCCACATACCGTTGCCAAAGGCAGGATCGAGCTGCTGGGCGGTGACATTGATCCAACGCGGGTTCGCAAGGCGGTCGGCGGCCGCGTAGCGGCGGAAAAAAAACGGTGGAATCCGAGCCAGGATCGAGGGGATCCTCAGAGAGGAGGTGGCGGGCGATCCGATTGACAGGACGCGCTGGACGAGAAAGACCACACAAATTCCACCTTTTGCGGGCCCCTACAGACTATCCGCACTTGGAATCGCCGCAGTTGAGGCAGGTCATGCAGCCGTCCATCATGACGACCGCCGCGGTGCTGCATTTGGCGCAGAGCTGCGCGCCGTCCGGGAAATTCGACTTTGCGAACGCGTCGGTCTGGCGTGCGCGCGCCTCGTATTCCGCCCGCTTCTCGTCCACCAGGCGCTGCTGGTGCTCATCGAGCTGCGGCTTGCGCAGCAGGCCGATGGTTTGCAGATGCCGCTCGATGACGTAGCCGAGCTCGGCGATGATGGAGGGCATGAACTTGCCGCCGGGCTGCCAGTAGCCGCCGCGGGGGTCGAACACGGCCTTGAGCTCATCGACCAGGAAGGTCACATCACCGCCCTTGCGAAATACCGCGGAGATGATGCGCGTCAGCGCCACGATCCACTGGAAGTGATCGAGGTTCTTGGAGTTGATGAAGATCTCGAACGGCCGCCGCTGCTCGAACTCGGTGTCCTCGTTGAGCACGATGTCGTTGATGGTGACGTACATCGCGTGATCGGAGATCGGCGTCTTGATCTTGTAGGTCGAGCCGATCAGCACCTCCGGACGCTCGAGCTTCTCGTGCATCCGGATCACCTGCGCCAGGTGACCGTGCTTGTCGCGCACCGTTTGCCCGATCGGGGACGGTGAAGCGGGCGGCGGTGAGGCAGCCGCCGTCACGCCGGCGGTCTGCGCTTTTGCAGCGGGCTTGTCCTCGGGTTTCTGGACGTCGTACTTGACGATCTTGCGTTCGATCTTGATGGTCATGATGCGGCTCTCCTGAGGCTGATGGCGCGAACGCTCTTTACCGGGCCTCAAAAGTGCCCGTAGTACCCGTCGCGCAGCGCATCGAACAAATTCGCGGCCGTGTGCATCTCGCCGTCATATTCGATTTCCTCGTCGCCGCGCGCCTCGACCACCGTGCCGTCATCGAGGGTGAACTTGTAGACAGTGTTCTTCAGGTCCTGCTCCTTGACCAGCACGCCCTGGAAGGCCTCGGGGTTGAACCGGAAAGTGGTGCAACCCTTCAGGCCCCGCTCGTGCGCGTACAGATAGATGTCCTTGAATTTCTCGTACGGGAAGTCCGTCGGCACGTTCGCCGTCTTGGAGATCGACGAGTCCACCCACTTCTGCGCCGCCGCCTGCACATCGACGTGCTCCTTCGGCATGATGTGATCGGAGGCGATGAAGTAATCCGGCAGCCTGTCCGATTCTCCCGTACCGCCGGGCTCGGCCTTGGGATTGACCAGCTCGCGATACGCCAGCAGCTCGAAGGAGTAGACGTCGATCTTTTCCTTGGTCTTGCGGCCCGGCCGGATCACGTTGCGGAAATAGTGATGGGCGAAGGAGGGCTCGATGCCGTTCGACGCGTTGTTCGCCAGCGACAGCGAGATCGTGCCCGTGGGCGCGATGGAGGTGTGATGCGTGAACCGGGCGCCCGTCTCGGCAAGCTGCTCCACGAGCTCCGGCGCCACCCCGGCCACGCGCTGCATGTACCGGCTGTACCTGGCGTGCAGCAGTCTTCCCGGGATCCCGTCCCCGGCTTTCCAGCCGTCGCGCGCCATCTCCGGGCGCTTGCGCAGCATCTCGGCGGTGACCGTGAACTCCTCAGTCATGATGGGCGCGGGCCCCTTCTCACGGGCGAGCTCCAGCGCCTCCTCCCAGCCGGCAACCGCCATCTCGCGTGAGACGTCCTCGGTGAACTTGAGCGATTCCGGGGAGCCGTACTTCATGCCGAGGAGAGCCATGGCGCTGCCCAGGCCGAGAAAGCCCATGCCGTGGCGGCGCTTGCGCCGGATCTCCTCACGCTGCTTCTCGAGCGGCAGCCCGTTGATCTCCACCACGTTGTCGAGCATGCGCGTGAAGATCTTCACCACCTCCCGGTATTCGGTCCAGTCGAATTCAGCCGAAGGCAAAAACGGATGGTGCACGAACCGGGTCAGATTGATCGAGCCCAGCAGGCACGCGCCATAAGGAGGCAGACACTGCTCGCCGCACGGGTTGGTGGCGCGGATGTTCTCACACCACCAGTTGTTGTTCATCTCGTTCGCACGGTCGATGAGAACGAAGCCCGGCTCGGCGAAATCGTAGGTGGAAGTCATGATCACGTCCCACATACGCCGTGCCGGCAGAGTCTTGTATACCTTGCAGGCCACCAGGCCCTGCTCGTTGACGACGTAGTTCTCGTGCACCGGCCATTCACGCCAGATGAATCTGGCGGGATCGGCGAGGTCGGGCTTTTCCTCCTCGTACTCCTTGCGCGAGAGCGGAAATGCGAGCTTCCAGTCGCGACTCTCCCGCACCGCCTGCATGAATTCGTCCGTGATCAGCAGCGACAGGTTGAACTGGCGCAGGCGGCCGCCCTCGCGCTTGGCGCGGATGAACTCCATGACATCCGGATGGCCGACGTCGAAGGTGCCCATCTGCGCCCCGCGGCGGCCGCCGGCGGACGAGACCGTGAAGCACATCTTGTCGAAGATGTCCATGAAGGACAGCGGACCGGAGGTGTAGGCGCCCGCGCCTGACACGTAGGCGCCGCGCGGACGGAGTGTCGAGTGCTCATAGCCGATGCCGCATCCCGCCTTCAGCGTCAGCCCCGCCTCGTGCACCTTGCCCAGGATATCGTCCATGGAATCATGGATCGTTCCGGACACGGTGCAGTTGATCGTCGAGGTCGCCGGCTTGTGCTCCAGCGCCCCGGCATTGGAAGTGATGCGGCCGGCGGGGATTGCGCCGCGGCGCAGCGCCCAAAGGAAGCGCTCGTACCAGTGGTCGCGCACCTCTTCGCGCTCCACGTCAGCGAGGGCACGCGCGACACGCTTGTAGGTGTCGTCCATCGTCTTGTCGATGGGCGTGCCGTCCTTCGCGGTGAGCCGGTATTTCTTGTCCCAGATGTCCAGCGACGCTTCCTGGAACGGAATGGAGTCGATGTCCTTCGGTTCGATCTTCACGACGGTATTCATTGTCCGCGGTGCTCCAAGTGTTTGCACACCGGATCACAGGGGATACGGGCGACGTGGAAACCGCCGGGCAAAGCGACCGGGTACGCCGGAACGCCGCCACAGCCTGTATCCCCCCTGAGCCTCCCCGAGCGCGCGATCCGGTGCCGCCCATGAGCGGACACAAGATCTTGTGTCGGGGTAAAGAGCCTAATGAGCACCCCGGCGGGCGTCAAGATGTTGCAAGGCGGAGGCGATCGCCATAAAAAGACAATAAAAACAATAGCCTGTATTGATATTGGCCGCGGCGCAATCGTGATTTTTTATCCGGCCAATCATTCTTCCCCGGCACCCGGCGTTCTATATCTTGTACCCAAGCCGTGCACAGGTTGTGCACAGGACTTCCCCAGGCGCCGCCCGCGGTCGAGCTGTCCTAAGGACCGGCAATGCCATGGATACCGCAGTCACAACCCACCCGGCTGCTGTTCTGTCAGACACCCTGGCCGGCCACCGAGAGACAAGGCGGGTGCGCAGCTGCACGAGCTGCCCGCGCTTGAAATCCCCGGGCGTGACCACAGATCGATCCCGGCGGCATCTCGAGGCGGCAACGCCTGGCACTCTGCAGATTGGAGGTTCGATCATGACTGTTGTTTACTATCAGCCCTGGACGCTCTTCGACCGCCTGCAGCGTCAAGTCGACCAGGCGCTTTCCACAGAGGCCGGCGAGCGGCCCGGGGTGGGTATTTCCTGGATCCCCCAGGTCGACATCCGCGAGGAGCCCGGGCGTTTCGTGGTGCTGGCCGATGTGCCCGGTGTCGAGCCGAAGGACATCCACGTCACCACAGACAAGGGTGTGTTGGCGATCCGCGGCGAAAGACGTACGCCGGAGACGCAGCAGCGCAACGGCTGGCAGCGCCTCGAGCGCCGAGGCGGTTCATTCCTGCGCCGCTTCACGCTGCCTGAGGGCGCCAATCCGGATGCAATCACGGCCAAGCATGCCCACGGCGTGCTGGAGGTGGTCATTCCCAAGCAACCGAAGGTGCAGCCGAGGCGGATCGAAGTCGAGGCGGCCTGAAGCCCCTCGGTCGATCAGGGAAATCCGTTTCGGGGCCCGGGCCGGCGGAGCTTGCCGGCCCGGGGTAGAATCAAGCGTCCGGCACGCCGTGCCTGCGCCATTGTGACGGCGGTGCGGCGTGCGGACGCCTTGCCGACCGACTCAGATGCCGGGTAGGCCTCAACCTGCAGAGCGGGGAGGACTTCGAATGGCCGGTGAACCGATGAACATCTGCGTGTTGGGCGGAACCGGCTTCGTCGGCTCCGCGCTCGTCAATCGGCTGGCGCGGGACGGACACTGGATCAGGGTGCCGACTCGCAACCCCGTACGCGGTGAGCACCTGCGCGTGCTGCCCACGGTGGAGCTCGTTACGGCCAACGTGCACGACCCGGGCACCCTCGGCCGCCTGGTCACAGGCATGGACGCAGTCATCAACCTGGTCGGCATTCTCAATGAGCACGGTCGCTGCACTTTCCGGCTGGTGCATGCGGCGCTCGCGCAGAAGCTGCTCGCCGCCCTGAAGGCCGCGCGGGTGCGGCGGCTGTTGCAGATGAGCGCGCTCGGTGCCGATGTCGGCGGCCCCAGCCGCTACCTGCGCTCCAAGGGCGAGGCCGAGGCTCATATCCGCGCAGCCGCCGCCCACCTCGATTTCACCTTCTTTCGCCCCTCGGTCATCTTCGGCCCCGGCGATTCGCTCACCAACCGGTTCGCGGACGTGCTGCGCCTCTCCGGCGGCGTCCTGCCGCTCGCCCGCGCACGGGCGCGCTTTGCGCCGGTGTACGTGAACGATGTCGCGGAAGCCTTCGCCCGCGCGCTGAGCGACCGCAAGACCCACGGCCAAAGCTATGAGCTCTGCGGTCCACAGGTCATGACCCTCGAGCAGCTCGTGCGCACGACGGCGCAGGCGGCGGGCCGACGCTGCTTGATCCTGGGCCTGCCGGACCCGATCGGGCGCCTGCAGGCGGCGCTGCTCGGCGTGCTGCCCGGCAAGCCGCTGACGCTGGACAACTTCCGCTCGCTCACCCTCGACAGTGTCTGCACCGACCCCGGGTGCGAGCGCCTGGGACTCACCCCGCGCACCATGGCGCAGATCCTGCCGAGCTATCTCGCGCCCCCGCCGGCACCCCCGGGGGGATTTACCAGCTTTGGGGTGACCTGACACCCCGCGTCGCGGCTGCCCGCTTGCATGAGATGCCGACGAACGGCCGGCATCTCACTCGAGCGCCTGGATCGCCGCCAGGCGCTTCTCGCGCAGCTTCTCGCCGATGGCGGCGCCCGCAAGCCCCTGGCGCTCCTCCGCCGACAGGTTGACCGCCGCGGCGGCGGCGCGTAGGCGGCGCAAGTGTTGGCCCTGTGGGTAGGGTTGGGCCTCGAGGCCTGTGCGCCCGCGGGCATCGGCCTCGCACGCCGACAGCAGCTCATCGAAGCGCTCGGGCCGCCGGAAAGCGTCCGTCGCCTCCAACAGCTTCAGCGCCGTGGCGGGCCGCAGCCCCTGCGCTCGGTGCACCAGGGTGTGGTGGCGCGCGGTGAGCAGAGCCAGGGTGCGGTAATCGTTCGGCACCTTCAGCCGCGCACACAACGACTCGATCGCAGGCACACCGCCTTCCTCGTGCCCGTGGTGGCTCGGCCAGCGCTCGGGCGAGGTGAGGGCCTTGCCCAGATCGTGCGTCAGCACCGCAAATCGGGCGGTCGCAGGCAAGCCGGCCTGGGCGGCCCAGCGCAGCGCCAGCATGACGTGCACGCCGGTGTCGATTTCCGGATGCCACCTCGGCGGCTGTGGGACCCCAAAGAGTGCGTCCACCTCGGGAAAAATGAGCCGCAGCGCGCCGCACTCGCGCAGGGTCTCGAAGAACACCTCGGGACGGGTTTCCTCAAGCGCGCGCTCGGTCTCCTGCCAGACCCTCTCCGGCACCAGCGCCGAGAGCTCCCCGGATTCGGCCATCCGGAGCATCAGTGCAACGGTTTCCTCCGCCACTCTGAAACCCAGCTCCGCGTATCGGGCAGCGAAACGCGCCACACGCAGCACCCGCACCGGATCTTCGATGAAGGCTTCCGACACGTGGCGCAGCAGCCGGGCTTCGAGGTCCCGTCGTCCCCCGTAGGGGTCGATGATCTCGCCCGAAGCGCTCTCGGCCATCGCGTTGATGGTCAGGTCTCGCCGCCGCAGGTCCTCTTCCAGTGTCACCTCCGGAGAGAATCGCGTCGCGAATCCCCGGTAGCCCGGCGCCACCTTGCGCTCCAGTCGGGCGAGCGCGTACTCCTCCCGGGTCTTGGGATGCAGAAACACGGGGAACTCCCTGCCCACGGGCACATAGCCCCGGCGCTCGAGATCCTCCGGGCGCGCCCCGACCACCACCCAGTCGCGCTCCTTGACCGGCCGCCCGAGCAGCCTGTCCCGCACCGCACCGCCGACCAAGTACACTTGCATGAGCGCATGGTAACTCAGACGTCTTCAACCCCTCCCGGGAATGCTCTTCGCATTCGGCCGCCTCGCGCGCGACTGCGGGTCGCGCAGCGGGTCCTGACGGCCGCAGCGCTGGCTGCGCTGGCCGGCTGCGCGAGCACTGCGTACCTGTGGCAGGCGGCGAGCGGTGAATGGCACGTCCTGCACGAACGCAAACCCATCATCGATGTGATCGATGAGCCGCAAGCCTCAGAGCCGCTGATCAGAGAGCTCGCCTACGTCCGGGAGGCCCGCCGCTTCGCCTCGCAGCAACTGGGACTGCCGAACGACGACAGCTACCGCACCTACGTGAACCTGCACCGCCGCTACGTGGTCTGGAACGTGGTCGCCGCGCCGGAGTTCTCCGTCAACCCCAAGGTGTGGTGCTTTCCGATCGCCGGCTGTGTTCCTTACCGGGGTTACTTCCATGAGCGAAGCGCCCGGAATTTCGCCAAGGCGCTGAAGCGTCGCGGCTATGACGTCGTGATCGAGGGAGTGCCCGCCTATTCAACCCTGGGAAGGCTCCCCGATCCGGTCATGAGCACCATGATGCGCTACGGGCGCGAAGAGCTGGCCGCGATGATCTTCCACGAGCTGGCCCACCAGCTGCTCTACGTGGAGAACGATTCCCGGTTCGACGAAGCGTTCGCCATGACCGTCGAGAATACCGGTATGAAGCGTTGGCTCACGTACCGCCACCAGCCGCGGCAACTGGCGCAGTTCAAGCTGGAAAGCGACGCCGCCCGGCAATTCGCCGCGCTCCTCAGGCACACGCGCAACCGCCTGGCCAAAGTGTACGCCTCGGGAATTCCGCCACGGCAGATGCTGCGGAAAAAGAAAGCCGATTTTGCGCGCCTGGCGCAGCACATCCGCTTGCTGGAGCGCCACCTGGGGTTCCATTCGCCCGTATACGACAAATGGATCGCCCAGGGCATGAACAACGCCGACCTGGTGTCGGTGGGAACCTACTACAGCTGCCTGCCGGGTTTCGAGCGGCTGCTCCGCAAGGAAGGCGGCAACCTTCCGCGCTTCTACGCCGCGGCACGCCGCCTGGCACACGAGCCAAAGGCCGAGCGCGACCGCAAGCTGTGCAAGTCATGACACCTGACGCCTCTGCGCGCAGGATCGGACCTCATCCGCAGGCGCGCCCTGGGTGCGTGCCAAGCCAGGCCAACGGATAGATCAGGAGCCGGCCCCGGCTGTTGCCGCAATTTCGCATTCCCGCTCCCCGCGCAGCTCGAGGCGCGCGCACTCTACAGCGACCTCCGCAGATCCTGCAGCGCAAAGCCCGCAAGCGGCGCATCGAAGTCGCGCGTCAGCGCCATCACCTTGAACGCCTCGCCCATCTCGCCGGGCAGCAGCAGGCGGCGCGCCTCGCCGGCGAGGCGCGCGTGCCGTACCGGGTCGGCTTCCTCGCCCACGAGCCGGTCAATCCCGGTCCCCAAGAGAAACGCCGCCTGGGTCACAAAGCCCCTGACGTCGAGCCCGCACTCCACTGCCGCTTCGGCCACCCGCGTAAAATCGACCCACGCCGTGATGTCCTGGACGGCGAGGTTGACGTATGGATTGTCGTGAACGCGCTGCTTGAAGTGACAACGTAACGTACCGGTCACGCGCTGCGGGTGGTAGTAATGAGACCGCGGCAGACCGTAATCGAACAACAGCATCAGGCCACGTTCCAGGCGCTCGGCCACACCGGCCAGCCATGGCGCCGCACACAGGCAGATTTCGGACACATACCCAGCGGGCAAGGGCTCGGGTAGCTCACTCATCAGCGAGGCGCAGGCGTCGGCAAGCGCCCCCTGCGCCGGCCCCTCGCGCTCCACGATGGCCTCACCCTGCACGGCCACGCCCAGTTCCCGCACGCCGTCCTCTGCGATGACGAACCGCCGGCAGGGCAAGGCATCCAGCACCTCGTTGGCCAGGATGACGCCGGTCAGCGCCCGCTCCGGCAGCCGGTCGAGCCACACCACCCGGTCGCGCAGCTCGGCCGCAAGCCGCCCGAGCGCGGCGCGCTGGCGATCTCTCAGGTCCGCGCTGACCTCCAGGATGGCATAGCGCTCGGGCAGCACGCCACGCGCGGACAACGCCATCAGCACGGCGGCAGCCATGCGGCCGGTGCCGGCCCCGAGCTCCAGTATCTCGCCACCGCCTTCGAGCACCTGGGCGCACTGCCCCGCCACGCAGCGGCTGAAGAGGTCGGAGACCTCGGGCGCGGTGACGAAGTCCCCGCCGGGACCGATCTTCAGGCTGCCGGCGCTGTAGTACCCGAGCCCGGGGGCATAAAGCGCCAGCGCCATGAAATCCTCGAACGACAGCCAGCCCCCGGCGGCGCGGATGCGCTCGCGGATCAGGTCTGCCGCCTTGCGCGAGTGTTCCGCCTCCTCGGGCGAGAGCACAGGCATCATACTGTCCGTACGCCCAAGCCTCATGCAGCAGCCCAATGACCGATCCCGCACACGCAGCGTCCCACAAACCCCTCGCCGGCAAGGCGGCCCTGATCAGCGGCGGCGCACGCCGGCTGGGCGCGGTGATCGCGTGCGCCCTTCACGAAGCAGGCGCCAATGTCGTGCTGCACTACCGCAGTTCCGCCGAGGCGGCGACGACCCTGGCGGGGGAGCTGAACGGGATCCGTCGCGGCTCCGCGATGCTCGCGCAATGCGACCTGCTCGACACCGCCTCGCTGGAACGACTGGCCGGCAGCGCCACGGCGGCGTTCGGCCGGCTCGACATCCTGGTCAACAACGCCTCGACCTTCTATCCCACCCCGATGGGCGAGATCGGCGAGCGGGCGTGGAACGATCTGATCGGCACCAACCTCAAGGCACCGTTGTTTCTCGCTCAGGCCGCGGCGCCTGCGCTGCACGAGAACGGCGGGCTGATCCTCAACCTGGTGGACATTCACGGCATGCGGCCGCTGCGCCGCCATCCGGTCTACAGCGTCGCCAAGGCGGGCCTGATCATGCTCACCAAGTCGCTCGCCCGCGAGCTCGGTCCCCAGGTGCGGGTGAACGCCATCGCGCCCGGGCCGGTCATGTGGCCGGAAACGGGGGTGGACGAAGTGCTGCGCAGGCGCATCATCGAGCGCACGGCGCTCAAGCGCGGCGGCTCGCCGGAAGACGTGGCGCGAGCAGCGCTCTACTTCGCCTGCGATGCGCCGTTCGTCACCGGACAGGTTCTTGCGGTCGACGGCGGCCGAAGCGTCGGCTGGTAACAGGATCAAACGCCGCCTTTCCCGCCCGGCCGCACCCGGGCGAGCGGGTGCGCGGCGCGGTCGAACCGCCGCCACAGCTCGCCGATGGGGAGTTTCTCGGTCGGGTGAACGACCTCGGGAGCCAGATCCGCGAGCGGCCCCAGCATGTAGGCGCGTTTCAGCAGGTCGGGACGCGGTACCTTCAGCGTCGCTGTCTGGCGTACCAGATCACCGTACAGTAGCACGTCGAGATCCATGGTCCGCGGCGCCCACCTTGGCGCCTCGCGCGTGCGGCCGCACACTGCCTCGATGAAGTGCAACCTCTCGACCACGTCCTCGATTGCCAGGTCCGTGGAGAAGCCGGCCACGAAATTGATGAAGTCATCGCCCTCGAAGCCGACCGCGCGATTGCGATACCACGCAGAGAAACGCACGCCGGGAAAGTGCTTCTCGAGCTCCGTGGACGCCATCGCGAGATGACGCTCGGGCTCGACGTTGCTGCCGGCGGCGATGTAGACCTGTGGCATGGCTGCTCAGAGCCGCGCCGCCGCCGCGGCGGTCAGGTCCGCTCGGCTGCGCTCGATCACCACCCCCACGTCGCGCGAGTTGCGGATGGCGCCCGGCTTGTTGAGCGACACACGCGCCCACTCGACCCCGAACTCTTCCAGAAGCAACAGCGCCAGCCGGTGCGCCAGCGTCTCGACGAGCTTGAACTCGGAGGCCTCGATGTAGGCCAGCACGCGCTTGGCCACCCGCTTGTAGTCCACGGTATCGGCCACATCGTCGGTGGCAGCGGCGCGGCGGCAGTCCACCGGCAGCTCGAGGTCCACCACCACGGTCTGCTTGACGCGCCGCTCCCACTCGATGAAGCCGATGATGCATTCTGCGGCGAGTCCCCGCAGAAAGATCCGATCGCCCGAAATCAGCGCGCTGGTCATGCTGTCAATGTCACCCTTTATTGCCTTGGTTCACCGCCGCCAGCGACTCGAGCGGCCACTGTGCGCGCGCCTCGATCGCAAGACCGCTTCGCTCGCCCGCTCTCAGCCGCGCCAGCCCCGCCACCGCGATCATCGCCGCATTGTCGGTGCAGAACTCGACCCGTGGATAGTACACGCGCCCCCCACGGCGGCCGACCGTCTCGGCCAGTGTCTCGCGCAGCCGCTGATTGGCGCTCACTCCGCCCGAGACCACCAGCGTGCCGAGGCCCGTGGCCTCGAGCGCCCGAATGGCCTTGGCGACCAGGGTGTCGACGATGGCCTCTTCGACGGCACGCGCCACGTCCGCCTTCAGCTGCTTCGTGAGCTCGCGGCCGCGAAGCGCATGCAGCACGGCCGTTTTCAGACCCGAGAAGCTGAACTCCAGCCCCGGCCGATCGAGCATGGGGCGGGGGAATTGGAATACCCCGCCCACGCCGGTGCGCGCCAGCCTCGCCAGCTCGGGGCCTCCGGGATACGGCAGGCCAAGGAGCTTGGCCGTCTTGTCGAACGCCTCTCCGGCCGCATCGTCCCGGGTATCGCCGAGGATCCGGTAGCGGCCGATGGCGCTCACTTCGATGAGCTGGGTATGCCCCCCCGAGGCGAGCAGCGCCAGATGGGGGAAAGGCGGCGGGCTCGGCTCGAGCAGGGGGGCGAGGAGGTGTCCTTCGAGATGATGCACGGCGACGGCCGGCCGCCCCCAGGCATAGGCCAGGCTGCGCGCGAGCGCCGCCCCGGTGAGCAGGGCCCCGATCAGCCCGGGGCCGGCGGTGTAGGCCACCCCCGAGAGCTCCCCGGGAGCCGTGGCGGCACGCTCCAGGGCCCGCCTCACCAGGGGCAGGAGCTTGCGCACATGGTCTCGGGAGGCCAGCTCCGGCACCACGCCCCCGAAGGCGCGGTGCAGCTCGATCTGGCTGTACAGCTCGTGCGCGAGCAGCCCCCGGGCCTCGTCGAGGACCGCAGCCGCGCTTTCGTCGCAAGAGGACTCGATCGCCAGCACCCGCATGTTTTGCCTTTACCACCCGCGTCTACTAGAATTGCCGGCCCATTTGTCCCGGCCGTTTGCCGTCCCAGGGGCGAAGTCGAGTGGTGCCCCGGGGCCCCTGTGGGGCCGGCCGTACTTTTCAGAGGTTTCGATGCCGAGCGTCCGTATCCGTGAGAACGAGTATTTCGATGCCGCCTTGCGGCGTTTCAAACGCGCCTGCGAGAAGGCCGGCATTCTCACCGAGCTGCGCCGGCGGGAATTCTACGAGAAGCCGACCCAGGAGCGGAAACGCAAGAAGGCGGCGGCCATCAAGCGCCACATGAAGCGCGTCTCCCGCGAGAGCGTGCGCCCGGCGCGCTAGGGCTTGCGCTCTCATGACGCTCAAGGAACGTATCACCGAGGACATGAAGAGCGCGATGCGCTCCGGTGACAAGGAGCGTCTCGGCACCGTGCGCCTGGCACTTGCCGCCATCAAGCAGCGGGAGGTCGACGAGCGCATCACGCTCGATGACGGCCAGGTCCTTGCTGTGCTGGAAAAGATGATCAAGCAGCGCAAGGAAGCGATCACCCAGTTTCAGTCCGGCGGCCGCGCCGATCTCGTGGCCAAGGAAAGCGCCGAGATCACCGTGCTGCAGGCTTATCTGCCGGCGCCGATGGGCGAGGCCGAGCTCGACGCGCTCATCGCCCAGGCCATTGGCCAGACCGGGGCCGCCTCGGTGAAGGACATGGGCAAGGTCATGGCCGCAGTCAAAGCCCTGGCCCAGGGCCGCGCCGACATGGCCGCGGTGAGCGCGCGCGTGCGTGCCAAGCTTGGCCAGTAATTGGGCCGCTCAACGGGGCTGTCCGACCCATCATCCCGCAGAGCTTCATCGATGAGCTGATCGCCCGCACGGACATCGTGGAGGTGGTCGGCTCGCGCGTGCAGCTGGCCAAGGCGGGCCGCGAATACAAGGCCTGCTGTCCCTTCCACACCGAGAAGACCGCCTCGTTCTGGGTCAGCCCCGAGAAACAGTTCTACCATTGCTTCGGCTGCGGGGCGCACGGCACGGCGCTCAGATTCCTCATGGAGTACGACCACCTGGCCTTTCCCGAGGCCGTGGAAGAGCTGGCCGGCCGCCTGGGACTGCCCGTGCCGAACGAGGGAGGCGGCGATGCTGCGAGGCCGCGGGACGCATCGCTGTATGAGCTCATGGCCCGCGTGGCGCAGTTCTATGCCGAGACGCTGAAGCGGGACGAGCGCGCGGAGCGTTATCTCACGCAGCGCGGCCTGACCGCCGAGATCGTGCAGCGCTTCGGCATCGGCTATGCGCCCGATGCCTGGAATGCTCTCTTGAAGCGCTTCGGACCCGGTGAGCGCGACCGCCAGACTCTCGGGGAGCTCGGCCTGATCATCGAGCGCGAGAGAAGTCAGGTGCGCGACGGCGAGCAACATTACGACCGTTTCCGCGATCGCATCATGTTTCCCATTCGCGACAGCCGCGGGCGGGCTATCGCCTTCGGCGGGCGGGTCATCGACCGAGGCGAGCCGAAGTACCTGAATTCCCCGGAGACCGCGCTTTTCCACAAGGGGCGTGAGCTCTACGGCCTGTACGAGACGCGCCTCGCGCGCTCGAGCCTCAAACGGCTGCTGGTGGTCGAGGGCTACATGGACGTGGTGCGGCTGCACCAGGCGGGAATCGCCTATGCGGTGGCCACACTCGGCACCGCCACCACAGCCGAGCACCTGATGCGCATCTTTCGGCTGGTTCGGGAAGTGGTGTTCGCCTTCGACGGCGACCGGGCCGGACGCGGGGCGGCATGGCGAGCCCTGCAGCACGCCCTGCCGCAAGCCCGTGAGGGCCGCGAGATCCGTTTCCTGTTCCTGCCCGAGGGGCACGACCCGGATACGCTGGTGGGCGAGGAGGGACGGGAAGCGTTCGAGAAGCGCCTCGAGTCGGCCCTGCCCCTGTCCGAGTACCTCGTCCGGGAGTTGTCCGCGCAATGCGATATCGCTCATGCTGATGGGCGCGCGCGCTTTGCCGAGGCCGCCCGGCCGCTCGTTCATAAGGTCCCGGAAGGCGTCTACCGGGAACTGCTGCTGACGCGAGTGGCCGAAGTGGTGGGATTGGCGCCACAACGGCTGCAAGCCTTGTGGGCCGGCGGCGAGCCTTCGGCGCAGGCTGTGCAGGCTCCCGCCCGCCGGCGCCCCATTCGCAGCGCCGGCCGGGGCAGCTTGGTGCGGCAGGCCGTCGTGCGCCTGGTGCGATTCCCGGCCACGGCCGGCTCGGTCACCGATGCCGAGCGTGCGGGAATCGACGATTGCACCGAGCCGGGCGCCGATTTGCTGCGCGCGCTGCTCGATGATTTGCGCGAGCGGCCGTTAAAGGTCTCGGCGCAGGTGCTGGAGCGCTGGGTCGCAAAGCCCGGCGGGGAGCACCTGGGCCGCCTGCTGGAGCGGGAAGAGGTGCTGGATGAGGAGGCCGCCGCCGCGGTGGAGCTGCGTGCGGTGCTCGTAAAGCTGGCGGACACGGTGCTGGAGCGGCGACTGGATGCTTTGCTTGCCAAGCAGGCCGCCACCGGTGGGTTGAGCGAAGCCGAATTACTGGAATTTCAAAGATTTATGAATAGAAAAGCCGATCGATCGAGGTGAACCGGACTGCCAAGGTGAACTTGTGGTACCGCTGTCAGACTAATACACTCCCCGATTTACTTTGCCGCCCCTTGAGTTGGCTCGTGCCCGCCAGCAGATAGGGCCTTGAGCCCCCCGGCCAAATCCTTTGAGACTCAATGAAAGCGAAGCATAAGACCTCTTCCATCGGCCGGAAACGGCCAGCCGCGCATGCGGACAAGCCCGCCCGGGCCGCCGGCGCCGAGAAGTCGGCGCACGCGGCGCAGGCTCGCGCGCCCTCATCGTCAGCCAAAGCCCACGCGAAGTCCACAGGAGCGCCCAAGAAGGCCGCCGCGGCACCGGCCGCTCGCGAGGAGGACTCCGCTGCGGGCAAGCACGCGGCCGAGAAGCGTCTCGCGGCCGAGCGGCGTGCGCCCGTGCCGGAAGACCGCCAGTCGCAGCTGAAACTGCTGATAGCCCGCGGCAAGGAGCAGGGCTACCTCACCTACGCGCAGGTGAACGACCATCTGCCCTCCGAGATCGTCGATCCGGAGCAGATCGAGGACATCGTCAACACCATCAACGAGATGGGCATCCCGGTGTACGAAAAGGCGCCGGACACCGAATCGCTGCTGGCGGGGGAGCCGTCCGCGCCCGCCGATGAGGAAGCGATCGAAGAGGCCGCCGCCGTGCTGGCGGCGCTCGATGCCGAGCTCGGCCGCACCACCGATCCGGTCCGCATGTACATGCGCGAGATGGGCACCGTGGAGCTACTGACCCGCGAGGGCGAGATCCGCATCGCCCGGCGCATCGAGGAGGGTCTGGAGGCGGTGCGCCGCCAGCTCGCCCTGTTTCCCTCGACCTACGAGTGCCTGCTGCAGGCATACGAGCCGGTCAAGAGCGGCCAGGCGCGCCTGGTGGATGTCATTGTCGGGTTCGTGGATCCCAACGCCCCGGATGTCATTGCGCAGCCGCAGAATCCGACCAAGATGGAGGTGGCCTCGCAGGAGGAATCCGACGAGGAGGACTCGGACGAGGAAGCGGGCGAGGAGAGCGATGAGGAGGAGACGGTCGATACCGGCCCCGATCCGCAGGAGGCCGCCGCGCGCTTCGCGAGTCTCGCCAAGGTTTACGCGCACATGCTCTCGGCACTCGACAAGCACGGCGCGCACGACCCGAAGACGATGAAGGTGCGCAAGAAGGCCGCCGGCGAGTTCCTGGAGCTGAAGCTCTCGCCGAGAATGTTCGACGCGCTGATCGCCAACCTGCGCGATCACGTCCGCCACGTCCGCCAGCTCGAGAAGGAGATCATGGGCCTGGCGGTGCGCGACTGCGGCATGCCGCGCAAGGACTTCATCGCCACGTTCCCCAAGAACGAGACCAACCCGCGCTGGCTCACCAAGCATGCGAAGGCGGGCAAGAAATACTCCGCGGCCCTCGCCAAGGTCGAGGAGGGCATCCTCGAGCGCCAGACCAGGCTCGAGGCGATCGAGAGGCAACTGCACCTGACGATCCACGACATCAAGGAAATCAACCGCGAGGTGTCGATCGGCGAGGCCAAGGCGCGCCGCGCCAAGAAGGAGATGGTGGAGGCGAACCTGAGACTGGTGATCTCGATCGCCAAGAAGTACACCAATCGCGGACTGCAGTTCCTCGACCTGATCCAGGAAGGCAACATCGGCCTGATGAAAGCGGTCGACAAGTTCGAATACCGCCGTGGCTACAAGTTCAGCACCTACGCGACGTGGTGGATCCGCCAGGCCATCACCCGCTCGATCGCCGACCAGGCACGCACCATCCGTATCCCGGTGCACATGATCGAGACGATCAACAAGCTGAACCGCATCTCGCGGCAGATGCTGCAGGAGATGGGCCGGGAGCCGACGCCGGAGGAGCTGGCCGTGCGCATGGAGATGCCCGAGGACAAGGTGCGCAAGGTGCTGAAGATCGCCAAGGAGCCGATCTCCATGGAGACGCCCATCGGCGATGACGAGGACTCGCACCTCGGGGACTTCATCGAGGACACCTCGGTGGCCTCACCCGTCGATCAGGCAACCATGGAATCGCTGCGCGAGACCACTCACGCGGTGCTGGCGCAGCTCACCCCGAGGGAAGCGAAGGTGCTGCGCATGCGCTTCGGCATCGACATGAACACCGACCACACCCTGGAGGAAGTCGGCAAGCAGTTCGATGTCACGCGCGAGAGGATCCGCCAGATCGAGGCCAAAGCGCTGCGCAAGCTCCGCCACCCCAGCCGCAGCGAGCAGCTGCGCAGCTTCCTGATGGAAGACTGATCCGCTGACCGCGCCCCGCGGCGACGCTGCCGCCGCGGGGCGTCCCCGATGCTCAGATTCCGACCTTTCCCAAGGCGTCGACGATCTGCTGCAGGAGCTCGGCCAAGCCCGGGTGATCGGTCTGGAAGCGCACGGCCAGCGACTCGAGTCGGGGGACATGACCTCTGACCGGGCCCGTGCCCTTGCCGTCACCGAGCGCGCGATCGACGTCGCGCACCAGCGCCGCCAGAATCTTGCGCGATTCCGGATCGACCGAGCCCGCCTGGGCCAGCCGCTCATGGACCCGCGCCAGCAGCTCGCGCAGGCTTTCCTCGCTCATCGGCTCTTCGCCCATCGGCGGCTCCCGCAGCATTCATTATCGAAGTGGCCAGCGCGGGATTCTAAACGAGAACCGCCCGAGGCAAGTGGCCTCATTCAATCGACCCGATGCACGGGCTGCCCGGTGGGCTGCTGCGCAGGTGGATCAGCCGCATGCCGGGGGTGAGAAGATCGACAGCGCAGTCTGCGTGAAGGCCACCAAGGCGCGCTCATCGCTCACGGGGTGCCCTGCGCAGCCGATCCCGGAACCCTGCGGATGGTCGGTGCGCCCGGTCGCGCAAGTTGGTGCTTGCTCTGACGCAGGCGGGCTGGGGGCGAGCCCACCTCGAATCGTCGTGAATTTCCAACCCGCCTCGGCAAGACGATTCGAGCACGGCAGCTCGCGCTTCGTCGCTTGCGCGGCAGCCGCCTGCCACGACCGATTGGCGATGGCACGCATGCCAAGCCGCAATTCCCTGGCTCCGGTTGCCTGACGAGACCCGATCGCGCCGAGATGCGCATGACAGCCGCACCGGCGACGACTTCCTCTGAGCCGCTGGATCAGTTGCCATTTTCCGGCGGCGCCACGCCGCTTCTGGGGCAGGTAGAGCGGGTGGCGGAGCTTGCCGCTCTTTCTCGCGACGACGGCTGCGCTACAGCATCCGGCGCCCGCGCAGCGTCTTCTGGCATTGGACGCACTTCCGTCCGGTCATGAGCGGAGCTTGACTGTGAGCGAGCCGCGGGCGAGCGCAAAATCCGGCGCAATTGGGCACCATTGGTATAATCTTGCGCTTTGGGCCTGTAGCACAGCGGTCAGTGCAGGGGACTCATCGGGAGAAGGTGCCTGTGCGCGGAAACGCGCACAGTGGACGGGATGAATTCAGGGGAACCGTCGAGTCGAGGATTGCGATCCAGCTCACGGCAATCCTGAGCCGAGCCGGCGGTACACTGCCGGAAGGTGCAGAGACTACCTGAGGGCTTGAGCGCCCTTAATGACAGGCAGGAGCATCCCGCACCCACACGGATCGAATGAGTCGCTGAGATCGGGCGGCGCATTCCGTTCGCGGGTGAAGAGATAGTCCACTCCCGGCGGAAACGTCGGGGCAGAGTGAATCCCTTGGTCGTAGGTTCGAATCCTACCGGGCCCATGACCCGATCCGATGTGCCGTTGACCGAGCGGGGAGCCGATATCTCGTCGCTGCCGGTATTACCTTGATAGATCACGAGCGCTGATGGTCCCGTATCCCTTCCTCCCTCGCCTGCAGCTGCTTTTGGCGTCAACCGTACCGGCAGCAACGGGGCGGCCTTCGCGGCGGATCTCGGTACCGCCGCTCGCAACGCATTGATTGAAATGCCGTTTACGTTCACTCCGGAACTTGACGTACTCCGGCCCGTCGTGAGGGTCCCCAGGGGCGCTCGGCGCTTGATCTCGGCGCCGTCCCTGGCGCCAGCAACCGCCCGCCGTACTGCTCGAGGAGAAAGCGGCAACCGCCGCGCAGCTCGATCCCCACGGTGCCTTGCGGCGCAAGCCGGCCGAGGAGTTCGGGCGGCGCATCGCGCGAGCGCCGTGCGCCTTGCGGCGGTCGAGAATCGACTGCAGGCTCATCCGCCGTCAAAATCATGCCGATGCGCAGCCTACGGTCCCTGGCGCAACGATCGCGCTCGTCATGACAGGTTATGGCGACAGGACATTTTTTTATTCTTTTTAGAGTCCCAAACACAAAGCGGCAGTAGACTATCGTTGCCGCAACGATCGCGCCCGTCATGACAGGCTGTTACGGCAGCATACATTCCCGGCACTCCCCGGTACCCGCATGCCAAACGTCACGATAAACGACAAGACGGCCCCTCTCGGGTCCGACGACGATGGTCTCATCCGCAAAACCGAGCTCGTCATCAGCGGCGTATTGCGCGGCGGCGTGCTGCTGAGCGTCGCGGTGATACTCGCCGGTGTTTGCTATTACTACGTGCTGCGCCTGCTCGGCCGAGTTCCTCCCTCGACCTTTCCGGATACGTTGACGGAGGTCGGCGCAGGACTCAAGGCCGCCGATCCGGTGGCGATCGTGACTGCCGGCCTCCTCGTCCTCCTCGCGACGCCGGTACTGCGCGTGGCTGTGTCGATTGCCGCCTTTGCGATCGAGAAAGACCGCACCTACGTCATCATCACCGCGATTGTCCTGGCAATCCTGCTGTTCAGCATCTTCGGGATCGGGGCCTATCTGGGCCGGCCGGGCGTGACGGACATGCCGCACAACAGGTTCGGTGTCTTGGTCTTCATCGCGCTGAGCAGCGTGTTTGCCGGTTTTGTCGGCGCGCTCGCGGGGCTCGGTGGCGGCGTGTTCATCGTGCCGATTCTGACACTCATCTTTGGCGTGTCTTTCGCCACCGCGATCGGCGCCTCTATCGTGTCCGTGATCGCCACGTCCTCCGGCGCGGCTGCGGCCTACGTGCGCGATCGAATGACCAATCTCAGGGTCGGGATGTTTCTCGAGATCGCCACGACCGCAGGCGCGGTTTGCGGCGCCCTGGTGTCATCGATGCTCAACGATACGGTGCTGTTCATCGTATTTGGCGTCATCTTGCTGATCTCGGCAATACCGCTCGTGATGCGCCTCGGCGAAGAATTGCCGCGGGGCGTACAGAACCACAAATGGGCCGGGTGGCTGAAATTGCCGAGTACTTACTCGGACCGCCGCACGCACCAGGACATCCCCTACCACGTGGCGCACGTGCGCATCGGCTTCGGCATGATGTACGTGGCCGGGCTCATTTCCGGCCTCCTTGGCATCGGCAGCGGCACGTTCAAGGTGCTTGCGATGGACACCGCGATGCGCCTGCCGATGAAGGTCTCGACCACCACCAGCAATTTCATGATCGGGGTGACGGCGGCGGCTTCCGCCGGGATCTTCTTCCAACGCGGGGACATAGACCCGATGATCGCCGCTCCGGTGGCGCTCGGCGTGCTGAGCGGCTCGATGCTCGGGGCGAAAACGCTCAACCGAATGTCCAACGTGCACCTGAAAAAGGTATTCGTGCCGATGATCGTGCTGGTGGCGCTCAGCATGCTGGCCCGCGGCCTGGGCTGGCTGTAGCGGCACGGGGCTTGGCTGCGAGGCGCTTGCCTTGCAGAGGCGCTTCACGGGTGCATCAGCAGCGGCAAAGAACTCGACTGGATCAGCCGGGTCGAGGTGCCTCGCGCCAGCCAGTTCAAGATCTCGCCGCGGCGAAAAGCGCCCATGACGAGCCCATCCGCCTGGTAAGCGGCCGCCGCGTCAAGCAGCACGTCCGCCGTCCGCCTCCCGTCGGCGGCCACCATGCGGTAGCTCGCCCCGCTCGCGATCGGAGCAAGGGCGGCGCGGGCACCTTCTAGAACACTCTCGTCTTGGCCGACCGTCACCGCCTCCACCTGCTCGGCCGCGGCGAGGAACGGCCGGAACGCGCGCAGCGCGCGGCGCAGCGGCGGCACATCCCACCAGCCAACCATCAGCCGTCGACCGAAGCTGCCTTCCCAGGCGGGCGGCACCATCACTACAGGATGGCGGGTCCGCAGCAGCGCCGCCCGCAGCGCCTCGCGATGTCCGACGGGCTGCGTATGCGGTGCGGCGAGCACCACCATGCTTGCGGTCTTGCGATAATGGCGCATCACCCGCCATTCATCGCCCTTGTACAGATCGAATTCGGCGGAAATGCCGGCCGTGCTTGTCCATTGCGAAACGACGTCGTGCAACTTCTCGGTTTCCAGCCGCTCGCGATCGGCCAGATGCTCGACCTCGTATTCGGAAAGCTGTTCTTGCGAGGGTAAAAGGATCGAACGCGGCCCGATCTCGGCATGCGCAAGCCGCAACTTCTGGCCGAGACGCTCGCTCATCACAGAAGCGATTCGCAGGCACTGCGTGGCGCCGGTTGTGGAGGCAAGCAGCACCAGGATGAATTTCGATTCCACGGTCGGCACCTCGGGGGCTCGGGCACAGTCTCTTGAGGGACTGCACACATCCATCTTACCGCGAGGAAGGCTGCGATGCGCACCGGTCCCGCCGGCGCCGCGAGCCGGCGCTGGCGGGAAGCCGGCGGTGGCGGCCGGGGATCGGGGAAATCGAACTCGGCAACCAAGCCGAATCCACGGGGTTGAGCGAAGAACGCCGCCAAATCAAGATGGGATTTCGGGCATTCGAATCCGCACTCCGCACGCGCGTCGTAGTTACATCGACAGATATGCCTGCCGACATCGCCCACCTCCGCGCCGTCAATGTCATGGGCGGCGGCAAGCTGCCGATGGCCGGCCTGTGCGAGCCCGCCGGCCTCGAGCAGGTGAGGACCTGCATCGCCCCCGGCAACGCGCTGTTCAGGAGCCGGCCCGGGCAGCGCCGGATCAAGGCGCTGCTCGAGGAGCGCCTCGCCACCTACGCCGGCGAACCGGTTGGTGTGATGGTCCGCACGGCCGATGAGATGACGGCGGTGCCGGCCGCGAGCCCCGTCCGGGACGAATCTGCCCAGCGGACCGTGGCCATCTTCCTCGATCACCCGCCGCCCGCCGATGCCATCACAACCGCCAGAGGGCGCAGGTCGCAATCCCTGGCTCCTCGGGGGGGGCGCGGGAAATCTACCTCGCGTACCGGGACCGGATCGCGGGCTCGCAGCCGCTCATCCCCGCGGCCGAGACGGAAAGCATGCGCACCATGAACACGATCGCGAGGCTGGCTGTGCTCGCGGGCGAGATCCGACTTCCCTCCAGTCCCTTGGTGTTGCGCTGTCCGCCGATCATCGACAATATGCGGCAAGGCACCGCTGAGCCCGTGAGGCGAGGCTAGGCGTCGTGGCAGTCCGAAAAACGCTCGATCAATGGCTGGCGGAGTATTCGCTCTCCCATCAGCATCCGGTCAATCGTGCGATTCACGCCGTGTGCGTGCCCGCGATCCTGTTCGCGATCGTCGCAGTCCTGTGGGACTTGCATCTCTTCGGCCTGCGTGTCGCCTACCTGCTGATGGTCCTGGTCGCGCCGTTCTATGTATGGCTCGGCCTGAGGGCCGTCGGCGTGATGGCCGCGCAGTTCCTCGCCTGCGTACTGATCCTGAGCTTCTGGCCGCTCGCGCTGCCGCTCATCGACACCTCGATCGCAATCTTCGCGGCCGCGTGGATCGGGCAGTTCGTCGGCCACGCCATCGAGGGCAGGCGGCCGAAGTTCTTTCAAGACCTCACTTTCCTCCTGATCGGCCCGCTGTGGGTGGTACTCAAGCCGCGCTGACTGAACGCACGGTTTGCGGAAGCTGTCGCGCCGGGATGCCCGGGACTTGGATCGAGCGGGCGGATCTTGATTCGGTCGATCACCACCCTGGCGGCGGGGGAAAGCCAGCCCAGGCAAATGCCCGGCCGCTGTCAGGCTGCGCAGCGCCGGGACGGCGGTTTTCGCTCAATCGCCCTGCGTGGCCGACGAAGCGAATGGGCCCGGTGCCGGCGGTGGCGTAGGCTTACCGGCGGCGCCCGCCCCGGCGTCCATTGCTGCGCGGCTTGCCCTGCAACTTTTCGGCGCGCGTCGTGTTCTTGCATGAAACGATGAAATACCCGTGCACTTGGCAAGCTCAAGGCCTGATTCGCAACAGTTCGCAGCGTTCATGCGCGCCTATCAAGATATGGTCTTCTCGACCGCCGTGCGCCTGACGGGCAACGCCGCGCAGGCCGAGGACATCAGCCAGGACGTGTTCCTCAAGGCGTACGAGAACTTCGATCGCCTGAGATCGAGCCCCACCGCGGGCGGCTGGCTGAAGACCGTCGCCACCCATCTGACGCTGAACCACCTGACCCGCCATCGCAAGCGCTGGCGGCTGTTCTCGGAGATCTTTGCCGAGAACGAGCAGGAAGAAAACATCGAGTCCGCCGCTGCCGCCTTCGAGGGCGCCCTGCTGCGGATGGACGATGAGCGGCGCCGCGAGCTCATCGAGCGGGCCCTGCGAAGCCTGCCCGAGCATCAGCGCGTGCCGCTGGTGCTCTATCATTTCGAGGACATGCCGTACCAGGACATCGCCACCCGCCTGGGTCACTCGCTCGCCAAGATCAAGACCGACATCCTGCGCGGCCGACTCGCCCTGGCCAAGGCCCTGACGCAGAGTGGTCTCGCCCCGCAGCCCGGCGGGAGTTGCGCACCGTGAGACGGCACGATCCCCATGAGCAGCGCCTGGAGCGCCTGATGCACGAGGCGCTGCGGCGGCTGCCGGCGCGCCGGGCGCCGGCCTCGCTCGAAGCACGCGTGCTGCGAGAGATCGAGCGGCGCGCCGCGCTGCCGCGCTGGCGATCGGGGATCGCGCAGTGGCCCGCGGCCGTCCGCGTGGCTCTGATCGGCGCTTGCGCGGCGTGCGGGCCGCTGGCGTGGGTGCTGGGCAGAAGTCTGTGGACTCATCTGGCGGCGGCCCTGGCCGCCCCGGGCGTCGCCCCCTGGATCACCGACGCTCACAACACCGGCCGCACCCTGCTGTCGCTTGCCGAGCTCGCCGTGCATCTGGTGCGGCTGATTCCGCACGAGTGGCTGTTCGGCGGTCTGATCGTCACCGGCGCCGTGTATGCGGCGCTGGCCGCGATGGGCTACCTCCTTCTCCACCCTACCTTGCCGCATTCCAAGGCGCATCAGGTATGAACCCCACCCTCCGCTTCCTGTCCGGCGCGCTGCTCGCCTGCCTGAGCCTCACCTGTGCGCCCTCCCAGGCGAGGGGGGCCGCCCGAGTCCTTGCCGCGCCCGCCGTGACGGTGAGCTCCGGCACGAGCGGCTCGCAACGGATGCGGATCGACAACGGCGGCATCCGCATCACCAGCGGATCGAAGTCTGTTCAAGTCAATGCGTCCATTCCGCCGATCCACGTGCAGATCCCGCGCATCCACGTCGAGGTCGGACGCACGGGGGTCGAGGTCGGGCGCACGAGGCACGTTCACTGTCAAGAGGGCAATGAGATCGTCGCCATCGGCCACGACGCCGCGCTGCCGGCCGACCGGAAGGCCTGCGATGTCGTGTCGATTTTCGGCAATGCCGTGGTCCACGGCACCGTGTCCGATTCGGTGGTCACCCTGTTCGGCAGCTCGCACGTGGACGGCAACGTCGGCAACAGCGTGGTGTCCGTGCTTGGCAGTACCCACATCAACAGCGCTGTCGCCCAGAGCGCGGTTGCGGTGCTGGGCAACGTGCACCTCGGACCGCATGCCGTGGTCGGCGGCCAGGTCGTGAACATCCTGGGCACGACCACGAGCACTCCCACCACTGTGATCCGCGGCGGCACCGTCAACCTGTTGTCGGGGTTCGCGCTCGCCCTGCCGGGCCTTCGGGCGTGGAGCGAGCACTGCCTGATCTTCGGCCGCCTGCTCGCGCCGCGCCTCGACATCGGCTGGGCGTGGGGCCTGGCGCTCGCGCTCCTTGCGTTCTACCTGCTCCTCGCGGCGCTGTTCCACGAAGGACTGCAGCGCTGCGTCCTCACGCTCGAAGAGCATCCGGGACCGTCGATCCTCGCAGCGCTCGCCATGGTGCTGCTGACGCCGATCCTGATGTTGGCGCTCGTGATGACCGTCATCGGCATCGCCGTCGTTCCTCTGTTCTGGTTCGCGCTGCTCTGCGCCGGGATTTTCGGCCGTGTGGTCACGCTCGGCTGGCTGGGCGGACGGCTGCTGCGGGCCACCCGGGCGGGCACCGTGCCGCCCGTGGTCCACGTGCTGGTTGGCGGCATCGTGGTGCTGCTTCTGTACATGGTGCCGCTGCTCGGTTTCATCGTCTGGGCGTTGGTCGGTCTGCTCGGTTTCGGTGCGGTCTGCTACGCCGCGCTGCTCGCCGTCCGCAGCGCCCGCGGCCCGGGCGCGAGATCTCAACCGGGCTTCGCGCCCGGGCCGGATGCGTCCGCGGGCCCCGCAGCGCCCGGTGCGGATTGCGCCGCGGCCGACGACACCGGCGCCGCAGAGGACCGCACTGCAAACGGTCCTGCTTCGATCGGTCCGGCCGCCACGGCGGCCGGGCTGGATCTGACCACATTGCCGCGGGCGGGGTTCTGGCTGCGCATGGCGGCCCTGCTGATCGACCTGGTGCTCGTCGGGTTTGCGCTTGCCATGATCGGCCACCACGGCTCCGACGGGATGGTGCTGGTGCTGGCCGGCTACGGCGCGGTGATGTGGAGGCTCAATGGCACCACCGTCGGCGGCATCATCTGCAACCTCAAGGTGGTGCGCCTCGACGGCCGGCCGATCGGCTGGGAGACCGCAATCCTGCGCGCTCTGGGATGTTTCCTGTCGCTCGTGGCCGCCGGTCTCGGCTTCTTCTGGATCGCCTTCGACCGCGAGCATCAGGCCTGGCACGACAAGATCGCCGGCACCGTGGTGGTGCTGGTTCCGAAGTCAAGGGGGCTGGTGTAGCCATGGGACACTTTCCGGAGCAGCACGCCGACAGCGCGCGGGCAGTCCATACCGAATCGGAACCCTCGGACACCGGGCACGCCGATCCCGCCGCCGCGGATGCGCAGCGCCACGGGGCAGTGACCTCGATCGGCCGCGAAGTGCCCGCGCACGCACCGCCCACGGCACCGTGGCCCACCCTGGCGGCCGGGCTGCGGCGCAAACGGCGGTGGGTCATCGCCGCGGGGCTGCTCGCCGCGGCGCTCGGCGCAGCCCTGTGGATGCGCCTCGCCTCGAAAGCACCTCTGCTCATCCCGCTCGCCGACCAGCGCAGCATCCCCCTGGTCTCGACGCTGGTCCCGGGCGTGCGGCCGGTGAATGCCCAGGTGCTGGTGACCGGCTCGATCTCGGCGCGTCACGATCTGCCGATCGGCGACGGCGGCCAGGCCGGACGCATCGTCGCGGTTTACGTGCAGGTGGGCGATCGAGTGAAACAGGGCCAGATCCTCGCCCGGCTCGACGATTCGGTACTCAAGCCGCAGGTGACCGAGCTCATCGCCTCCCTTGCCAGAGCGCGCGCCCAAGCCAAGCTGTCGGCGGCCGACTATCGCCGGGCGCTGGCGATTGGTCCGGACGGCGGACTGTCCGTACAGAATATCGAGCAGAGCCAGGCAACGGCCGCCATGGACGCCGCCAACGTGAAGATGGTGGCGGCGCAGCTGCAACAGAAGCGCGCCGAGCTGGCGCTGACCCGCATCGTCGCCCCGGTCGCGGGCACCGTGCTGACTCGCGATGCGGAGGTTGGCCAGGTGGCGAGTCCCGGCGGCCCGCCGTTGTTCACTCTCGAGGATGAGAGTCAGGTGGAGCTCATCGGCCAGGTGGCCGAGCAGGATCTCGCCTCGCTCAGGGTCGGCCAGCCGGCCAAGGTGCATCTGATCGGCTACCCGCGGCCCTTCCCCGGGCACATCTGGCTGCTCGGGGCGACCGTCGATCCGCAGACCCGTCTCGGCGAGGTGCGCATCGCGCTCAATCCCAACCCTGCGCTGCGCCCCGGTGCGTTTGCGCGCGCCGTGATCACCGAAAGCCGTGCCGAGCGTCCGGTGCTGCCTCAGACCGCGGTCATGACCGACTCCGCCGGCTCGTATGTCTTCGTCGTCAACCGCAAGGGCGTTGCGCTACGGCGTCGGGTGCAGCTCGGCGGTGTGATCGCCGCGGGCGTGGTGATCGCGAAGGGCCTGACCGGGCGGGAGCGCGTCGTCGCGTTGGCGGGCGGGTTCCTGCAGAACGGCGAGCGGGTGCGGGCCGCCGCCGTGAAAGGGACTCGCTCATGAGGCGCCTGTCGGCCTGGGCGATCCGGCACCCGCTGCCGCCGATCGTGCTGTTCGTCGTGCTGCTGTTCGTCGGCATCGTGTCCTTCCTGCGCCTGCCGGTGACCCAGAACCCCCATATCTCCTATCCCATCGTGTCGGTGGTGGTCAGCGAGCCGGGCGCGGCGCCGGAGGAAGTGCAGATCCAGATCGTGCGCCGGATCGAAGCGGCGGTGGCGGGGATCGGCAACATCCACCGCATTCTCTCCGACGCCTATCAGGGCGGCGAGGAAACCGACATAGAATTCCGGATCGGCACCCCGATCGACCGCGCCGTGACCGAAGTGCGCGACGCGGTCACCGAGGTACAGCCCGATTTGCCCAACGACATCCTGCCGCCGGTGGTGCAGCAGGTCAAAGTCGACGGCGGACCGATCGTGTACTACGCCGTCAGCTCCACCGACTTGAGCGACCGGGCGATTTCGTGGTTCATCGACAACACGATTACCAAGACGCTGCTCAGAGTGCCGGGGGTCGCGCAGGTCTCCCGCTACGGCGGCGTGAACCGCGAGATCCGCGTCGAGCTGGATCCGGCCCGCATGCAGGCCCTCGGCATCACCGCCTCGCAAGTCAACCGGCAGCTGGACAATCTCAACGTCGACATGCCCGGCGGCCGGGCCGATCTCGGCGATGGCGAGCAGACCATCCGCGTGCTCGGCAACGCGCACTCCGCGTGGCAGCTCGCGCAGACGCAGATTGCCCTTCCGGGAGGGCGGTTCGCCAGGCTTGGCAGCATCGCCACGGTGCGCGACGCCGCCGCCGAAGTGCGCAGCGTCGAGCTGTACAACGGGCGTCCCGCCATCACCTTTGGGGTGGCGCGCGCGCGCGACACTTCCGACGTCACGGTGCTGCAGGGCGTGCAGCGGGCCCTGGCCAAGATCCGCAAGGAATACCCCGACGTCGACATCAATCGGACGTTCACGTCGGTCTCGTACACCACACACCAGTATCACTCCGCGCTCGAGGCGCTCATCGAGGGTTCGATCCTCTCGGTGCTGGTGGTCTGGCTGTTCCTGCGGGACATGCGCGCGACGTTGATCTCGGCGCTGGCAATTCCGCTGTCGGCCATTCCCACGTTCGCGTTCATGCAGGCGATGGGCTTCACGCTCAATCAGGTCAGCCTGCTCGCCCTGTCGATGGTGTCGGGCGTGCTCGTCGATGACGCCATCGTCGAGATCGAGAACATCGTGCGTCACAAGCGCATGGGCAAGAGCGCCTACCAGGCCGCGATCGACGCAGCCGATCAGATCGCGCTCGCGGTGGTCGCGACTTCGTGCACCATCATCGCGGTGTTCGTGCCGGTGAGCTTCATGAGCGGCATCATCGGCCAGTATTTCAGACAGTTCGGGTTGTCGGTGGCCGCCGCGGTATTCTTCTCGCTGCTGGTCGCCCGCCTGCTGACGCCGGTAATCGCCGCCTATACCCTCAAATCGGAGCCGGAGCACCGCGACGGTGCGGTCATGGCATGGTACCTGCGTGTCCTGAATTGGTGCGTGCACCATCGCTGGAAAACCATCGGGCTCGGCGTGTTGTTCTTCGTCGCCTCCCTCTACGGATTGGCGATGATGCCCAAGACGTTCATCCAGGAGCCCGACACCAGCGCCGCATCGCTCGAGATCGACTTGCCTCCGGGCGTGCAGCTCGCCGACACGAAGCGGGTCGCCAACGCGGCCTACCGCATCCTCGCCCGGCAGAAGGACGTGAAGGCCATCGACGAGTCGGTCGGCGTGAACGGCAGCGTGCGCAAGGCCAATCTCTCCATCGTCCTGGTGCCCCCGGGCGAGCGCAGGCTGACGCAGGTCCAATGGCAGAACAGCATGCTCGGCAAGCTGCACGCCATTGCCAATGCGCAGATGTACTTCCAGGACTTCAACGGCGACAGCAACGGACATGACGTCACCATCGATCTGACCGGAGAGAACTTGACGCTGCTCGAGCGCACCGCCCGCCGGGTGATGCGGCAGATGGCGGCGCTGCCCAGTCTGCGCGACGTCAGCTCCGAAGACGATCTGCCGCGACCGGAAATTCGCATCCGACCGCGGCTCGATCTGGCCGCCCAGCTCGGCGTGACGGTCGCCGACATCAGCCGGACGATCCGCATCGCCACGATCGGCGATCTGCTGCAGAACGATGCGAAGTTCACCCTCCCCGACCGCCAGATACCCATCCTCGTCAACCTGAAGCGCTCGGCGCGCAGCAATCTCACCGCGCTGGAGAATCTACCCGTGCCGACCGCCGACGGCGGCACCGTGCCGCTGAAGGCCGTCGCCGCTTTCAGCTTCGGCGAGGGCCCGACGCAGATCCACAGCCGCGATCAGCGCCTGCGCATCGCGATCAACGCCAATCTGAACGGCGGCGTGCAGCTCGGCGAGGCGATGAAAGAGATCCATGCGCTGGCGGCGCTCGAGCATCTGCCGGCCGGCGTGCATCTGGCCGACACCGGCAACGCGCGCCTGATGTCGGAACTGTTCAGCGACTTTTTGATCGCGATGGGCACCGGGGTTCTGATGGTGTTCGCGGTGCTGGTGCTGCTGTTCTCCCGGCTGCTGCAGCCGATCACGATTCTCTCGGCGCTGCCGCTGTCGATCGGCGGGGCCGTGGGGGCGCTCTACATCACGGGCGAGCCGCTGTCGCTCGGTGTGATGATCGGCTTTCTGATGCTCATGGGGATCGTGGCGAAGAATTCGATCTTGCTGGTCGACTTCGCGATCGAGGAGATGCGTGCCGGCAAGGATCGACTCACCGCGCTGCTCGAAGCCGGACACAAACGCGCACGCCCGATCGTCATGACCACCGTGGCCATGGTCGCCGGCATGCTGCCGGTTGCGCTTGCGGTCGGCGACCCGTTCCGCGCACCGATGGCGATCGCAGTGATCGGCGGCCTGCTGGCCTCCACCGCGCTGACGCTCGTGGTCGTGCCGGCCGGGTTCACTCTGGTCGATGACATCGAGCGCTCGATCGGGCCGAGGATCGCGCGGGCGATCATCGCGGAGCCCGCCGCGCCAGGGGAGCCGGTCCGGCAGCCGGTCTGAGGCGCTCGCGGCTCTAGGCCGGAACCTCGATTGCGGACCAGGGGTGATCGACTCGCGGGCAAGGCGCCGGGAAGTCGCCTGAGCGAGACGGTTGCCGCCTGGGCGCCGGAGGCCACGATTCCAGCCGGCCTCGCAGTGGGCTACGCCATCGGGCCGGCCGGCAGTCGCGGACCCTTCGAGCTGCCCGCCCCTCGTAGGGCTCGAACGTGCGCCCGGGGCAAGCCGGACGCCGAGATCCTGCGCGACGGCAATCTCGGCATCGACGGCGAACCGGTGGCGCCCATGCGATCCGCCTCGGCGAGATACGCTCGAAGAAGCAGTAACCCTTGCCGTGCCAGGTCCTGGGGCTCGCGGCACGCTAACTCTGGCTGGCGGAACGTTCGTCCGTCCTTGCCGGCGACATGGGAGGGGGTCGTGCAGGCGCGACCCTGAACTGCACAGTACCCGTTCGCGCATGGACCCGGATTGTGTGCCGCGTGCACAACCGCTACCTTTTCCGTTTCCCTGTTCAAATGCGGATGAGCACACCCATGACGAGCCCAGTTCAACAGGAGAATCTGTCGCGATTCGATGCGATCGCCGCCCAATGGGACGAATCACCGATGCGCACAGAGATGGCCAGGGCGGTGGCCGATGCGATTTCGGCGGCGGTGCCACTGGGACGGCACTGGCATGCGCTCGAGTACGGATGCGGCACCGGCCTTGTCGGACTGCGGCTGCTGCCGCATTTGGGTCAACTGCTCGAGACCGATCTCTCCCCCGGCATGCTGGCCGTGCTCAGCGACAAAGCGCGCGCCGCCGGGCTCGAGAAGATTGCGACTCAGGTTCTCGACCTGACCAGAAACCCTCCCCCCGCGACGCGTTTCGATTTGATCTTCAGCAGCATGGCGCTGCACCACATCCCGGATGTCGCCGCGCTCTTGCGCGCATTCTTCTCGATGCTGGCCCCGGGCGGCTGGGTGGCCCTGGCTGACCTGGACGCCGAGGACGGCAGCTTCCACAGTCCGGATGTGCCGGGGGTTGCGCATCATGGGTTCGACCGCAAGACCCTGGAGGGCTGGCTCGACGCGGCGGGATTTACCGCAGTGAGCATTCGCACGGCGTACACGGTCGAGCGGGAGCGGGAGGGCGCGCAGCGCCGCTACCCTGTTTTCCTCGCGACGGGCCGTCGGCCGTAAGCACGGCCTGCCCCGCAATCGGAGGGAGAGCTTTCGTTGCCGGGACAGGATCGGCGGTGCGCGCCTGCGCGGACGGCCAAGCCGCAGTATCGACATGAGCGCCGATAGTGAGATTCCGGGATTCATCAAGCTGCCTTCACAGCATTCCGTCGCCACAACGATCGATCGGCTCGAGGCGAGGCTGAGACGGCGCGACATTGTGGTATTCACCCGCATCGACTTCAGCGCTGACGCCGCTCGAGGCGGGTTGCACATGCAACCGGAGCAGATGCTGATCTTCGGCAATCCCAAGGCCGGCACGCCCTTGATGCTGCATGTTCCCGCCGTCGGGCTCGATCTGCCGCTGAAGGCGCTCGCGTGGGAAGACCCCGGAGCGCAGGTCTGGGTGGCCTACAACGATCCGCTATACCTCGTGCGGCGCTACGGTATTGAAGTTGCCCTCGCCGCCAATCTTGCCGCCGTCGTGCCGATCATCGAGGCCACCGCCGGCGCCTGACCTGTGCGTCGGCGCAGACAGCGTGACAGGCGTCCGTAATGGCGCCGTAACCATTGCGCAGTCCTGCTCGCCGATCTTCCGGAGCCCGGACGCTACGGCCAAGTCGCTGCACTGCCGCCTACCAACGGCCCGGGTCAGCGGTTAGCTGAATTCGTGCACTCCTTCACGACACCGGTAGACGCAACGGCACCGGCAGGAGGAAGGTCGTGCTCGCCGCCTGACTCGAGAGCCGCTCTGCGCTGTAGAGGCGGCCGAGCACCGATTTGTCGAGCAGGTCGGGGTTGGACCGGATAAACACGTCGAAATCGGCCTGCCCTGCGCCCTGCATGCGTTCGGCCACCAGGGACAGGAACGCGATCGTGACCGTTTGATGGAATTTCCCCGGCTTGCCGGCCTTGGCGGTCAGCGCACGCAGTGCTCGCGAATAATGCAGCGCGGTTTCGACGAAGTCGTGCCGCCGCAGCATCTGGAAGGCCATGCGGACATGCTCCCGATGGGGGAATATCGCAGGATCGGTTTCGCCGCGCACGAATTGCAGGACATCCTGAGGAGCGTCAGTCATCGCCTTCCCTCTCGCGCAGTCTGTGCGAGTCCGCGGCAGTGAGATCGAGGCCGTAGACGCCTTTGAGCGCCTTGATCTTGCGCAGCGTTGCGGCCGAGAACGGCGGCCTGCCCTCGAAGGCATGCAGCACGATGCCCTCGAGCAGATCGCCGAGTGACATCTCCAGCTCTGCGGCGAGCGCCTTCAGCACCTTCAGCAGCCGGCTCTCGAGGCGTACGCCGGTCTGGACGCGGGTCACTGTTTTCATCCACTCATGGTACCACGGTACTTTGGTACCATTAAGCCGGGTGGACCACGCCCCCCCCCTGCAGCGCCTTGGCAAGCACTCTTCCCTGGCTCCCGCGGCGGGCTTGCCCGTCCCACTGCGCGTTCCTTGGCTTCGCGGGCTGTCCGGGGCAGTATGTCGCCTTGCCGCATGATCCGTCCGCAGCAGCCTCCCCCTGTCCGCATGCCCGTTCGCCCCTGGGGCGGCCTCACGCGGTGGCGCAGGAAACGTCACTCGCGCCCGGGGTGTACGACCCGGCAAAGGGATGGGGAACCGACCGGCCCTCCCGGTAAAATGGCTCTTTTGCCATTCGAGCCGCAAGCTCCGCCGTTGCAGACCGCGCCGTCGCGGAACCTGAGCCTGCGCGCGCCGGTCAATCCGGCTCTCGGGAAAACTTTGGAGACGACCCGCGATGACCGCCATCGGCCCGCTCGCCCAGACCCCTGCTTCCGGCGCTGCCCGGCCGGGCAGTCCCGCGCACATCGCCTTCACCCGGCTGCGGGATTACTTGCGCAGCCAGATCCTGGGGCAGGAGACCCTCGTCGAGCGGCTGCTGATCGCTCTGCTCTCGGACGGCCACCTGCTGGTCGAGGGACCGCCCGGCCTTGCCAAGACGCGCGCGGTCAAAGCGCTCGCTCATGCGCTCGAGGCCGACTTCCAGCGCGTGCAGTTCACCCCCGACCTGCTGCCGGCGGATCTGACGGGCTCGGATATCTATCGGCCCGAGGAGGGCACCTTCCGCTTCCAGCGCGGTCCCCTGTTCCACAACCTGATCCTCGCCGATGAGGTGAACCGCGCGCCCGCCAAGGTACAGTCGGCGTTGCTCGAGGCCATGGCCGAGCGCCAGATCAGTGTCGGCACGGCGACCTACCCCTTGCCGCCGCTGTTTCTGGTGATGGCCACTCAGAACCCCATCGAGCAGGAAGGCACCTACCCACTGCCCGAGGCGCAGCTCGATCGCTTCATGCTGCACACTCGCGTCGACTACCCGGACCGCGCGACGACGCTCAAGGTGATGGCGCTGGCGCGGACCGAGGCGATCACGCAACGCGAGCTGCCGCCTCCGGAGCGGCGGGTGACCCAGGAGACGGTGTTCGCGGCGCGCCGTGAGGTGTTGGGACTCACGCTTGCCGAACCCGTGGCCGAGTACATCGCGGCGCTGGTCGATGCCACACGCCGGCCGGAGCCCTACAGCGCCCAGCTTCGCGAGTGGCTGCGTTGGGGAGCGAGCCCGCGCGCGGCGATCGCGATCGAGCGCGGCGCCCGCGCGATTGCTTGGCTGGACGGACGCGACTTCGTCAGCCCCGAGGACGTGCAGGCCATTGCACCCGATGCGCTGCGTCACCGCCTCCTGGTCGATTACACCGCCCAGGCCCGCGGCGTGACCGCAGAGGGCTGCGTCGAGGAGCTGTTGCGCCGGGTACCGGCGCCGTAGCGCGATGTCGATTCCCACACTGGAGGAGCTGCTCGCCCTGCGTGGCGCAGCGCACGATCTGACGCTCAAGGGCCGCGGGCCGGCACGCGCGTCGCTCCTGGGCGTACATTGCAGCGCACAGCGCGGGCGAGGCCTGGAGTTTCAGGAGGTGCGGCCGTACGTGGCGGGCGACGACCCGCGCAACATCGACTGGCGGGTCACCGCCAGGCGCGGCCGGCCGCACACCAAGCTGTTTCACGAGGAGCGCGAGCGTCCGGTGTGGCTGCTCGTCGATCTGCAGCCCGGCCTGTTCTTCGGCAGCCGGCACCAGTTGAAATCAGCCGTGGCGCTGCGCGCAGCGGCGCTGCTCGCCTGGACCGCCGCACTCGGCGGCGATCGGGTCGGCGGCGTGGTCGGCGCCGCGCCCGAGCAGAGACGCATCCTGCCGGCTCGCGCCAGACTCGCCGGCGTGCTGCCGCTCATCGAGGCGCTGCTCGCGGCTCAACCGGTCGCCCCCGCGCAACCCGCTCCGGGTACGCTCGAGGCGGTCCTGCATGCGAGCGCGCCCCTGATCCGCCCCGGCAGCCTGGTTCTGGCGGTGAGCGACTTTGCGGCGGTGAGCGAGCGGCACGAGAACTTGTGGGCCGGCCTCGCCGCGCACAGCGACATCAGGCTGTTTTGGGTGACCGATCCTCTGGAAGCCAAGGGCCTGCCCGACGGGCGCTTTCGCGCCGGGCTGCCCAATCGCTTGAGCCTGCTCGACGGTGCGCGGACTCGCGCGCGCTGGCTGAAGGCCTGGGGCGAGCGTGAGGCGCGTCTGATGCGTCTGGCGCAGCGCTGCGCCGCGCCGGTGGCGCGGCTCGACACCTCGGAGTCCGTGCAATCGGTGCTGCGCCCGATGCTGCTGCGCGGTCCGTCGGCGGCATGACTGCCAACTGGCTGACACGACTCGCTCCCGCGCACGCCCCGCCGCCGCCGGGATGGTGGCCACCGGCCCCGGGCTGGTGGATAGTGGCCGCGCTCGCGCTGCTCGCCCCCGCGGCGGCGGCATGGTGGCGGCGCGATCCGCACCGCTCGAGCCGGCGGGCGGCCCTGAAGGAGCTGAAACGCATCCGCGAGGAAGAGTCCGATCCGCGCTCGAGCGCGCGTGCCATCGAGAGCGTGCTGCGCCGCTATGCCATGGCCGTGTTCGGCGGCGAGCGGGTGGCACGCCTCACCGGCAAGGCATGGCTCGAGTTCGTGGCGGCCGAAGGCGGCACGCTGGCGGGGGCAGGCCGCTCGATGTTGGCGGCGGCCTTCGGCGCCGGCGCGGCGGATGAGCGGGAGCGCTGGCTGGCGGGCGCCGATGCGTTCGTGCGGCACGCGCCGGTGAAGCGGAGACGTTGATGTTTCATTTCGCGTGGCCGTGGATGGCGCTGCTCACGCCGCTGCCCTGGGTGCTCTACAGACTGCGCCGTGCGGCCGAGCCGCGCGGCTCGGCGCTGTACCTGCCCTTCGCCGCCGAAGTGACCGGCGCCGGCACCGCCGCGGCCTCACGCGCGGACATGGCGCTGCTCGGATGCGTCTGGGCGCTGTTGGTGCTCGCGGCCATGCGACCGCAGTGGCTCGGCGCGCCGCTGCCGCTTGCCAGCAGCGGCCGGCAGATCATCCTGGCGATCGATTGCTCGGGCTCCATGGCCACCCAGGATATGGCTGGGGGCGAGAGCCGGCTGCAGGTGGTGCAGCGTGTGGCCGGACAGTTCATCGACGCGCGCAGAGGCGATCAGATCGGCCTGATTCTGTTCGGCACCCGGCCCTACCTGCAGGCACCGCTGACGACGGATCTGGCGACGGTGCATCGATTCCTCGACGAAGCCGTGGTGGGCATCGCCGGACCCGAGACCGCCATCGGGGACGCGATCGGACTCGCGATCAAGACTTTGCGGGAAAGCGATCGACACACGAAACCCGGCCACCGCCGCCAGCCGGTGATGATCCTGCTCACCGACGGCGGCAACAATACCGGGGTCTTGCCGCCGATCGAGGCGGCCCGGCTGGCGGCGCAGACCGGGCTGCGCATCTTCACGATCGGCGTGGGCGCAGCCGTGCATCAGACCGTCTTCGGGGTGAGCGGCAACACCAGCCTGAACGTGAAGCTGCTGAAGCGCATCGCCAAGATCACCGGCGGAGAGTATTTCCGCGCCACCGATCCGGACGCGCTCTCGGCTGTCTACCAGAGGATCAACCGTCTGGAACCGGTGGCGGGAGACAAGCAGTGGCTGCGGCCCGCCACGGAATGGTTCGCCTTGCCGCTGTCGCTCGCACTGCTGTTGAGCCTGCCCGCCGCCTGGCTGATGGCGCAGCGCGGTTAAGAGCATGCTGAGCCACCTGCACTTTCTTCATCCTCTGCGGCTGCTGGCGCTGCCGCCGCTGCTCGCCTTTGCCGCCTGGCTCGCTCGTCGGCGCGCGCGCGATGGCGCCTGGCCCCGCGTGGTGGACGGGGAGCTGTTGCCGGCGTTGCGCTTGAGCGAAGCGGGACGCGGCCGCTCGCCGTGGCCGCTGCTGGCAGCCGCCTGGACGCTGGCGGTGCTGGCGCTCGCAGGCCCCAGCTGGCAACGGCAAGTGACCCCGGCCTACCGGCTGCCGGCCGCGTGGGTGATCGCGCTCGAGCTCTCACCCTCCATGAACGCCACGGATGTTCCGCCCAGCCGGGTCGCACGGGCGCGCTTTGCGATCGACGACCTGTTGTCGGCGGCGCACGATGCCCGTGTGGGACTGGTCGCGTTCGCCGGCGATGCCTATACCGTCGCTCCCCTGACCACCGACGTTGCCACCATCCACAACTTGAGCCGGGCGCTCTCCCCCGACCTGATGCCGGAACACGGCAAGCGGCTCGCGCCGGCACTGCGGGCCGCCGCACGGCTGCTGCGCTCCTGGCACGGGAAGGACCGGCAGATCATCGTGCTTGCGGACGGGCTCACCGACCCGGCGCGTGCGCTGCTCGCGGCCGAGCGGCTCCGCCGCGAGGGCATGACGGTGAACATCGTGGGTGTGGGCACGACGGCGGGCGCTCCGGCGCCCAATGGCAACGGCGGCTTCCGGCGCAACGCACGGGGCCATATCGTGATGACGCGCCTGCAGGCCGGAATCCTGCGGCGCATCGCCGCCGCCGGTGGCGGAACCTTCGTCAAGTTGGATCGACTGCCGCAACTGATCGCGGATCTGCACGCGCAGGGACCGCGCTCTCTCGGCTTCGCCGCGGCCGCGCCGGGCGTGCGCCTGAGGAGCTGGCTGGATGGCGGCATCTGGCTGCTGCCGCCGCTGCTGCTGTGCGCCGCGCTGCTCTGCCGCCGGGGGTGGATCTAGATGCGTGCCGCGGTGTGGCTTGTGCTCGGCTGCCTGCTGAGCGCCCCCGCGCTCGCCGGCACGTGGTCGAGCCTGTGGCGCACCCCGGATCAACAGGGTGAGGCGCTGCTCGCGGCAGGCCATCCGGCCCGGGCGGCGGCCGTGTTCGTCAGCCCGCGGCTGAAGGGGTATGCGGACCTCGAAGCCGGCCACTACCGCGCGGCGGCGAAGCTGCTGGCGCCGTTCAAGGACCCCACGTCCGAATATGACCGCGGCAATGCGCTGGCCCACAGCGGCCATCTGCACGCGGCCCTGGCAGCCTACGATGCGGCACTCAAACAGGCGCCACACGACAGGGACATCCGGCACAACCGGAATCTGCTAGCCCGGATGCTGAAGCGCCATCCGCCGAAGAGCCCGCCGCACGGCGGGCACGGCAAGCCGGGCGCACACAAGGGCGGTGGCAAGAGCCGCAAAGGGGGCTCCGGCGGGAGAGCGGAAGCCCGACGGCCCGGCAAGGGGTCTCGGTCCTCGCGCGGCCGTTCGGGAGGCGGTGCGAGCGGGACTGGGCGGGGCAAACGCGGCCACAGCGGCTCCACCGGATCCGCCGGGGGCCCATCGGCAAGGGAGGCGGGCGGCCGCAGCAGCGCTCTTCACGGCGGAGCGCAAGCCGGCCGCAATGCTGAAGCCGCCCAGACCCAACCGGGATCCGGCACGGGTTTACCGAAGCGCAGTCCGGGCCAGGCCCGTCGCGATGCGGCGCTCGCCGCCGCGATCGCGCGCAACCAGGCGCATCGAGGGCGCACGGGACACGCGGCGGCCGCGGCGCAGGCGCCAGCGCGTGCCGGCGGCAAGCCATCCTCCGGCGCCCACGCGAGACGCCCTCTCTTCGGTGGCGGGGCCTACCGGCCTCGGCGCAAGCCCGTGAACGAGAAGACGCTGGCGCTGCAGCAGTGGCTGCGGCAGATTCCGAACAATCCGGCGGGTCTGCTGCGGCGGAAGTTCCTGATCGAATACATGATGCGACACCGGCGAGACAATCCATGAGAGCGCGCTTCCCGAGTGTCCTGCTCGTGCTCTGGCTGGGCGCGGCGGCAGTCCCGGCCCATGCCGCCATCCGGGCATGGCTCGATCAGTCGCGAGTCGGTGAGGGAAATTCCGTTCAACTGACTCTCGAATACGACGGCATCACCACGAGCGAGCCCGATCTCTCGCCGCTACACCGGAATTTCGACGTCCTCGGCACCAGCACCAGCACCAGCATTCAGATCGGCACCGGCGGCTCGTCCGAGACCACGGAGGTGGTGTTGACACTCTCGCCGAAGCGCACGGGGCGCTTGACGATCCCCTCCATCGCGTGGGATGGCGAATACAGCGCGCCGCTGTCGCTCACGGTGACCGGAGCGGGTGCTGCGCCGCCGGCCAACGGATCGGCAGCGGCCGCGCGCGCCGGCAGGGTGTTCATCCGCACGAGCGTCAAGCCAAAACACCCATACGTGCAGCAGGCTGTGCAGGTGGCCGTCAGGATCTATACGTCTGAGCAGCTGTATCACGGCAGCCTCGACTTCTCCGGCAGCGGTGCGGCCCTCGTGCGCAAGATGGGCGCCGATACCTACGGCAGCGTGGTCCGCGACGGCCATCCTTACCAGGTCATCACGCGCCGCTACGTGTTGTTTCCCATGCAGAGCGGCAGGCTTTCCCTGCCCGGCCCCGTGCTCGAAGCCGAGGTCGCCGCCCGAAGCCAGTCCTCCTGGAATCCCTTCGGCAATTTCTTCGGCGGACTGGTGCAGACCACCCGGCCCATCCGCGTCTACGGCGATCCGCTCGCCCTGTCGGTGCGGCGGCGGCCGGCCGGCGCCCGGGGCAGCTACTGGCTGCCGGCGGAAAACGTGACGCTCACGGCCCGATGGAATCCAGGCAGGCAGGGGCAAGTCGGCGATCCGCTCGCCGTCGAGCTCGATCTGCAGGCGGTCGGGCTTACGGCCGCTCAGCTGCCGAACCTCTCCTCCCTGTTGCGCCTGCCTGCGGGCCTTACGGCCTATCCGGATCAGGCGAAGCTCTACAACACGACTCAGGGAAGCCTGATCGTCGGCAGCCGCGATCAGACCATTGCGCTCATCGCCGACCGGCCCGGACTCTACACCCTGCAGGGGCTCAGGGTACGCTGGTGGGATACTCAAACCAACCAGCCGCGCGTGGCCACTCTGCCGCTGCAGAGGCTGACCGTCCTGCCTGCCCACGGCGGCATGACCGCCCAGGGCGGCATGACCGCCCGCGGCGCGCCCTCTGCCGCGCACGCGTCCAAGGTGCCGCCCGTCCTGGCAGGGGCGCCATCGAGCGTTCCGTCCCCGGCGGGCGCAGCCCGCTCCGCCCCCGAAGGCAAGGCGGCCCCGCTTTCTCCGTGGGCGTGGATCAGCGGGGGACTTGCAGCCTTGTGGGTGGCGACGCTCGGGGGCTGGCTGTGGTCACAGCGGCGCTTGCGTGCGCGCAAGCCGCGCTCAGCACCCGCACCGTCGGCACGGCAACCCACCCCTGCGGACCCATCCAAAGCGCAGGCAGCGTTCCGGGCCGCTTGCGCCAACGATGACGCCGCAGGTGCGCGGCGCCATCTGCTCGCCTGGGCGCAAGCCGTATGGGGCGCGCCGCCTGCGGGGCTCAACGCGCTCGCCGCCGCACTCGGGCAGAGCGGCGCGGCGGAGCTGGTGCGCGAGCTCGATCGGGCATGCTATGGCGGGGGCGAGTGGCACGGTCAGCCGCTCGCTGCCGTGTTGACCGAGTTGCCTCCGCGCGACCACAAGCCGCGCCGCGACCGCGGTCTGGCGCCGCTTTACCCGTAGGCCGCAAAGGCTCGAGCCTCACGCGACGCCGTTTTCGGTCTGCTGCCCTTCCGCGGCTGCATCGAGAGCGGTCACACCCGGTTCGGCTGCCGGTGAGGGATCGGAGGACGCGGGACTCGGGGCCTCTTCGGCCTGCTCTCCTGCCCCCTCGTCGGCCTGTGAGTTTTCCGTGATCTGCCGGCCCGCGACCCTGCGATCCGGCAGCGCATCGTGCTGCCTTTGCAGAAACAGCGTGCCCTCGAGGACCATGGTAATGCCGTCCTGGGTGACACTGACGCTCTTGCTGGCGTTCTTCGGGACAGGCACCCGCATCTTGGCGCAGTAGTGGATGATGGCCGCGGCGACGATTGCCAGCGAATAGGTTCGCTCGATCGGCGCCCCCTGTCCGGATTGCCTCACCACGACCACGACACCGCTCGGGCCGAGCCGCGCGCCGTCCAACGTGACGCGCTCGGGCCAGCGCTTGTGCGCGCGGTCGAACTCGATGAGCGCATCGACCGTGGTGTCGAGCGGCAGGACCAAGCGCCTCGAATCATGCATCAGCAAGCTCGTCATTCGGGCTACTCCATGACCCCCCTCTCAGTCCGACACGCGCCGACTCGAGACAGTGAGCAAGCACCCTGGGGTGGCTGGGGCGACCGGACGCCGCAGCCCAGTATTCGTTGGCGACAATGATGACATATTTCCAGTCAGGCCACGCCGTAGCGCTCCCGGTAAATGCGCAGCGCGGCGAGCTGCGCCTGCGAGATGGCAGGTCCCCCTGGCCGGGAGAGCGCCTCGATGAGCTCAGCCAGGGTGAGCACGCTCACGGTCTTCACGCCATGCTCGCGTTCGAGCTCCTGCGTGGCACTGAGCGTACCCTGGCCTCTTTCCTGGCGGTCGAGCGCGAACACGCAACCCACGGGCTCAGCGCCGGCCTGCTCGATCAACGACAGGGACTCGCGCACGGCCGTGCCCGCGGTGACCACATCATCGATCACGAGCACGCGCCCGGCGAGCGGCGCGCCGATCAGTCTGCCGCCCTCGCCATGGGCCTTGGCCTCCTTGCGGTTGAAGGCATAGGGCACGCTACGGCCGTGGTGCTCGAATAGCGCTGCCGCCGTCGCCGCCGCGAGCGCGATCCCCTTGTATGCCGGCCCGAACAGCATGTCGAAGCCGATAGCGGAGCGCACGATCGCGGCGGCGTAGCATCGGCCGAGAACCGCAATTGCCTCGCCGTCGCTGAACAAGCCGGCATTGAAGAAATACGGACTCTCGCGGCCGGACTTGAGAGTGAATCGCCCAAAGCGCAGCGCCTGGCGCGAGAGCGCCAATTCGATGAAGCCAAGCTGATAGTCCTGCATGGCACTATCATTGCCCGATGCACACCGGGCCCGTCAATCTTTGTCTCGATCACTCGGCAAAGCGCAGGGCGCGCAGGCCGTGAGCCGGGGCTCGCGCCCCAGGGGCGCCGGCGTGCTCGCCAGGTGGCGGGCCGCGCTCGCCGTGTACCGCCAGAGGAACATGATCGCGATGCTGTTCCTCGGCTTCTCGAGCGGACTGCCCTTCCTGCTGGTGTTCTCGACGCTGTCGGTCTGGCTGCGCCAGGCCGGCATCGAGCGCTCGACCATCGGCATGCTCGCCTGGGTGGGCTTTGCCTACTCGTTCGAGTTCGTCTTCTCCCCGCTCATCGACCGATTGAAGCTGCCGCTGCTGCACCGGCTCCTCGGCCGGCGCCGCTCGTGGATGCTGCTTGCGCAGATCGGCATCGCGGTGGGCCTCTCACGGCTCGCCGCGACCGATCCGTCCACGGGCGTGGGACCGGTCGCGCTCGCGGCGCTGTTCGTTGCGTGCTGCTCGGCGGCGCAGGACGTCGCCATGAATGCCTGGCGCATCGAATCCGCCCCGGCGCAGATGCAGGGCGCCATGGCGGCGGCCTACTCGGTCGGCTACCGCGTGGCGATGATCGCCGCCAGCGCCGGCGCCCTTACGATTGCCGCAGGCTTCGGCTGGCACATGAGCTACGGCGCGATGGCGGCCCTGATGGCAGTCGGCCTCATCAGCACCTTGTTGGTCAAGGAGCCAAACGCCGCCGCCACGCGTGCGGAACAGGAGCGCGAAGCGCGGGTGATCGAGTGGCTGGAGCGGCGCGCCCACTGGCCCGCCTCGATGAGAAAGGCCGGCGAATGGTTCATCGGCGCGGTGGTCTGCCCGCTGACGGATTTCTTCGGCCGATATGGCACGCGCTTCGCGCTGGTCTGCCTGGCGTTCATCGGCTTGTACCAGATCACCGAGTTCACCATGGGCTCGATGGCCAATCCCTTCTATATCGACCATCACTACACCCTCGACCAGATCGCCATGGTGGTGAAGGTCTACGGCTTTTCCCTGTCGATCGCCGGCGTGTTCCTCGCCGGCATGCTGGTGGCGCGGATCGGGCTGGCACGCTCGCTCGCGATCGGCATCGCATTGGCGATTTGCTCGAACCTCAGCTACTCGCTGCTCGCCACCGCGCACACGCCCACCCTGCTCGGCCTCGGGTTGGTCAACGCGCTCGACAATCTCGCGCTCTCGGTCCAGGGCGTGGCGCTGATCGCGTTCATGTCGAGTCTCACCAGTCCCAAATACACCGCCACCCAGTACGCGCTGTTTGCCTCGTTCTACGCTCTGCCCGGAAAGCTTCTCGAGGGCACCTCGGGCTTCGTGGTCGAGCACATCGGCTATCACCATTTCTTTCTGTACACGGCGAGCTTGAGCATCCCGGGCCTGCTGCTGCTCGCATGGCTGTGGCGGAGGATTCCGGATGGCGTCGCATCGGCGGGCGAGGCGGGCATGTTGGAGTCGGAGCGGATCGATGCCGGCGCCGGTTGAAATCGACCTCGAGCGGGTGGTCTGCCGCCTGGCCGACCTCGAGGAGCACGGCGCACGCGCGTTCACGGTCGGCGGCGGTGATTGGCCGATGCGCGGACTCGTGGTGCGCACTGGCGACGGGGTGCGCGGCTATATCAACCGTTGCCCGCACGCGGGCCATCCACTGAACCTTCATCCCCACCGCTTCTTGACGCCGGACCGTGCGCTCATCCTGTGCTCATCGCACGGGGCGCTGTTCGAGAAGGAAAGCGGCCGCTGCCTGGCCGGTCCGTGCCCCGGGCAGGCGCTCGCCCCGATCCCGCTGGTGGTGGTGGCCGATCTGGTGCTGTTGGCCGATCTCACGGTGCCGGCCGGGGCAGCGGTCACCGCAAGGCCCGCGCAATGAGGAGCGGTGCGCCGGTCAGCTCATCGCCCGGCTCATCCCGAGGCGCACCCCGGGTCCTGCGGGGGCAGCGCGTTGCGCGTCATGGCGGACCGCGCGGGCGTGCCGAAGGCCGCGGCCAGCGATCGCGCCGGATAATCGCTCCCGGCGGCTCATTCGAACAGGTCGAGACCATCGAGCGAGTCTGCCCGCAGGGTCGTCTCCTCGCTGAATGACTCCCCGCCGCTGCGTTCTTCGTCGCCGGTCTCCACATCTACCGAGCCGCTCCAGTCCTCCGGGGGCTCGGCGACCTCGATCACGCCGTCCTCCCACTGAGCCTCCCAGTCCTCGCGGTCCATCTCCTCGACCGTACCGTCGAAGTACTGGATGTCGATCGTACCGTCGTCGTCGTCGACCGCGACCACTTCGAACAGCTCGCCGCCATTCGCGCGGTACCAGTCACCGATTCTTGGTTGTGGAGCCACCATGGTGAGCCCTCTCCGCGACGCCGTCCCCCGACGCCTCGGACCACGCGTCCCGGCAATTGCACATGACAGCGCCCGGAGGGTCGTGGAGCTGGTATCCTGCCCCGCCGAGCGAGGAACGTACGGCCATGTTGCGCCTCGCGTGCGCCGCTTTCAAGAACGAGAAACGACGGATGCCATCCCTGCTCGAGCAGCCTCTGAAGTTCTTCGTGGTCTTTTTCGCGGTGGTCGAGCCGATCTCGCTGCTGCCGGTCTTCAGCAGCCTCACCCAGGGAGCCACCAGCGAATACCGCCACCGCATGGCCCTGAAGGCCACGATCGTCGCCGCGGTGATCCTCGCTTTATTCGCCCTCGGCGGGGCGCCGTTCCTCGCCCTCATGGGCATCAGCCTCGGCGCATTCCGTATCTTCGGAGGGGTACTGCTGTTTCTGTTGGCGCTCGAAATGGTGTTCGCCCGGGAGTCCGGCAGCCGGACCTCGAGAGACGAGCAGGCCGAGAGCCACCGGCGCGCCGACATCTCGGTGGTCCCGCTGGCCTTCCCATTCATTACCGGACCGGGGGCGCTCGCCACGGTGCTGTTGTGGTTCGGGCCACTGCATCTGCTGCAGGAGCCGCTGCAGTTCCTGTTCCTGTTCGTGGCGGCGATGATCGTGCTGGCGATCGCGCTGCTCATCATGTGGCTGGCCGAGCCGCTGATGCGGATCATCGGCGTAACCGGAGTCAATGTGGCCGGCCGACTCTTCGGTGTGGTGCTGGGCGCGCTCGCCGTGCAGTTCGTGGTCGACGGATTCCGGTCGGCGTTCCTGCACGGAAACTAGAGCTTAGACCCTGCTGAAGGCCAAGTCCCACACCGCGTGCCCCAGGCGCTCGCCCCGTCGCTCGAAACGGGTGGGCTGGCGCTGCCCGGGGCGCGGGACATAACCGCCGTCCGACGCCAGGTTGCGCAGGCGCGGCTCAGCCGACAGATGGGCCAGCATTTCCCCCGCGTAGGGGGCCCAGTCCGTCGCCAGGCGCACCGTACCGCCGCGCTTCAGCCGCTCGGCCAGAAGGCCGACGAAGGCCGGCTGGATGAGGCGCCGCTTGTGATGACGCTTCTTCGGCCAGGGATCCGGGAACAGAATCAGGATCTCGTCGAGGCACGGTCCTGGCAGGTAGCGCTCGAGCACCTCCACCGCGTCGTGGCAGATCACCCGGACATTGCCCAAGCCCTGCTCCTCGAGCCGCAACAGCAACCGCCCCACCCCGGGCCGATGCACCTCGATGCCGAGAAAATCCTGCTCGGGATGGGCGTGCGCCGAGGCGAGAAGATGGTCGCCGTTGCCGAAGCCGATCTCAGCCACGCGGACCGCCCTGCGGCCGAACAGCGCCTCGAGGTCGATCGGACCGTCCGGATCGAGGCCGTACTTCGGCCAAAGCGTCGCGAGCGCCCGCTCCTGCGCGGCCGTGATACGTCCGGCGCGGGTGACGAACGAGCGGACGCCACGGGGGCGCTCGACGCGGCTCACCCCTGATGCCTAGCTTACGGTAGGCAGGCCCAGCGCCTTCCAGGCCGTGATGCCACCGGCCATGTGCGCGGCAGGCTGACCCGCGGCCTTGCACAATCGCGCGGCGGTGAGCGAACGGCCGCTGGCGGCGCAGTGGAACACCACCACGCGCTGGCCGTCGGCGGGCAGGCGCTCGGCATCGAACGTCGATAGAGGATAGAGTAACGCGCCGGGAATGCGCTCCATGGCGTACTCGTCCGGCTCCCGCACATCGATCAGCAGGATGCGACCTTCCACTAGCAAGGTCTGCACGTCATAGGGGCCGTACTCGATGACCCCGTCGGTGGTGACTCGATTCATGGGATTGATTCTAGCCCGAAGGATTGATGAAGTGCGGCAAGTCCACGATCTTCGCCTGATGCCATGAGCCCGGTCATGAGCCCAGCGACGGCAGCCGCTCGCGCACCAGAGCCTGCGCGAGCGTGCAGTCGATCCCGCCCGAGGGGGTGCGTCGGCGGTCGAGTTCCTCGAGGATCGCGAGCTGGCGCTGCCCGCGCCGCAGCGCCTCGAGGTAGGAGATCTCAGGGTGAAACATCACCATCGAGTAGCGCGGAATGAAGCGGTCCGGGAAGCGCTTCTCCAGCGCGAAGGCGAGCCGCTTGCGCTGCAGAAAGCCGGGATCGCGCACGCTGTCGCGCATCTCGAGGTAGTTCTCGAGTGCCATCTGCGCGATCGCCTCGGTGTCGGGTCGGCGCAGCCGCTCGAACCGTCTGAACACCTCTTCCCAGCCATCGCACTGCTCGAGCAGATCGTCGAACAGCGCACAGTCCTCGAAGCCCGCATTCATCCCCTGGCCATGGAACGGGACGATGGCGTGCGCGGCATCGCCGAGCAGCAACGCCTTGCCGCCGAGGTGCCAGCCGGCAGTGTGTACCGTGGCGAGCCGTCCTTCCGGGTTGCGGCAAAAGTCGCCGAGCAGGTGCGGCAGGTACGGCCGCAGGTCCGGGAATTGCTCCGTGAAAAACCGCTCCGCCACGCAATCCTCGGCCAACGCGGTGAAACTCTGCTCACCCTGGTGCGCCAGAAACAGCGTCATTGTGAAACTGCCGTCGGGGTTCGGGAGCGCGATCAGCATGAACCCGCCCCGGGGCCAGATGTGCAGCGCGCCCGGCTCGAGCGCGTGCCGGCCGGCCGCGGGCGGCAGCGTCATCTCCTTGTAGCCGTGATCGAGCGGCTCGATCCGCACCGCGGCGGCGCCGGCCGCCTCGAGCGTAGCGCGAAGCGTCGAGCCGGCACCGTCTGCCGCGATGACGGCATCGGGCACCGTGTCGTATTTGCGCCCGGACTGCTCGTCCTGCAAGAGCAAATGTCCGCCGGCCGGATCGAGACCGAGGCACCGCTGGGCAAAGCGCAACTCGGCGCCGGCCCGCCCTGCCGCCTCGATGAGAACGCGGTTGAGCTCCGCGCGCCCGACCGAGTAAATGACCTCCCCGGCCCGCTGCCCGTAGGGCTGCAACGCAGGCTCACCCGAGCGCTCGTGCACCAGGCGTCCACGCAGCGGAATCAGGCGGGGCTCGACTTCAGCGTACACTCCGGCGCGCTCGAGCGGCCGGATACCCCGGGCGGACAGCGCCAGGTTGATCGACCGGCCCGCCTCGACGCGGCCGATGCGCGGGTCCGGCCTGCGCTCGCAGAGCGTCACCGAAAATCCGCGCCGCGCCAGCATCAGTGCCAATAGCGGCCCGGTGAGCCCCGCCCCGACGATCGTCACCTGCTTCGGTTTCATCAGCCGTCGGACCGCAGTGCTTCCTCGAGGCGCACGACGAAGTTGAAGACATCCTCGAACCCGTTGTAAAGCGGCACCGGGGCAGCGCGGATGATATCCGGCTCTCTCCAGTCGCATATCGCGCCGTGGGCGGCGAGCCGCTGAAATACCCGCCGGCCGCGCTCGGGTCCGCCGCTGAGCCGCAATGAGAGCTGTGCGCCGCGCGCGGCGGCGGCGCTCGGCGTGATCGAGCGCACTTGCGGGGTACGCTCGGCGATGAGCTGGTCGAAAAACGCGGTGAGCGCGACCGACTTCTCGCGCAGGCGCCGCATGCCGGCCATGCGAAACAGCTCCAGGGAGGCGATCAGGGGCGCGGCGGCGAGCACCGATTGATTGCTCAATTGAAAGCCGGCCGCGCCTGCAGCGGCGCGAAACTCGTGCGGCATCCGCAAGCGCGTGGCGAGCTCGTGACCCCACCAGCCGCCGAGCCGCGGCCGCGCCGGATCGAAATGCCGCCGATGCACGAAGCAGCCGCCGATCGCGCCCGGTCCGGCGTTGAGATACTTGTAGCTGCACCAGACGGCGAAATCCGCCGCGCTGTCACGCAGCGGGAACGGCATGTTGCCGGCGGAGTGGGCGAGATCGAATCCGACAATCGCCCCGGCGGCGTGCGCCGCGCGCTCGATTCGCGCCAGGTCGAACGCCTGCCCTGTCAGGTACTGCACCCCGGGCCAGAGCACGAGCGCGATTTCCTCCCCGCGCCTCTCGAGCAGCGCCTCTACGTCCTCCTCGCGCAGGCACTCCTCCCCGTCTCGGGGCGTGATCTCGATCAGCGCCTCCGCGGGCGCCAGGCCATGCCACTGCAGGTGCGTCGCGGCCGCGTACCGGTCGGATGGGAAGGCTCCCGCCTCGATCACGATGCAGCGGCGCCGCCCCAGCGGACGGTAAAAGCTGGCCAGCATCAACTGCAGATTGACACTGAGGGAGTTCATGATCGCGATCTCGTCGGTCCGGCAGCCCAGCAGCTCGGCGATCGGCGCTGCGAGCGCATCGTGATAGGTGATCCACGGCCGCCGTGCGCCTTCGTGTCCGAGCACCGCGAGGCGCGCCCAATCATCGACCGCCGCGGCGATCTCGGCGCGCGCCGCAAGTGGCATCAGCCCCAGAGAATGGCCGCACAGGTAAATTGCCGGCCCGCCGTCGGGTGCGAGCGGCAGCGCGAAACGCCCGCGCAGCGGCTGCAGAGGATCGGCGGCGTCGCGCTGCAGCGCCTCTTCACGGGTCAGCGCCATCAGCCGATCACTTCCCCCGCAGCCGCAGCGCCGCTGCGGTGTTCGCTCGCGCCGCTCTTCAGCAGCAGAACGATGGGCGAGATGACCAGAGTGAACAGCAGCAGAGCGCGAAAGACATCGGCGAAGGACATCATGAGCACCTGCCGCTGCATGAGCGCGTAGATCTCACCCACGGCCACGTGCCGCGCCGCGGTGGGCGCCACCCCACGGGTGACAAGCACATGCGCCAGCGTCCCGACCGTGTGCTCATAAATGGGATTGAGGCGCTGCAGCGCGCTCACCATGCGTACCTGGTGAAACTGTTCCCGGCGCGCGAGCAGCGCCTGCACCATGCCGATGCCGATGCTGCCGCCGAGGTTGCGGGCAACGTTGATGATCGCCGTCGCATTTCCGGTACGCTGCGGCGGCACGCCAATGTAGGCTGCGGTCATCAACGGAACGAACAGAAACGGGATACCGCCGGACTGCCATGCCCGGGCGATAGCGATATCGGTAAAGGTCTCATTGACGGTGAAGCGCGACATCGTCCACAACGACATGGCGACTACCGCAAAGGCGATCAACATGAGAACGCGCGGCTGCACCCGCCCGGTGAGCACGCCGGACAGCGGCATGGTCACCATCGTGATCATGCCGCCGAAGGTGAGCACCAGACCGGCCTCCGTCGCGGTATAGCCAAAAACCTGCTGCACCATCTGCGGCACAAACTGAGTCGTGCCGAAGAGGATGACCCCGATGACCATGACGATGAGCGTGCCGGCGGCAAAATTTCGGTGTTTGAACAAATGCATGTCAAGCAGCGGCCGGTCGGTCCACAGCTCCCAGATCACGAAGCAGGCGATGCAGACCCCGGCGATCAGCGCCGCGATGCGAATCAATGGACTGGCGAACCAGTCGTCCTGCACGCCGCGATCCGTCATCACTTCGAGAAACGCCAGTCCGAGGGCAATAAGGGCGGCGCCCGTGAAGTCGAAATGAATGCCGCGCCGCCACCGCGCATGCCGCTCCTCGATCAACAGCGGCGGCTCGGCGACGAACGCCTGCACCAGCGCCAGAGACAGGAATCCGATCGGCACGTTGATGAGGAAGATCCAGTGCCAGGAGAAGCGGTCGGTAATCACGCCGCCGAGCAGCGGCCCCAACATGGGCGCCAGGATCACCGTGAAGCTGTAGACAGCCATCGCCTTGCCCCTGGAGGCCGGCGGGAACGAATCCACCAGCATCGCCTGCGTATTGGGCTGCAGACCGCCACCGCCCAATCCCTGCGCGATGCGCGACACGATCAGGAACGGCAGCGACGGAGCCAGACCGCAACACAGAGAGGATACCGTAAACAGGGCGACGCTCAACATGTAGTAGCGTTTGCGGCCGATCACATCGCTCAGCCAGCTGCTCATGGGTATGACCACGGCATTGGCAACCAGGTAGGTGGTCAGCACCCAGGTTGCCTGGTCGTAGCTCACCGCCAGGGAACCGGCGATGTGGCGCAACGACACGTTGGCAATCGCGGTGTCCAGCACCTCCATGAACGCCGAGATGGATATGATGACGGCGATCAGCCATGGGCTGTGCCGACCGGCGGCGGAGCGCGCCGGCGTCCAGACTTGTGCCGCCGGGCCATCAACGCTCGCCGCGGACACGTCAGTTGATCCTGATTGTCGGCTCGACCGACATACCCGGTCCGAGCACGCAGCCGCGCGGCAGCGCGTCAAAATCGATCCGCACCGGCACCCGCTGCACGATCTTGACGTAGTTGCCGGTGGCGTTCTGCGGCGGCAGCAGGTCGAATGCTTCGCCGGAGCCGCGCTGGATGGAAGCGACGTGACCGCGGGCATTGGCCTGCGGACAGGCGTCGATGTGGATGCTCACGCGCTGACCCGGGTGGAGAAGGTACAGGTCGGTCTCTTTGAAGTTCGCGGTCACCCATACCCTGAGCGGCACGAGCGCCATCAGTTCCTGGCCGGGGGTGACGTAGTTGCCGACCGCGACGGATTTCTGGGTCACATGACCGGGCTCGGCGGCCATGATGGCCGTGTAGCGCAGGTTGAGCCTGGCTGCCGCGACTTCGGCGCGGGCGCTCGCCACACGCGCAGAGGCGCCGGCCACGGCTGCCTCGGATGCCCCGATCTGCGCTTGCGCACCGGCCACCCTGGCGCGTGCCGCGCGCAGTTGCGCCCTCGCGCTGCGCGCGAGCGCCTCCACCTGATCGAGCTGCGTGCGGGCGAGGGCCTTGATGTTGCGGTGGCGCAGGAAAAGGTAACGGTGCAGGTTCGTCAATGCGTTCGCCGTCTGCGCTTGTGTGCTGACGAGCGATGCGCGCGCCTGCTGCAGCGCAGCGCGGGCCACCGCGACGTTCGCGCGGGCCTGGCCGAGGCCGGTCTGCGCAAGGCGCTCAGCCGCCAGGGCCTGCTGCAGCGCCACACGGTAGGTGGCCGGATCGATCTTGACCAGAATCTGGCCTGCAGCCACTTTCTGATTGTCGGTCACAGCCACGGCGATCACGCGCCCGGGGACTCGGGACGAGACTGCGGCGACGCGCGTGTCGATGAACGCGTCCTCGGTGGTGACGAAACGGCTCTCGTACCACCAGAAGTAGACCACGCCGACCGCCAGCAGCGCCACGACCGCCAGCGCAATGAGCAACAGCCGCTTGGGCGGCCGTCGCTCCGCGACCGGGCTCGTGCCTGCCGTGGCGGCGCCAGCGGCCGTTTCGGGGTCGTTCGGTCGGTCCGGCCGGCCGCCGGATGGCGGCGGGCCGGACCGCAGACCGCGGGAGTCAAGTGGATCCGATTCCATTGCCTGCAAGCATAACGTACAAGCTGTGGCGGGATCTTGCCTCAGACGGGGGATCGGCGCCGGGCGCCGGCCGTCTTTTTTTTGCCGCTCGCCGCATTTCGGCTTTGTGACATAATCGAACTCTGTAATGCAAAGTACTTGACGGAACCATCGACCGCCCCTACAGTTGCACGCCTCATGCCTGGCCCAGCCACACCGATGCGGTCGAGCGCGCCGGTTGCGATCGATAGCCACGCGCTCGGGACGCTCAACTACATACGCTCCTCGATCGAAGCGGCGGGGGCATTTGCGGTGCCCGGCACCGCGGGCATCGCGATGGGGGCCGTCGGACTCGCTGCGGCGGGACTGGCCTGCGTGCCCGCCCTTTCGGACCACTGGATCGGGATCTGGCTGTCCGCGAGCGTCCTGGCCTCTGGACTCGGGATCGTGCTCATTGCGCGCCACCGGGCCGGGCGCGGATTGACGCTTTACCGGGGGCCCGCGCGCCGCTTCGTGCTGTGCCTGTGCCCGGCGCTGCTCGCCGGAGGGGTGCTCACCGGCGTGCTCTGGCAAGCCGGCGAGAGCCGGCTCCTGCCCGGCATGTGGCTGCTGCTCTACGGCAGCGCCGTGCTGTCTGCGACCCTGCTCACCGCGCCGGCCATGATGCGACTCATCGGCGTCATGGGCGCCTTGTTCGTGCTCTGGGGAGGGGTGGCTTTCGAGCTGCCCCTGCGCTGGCACAACCTCGTTCTCGGAGCCGGCTTCGGCGTGCTGCATCTGGCGTTCGGCCTGCTCATCGGACGCATCGACGCCAGAGCGCGGGTCCACGCATGAAGACCAACACCAGGAGACATGAGGCGCCGATGCGCTCACCCGATACCCTGAGGACGGTCCGACGGCTGCCGGGCCGCGCCGGCGCCGAGGACTCGAAGTTCGACCGCTTGGTGTACGAGCGGGTGCGCCTCGGGATCATGAGCGCGCTGGCGGTCAACGAGCCACTTACGTTCAACGAGCTCAAGGCGCTGTTCGAGGTGAGCGACGGGAATCTGAGCGCGCATGCGCGCAAGCTGGAGGAAGCCGGCTACATCGCCTGCGAGAAATCATTCGCCGACCGGCGACCGAAGTCCGAGTACCGGCTCACCGCGGCCGGCCGCCAGGCGCTGTTCCGGTACCTGGATCACATCGAGGCGGTCATCAAAGCGACGAGGCGGTCGTGAGCGGCGCAGGGGGCCTGCATATCGCCATCATCATGGACGGCAACGGCCGCTGGGCGCAGCGGCGCGGCATGCCGCGCAGCGCCGGGCACATCCAGGGCGTCAAGGCGGTGCGACGCATCGTGGAGGCGTGCGCGCACGCCGGCATCCGCACGCTGACGCTGTACGCGTTCTCATCGGACAACTGGCACCGCCCGGGCCCGGAAGTGGAATCGCTCCTGAAGCTGCTGCGGTGCTATCTCAGCACGGAAACCCGCCGCTGCCGCCGGCACTCCATCCGGATCAACGTGATCGGCCGCCGCGATCGTCTGCCGGGCGGCCTGGTGAGTGCCATCGAGGACAGCGAGCGGCTCACCGCGGGCTGCTCGCGCATGCGCCTGCGGATCGCGGTGGATTATTCCTCGAAGCACAGCATCGTGGAGGCGGCACGCCGGGCCCCCCGGGGAGGGCTCTCCGCTCAGGGCTTTCAGGACCTGCTCGCCCAGGTCGATCACTCGCTGCCGGAGTGCGGCCCCGTCGACCTGCTGATCCGAACCGGCGGGGAACAGCGCCTGTCGGACTTCCTGCTGTGGGACTGCGCCTACGCGGAGCTGTATTTCACCGGCCATCTGTGGCCGGATTTCGGCGAGAGCGAGCTGCGCGAGGCGCTTGCCGAGTTCTCGCGGCGCCAGCGGCGCTTCGGCAGGTTGCTGGCCGAGACGGCCTGAGCGACGGCTTCCGAGCCCTGGCGGCTCAGGCTCCCTCAAACGAGGGATGACAAACGCCCTCAGGCGCGGTAATTGGAAAGCTGGGACGGGCTGCTGTCGCGCCTCGAGTGGGCGGCGTGCAGAGGGCCGCAGCTTGGCAGGCGACCGTGCCCCGCCGCCTTCGGCGGCAGGCACATTGCTGTGCCTGTGCGTCGGGAACGCCGGCAGGCGAAGGTCAACGGGTACTCGTAAGGATTCCGTGCATTCGGGAGGGTCTCTCATGAGCGTCGAGCTCACCGTGAACGGGCAGCTCCACCGCCTCGAAGTCGCGCCGGACATGCCGCTGCTGTGGGCGCTGCGCGATCACCTGGCGCTCACCGGCACGAAATTCGGCTGCGGGATGTCGCTGTGCGGCGCCTGCACCGTGCATGTCGACGGCCAGCCCACAAGGTCCTGCATCACGCCGGTTGCCGCGGTAGTCGGCATGCACATCACGACGATCGAAGGCCTGTCGACGCCCGCCGGCCGGGCTGTTCAGCAGGCCTGGGTCGATCTGAACGTGCCCCAGTGCGGCTACTGCCAGTCCGGCCAGATCATGAGCGCCGCGGCGCTGCTATCGAGCAACCCTCGCCCCACCGATTCCGACATCGATGGCGCGATGGCAGGCAACATCTGCCGCTGCGCCACCTACGTGCGCATCCGCAAGGCCATCCACCGGGCGGCTGCCAGCCTCGCCGCATCCGGCGCCGGCTGAAGCGTCCTTCCCACCCGCCGGAGGGCAACATGGACTTTCGCGACATCGAGCCATTGACCGCGCTTCGCCGCGCGCCCTCGGCGCCGGAGATGACCCGGCGTCAGTTCGTGAAGCTGACGACGCTCGCCGGAACAGGGTTGACGCTGGGCGTGGTCCTGCCCGGCTGCAGCTCGAAGCCCGGCGGCACGGCGAGCGGCGGGCTCGTGATGCCTTTCGTGCACATCGACCCCGACGACACGGTCACCATGATCTGCAAGCAGCTGGAGGCCGGCCAGGGCGTGTGGACCGGCCTGCCGGCGATCGTGGCCGAGGAGCTCGATGCGGCCTGGAGCCAGATGCGCGTGCTCGATGCGCCCGCCAAAGTTCCGATGTACGGCAATCTGGCCTTCAACCCCAAGGGTCTCATCCAGGGCACCGGCGGCTCGACCTCGGTCGCCAACTCCTGGATGCAGCTGCGCCGCGCCGGGGCGACCGCGCGCGCCATGCTGGTGGCCGCGGCCGCCAGGCGCTGGGGGGTAGCCGCGGGCGATATCACCGTCAGCAACGGTGTGGTGTCACATCAGGCCTCGGGCCGTACGGCCTCCTTCGGAGCGCTGGCCGGCAGCGCCGCGCAGATGCCGGTGCCCTCGCGCGTCAAGTTGAAGGATCCGAGCCAGTTCACTCTCATCGGGCGCAGGCATCTGCCGCGCCTCGATGCCCGCGCCAAATCCTACGGCAAGGAACGCTACGCGATCGACGTCATGCTGCCGGGCATGATGACGGCGATGGTGCTGCGGCCGCGGCGCTTCGGAGCGAAGGTGGCTTCGTTCGATGCCTCCAAGGCGAAGGCACATCCCGGCGTCGTGGACGTCGTGGAGATTCCAAGCGGCGTGGCGGTCGTCGCCCGAGATACGTGGTCGGCATGGAAGGGGCGGGACCTGCTGAAAGTCGATTGGGACGAGTCGGGCGCCGAGAAGCGCGGCACGGCGCAGCTGCTGCAGTACTTCCGGCGCCTGGCGGCAAGCGGGGACACGCTGACGGCGGTCGCCCGCGGCAACGTGGACGCGGCGCTCGAGCACGCGCACCAGCGGATCGAGGCGGACTTCGAGTTTCCGTATCTGGCCCATGCGCCCATGGAGACACTCACGGCGGTGTGCCGCTTGAGCCCGGATCATTGCGAGATCTGGGCCGGATGCCAGTTCCAGACCATCGACCAGGAAAATGCCGCCAAGGCGACGGGCCTGGAGCCGCATCAGGTTGCCATCAACACCCTGGCCGCCGGCGGCACCTTCGGCCGCCGCGCCAACTTCGAGTCGGACTACATCGTCGAGGTCGCCTCTATCGCCAAGGCGACCGGCGGCCGCTATCCGGTGCGCCTCATCTGGACGCGGGAGGACGATATCGAGCACGGCAGGTACCGCCCTCTCAATCTGCACCGCATCACCGCCGGCATCGGTCCCGGAGACAAGGTCGCCTTCCGCCAGCACGTGGTCGGCCAGTCCATCATGGCCCGGGCGCCCTGGGGCGCCCCGCGCGGCGTCGACCCTACGGCGGTCGAGGGCAATGCCGCTGACGAATACGATCTGCAGAACGTCAGTATCACGTGGAGCGACCCCAAGGTCGGCATTCCCGTGCTGTGGTGGCGCTCCGTCGGCCACTCGCACATGGCGTTCTCCAAGGAAGTCATCATCGATGAGCTCGCCGAGGCGGCCGGCAAGGACCCGGTGGCCTTCCGGCTGGCTCTGCTCGGCACGCATCCGCGGGAAGCGGCGGTGCTCGAGCTGGCCGCGGAAAAGGCCGGCTGGGCCCGGCCCTTTCCGCGGGGAAACGGACGCGGGCGCGGCGTGGCCGTTCACAAGTCCTTCAACTCCGTGGTGGCTCAGGTGGCCGAAGTCACCGTGTCCGGAAACGACATCCGCGTCGATCGGGTGATATGCGCGGTCGACTGCGGGATCGCGGTAACGCCGGGGGTGATCGAGGCGCAGATGCAAAGCGGCATCGGCTACGGGCTGTCCGCGGCGCTCTGGGGCGCCATCACGCTCACCGATGGGCGCGTCGATCAATCGAACTTCGACAACTATCGGGTCGTGCGGATCAACGAAATGCCGAAGATCGAGGTCTACATCGTGCCCTCCACGAACGCGCCGACCGGCGTCGGCGAGCCGGGCACCCCGCCCATCGCCCCTGCCGTCGCCAACGCGGTGCGTGCCGCGACGGGCATCCGGCTGCGCAGGCTCCCGTTCGATCTCGCGGCGGCACGGCGCGAGCAAAAGACCTGATCGGCGCCGCGGGCGCTATATCGCCGCGAAGCTGCGGAATGCCGCGCTCCAGGCAGGCGCGCTCTCGAGCGCCGCAGGCACTTCCTCCGGGCGTTGGACCACCTGCCACATCGCAAGGTGCCGCTCGTCCATGAACCGCTCCGCCACGGAGTGCTCGAGCAGCGCCAACAGCGGCTCGAAGTAACCGCGGGTGTTCACCAGCACGATGGGACCGAGATACAGCCCCAGGCGCTTGAGCGTGACGGCCTCCAGCAGCTCCTCCAGGGTCCCGCTGCCCCCGGGCAGCGCGATCGCGGCCTGCGCGCCCGTGAGCATCAGGTGCTTGCGGCTGCGCATGTCCTCGACGAGCCTCAGCTCCGTGAGCCCCGAGTGGCCCCATTCCAGGTCCGCCATGAAGCGCGGCAGTATGCCGACCACGCGCCCGCCCCGGCTCAGCGCCCCATCGGCCAACGCCCCCATGGAGCCCACGGCCCCGCCGCCGTAGATGACCCCGATGCCGTGGGCGGCCAGGACTTCGCCGAGCCGGAACGCCGCCTGGCGATATTCCGGGTGGGCGGCGCGGCTCGAGGCGCAATAGACGCAGACCGACCGGGTTATCGTCTGCTCGGAGGTGACACTCATGCACGGGATCATCCGCCGTCCGCGCACCGCGAGGCAAGTTCCAGGTCAGCCGCGGTCGCGCCGGCGCGCAAGGCCGGCAGCCGCGTTGGGCGTGTCGCTCAGGCGCCGCGAGGCGCAAACACCTGCCGAAGGTAAGCGAGGAAAGTCTCATCGTCGCAGAGCGTCTTGCCGGGCGAGTCGGAGAGCTTCGCCACCGGCTGACCGTTGCACTCCGACAGCTTCATCACGATGTCGATCGGCGGGATCCCCAGATCGTTGGTCAGGTGGGTGCCGATCCCGAAGGCGCACGGCACCCGCCCGGCAAATCGCTCATGCAGCGAGAGCGCCTTCTGCAGGGTCAGGCCGTCGGAAAACACCAGGCGCTTGCTGTGCGCGTCGATCCGCAGGCGATCATAGTGCGCCAGCGCCTTCTCACCCCACGCCACCGGATCGCCGGAATCATGGCGCAGCCCGTCGAAGAGCTTGGCGAAGTACAGATCGAAGTCGGCGAGAAAAGCATCCATGCCGACGACATCGGTCAGGGCGACGCCGAGATCGCCCCGGTACTCGTGCACCCAGTTCTCGAGCGCCGCCCGCTGGAAGTGCCGCAGCTGCACGCCCACGGCCTGGAAGGTCTGCAGATACTCGTGGGCCATGGTGCCGATGGCCGTCAAACCGTACCGCTTGGCCAGGTGGACGTTGGAAGTGCCCCGGAAGTACTGCGGCACCTCGCGCGCCAGGACGGCCACGACTTCCTCGTGCCAGAGACGCGAGAAGCGCCGGCGCGTGCCGAAATCGAAGCACAGGAAGGGATGACGTCGCGCAGGACCGGAGCGCTCGAATTCCCTCAGCCGCTCGATCTTGCGGGCGAGACGCTTGCGCCCCTCCTCGAGAGCCGAGCGCTCGTCGAAGGCGCGAAAGTAGAGCTCATTCACGATCGAGAGCACGTGGATCTCGAAGCCCATCACGTGAATCTGCGGACCTCGCGCCTCGATCGTCAGCTGGTCCCCTTCGCCGACGATCCGCAGATAACGGGACTGAAAGCGGAAGATGCGCAGAAAATCTATGAAGTCGGGCTTCAGGTAGCGCAGCGTCGAAAGATACTCGAGCTCCTCTTCGCTGAAGGTGAGGCTGCAGAAGTGGTCGAGCTGCTCCCTCACCGCGCGCTCGAGCGAGGCGAGCGGGTATCCGGGCCGGTTGCGGCAGACGAACCGGTAGACGGCGTGGTTGCCCGGAAAGGAATGCAGAAAGGGCTGCCACATGGTGAACTTGTAAAGGTCCGTGTCGAGCAGCGAGCGGACCACCGGGATGAACGTGCTCATCGGATCAGCCTGTCCTGCTCGAGCGCGGCGAGTGCCTCTTCGCAGCTCATCAGCCTGACGCCGGCAGCGCACGCGACCGAGAGGAACGTGCGCGCCTGTGCCTCGAATCCAGCCACCGGGCTCATACAGTCGGTCAGCAGCACCGTCCGTGACCGTTCCGGAGCGGAAAATGCCTCGAGAAGATCGAGAACTGTGGCGCGCACGCAATGGCTCGAGGCCTCTCCCGCCACGAGCAGCCGCTCCCCCGCCGCGGGACGTGCGCGCTCGATCAGCCTGTCATTGACGCCGGTGCCGGGGTCGTCCTGGCGAGGAACCTCCGCACGGATCGCGCTGTAATGCTCGGTGAGGGGATTGGAGCCCTTCAGCACTTTTGCGACCGGGCGCTGGGTGCGCACCTCCCAATCGGCGAGCGCCCGGGCCAGCGGGGCGTAGAGGTTGTGGCCCGGAGTGCCGAGCACACAGTGCACCGGCCAGACCATCAGCCGGTAGCGGCCCTGCGCCTCGAGCCGGCGCAGGTATTCGACCACCTCGGACAGCAGCTCGCCGCGGCGCGGCAGGTACCGTCCCTGCCGCACCATGCAGGTGCTGATCTCGGTGAAGGGCGCGACCGGCTCGCCGTCCGCCCGCCGCCAGAAGGTCACCCGCTCGATCGCCACGCAGGGATGGGAGTCGAGCGTCACGGTGATCTCCGTGACCGCGTCGCCCGACCGCGCAACGAGCGTGCTCAGACGCTCGAGGTCCGCGCTCGCTCCCGGGACCGGCAGTGCCGCCGACTCGATATCGCAGAAGTCGTTCTGCGGATCGGTGATGAAGAGTTTCGTGTCCATGGGCTCGAGGCCCATTGTCGGCGATCAGGCAAGCCCTTTGCCAACGCGGGCTCGATTACCGCCCGCGCCCGCTCGGGGCCGGGGGCGCCGCGGCATTCATGGCTCGGCCACTGCTCGCGCGGCGTTTCGCCTCGTTTCCGGCTCTCGTGCGAGCTTCAGGATATTTCAGGGCACAATACCCTGTATATATAAGGAGATTTTTGAGCCGGAAGGCTTCGGCTCCCGCCCGCGGGTCACCGGCCTGAGGGGCTGGCGGACCGAGTGTGCCGGGCGCCTCGCCCCCCCCCCGGCATCGTCGCGACGCCGCGGCGAGTCGCGCCGCCCCCTCGCCTGCGCATCGGATCGACCAAAGGCGGAACCGATCCGAGCGCACCGGCCGGATGGTCAAATGGGAAAGGTGACTCCGGCGGAGAAGAGATTTGAAGCGTACGAGGCGCCGGCATTCGTCCCGCCCGGCAAATGCGTCCATTCCAGATTGAGCCAGATATTCGGCGCGAGCCGGATGTCGCCCCCGAGGCCGGCGGAAAATCCCGTATCGGTCGTGTCTCCCGCGCCAAAGTTGCGATGCAGCGAGACGGCTGCGACACCGGCGACGGCATATACGGAGACGGTCGGCGCGAGTGAGATGGAGCCCTTGACGTAGCCGCCTCCGAAGACGCTGTCGCTCACCGAGGCGCCGTGCGACTGGTCGCTTGAGAGCCCGGTGCCCAACCGCCCCTCGATGGCGAAATACGGGGACAGCGGAACGCCGACCCGTGCAAAGATGACGCTCGGGGTGAGCGTGTTGAGACTGCTTTCGTCATAGCGGAGCAGTCCCACATTCGCCCCGACATACGGGGCCATGTCGCTCAGTCCGCCGCCGATGCGCACTTGACCGAACGCCGGGCTCGCCACCGCGCCGACCACCAGGACCACAAACGCCAATCCACGCACATTCATTCTTTGAACCCTTCGGCTGACGGCAGACATGGAGCGAAGAGACTAGCATCGGTCGCGCCCAAGTTCCATTGGGCGTTCGAAACGCACCGCGTTGATGTCTGTCGAGCGCGACAGGCGCCTGCAATCGACTTGCTCATCCGGTGTCCCCCGCGTCAGATCACAACACTTCGCCGTCTCGATCCGGTGGCTCCAAGCGGCGACGATTTTGTCAGATGAAGCGCACCATCTGCAGGTGTGAACCGCCGCAGCATGCGCAGCCGGCGCACCCCGCTGCCGCAGACACCCGTATGCCGCGCGGATTGGCCTGCCTCTCGTCCGGCAGCCGCTTGCGGCGTGCTCATGGGCAAGCGTGCGGACCGGCCTGCTATCGCCGGACCGGACGAGAGCCGGCGCGCCTGGAGCAATCGCCGCGCGCCCCGTGCACGGCCTTATCGGCAGTGCCAGGCCGTGCAGCACGCTGCAATTCAGCGCCAGCTGCTCTGCCCCGCCGCCGCTTCAGCACCGACGGCGGCTCGCCCAAAACGCGGAGGAAGCTTCTGCGCATGCGCTCCGGATCGCCAAAACCGCTCGATGCCGCCACCTGCTGCACCGAGGAGGAGCCGCTTTCCAAGGCCGCGCGCGCCGCGTCCACCCGAAGTCGCTCGACGGCTTTCGCCGGTCCGCTGCCCGTCTCTGCCTTGAAGAGACGGGAGAAATGCCTGGGGCTGATGCAGCTCAGACGCGCCAGCTGATCGACATCGAGCCTGTCGCGTAAATGCGTGCGCACATGATCCAATAGCCCGGCGAATCGGCCGCCGGCATGTTCCATTTGAAGGAGGGGCGAGAATTGCGATTGGCCGCCGGGCCGGCGAAAATAGACGACCAGCTGCTGAGCGGTGCGTCGTGCCAGGTCATCGCCGAGGTCCTCTCCGATCAATGCCAGCGCCAGATCGATGCCGGCGGTGATGCCCGCGGAGCTCCAGATGTTTCCGTCCCTCACGAAAATGCGATCCGGCTCGAGGCGCACCTGCGGAAAGCGGCGTGCGAAATCCGCGGTGCGGCTCCAGTGAGTGGTTGCGCGTTTGCCATCCAGGAGCCCGGCCGCGGCGAGAATGTACGTTCCGCTGCAGACGCTGGCCACTCTGCGCGAGCGCCCGGCGCTGGCGCGAACGAACCGTCTGGTCGCCGGGCACTCGGCCGCCGTTCGTGAGCCTTCCCCTCCCGACACCACGAGCGTATCGATGGCGGCGACGCGGCCGAGCCTCCCGGCCTGCAGACAGACCCCAGAGGAGCTTTTCACCTGTCCCGGCTGCGCGGCGATGACGCTCAGCGTGTAGGTGTCAGGCCGGTAGCGCGCCGCGATCTCGAATGCCGCGATCGGGCCGGTGGCGTCCAGAATCTGAAAGCCGGGATAGATCAGGACCGCGATGCGGCGCGGCATGGCGTAAAAGGTGGTTTTCCGGTCATTTACGTCACCACTGTAGCCTGCGATGCTGGCTTCGGTCAAAGCGGATCACGCCGAAGGAGAGCAACCATGAGCAGCGGGCTTTCAGTGGTATTCGCGCTTTACCCGGGGATTACTCAGCTGGATTTCACGGGTCCGTACGAAGTATTCGCGAGGGTGCCGCATGCGCGTTGCCTGTTGGCATCGGTCGAGGGCGGACGAATCGCGGCGGATGAGGGCATGGTGTTCGACGGAGTGAGGCGCCTGGAAAGCATCGCAGGCTGTGACTTGCTCTGCGTACCGGGTGGCTTCGGCACCATCGTCGCCCTCGAGGATCAGCGCTACCTCGCCGAGCTGCGGCGCCTCGGGCAGTCGGCCCGGTACGTCACTTCGGTCTGCACCGGCTCATTGCTGCTCGCCGCGGCCGGCCTGCTGACCGGGCGCCGCGCCGCATGCCATTGGGCGTGGCGGGATGCTCTGCTCGAGCTCGGCGCGATCCCCGACGAGGGCCGCGTGGTCCGGGAAGGCAATGTCTTCACCGGCGGTGGCGTGACGGCGGGGATCGATATGGCCTTGACCGTCGTGGCGGAGATCGCCGGTAAGGATTACGCCGAAAGTGTGCAGCTCGCGATCGAGTACGCACCCGCACCACCGTTCGATTCCGGGCGGCCGGAACGGGCCCGGCCGGAAATCGTTGCCGCGGCGAGCAAACGCTTGGATGCGGTCCGGGCGGACCTGGATGCCGCCGTGCGACGCGCGGCCGAAGCCCTGCGGGCCGCGCCTGCCTGAGCGGCGTTCGGGCAACCGCAAGGATCCTCACCCGCCCCTCCGCGCCCCGAAGAGCGCGGATTGCCGCCCGGGCGGCGTCTCTCGTACAATCCCACCCTGGGCGCGCGGGTGTAGTTCAATGGTAGAACTGCAGCTTCCCAAGCTGCTAACGTGGGTTCGATTCCCATCACCCGCTCCATCCCAGCACACAGCCGGGCAAGCGGCGGCGGCAAGATCTTGATCGCTTGGGAAAATTCGTGGAAACTCCGCACGGACTCTGCCCCGGATCGTTGCCCTCGGTCGCCTCTCACCGCCCCGGCATTCGCACGTAGCGTCGCACTTGACCTTCGTCTCAAACTCCAAGTGCGAATCAGAGGCCGCGAGCGCCATCCCTCAACTCTTTGCCAGCCACCGGCCCGAGACCGCATACAAAACAGAATTTCCGCTATAGGCCACCACCGGACGCTCGCCAACCTAATTGAGGCACTCCAAAGCGGATTGGACTTTCCCCGACGGCAGCATCTCGGCTCCAAGACACTTTGCTCAGCCCTTGTCGATCAGTTGTCGTGAATTGCTAAACGACCCGCGCCAAGAGGTTGACGAAAATATCTGACCAAGCATGCGCAATTATCCCCGGCCGAAGGCTGCTGCGCCACCACGCAACCAGACCAAACAATAGAGCATACAGTCCGACCACTACAACGGCATTCAGTCCTTCATATGCATGCCCAATGGCAAATACAATCGCCTGGAGAAGCACGGCCACCCCGCTGTTCCCGGTCAGCGCCCTGAACTGCCTTTGCAAGTAACCACGAAAAGCCACCTCCTCGCAGAAACCGGCGCTGACCGACACAAGGGCCCACAGTATCGCATCACCGACATTTATATTTCAGACGGAACGGTCAAGAGCCATCTGACGGAGATCCTGGATAAGCTGCAGGCTCGCGATCGCACTCACGCCGTTCTGAAGGCAATCGCCCAACGATTCCTATAGCAGCAACCTCTTTCGCGGCCCGCCGCGGCACCTTCGTCCCTGTCATCGCTGCGCCGCCTTGGTGTCATAAGACGCCATCGCGCGTTCATTGTCACGAGGGCGTGTGCACTTGATATGCCCGATAGCGGACATTGCGGATGTCTCCGAAGGGTCGTCAGCGGACCGCCTGAGAGGTAGCGGCGCATTTGGTCCACGATCACCAGCGTTCGGAACGTGAGGCAGCTCATCCGAGCCGATGGCCGCCGTAATCTCGGCCACCGCATTTGCGTCCGCCGCATTACCATGGTAATATGTTCCAATGGCTATCGGCCATTCAAAAGTGACCGCTCAGGGTCAGATCTCCGTGCCCGCCGAGGTTCGCAAGAAGCTCGGCGTGGGCCCCGGTTCCGTTCTCGAGTGGGACGAAGAAGATAACCAAGTCATCGTCCGAAGGGCTGGACGATATACGTCCCAGGACGTACACGCCGCGCTCTTTCCGGAAGAAGCCTCAAGGGCGAGACCCGTGGAGGTGAGGGAGGCGGTCCGGAAGTACATCCGGAAGCGGCATGCGCGCGGTTGACACGAACGTATTGGTACGCCTCGTTGTGCGCGACGACGCGGACCAGGCTCGCGTCGCCGAAGAATTCGTCGCAGGTGGCGCATGGGTATCGCAGCTGGTGCTGGCTGAGACGATGTGGGTGCTCGATGCAGTCTACGAGCGCACGCCGGAGCAGATCGCGACGGCAGTCGACATGTTGCTCAACCACCAGCAGCTTGCGGTACAGGACTCCGATGTCGTGTCGGCGGCCATCGAGAGCTACCGCAAGCGGCCTTCCCTCGGCTTTTCAGACTGCCTCGTGCTGGAGATCGCGCGGAAGGTCGGGAATTTGCCACTCGGTACGTTCGATCGAGAGCTCGCGAAGCTCGATGATGCCGTGCGTTTGCAGTAGCGCATACGCCTGATCGGTCGTCGGGCGCGGATCTTTCGGCGCTGTGCCCATCCATTGCCATAGATTGCCTGACAGCGCCCCACGTACCGCGAGATCTCGCACCTGAATCGCCCCTGCCTGTCGAAATTGAGACAAGATATTGATTTTCGTCGAATCGTCCATGGGTTCGATTTCCATCACCCGCTCCGTTCTCGAGCAATGGCAGTTCCAGCGGGACGTTGCGATCTCGCCTGTCCTCACGGGCGTCAAAGCCAATCCAAGGACCCGCGCTCGACTGGACGTTGGAGAGCGCCTAGCCCCAAGTCATCCACGTGACGGTCAATGCAAATCGAGAATGTCGGTTCTTGGCGTTACTGCCTGGCCAGTGGCACCAAGCTCAACTGACGTTCCAGCGCCTGAATGACATCCTGAGACAAGGGCCGGTTGGAACGTTCCTGCGACCACAACTCGCGGAAGCGCTGCACCGTATCTTTCGCGGCATTCAGGACCAGCTTCTCGGGCAGGTTTGCCCGGTCAGCCATATGTGCGAGCTCGTCGAGCGTGAGATCCTTGTAGAACTTGCTGCGGCTGAATTTAAGTGCTGAGGTCTCATCCGGAACATAGGCGGTCGTGGCAACGGCCTCGCGCTCGCGCATCTGTCCCGGACCAGAGGGGAGGTTTTCGATGTCACGGATGTCCGCGACTTTGACCCGCGGCACATTCATGCTGAGCTTCGAGGCTAGGGTCATCATGCTGTACTCGTTGCGTGGCACGCCGGCATGGCGCTCCGAGGGCAGCTTGACGATCCGGTGGCCACCGACGCCTTTGGCCGGAATGGCAAGGCTGCCGGAGGTCTTGGTCGTCGCGGAGAACTTTAGCTGTACGCCGGCAAGCGAGAATCGTAGCGCCTGACTGACATCTGGATCGGCACGCACCTTATCGGACTCGGCGCCAGGCTCCCGGGCATACGCCGGCGGGAGCACAGCAGCTTCTCCGCTATTCTGTAGAGAGGATTATTTCGAGGGAATGATTCTTAATAGTTCTTCATCCGGCGCGGCCGGACCCCGTGGGATGAAACAGCGATCCGTAAGCTGTTGATCCGCAAGGCGACATAGTAGTGTTTCTTAGTAGATATCAAGACCGCGAAAGCGGCCTCGGCTAAGACCCGGTAGCTTCCAGGCCGCCTATGCGCGGGAACGCCGAGGCACGCGTTCATCACTGCCGCACCGACGACGGGCGGCACGAGACCGATCTCGTCGTCGAGACAGACGATCAGGGCGTGCTCGCACATGAAGCAATAGCGAGCACGGAGGTCACGAAAGCGGACCTGACCCAGTTCCCGTGGCGCCGTGGACAGCCCGCCAACAGCGGAAAGCCTTCGCGAGCTCGACGCTTCCCCAGAGGAATGACGGCGACCCCACTTCGGAGCGCAATTCCGCCGATTCGCAGCGGGCCAGATACTCGACCGCCCATTCCGATGGGCTGCGCGATTCAACGCCTGCCGAAGCCTCGCCCAGCACCGGGGTTAAATCGCCTCCCCAGGGGAGGGCCGAGCGGCGCGATCCGTGCGCCGAGGATCGGGCGGGCGCTCCTCCTTTGCTCCAGCGAAGGCGCTGAAGGGCAAACACCTGAAACGTGTTGATTCCCTGGGATCTCCACGATGCAGTCATTGAAAGCACCCAATGGTGTTCGACTGTGGCGATATTGACCGTCCGCAATGTCCCCGATGAGGTGCACCGCGCCTTGCGCATGCGGGCCGCTCAGCACGGCCGCAGCACCGAAGCTGAGGTGCGCGAGATCCTGGCGAGTGCCGTGAAACCCGAGAAGCGCGTGCGCATGGGCGATGCACTGGGCGCTCCTTGCCGCAAGGTCGGACTGACCGATGAGGACATCGCGCTCAGCGAGCATGCGCGCGACAAGACGTCGGCCAAACCATTGAGCTTTGGATGATCGTTCTCGACACCAACGTGGTCTTCGAGGCGATGAAGTCGGAGGCCGACGCGGCAGTGCGCACCTGGCTCAACGAGCAGGCCAGCGAGAGGCTCTATCTGTCTACCGTGACCCTCGCTGAGCTGACGTTCGGCGTCGCGGTCCTGCCCGCGGGAAAGCGGAAGAACCGCCTGGCTTGCGCACTGGATGGGTTGCCGGAACTGTTCCAGGATCGTGTGCTGCCCTTCGATAGTGAGGCAGCGCGTCATGATGCGGAACTTGCCACGAAGGCGAGGAATGGCGGCCGTGGATTTCCGACCCCCGACGGATACCTGGCCGCCATCGCAGCCTCACGAGGCTTCATCGTGGCCTCTCGCGATACCTCACCTTTCGCGGCCGGCGGGCTAGAGGTCATCAACCCGTGGACGAAGTGAAGGAATAGCCATGAGTAGAGCGGGACGGCGGCGTCGCCGCCCTTCCCGGCACTGGTACAGACGTTCTTTGCCGAGCACCTGATCCGGCGCGACGACGAGTGATCTTCGTGGCCGAAGGCAAGGAAGCGGCGACCGTCGAGGCGTTCGCCGCGAATCTGCGCGCCCACCGCGGCAGGCCCACGCAGATCGACTCGGTCAGCATCGGCATGTTGCCCGCCTTCATCCGCGGCGTCACCGATCACCTGCCCAAAGCCCAGATCACCTTCGACAAGTTCCATGTGATCGCCCACGCCTCCGAGGCAATCGACAAGATGCGCCGGCGCGAGCAAAAGCTCCATCCGAGCCTCAAGGGGCTGCGCTGGATTTTGTTGAAAAGTCGCGGCAAGCTCACCGTCGCACAACGCGCCGAGCTCGAGCCAAACACGTTTCGTGGCGAATGGAGTGACCTCATTCACCCAGCCGTGACACTTTAGACCGGTATTTATTTGCGGCGCCTTATTCCATAG